>CAVRFU010000001.1:0-465376 GCA_963720495.1 uncultured Chloroflexia bacterium
GACCCGGCCGATCGACGCCTGGATCGCGGGGGGCCGCCCGTTCCTCGGCATCTGTCTCGGCCTGCAGCTCCTGTTCGACGGCAGCGACGAGGACGGCGCGACGACGCTCGGGGTCGTGCCCGGGCGGACGGTCCGGATCGAGGATGCGCCGACCCTCCCGCACATCGGCTGGAACCAGGTCGAGCGAACGCGCTCGCATCCGCTCTTCGACGGCATCGCGGACGGAACCGACTTCTACTTCGTCCACTCGTACGTGGGCGTGCCCGACGCGGAGGCACGTGGCGTGATCCTGGCCACGACCGACCACGGCGGCGCGTTCGTGTCGGCGGTCGCCCGTGACGCGTTGCTGGGCGTGCAGTTCCACCCCGAACGCAGCGGCCCGGACGGCCTCCGGCTGCTGGCCAACTTCGTCGACCTCGTCGCGGGCCGCCTGATGCTGCGACGGCGCGTCATCCCGTGCCTCGACGTGGCCGATGGACGGGTCGTCAAGGGCACCCGGTTCGTCGACCTGGTCGACGAGGGCGATCCGCCCGAGCTCGCGGAGCGCTACGCCGCGGAGGGTGCCGACGAGCTCGTCTTCCTGGACATCACCGCCGCTCCCGAGCGGCGCGGAACGCTGCTCGACATCGTCGAACGTACGGCCCGGCGCGCGTTCATCCCGCTGACCGTCGGGGGCGGGGTCCGAACCGTCGTGGCGATGCGGGACGTGCTCCGCGCGGGCGCCGACAAGGTCTCGCTCAACACCGCGGCGGTCGCGGACCCGACGCTCATCAGCCGGTGCGCCGGCCGGTTCGGCCGCCAGGCGGTCGTGGTCGCGATCGACGCGCGCGCCGTCGTGCCACCCGATCCGGACGGGCCACCGGCCTGGGAGGTCGTGGTCTCGGGCGGCCGCGAGCCCACCGGTGTCGACGCCGTGGCCTGGGCGGAGCGTGCGGTCGATCTCGGCGCCGGCGAGCTCCTCGTGACGTCGATCGATCGCGACGGCACGGGGTCGGGCTTCGACACGGCCCTGCTGCGGGCGATCACGTCGCGGGTGCGCGTGCCGGTCATCGCGTCCGGTGGCGCCGCCGGTCCGGCCGATTTCGTGGCGGCGGTCCGTGACGGCGGCGCGGATGCCGTCCTGGCTGCCTCGATCTTCCATCGCCGGATCCATTCCATCGGCGACGTCAAGGCGGCGATGGCGGCGGCCGGGCTCCCCGTCCGGCTCGTGCCGGAGCGTGTCGGATGACGACCCCCGACGTGCGGTTCGGGCCGGACGGCCTGGCGCCGGCCGTGATCCAGGACGTCGCCGACGGACGGGTGCTGATGGTCGGCTACATGGATGCCGAGGCGCTGGCGGCGACCACGGCGACCGGCGAGGTCCATTTCCACTCCCGGTCCCGCGGTCGCCTGTGGCGCAAGGGCGAGACCAGCGGGCACGTCCTGCGGCTCGTCGACTGGGCGGTCGACTGCGACGGCGACGCGCTGCTGATCACGGTCGATCCCGTCGGGCCGACCTGCCATCGAGACACGCGCAGCTGCTTCGACCCCGCCGGGGCGCCGGCCGAGCGCGCCTCCCAGGGCTTCGCGTGGCTCGAGACGCTCTGGGCGACGATCGCGGCGCGAGCCGCCGAACGTCCGGCCGGCTCGTACACGACCTCGCTCCTCGACGGCGGTGTCGACGCGGCCGCCCGCAAGGTGACCGAAGAAGCGACCGAGGTCCTCCTCGCCGCCAAGGACGACGCCGCGGCCGAGACCGCCGGCACGGACCGAACGGCCGGTCAGGCCGCCCTCGCCGGCGAATCGGCGGACCTGCTCTACCACCTGCTCGTCCTGCTCGCCGAACGCGATACGTCGCCGGCGCCTGTCATCGATGTCCTGCGGGAGCGGCATCGCCCCTAGCCCGTCTCGCGCGACGGTTCGCGCGCTCGGTCCCGGCTAGCCCTGGGCGCGCCCGATCTCCCGCCGTCGCTTGCCGATACGGACGTCCAGCCACTCCCCGGCGATCGGCTCCGGCACGGTGGCCGCGTCGGTGATGCGTGCCCCGTTGATCGTCACGCCACCGCCGGCGATCAGCCGTCGCGCTTCGCCCTTCGACGCGAGGAGCCCGGCCTCCGCCAGCAGCGTCGCGCTGCCGGCCGCCAGCCACGCCGGCTGGAACGTGAACCCGCCCGCCGACGCGTACAGGGCGGCGAGGACGGCCGGGTCGTCGATCGGTTCCGCCGAGAACTTGGCCGCCGAATCGGCGACCGCCCGAGCGGCCGCCTCGGCCCCGTGGGTCCGGGTGGTGATGTCGAGCGCGAGGGCATGCTGGCCGGCCCGCGCCTCCGGATGCGCGAGCAGCTCGGCGTCGAGCGCCTCGATCGCCTCGCGCGGCAGCTCGGTGAACCAGCGCAGGTAGGTCCCGACGTCGCGGTCGTCGGTGTTCAGCCAGTACTGGTAGAACGCATAGGGCGACGTCCGCGTCGGGTCCAGCCAGACCGAATCGCCGGTCTCGCTCTTGCCGAACTTGGTCCCGGACGGTGACAGCAGCAGCTTGTAGGCGAGACCGTGAGCCGGCTCGGCGTCGTCGTCCAGGCCGGCTGTCCGCCGGATGAGCTCGAGGCCGGCCGTGATGTTGCCCCACTGGTCGGCGCCGCCCATCTGGAGCTCGACGCCCATCGTCCGGTACAGGTGGGCGAAGTCGTACGACTGGAGCAGCATGTAGCTGAACTCCGTGAACGACAGCCCGCGCTCCAGCCGCACCTGGACCGAGTCCTTGGCCAGCATGTACGGGACCGTGAAGTGCTTGCCCGTGTCACGCAGGAACTCGATCAGGGACAGCTCGCCCAGCCAGTCGAGGTTGTTGACCATGACCGCGGCGTGGCTGCCGGCCGAGAAGTCGAGGAACCGCTCGAGCTGGCCGCGGATCCCGGCCACGTTGACCGCGAGGGTCTCGCGGTCGAGCAGGTTCCGTTCCGACGATCGCCCGGACGGGTCGCCGATCATGCCGGTCCCGCCACCCACGACCGCCACGGGCCGGCCGCCGAACCGCTGGAGCCGGAGCAGCCCGAAGATCGGCACGAGGTGGCCGACGTGGAGCGACGGCCCGGACGGATCGAACCCGATGTAGCCGGCGATCGACGGATCGCGGGCGAGACGGGCGGCCAGGCCGGGCGTCGTGGCGTGCAGGATGCCGCGCCAGGTCGAGCTCGCCGAGCAGCCCGCCCGGACCGTCCTCCGACGACTCCGTCACAGGTCTGAGCGTCGAGCCGTCTCGACCAAGTTGGAGGCAGGCATCCGTTGATTCACGCTCGCTATGCTATCGTGCGGCCTTAGATGCAGACCAGTCTCGCGCGGCGCCAGCGCCATCGAAGGGCGCTCCACCGTCGCCCGCAGGGTCGGACAGGATCGTCGACCGTTGGTCAGATCCTTCTCGTCGTCCTCATGGTGTTCATCCTCACGGGTGGCCTCCTGGCCGGGGCCGGCGCCGTCGTCGCCGTGGGTGCCTACAACTACTACGCCTCCGGCCTCCCGGATCCGGTCGCGGCCCTGACCAACATCCCCTTCGAGCAGCAGACGGTCATCTACGACCGGACCGGCAAGATCGAGCTGGCCCGTCTCGGCGACCTCAAGCGCGAGCTCGTGACCTACGACCAGCTGCCCGGCGAGATCATCGACGCGACGACCGCGATCGAGGACAAGGATTTCTGGGTCAACCCGGGCTTCGACCCGGCGGGCATCGTCTCGGCCGGCCTCGACACCGTCTCCGGCAAGCCCCGCGGCGCCTCGACCATCACCCAGCAGCTCGTTCGCGCCCGGCTCCTGCCGGCGTCGGCCTTCGAGGGAACGACCTACGAGCGCAAGGCGCGCGAGATCATCCAGTCGATCCGCCTGACCCAGGCGTACCCCGGTGAGGAAGGCAAGAAGCAGATCATCACGGCCTACCTCAACCAGAACTTCTACGGCAACCAGAGCTACGGCGTGAAGGCGGCGGCCAAGAGCTACTTCGGCAAGTCGCTGGCCAACCTGACCCTCGCCCAGGACGCGATCCTGGCCGCGATCCCGCAGTCGCCGACGAAGTTCGACCTCATGCGCAACGCGACCGAGGTCTGCCTGGAGGACGTCGCCGAAGGCCAGGAGTGCACGAAGTTCAAGCTCATCGTGCCCCAGGATTCGGAGGTCGTGCAGCGCCGCAACAAGGTCCTCGACCTGATGGAGACGCGGAGCACGCTGACCGGCAACAAGCACACCCTCGCCGAGTACGAGGCCGCCAAGAACGAGCCGGTCGAGCTGGTGCAGCAGGTGTCCGCCGCGTGGAAGGCACCGCACTTCGTGTGGCAGGTCCGCCGCGACCTCGCCACGCTGCTGTGCCCCGACTCCCCCACCGATTGCCCGAAGGTCGACACCGGCGGCTACAAGGTCATCACGACCCTCGACTGGACGATGCAGAAGACCGCCGAGAAGTGGGTCTACGTCGCCGCGCGTGCGCCGAATGCCAAGAACCCGTCGGCCATCCTCTCCAGCCGCAAGATCCCGCGCGCGGCGCGCTCCTGGATCATGGGTCTGCGCGGCCACAACATCAACAACGCGGCGGCCGCGGTCGAGGACTACCGGACCGGCGAGATCCTGGCCTATGTCGGGTCCGCCAGCTACACCTCGAAGGGCAGCAAGAGGTTCCAGCCGCAGTTCGACGTGCTGTCGGACGGCTGGCGCCAGCCGGGGTCGGCCATCAAGCCGGTGGACTACGCGATCGGCATCGACGACAAGACGCTGACCGCCTCGACGATGTTCATGGACGTCACCACCAACTTCGGCGGCGGCTTCATCCCGACCCAGGCGGACCACCTCGAGCGCGGCCCGGTCCGGCTCCGCTCGGCGCTCCAGTTCTCCCTGAACATCCCGGCCATCAAGGCCACGATCATGAGCGGCCTGGACCACGTCTACGATCGGACCAAGGACTTCGGGCTGACCTACCCGAAGACGGCGTTGCCGGTCCTGTCCGAGGGCATCGGCACGCTGGAGGTCCACCCGATCGACCTGCTGGGTGCCTACGGCACGATCGCCAACAACGGCGTCCTCATGCCGCACCGCTATATCGGCACGGTCCTGCGCCAGTCCACCGGTGAGGTCGTCTGGCCCAAGCCCGACGAGCAGCCCAAGGGCAAGCGCGTGACCTCGGCCGGAGCCGCCTACATCCTCACGGACATCCTCGCCGGGAACACCGACAAGAAGGTCAACCCGTTCTGGGGCGAGTGGGCGATCTACAACGGCAAGACCCGGCGACCGGCGGCGTACAAGACCGGCACGACCAGCGACAACCGCGACGTGGCGGCCTACGGCTTCCTCGCCCCACCGGCCGACAAGAAGGCGCCTGCGCTGGCCGTGGGCGTCTGGATGGGCAACAGCGACAACAGCCCGAACGACGGCAAGCTGTCCCTGGATACGTCTGCCCCGCTCTGGTCGGCGATCATGACCGAGGTCAGCAAGGGCATGAAGATCGCGTCGTTCAAGCCGCCCAGCGGCCTCAAGTCCGCCACCGTCGACGCCTTCACCGGGCTCAAGCCAGGCCCATTCACGAAGAAGACGGTCAAGGAGCTGTTCCTGCCGGGCACGGTCCCGACCCAGAAGGAGACGATCCGGGTCGCAGCCTCGATCGACAAGGCGTCCGGGCTCCTGTGGCGCGAAGGCTGCGCCGGACCCAAGGTCACCAAGGGCTTCTTCAACCTCTCCGAGGTCGAGTCGAACTTCCCGGCCTGGCAGAAGGCCAACGCCAACTGGGGCGCCCGGGCGGCCAAGGGCTCCGGCGTGCGTGGCGGCCCGAAGGGGACCCGGACGGCCTACTTCTACAACGGCGCGTTCACGCCGTTCGGCCGGAGCTGGGGCGCGCCGTTCAAGCCGACCGCGCAGTGCCCGCTCTACACGCCGCCGCAGTACTGCAACCCGTTCGCGCCCACGCCGGTCCCGTCCGCCGCCGAACCGCCCTGCATCGCCCTCCCGACGCCGCCGCCGTTCGGGGGGCCGACGAACAAGCCGTTCCCGACCCGCAAGCCGCGAGAGACCCCGCGCCCTCGCTGACCCGCTCGCGCCGGCCGGTCAGAGCTCGACGATCGTCGCCCCGTCGCCACCCTCGCCACGCTGCCCGGGCCGGATCGACGTGACCAGCGGGTGGCTCGCCGCCGCGCTGCGGACCGCGTCGCGGACCGCGCCCGTGCCCATCCCGTGGATGATCAGGACCTTGTCGAGGCCGGCCAGTGCCGCATCGTCGAGGTAGCGGTTGAGCGCGTCGAGCGCCTCGTCCACCCGCGCCCCGCGGAGGTCGAGCGATGACGCGACCGAGCGCGCCCGGTCGAGGCGGAGCTCGGAGGCGTTCGAGTCGGCGGCCGCCCCGCCGGCGCCGCCACGGGTCCCCGCTGCGGCCGGTTCGGCGAGTGCCGGGACCAGGTCGTCCGTCTCGACCGTGACGCGCATCCCGCCGGCCTCCAGGGTCGCCCGGCGGCCGGCGCGCTCGAGCGCCACGATCCGCCCTTCCCAGCCGCCCGAGCGGCTGCGGGCGCGCTCCCCGAGCGACCACGTCCGCGGGACCGGCGCCTCCTCGACGACGGCCGGTGTCTCGGCCGGCAACCGCTCGAGCGTCGCCTCGGCACGGTCCACCGCCCGGTCCAGCGCCGGGGCGGTGACCGTCTCGCGATCGAGCGCCTCGCGCGTCGTGGCCACCTCGGTCCGGAGGTCGGCCACGATCCGTTCCGCCTCGGCCCGTGCCGCGCGAACCGCGTCGTCCCGCTCCTGCCGGGCACGGCGGCGTTCCTCCTGGGCGGCCCGCAGCGCCTCGGTCGCCCGCAGCTCGGCCGCCCGCGCCCGGTCCAGCGCGTCGCTGGTCTCGCCCTCCGTCGCCCGGATCGAGGCCAGGGTCGCCTCGAACGTGCGCTGGTTCTCGGACAGCCGCGAGCGGGCGTCGGTCACGATCGGCTCGGGCAGGCCGAGCCGCTCGGCGATGGCGAACGCCTGGCTCCCGCCGGGCAGGCCGATCGTCAGCCGGTAGGTCGGCGAGAGCGTCTCGAGGTCGAACTCCACCGCCGCGTTGCGTGCCTCCGGCGTCGTGTGGGCGTACGCCTTGAGCTCGGCGTAGTGGGTCGTGGCCGCGACCAGCGCGCCCGCCCGGATGAAGTGGTCCAGCAAGGCCTGGGCCAGCGCCGAGCCCTCCGTCGGGTCCGTGCCGGCCCCGAGCTCGTCGAGCAGCACGAGCGTGCCCGGCCCGGCGGCCTCGACGATCCGGATGATCGAACGCAGGTGGCCGGAGAAGGTGGACAGCGACTGCGCGATCGACTGCTCGTCGCCGATGTCGGCGAACACGTCCCGCCAGATCGGCAGGCGGCTGCCGGGCTCGGCCGGGCACGTGGAGGCCGGCCTGGTGCATGAGGCTGAGCAGGCCGAGCGTCCGGAGCGTGACGGTCTTGCCGCCGGTGTTCGGGCCCGTGACGATGAGCGCGGTGTAGCCGTCGCCCAGCCGGATGTCGATCGGGACGACGCGGCCGGTCAGGCCCGGGTGTCGAGCCGACAGCAGGATCGCCTCGGGCCGGTCGGCGGTCTCGGCCCGGCTGGCGCCCATCTCCGCGGCCAGCGTCGCCTTGGCGACCCACAGGTCGAAGCGCGCCAGCGCGTCCAGGGTCTCGCGCAGTGGATCCGCGTTGGCCGCGACGAACGCCGACAGCTCGTCGAGGATCCGCGCGATCTCCTCCGCCTCGGCGACCTGCGCCTCCCGCCAGGCATTGCCCAGCTCGACCGCGATGAGCGGCTCGATGAAGAGCGTCTGGCCGCTGCCCGACGCGTCGTGGACGATGCCCTTCACCCGGTTCCGGGCCTCGGCCTTGACCGGGACGACGTACCGCCCGTTGCGGAGCGTGATGATCGGCTCCTGGAGCGACGAGCCGAGCTCCGAGCCGACCAGCGCGTCCAGCCGGCGCCGCAGCCGGTCGTAGGCGACGCGAACGGCCGCGCGCAGGCCGCCGAGACGCGGCGAGGCCGTATCGAGCAGCTCGCCGACCGGATCGAAGCTGCGCGCCAGCGTCGAGCGCAGCGCGGGCAGCGCGTGGAGGTCCGCCCCGACCTCGCGCAGGAGCGGCCGCCGCTCGTCGGCCAGGAGCGTGGCCAGCCGGGCCGTGGCGTCGAGGGTCGTCGCGATCTCGAGGAACTGGCCCGGCTCCAGCCGGCCGCCGCGCGCGGCTCGCTCGATGGCCGGGCCGATGTCGTGGGCCGCGCCGATGCCGACGCCCGGCCGGTCCTGGACGAGCGCCCGGGCCTGGTCGGTCTCGTCGAGGCCGCGCGCGACGATGACCGGGTCGTTCGACGGCTCGATCGCCTCCGCCAGGCGGCGCGAGGGCGGGAACGAGGTGGCCGCCGCGAGCCGTGCCTGGATGGCCGGGAACTCGAGGAGACCCAGGGTGCGCTGGTCCATCGGGCCGGTCAGCGCCCGGTGGCCGGGCCGGACGCGGACCGGTGGCCGCGTTCGACGAACCGCAACGGACGGCCGGCCCACGGCTCACCCGCATAGTCGACGCCGATCCGCGGCGTGGCGACGACGGTCGCGGGCGGCTCATCGGCCGGGGCCGCCTCGAGTCGCAGGGGCGACGCCGGGTCGCACAGGTCGACACCGGTCCAGCTCGTGTCGATCCCGAATGCCGCGGTCACGAGGCCCGGTCCGCTGGCCAGGCGATCGGCCGGCGAGCGTGCGATCCGGTCGGCGGCGGCCGCCGCCCGGTCGGCCGTCAGGCTGCGTCGCCGGGTCGTCGCCCGCAGCACGCGGTCGACCCGCATCGCCTCGATGCCCGCGAGCGGTTCGACGGCACGGATCAGGACGGCAGCGGCCACGCCGGCCGGTTCGGTCACCACGTTGAGGCAGTCGTACATCCCGTAGACAAGGTACACGTAGGCATGACCGGCCGGCCCGAACATGACCCGGTTGCGGGCGGTCTCGCCGAACCGGGCGTGCGACGCGCGATCGTCCGGCCCGAGATAGGCCTCGACCTCGACGATGCGGCCGACCCGACGACCGGTCGCGTCGTCCCGGACGAGCCGGGCGCCGATGAGGGCGCGCCCGGCGTCGAGGGTCGGGCCGGCCAGGATGGTCCGGTCGAGGACGCTCAGAACGACGGGTAGTTGGCTTCGATGTTGTCCGGCACGAACAGGCCGGTCAGCGCGAAGAACGCCGGGATCAGGGTGTCCCGGAAGACCTCGGCGATCTTCGTGCCGTCGAGCGCGGTCCAGAGGTCACGCAGGAACGGCAGCTCCTGCGGGTCCTGGGGGATGCCCGGGATGCGGAAGAACGAGTCGAGGATGATCAGGACCGCCCCGAAGATGATCGCCGCCTCGAGCAGACCGAGGAGGCCGCCGATGATCTCGTCGAGGAACCGCGCCTTCTGGAACAGCGGCTGCGGCTTGTAGAACCCCTGGGCGACGAGCGCGAAGGCGATCGACGAGGCGACGAAGACCGTCCCGAACCCGATCATGTAGCTGTACTCCGGCGGGAACTGCGTCCAGTTCGCCCCGAGGAAGTTCGACAGTGGCTCGGCGAGCAGGGCCGCCAGGAACCACGAGAACAGGATCGATGCGATGCCGATCAGGCGCCGGATCGTCCCCTGGGCGAAGCCGAGGACGAAGAAGCCGATGAAATACAGGACGATCAGAAGGTCGATCGTCCCGACGCCTTCCAGGAATGTTCCGACATCCACGCGGGTGCGCCTCCGTCAGCAGTGCACCCGGCGGCGCCGAGAGCGGCGCAAGGGTAGCAGCGGCCATCCGCGAGCCGCAAGGCATCGGCCCGCGTTGGGGCCGGTCCGGGGAGGTCCGGTCAGGTCCGGAAACGAGCCCCGAGCTCGTCGCTGAGCCCGGCGACGACGCCCGCGACCGCCGCATCGAGCTCGGCCTCGGTGAGCGTCCGCTCGTCGTCGCGCAGCGTCAGCCGGTAGGCGAGGCTCTTGTCGGTCTCGGCGAGGGGTCGCCCGCGGTAGATGTCGAACAGGGCCACGTCCCGGAGCAACGGGCCGCCGTGGCGCCGGATGGCCGCCTCGACCTCGGCCGCCGGGCGGTCCGCGTCGACGATGATGGCCAGGTCGCGCTCGACCGTCGGCTGGCGCGAGGGCGCGGTCACGCGGTACTGCGTCGGCTGGCCACCGGCCAGGCCCGCGATCGCGAGCTCGGCGACGTAGACCCGCTCGGCACGCAGGTCGAGGTCGGCGATGACGTCCGGATGCAGCTCGCCCAGCCGGCCGGTCAGGCTGCCGCCGGCGGTGACCCGGGCGGCGCGACCGGGGTGCAGGTTCGGGTCGTCGGCGATCCGCTCGAAGGCGGGACGTGGCAGCCCCAGGCGCCGGCACACCAGCTCGACGATGCCCTTCGCGTCATCGAGGTCGTACGGCCGGGCCGGCCGGTCCCATGTCGCCGGCTCGGCGGCACCGGTGAGCGCAAGCCCGAGCCGCCACCACTCGCGGGTGGACCGCTCGTCCGGGGCGCCGTAGCCCTTGCCGACCTCGAAGATCGCGACGTCGTCGCGGCCGTACCGGAGATTGGTCGAGACGACCTCGAGGAGGCTGCCGAGCAGGCTCTGGCGGAGGACGGAGTGCTGGCTGGACAGCGGGTTGGTGACGACGACCGGCCGGCCGGCGGGTCGCTGCTCCGGTTCGTCGTCGGGCGCCCCGTCATCGCGGGCCGGGAACCGCTCGACGACCTTGGGCGCGACGAGGGCCGGCGTCACGACCTCGGTCAGGCCCGCGCCGATGAGCATCCGCCGGACGGCCGTGCGGACGGCGAGCGGATCGGGTCGGAAGGTCGGCATCGGCGTGTCGGGCAGGCTGGCCGGCACGAGCTCGTAGCCACGGACCCGGATGATCTCCTCGGTCAGGTCGGCCTCGACGAGCAGGTCGCGCCGCCAGGTCGGGATCGTGGCCTCGATCACCTCGGCGTCGCCGGCCTCGACCTCGAGCGGCTTGGAGCCGGCGGCGACCCGGATCGTCGTCGGTCCGGCCACCGGGGCGGTCTCGATCCCGACCCGCGCCAGCAGGGCGCGCTGGTCGTCCGTGCCGATCTCGGTACCGAGCAGGCGGTTGACCCGCGCCGGGCGGAACGCGACGCGTGGCTGCGGCGGGTCGTCGGGGGCGGTGTCGACCGCGCCGGGGGCGACCTGGCCGCCGGCCCACTCGGCGATGAGCCGGGCCGTGCGGTCCGCGCCGACCCGCGCCAGGCGCCACTCCTGGCCCTTCTCGAAGCGGAGGCTGGCATCCGACCGCAGCGCGTACCGGAAGGCGGTCCGACGGATGCTGATCGGGTCGAAGATGGCCGACTCGACGACCACGTTCGTCGTCCCCTCCCCGATCTCCGAGGTCAGGCCGCCCATGACGCCCGCGATCCCGATCGGGCCCGCGTCGTCGGCGATGACCAGGGTGTCCGGGTCCAGCTCGCGCTTGACGTGGTCGAGCGTCTCGAACGGCTCCCCCGCGGTCGCCCGCCGGACGATGATCCGGCCGTCGTGGACCGCGGCGGCGTCGAACGTGTGGATCGGCTTGCCCAGCTCGACCATCACGTAGTTGGACGCGTCCACGACGTTGCTGATGGGCCGATGGCCGGCCGCCAGCAGGCGCATCTGGACCGCGTCCGGCGAGGGTCCGATCCGGACGTCGCTCACCCAGCGGCCGACGAACCGCGGACACAGGTCCGGATCGAGGACGTCGACCCGGAGCCGCTCGGCCGTCGGCCGTCCGGTCTCGACGAGGTCGGTCGGCGGCAGGCGCAGCGGCCCGCCGGTCACGGCCGCGACCTCCCGGGCCAGCCCGACGATCGACAGCGCGTCGCCCCGGTTGGGCTTGACGTCGACGTCGAGGACGACGTCCCCGAAGAGGTCGACCAGCGGCGTCCCGATCGGGGCGTCGGCCGGCAGGATCAGGATCCCGTCGGCGTCGGCCGTCAGACCGAGCTCGTCGCCCGAGCACAGCATCCCGTTGCTGACGACGCCCATCTTCTCGGTCCGCTCGATGCGCCGATCGCCCGGCAGGACCGCACCGGGCAGCGCGACGGGGACCCGCTGGCCCGCGGCGATGTTCGTGGCGCCACAGACGATGTCCAGCGGCTTCGCCGGAGCCGACGTTGACGCGCGTCAGCGACAGCCGATCCGCACGGGGGTGGCGCTCGACGGACAGCAGCTCCCCGACGACGACGTTGCGCCAGTCCTCGCCCCAGCGGACGATGCCCTTGACCTCCATCCCGAGCAGCGTCAGGCGTTCGGCGAGGGCCTCCGGGGTCAGGTCGACGTCGACGAACTCGCGCAGCCAGCTGAGCGGCACCTTCATCGGAACTGCTCAAGGAAGCGCAGGTCGTTCTCCTGGAACAGGCGCAGGTCCGTGATGCCGTGCTTGAGCATCTTGATCCGCTCCGGGCCCATGCCGAACGCGAAGCCCTGGTAGCGCTCCGGGTCGAGCCCGCCCCACTGGAGCACGACCGGATGGATCATGCCGGCGCCCAGGATCGTCATCCAGCCGGTGCGGCCGCAGGCCGGACAGCCCGACCCACCGCACACGAGGCACTCGACGTCGAAGGCGACGGACGGCTCCGTGAACGGGTAGTAGCCCGGCCGGAAGCGGGTCTTCTTGTCGGCGCCGTACATCGCCCGGGCGAACTCGTCGAGCAGGCCGCGCAGGTCGCCCATGGTCGTCCCCTCGTCGACCATGATCCCCTCGACCTGGAAGAACTCGGAGGCGTGCGATGCGTCGATCGCCTCGTACCGGAAGCAGCGCCCGGGCAGGAGCGCCCGGATCGGCGGCTGCATCGCCCGCATCACGTGGATCTGGCCCGGCGACGTGTGCGTCCGGAGCAGGCGACCCTCGACGTCGACGTACAGGGTGTCCCACAGGTCGCGGGCCGGGTGATCGGGCGGGATGTTGAGCATCTGGAAGTTGGTCAGGTCGTCCTCGATCTCGGGGCTCTCGTGGACGACGAACCCGAACTGGCCGAAGATCTCGGCGATCTGGTCCATGGCGACGATGCTCGGATGGAGGCGTGCCGGCCCGGATCGGCCGGCCCGGCGTCGTGACGTCCAGCGTCTCCGCCACGAGGCGCCCGGCGAGCGCTGAGCCACGCAGGGCCGTGCCCCGTTCGGCGAGGGCCGCCTCGATGGCGCCCCGCACGACGTTGGCCACCGCCCCGACCCGGGGCCGATCGTCCGCCGGGAGGGCGCCGATGCCGCGCAGCACGGTCGTCAGCCGGCCCTTCTTGCCGAGCACGTCGAGCTCGAGGGCCTCGAGGCTCGGCGACGTCCGGCGCGGCCGCGATCGAGGTCAGCGCGTCGTCGCGCAACGTCTCGAGGTCGCGGGTCAGGTCCGAGAGGTCCACGGGGTCCCTTCGTGTCCGGGGTGGGCTGGAATCACGAGCCCTCGAGCGTCGGCGACGTCGAGGGCTCCGCGGCGGGCTGGCTGGTCGGCCCGGGTGGCCGGGGTCAGGCGCCCTTGGCGAGCTCGGCGATGCGGGTAAAGGTGCCGGCGTCGCGGATGGCGAGGTCGGCCAGGATCTTCCGGTCGATCTCGACGTCCGCCTTCTTCAGGCCGGCGACGAACTGGCCGTAGGTGAGGCCGTTCTGGCGGGCCGCCGCGTTGATCCGGACGATCCACAGCTGACGCATCTGGCGCTTGCGCTGCTTGCGGTCGCGCGTCGCGTACGCCAATGCGTGGAGGAGCGCCTCGCGCGCCGGCTTGACCAGGCGCGACTTGGTGCCCTTGCGGCCCTCGGCGTCCTGCATGAGGCGCTTGTGGCGCCGGTGGGACGTGACGCCCCGCTTGACTCGTGCCATGAGGTCGATGCGCTCCTAGAGGTACGGCAGCAGGCGACGGACCTGCTTCGCGTGCTCGGGCCCGATGACCGACTTGCCGGCATAGCGGCGGGTCCGTCGGGACGACTTGATCTCGAGGTGGTGGCCACTCCAGGCGTTGACGCGGATGACCTTGCCGCTGCCGGTCACGCCGATCCGCTTCTGGGCCGCCTTGTGGCTCTTCATCTTGGGCACGGGTCGCCTACTCTCCTGACGTCACCGGCTCCGGGGCCGGCGTGCTCTCGCTGGTCTTCCTCGATTCGCTCCTGGTCGCCGCCACCGGTGCCGGGGCCTCCGCCGCGGCCGGAGCCGGTGCGGGTGCTGCCGGTGCCGGGGCCTCGGGCGCCGGGCGGGCCGGGACCTCGGTCGTGGCGACAGGTGCTGGAGCGCTTGTGGGTGTCTCTGTCGGTTCGGTCTCGTTCGTGTCCGTCGTGTCGGTCTTGGCGTCCCCGTCGGCGGGACGCGGGTGGGCTGCGTCGTGCACCTTCGGCTTGTGCAGCGATGCCATCGTGATGTGCATCGACTTGCCCTCGAGGAGCGGTGTCCGCTCCGCGACGCCGTGCTCCTTGACCCGATCGACGAACTTCGCGAGGAGGTTCCGACCGAGCTCCGGATGGGTGAGCTCCCGACCGCGGAAGCGGACCGTCACCTTGATCCGGTCGCCGTCCTCGAGGAACTCGATCGCGCGATGGACCTTGGTGTCGAAGTCCCCCGTGCCGATCTTCGGCGAGAGGCGGACTTCCTTGAAGGTCACCGAACGCTGCTTGCGCTTGGCTTCCTTCTCCCGCTTCGTGAGGTCGTACTTGTACTGTCCGAAATCGAGGAACTTGACGACCGGTGGCGCTGCCATCGGCGCGACCTCGACGAGGTCCAGGCCTCGTTCCTGCGCCATCTCGAGCGCCCGTGGCGTGGGCATGACCCCAAGCTGGGCACCCTCTTCATCGACGACCCGTACCTGTGGGATGCGGATCATCTGGTTCACGCGCAGGTCTCGACTGATGGTCTGTTCCCCTTCGTGATATCGATTCCAAACGACCGGCGCGGGTACACGACGACCCGGTTCCGGCCGAAGCGGGAGGATAGCACAGGGCGTTCCGGGGCGACAATCGTCCGCCGGCCACCGGCGTGCTCAGTCGCCGAGCGTCCCCGCCCGCTGGAGGACGAGCACGGACAGCTGGCGGATCTGCTCGCTGGTCTTCTCAGCGTCCGCGAAGGCCGTCCCGACCCCGAGGCCGATCGTGAGCCGGCCCTTGCGTGCCCCGATCAGCGCCGGATCGGTGCTGCCGTCGGATGTCGGGAGGACCATCCGGGCCTCGTCGGCGCCGGCGATCGAGACCGTCTTGACGTTGGCCGCGAGGTACTCGCCGAACAGGTCGGGGAAGACGTCGTGGGCAGCCGTCGCGGAGTCCGACAGGAAGACGTCGAGCTCGATCCCGCCCGTGGCGCTCGACTCACCGCGATAGACGCAGAACCACGCGTCCGGTGGCTGGTTGTTCTCCGTCGGTCCGCCGGCGCCGCTGACGCCCGCAGCCGTCAGGTCACCCGGACCGAGGAGCCTGCACAGGTCGTCGCCGGCGACGACCGCGCTGCCGATCGCACCTCCGCCCGCGACGATCCCGGGCGTCGACGCCGACCGCGCGCCGGCCGACTCCGTGCCGGCTCCCCCGCACGCCGCCAGGGCCACGATCGCCAGGGCCGCAACCGCGAGGAGCGGCGGGATCGGCCGGATCGAACCCGGCCGGACCATCGACACGAACATCCGACGTCCCCCGTACCACGCCGCCTCGCATCGGAGCGGTCGACGACCACGATACGGCGGCCCCGCAAGCGGGTCAGCCCCGATCGGGCCCCAGCAGACCGCGTTCGTACGCCGTCGCGACGGCCGCGGCGCGGTCGTTGACGTCGAGCTTGGCGTAGATGTGGAGGAGATGGGTCTTGACCGTCGCCTCGGAGATGAAGAGGCGGACCGCGGTGCCGCGGTTCGTCTCGCCCCGGGCGATCAGCGCCAGCACCTCCAGCTCGCGGTCGGACAACGCGTCCTGGGCCGGGCGCCGGAGCTGGCTGACCAGTCGTGAGGCGACCGACGGCGCGAGCACCGATTCGCCCCGATCGGCTGCACGCACGGCGTTGACGAGATCGACGCGTGGCGCGTCCTTGAGCAGGTAGCCCGTCGCGCCGGCCTCGAGCGCGGGCACGACGTCGGCGTCGGTCTCGTACGTCGTGAGGACCAGCACCCGTGCCGGGTTGCCGCGCTCCGCGAGCCGGCGGATCGCCGCCGCGCCGTTCACGCCCGGCATCCGCAGGTCCATGAGGATGACATCGGGCCGGAGCGTCTCGGCGAGGTCCACGGCCTCCGCGCCGTCGCCGGCTTCGCCGACGACCTCGAACTCGGTGTCGCCCGTGAAGATGCCGCGCAGGCCGTCGCGGACGACCGGGTGGTCGTCCACGATGAGGAGCCGGATCGGGCTCACGAGGTGGCGCCGATGGGCGGGGCGCCGATGGCCGGGACCCGGACGGAGATCGCCGTCCCGCCGCCCGGCTCCGATTCGATGGCGAGCGTCCCCGCGACGCGCCCGACCCGCTGGCGCATCGCCGTCAGGCCGAAGCCGGTGCCGGGTCCGGTCGGGCGATCGTCCACTGCGAAGCCCACCCCGTCGTCGCGAACGTCGAGCGCGACCTCGTCGCCCATGTAGGTCAGGGTCAGGCCGGCTCGCGAGGCCCCGGCGTGCTTGGCGACGTTGGCCAGCGCTTCCTGGGCGGTCCGCAGGAGGGCGAGCTCGATCTCGGGATGGAGCGGCAGCCGATCGCCGGTGGCGATGAACTCGACCGGGACGCCGTTGATCGCCGACCAGCGCTGCGCGACGTCGGCGAGGCCGTCCTCCAGCGTGACGCCCTCGAGAACCTCCGGCCGCGACGCCTCGACCGAGCGGCGGGCCTCGGACAGGCTCTCGCGGGCCAGGCGCATGGCGTTGTCGACATGCCGCTGCCAGTCGTCGCGTCGATCGCTCGCCTGCTCGGCGGCCTCCAGCTGGGTGACGATCCCGGTCAGGCCATGGGCGATGGTGTCGTGGATCTCGCGGGCCATCCGCGCCCGCTCGTCTAGGACCCCGGCCTCCCGGGCCTGCGCGACGAGCTGCCGCTGGAGCCCGACGTTCTCGTCCATGGCGACCTGGAGCTGGGCGACCGCCTGGCGGCGCTGCTCGCTCAGCTGGGACAGGCGCTCGCCGAAGACCGTCCCGAACCCGATCACGACCGTCTGCAGGATGATGACAACCCCGTAGATGATCCAGAGGTCGGTCGTCGGCCAGGGAAACCCGCTGACCAGCGTATTGATCGAGATCGACGTCGCGGCGACACCGACGATCGTCAGGGCGAACGGTCGCAGCACGGCGGCATGGAAGAACCCGGTGATCGCGAAGATGAAGAACAGCGGGTTCCGCGTCATCAACATGGACGCGAGGGCGATCAACCCGACGAAGTAGATGAGCATCCGGCGGCGCTGCTCGGGGCGTGGCTTGGGCGAGCGGGTGAACAGCGCGTACACCCAGGCGGCAGAGAACGCGACGAGGGCGAGCGTCACGAGACGCTCGCCCGGTTCGCGGTCGGGTCGAAGGATCGCGAAGGCCGTCGACGCTGCCAGCGTCAGGTAGGCGACCCTCTCCATCGACGCCGCATTCCAGCGCTCCCAGCGGACGTCGACCTCGTCTGACCTTGAACCCGGATGCATGTCCCTGCTCACTCCCAGCGGAACAGCCTGGCTGCCGCCGTGCCGGCCACGATCGTGATCGCGGCCATTATCACCAGCGGGAGGAGCTGGGGTGCCGTGCCGAGCCAGGCATCGAGCATCGCCTGGACACCGGGCGGGGTGAAATCGCCGATCTTGACGATCGCCTCGGGCAGGAGCCAGCGTGGGAGGTAGACGCCGCCGAGGAACATCACGGTGATGAAGATGGGCCAGATCATCGCGTTCGCGACGCCCGAGGTCGGGGCCACCGCCGCGACGAGCAGGCCGAGAGCGAACAGCGAGGACACGCCGAGCAGGAACGCCGCCACGAACCCCGGGATGTGCTGGGGGATCGGGACCTGGAAGGCGAGGTTGCCGACGACGATGACCACGAGCAGGCCACCGATGGCCACGGCGACGTTGATGATCAGCTGCGCGATCAGCAGGGCGGACGGTTCGACCGGGGTGGTCGACAGCCGGCGGAGGACGCCCAGCTCCCGGTACTTCACGAGGCGTGCCGGCATCGTGCTGATGCCCAGCGTCGCCAGGCTGATGACGACCATCGAGGGTGCAAGGAGGTCGATGTATCGCCGGCCGCCGAGCCCGGGCTCCGTCTCGTGGCTCCCGAAGATGAGGCCGATGACGACGAGGACGAAGGCCGGCAGGAGCATCCCGACGATCCACGTCCCGGGCTCCCGGAAGAGGAGCCTGGCCTCGACGGCAGTGATCTTGGCAAGGTGTGTCATGTCTGTCTCTCCCATCAGCTCGCGAGCTTGCGGCCGGTCAACGCGATGAACGCGTCGTCCAGGTCCGCCTGCTCGATCCGGAGGTCGTAGGCCACGATCTCGTGGCGGGCCAGCACGGCCGTGACGGCGTGGACGAGGTTGCCCGTGCCGGCGACGACGAGCCCTGGACCGGTGTGGGTGACGCTGCGGACTTCGGGCAGGCCCGTCAGCAGGTCGTCGGCGAATGGTTGGGACGGCCGGAACCGCAGCCGTTGCTCGGCGTCGACCGACCGGACGATCCCCGCCGGTGTGTCGATCGCGACGACCTTGCCGGCGTCGATGACGGCGAGCCGATCGGCCAGCCGCTCGGCCTCTTCCATGAAATGGGTCACGAGGACGACGGTCACGCCCCGGTCGCGGATGCCCTCGATCAGGTCCCACGTGTCACGCCGGGCCTGCGGGTCCAGTCCGGTGGTGAGCTCGTCGAGCACCGCGATCCGCGGGTTCCCGACGAGCGCGAGCGCGATCGACAGCCGCTGCTTCTGACCGCCGGAGAGCTTGCCGAAGGCCTTGTCCCTGTGGTCGCCGAGACCAAGGTCGTCGATGAGCGCATGCCAGTCGGCCGGCGTCTCGTAGAACGATGCGTAGAGGTCGAGCGCTTCCCGGACGCGCAGCTGGTCGGGCAGCTGGCTCTCCTGGAGCTGGACGCCGACCAGCTGGCGCAGGGCCGCATGGTCGCGCTGTGGGTCGAGCCCCAGCACCCTGATCGCGCCCGAGTCGGGCGTTCGCAGGCCGGCGATGGACTCGACGGTGGTGGTCTTGCCGGCGCCGTTCGGGCCGAGGATGGCGAAGATCTCGCCCTCCTCGACGTCGAAGGAGACGCCGTCGACGGCGACGCGGCCGTCGTAGGTCTTGACGATGTCGTGGACTTCGATGACGTTCATGGGCCCAGCATCGACCCGGGCAGGCCCGTGGCGCGTCGGCCGGGCGGCCAGTTCTCGTGGCGCGTTCGGTGGAGCCGCGCATCAACCGAACGGTTGATGCGCGATGCGACACGGTGTCGGGCCGGGCGCTGTGACCTAGTGCCTTTCGCGTGTTCCGCAGGAGCGCGTGTCGAAGTCGACCACGGCGAATGTGCGCCCATTGCCCGACGGCAACACGCGGAGCAGACTGACCGGGTCGGATCTCTGCAGGCACGAGGAGGGACGGGATGTCATCGAACCGGACGCTGGCGACGGCGCTTGGCGTGATCGCCGCCGTGCTTCTGTTCTACCTCGTCAATCCATGGTTCAGTCCCGAGGCAGACTCGACCCTTAACCAGATCGTGACCGTCGGCTTCTGGATCAGCTTCATCGCGCTGCTGGTGGTCCTGTTCCAGATGCGCAAGGAGCCGGGCGGCGAGACCGTCGAGATCGAGGAGCCCGCCTTCACGCGTTTCCTGTTCAGCAACACGAAGGCCGGCCTGTTCTGGCTGCCGATCCGTCTGTTCGTGGGCTTCAGCTGGCTGGAGGCCGGCTACCACAAGTTCAGCGGCAAGGGCTGGCTTGACGGAGGGACGGCGCTGCAGGGCTACTGGCAGCATGCGGTCGCAGTCCCGGCGCCCGGGGAGGGCAGCCCGGCGATCACCTACGACTGGTATCGCACCTTCGTACAGACCCTGCTCGACAACAACGCCTACACCTGGTTCGCACCGCTCATCACCTTCGGCGAGTTGGCGGTCGGGATCGGCCTCATCGTCGGATGCCTGACGGGTATCGCGGCCTTCTTCGGCGCACTCATGAACATGTCGTTCCTGCTCGCAGGCTCAGCATCCGTCAACCCGGTGCTGTTCACTCTCGCGATCGGCCTGATCCTGGCCTGGAAGGTCGCCGGTTACTACGGGGTCGACCGCTACCTCCTGCCGCTGCTCGGGACGCCCTGGCATCACGGCACGATGGCAGGCGAACAGCCGCAGCCGGCAACTTCACCGACCGGCTGAAGCCCACGCCGGGAGGCGCCGGTTCCGCGGCCGGGTCGATCCGCCCCGGCCGGTCACCCGACCGATCGCGCCCGCGACTCTTCGGCGAGTCGATCCGCCAGGATCTCCCACGGGACCGCCTCCTGTTGCTCCCCGCGTGCCGCGTTGCGAGCCCGCGGCGCGACGGTCCGGGCCTCCACCTCGCGGTCGCCCAGCACGAGCATGTACGGGATCTTCTGCTCCTGGGCGAGGCGGATCTTGTTCTGCATCCGGTTGTCGGAGCGGTCGACCTCGACCCGCAGGTCGCGGGCGCGCAGGACGTCCGCGAGCTCCTCGGCGGCCTCGATGTGCCGGTCCGCGATCGGGATGACCACGGCCTGGACCGGCGCGATCCAGAGCGGAAGGGCGCCGGCGAAATGCTCGAGCAGGATGCCGATGAACCGTTCCAGCGAGCCGTAGATGGCGCGATGGATCGCGATCGGCCGCTGGGGCTGCCCGGTCTCGTCGATATAGGACAGGTCGAACCGCTCGGGCAGCATGACGAGGTCGACCTGGATCGTCGCCATCTGCCATTCGCGCCCGAGCGCGTCGTCGATGTAGATGTCGATCTTGGGCGCGTAGAACGTGCCGTCCTTGGGCTTGAGCGTGTACGTGATGTCGGCCGCGGCGAACGCCTCCCGGATGAGCTGCTCGGCACGCTCCCAGAGGGCCGGGTCGCCGAGCGCCTTGTCCGGCTTGGTCGCGAAGGCGAAGCGCGGCTCGAGACCGAACCAGCCGTACGCTTCGCGCACCTCGCCGAGGAGCGCCTCGATCTCGTCGGTCAGCTGGTCCGGGCGGACGTACAGGTGTGCGTCGTCCTGGATGAACTGGCGCACGCGGGTCAGGCCGCTCAGCGTCCCCGACCGCTCGTTGCGATGCAGCCGGCCGAACTCGCTGAAGCGGAGCGGCAGGTCGCGGTACGAGCGCAGGTGCGAGCGGTAGATGAACGTGCTCTCAGGGCAGTTCATCGGCTTGAGGCTGAAGGTCTGGCCCTCGGACTCGATCAGGAACATGTTGTCGCGGTAGAGGTCCCAGTGGCCGGACTGCTGCCAGAGCCGTTCGCTGACCACGATCGGCGTGCTGACCTCCTGGTAGCCGCGCCGTCGCTGGAGCTCGCGCATGGCCGACTCGAGGGTCCGCCAGATGAGCTGGCCCTTCGGATGCCAGAACGCGGAGCCCGGCGAGACGTCGTGGAAGCTGAACAGGTCGAGCTGGGCGCCAAGCCGGCGGTGATCGCGCTTCTTCGCCTCTTCCCGGCGCCACAGGAACTGGTCGAGCTGCTCCTGTGTCGCCCAGGCCGTGCCGTAGACCCGCTGGAGCATCGGGCGCTTCTCGTCGCCCCGCCAGTACGCCCCGGCCGTGCCGAGCAGCTTGAACGGGCCGATCTTGCCGGTGCTCGCGACGTGCGGCCCACGGCACAGGTCGATGAACGGACCCTGCCGGTAGAAGGTCGTGCGAGGCGCCGGCGCCCCGTCGCGCTCGGCGGCGGCCACAAGGTCGTCGATGATCTCGATCTTGAACGGCTGGTCGCGCTCGACCATGAAGGTGCGCGCCTCGGCCGGGGTCATCTCGCTCAGCTCGAACGGATAGTCGGCGGCGATGCTCTCGCGCATCCGCGCCTCGATGACCGGCAGGTCATCAGGGGTGAGCGGGCGCGGCAGCAACAAGTCGTAGTAGAAACCGTCGGCGATGACGGGGCCGATGCCGAGCTTGGTGCCCGGGAACAGGTCCATGACCGCCTCGGCCAGCACGTGGGCGGCCGAGTGGCGCATGGGGCCGAGCTCGCCGCCCGCGCCGTGGTCCATCAGCTCGTCGGCGGAGCCGCGCTCGGGCGCCTCCAGGCCGATCTCGACCGGGTCGTCCGCATCGGCCGTACCGACGACGGCCACGCTGTCCTGTTCCTGGCTCATGCGGTTCGCCTCCTCGAGAATCACGAAACCCCTCGTCCCTCGACAGGACGAGAGGTTCACTCCCGCGGTCCCACCCGCCTTCGCCGCCGTTCGGTGGCGCACTCGTCGTCGCGGTAACGGGCGACGCCCGGGCCGGTTCGCCGGCCGCTCACGGGTGGTGCCGCCGACGGAGGCTCGTCGCCGGGTTTCCAGCCGTGACCCGGCTCTCTGGGGATCCGCTCCGCGCGGTGCGTCCCGCTCGACGCTCTATTCGGTCCGGCCCATGACCGGGGATGTGGTGGGCGACACTGGACTCGAACCAGTGACCTCTTGCATGTCAAGCAAGTGCTCTAACCAGCTGAGCTAGCCGCCCGAACGCGATGACGATACCAGACGACCCATGGCTCGTCTCGCGGACGCCGGGCAGTCACCTTCCTGTAACACGATGAGGTCGCCCGTGGGCTGGCGCGATCGGTGCGACGGCGTACGCTCCGTGCAGTCGACATCCGGAGGCCGCCCGTCCATGCCAACCGAACCCACCCAGCGCCGCGAAGCCGCCACCTCGGCGAAGCTTCCCATCTCGCGGGTGGTGGTCGTGCTGGTCGGCTTCGTGACGCTCCTCGCCTGTCTCGCCATCTTCGGGGCGATCGCCCAGGACGTCCACAACCAGGAGGCGATCGCCCTCGACGCGATCATGACCCCGCTCCTCCACAGCTATGCCTCGCCGCAGCTGGACGCAGTCATGTGGGCGATCACGACGCTTGGCTCGACGTTCGTGGTGGGGCCGCTGTTCGTGATCGCAGAGGTTGCCCTCCTGCGCGTGAAGCGCCGCCGGGAGGCGCTCTTCCTGGCCATCGCGCTGATCGGCAGCGTGATCATGAACGGGCTGCTCAAGCTCGTCTTCCAGCGGCCCCGGCCGGACCTGCCCTGGGCCAAGACGCCGCTGGACTACAGCTTCCCGAGCGGCCACACGATGAACTCGCTCGTCTTCTATCTCGCCCTGGCCCTGATCGCCTGGATCATCTGGGGCCCGCGCATCGGGATCCCGGCCACGATCGGTGCGCTCATCCTGGCGGTCCTGATCGGGATCAGCCGGATCTATCTCGGGGCCCACTACTTCAGTGACGTGGTCGCGGGGTTCATCGCCGGCCTGGCCTGGCTGCTCATCGTTTCGGCCGGGTTCGACGCGGGCACATGGGTGGAACACTGGCGCATGGCCCGGCCGGGGGCGCACCCGCCGCCGGTCGCCCCGGTCTGACGGCCCGCGTCCGGTCAGGCCTCGCGTCCGTCAGGGCGCCTGACCGTCGATCTCGTTCAGCGCCGGGGCACGATCACCGTCAGTGCACGCGGCCGGACCGACACCGTGATGGGCGTCGCGCCGGCGACGCTGCCATCGGTCTCGACCAGACGCTTCGGATCCGTCCGGACGCTGATCTCACGGGCCTGGGCCCGAAAGACATGCCCGCCCGGGCTCTCGCCCAGGTCCTTCTGGAGCATCGCCTCCCAGCCCGCGAGCAAGGTCGGGATCGGACCGGCGGCGCGGACGACGATCACGTCGAGCAACCCGTCATCGCCGCGGATCCGGCGGCGCGGCTGGACCATCGGCAGCATCTTGCCGAAGTTGGCGATGAAGACCTGGGCAGCGTCCATCGTGCTGCGAACGCCGTCGATGGTGATCTCGTGCTTCCCGTTGTGGATGCTCCCGGTGTGCCGGACGGCGTTGGCGAGGTAGGCCAGCTTGCCCCAGTGCAGCTTCTGTTCCGGCGTCGTGGCATCCATGACCTTGGCGTCGTAGCCGATGCCGCATGCGACCGTGAAGGCACGCTTCTTGCGGCCGATGCTGACGCTGCCCATATCGATCCGACGCGGCCGCCCGCTCAGCAGGGCTTCGACCGCCTTGTCGCGATCGGTCGGGATCTTCAGATTGCCGGCGAGCAGGTTGCCGGTGCCGGTCGGGATGATCCCGAGCGCGACCGTCGTGTCGGCGAGGACCGTCGCGACCTGGAGCACTGCCCCGTCGCCGCCCACCGCGACAACGACGTCCCGTTCGTCCTTCACCGCACGGCGCGTCGCACGGCGGACGTCCCGCTTGCGCTTGACGACCGAGGTGACCACCTCCCAGCCGGCCTCCTCGAGCTGCTGCGCCACCTCGGCCACGGCCTCCGGGATCGGCCGGCCCGGGCGCTTCCGCCCGACGACGAGCGCCCGGATCACGACCCGTCCGCCGGGCCGGTCGCCCCAGGCAGTCGGGTCTCGTGCTCGACCTGCAGACGCAGCCGATACAAGGTTTCCCAGTCGCCGTACGGCACGGCCAGGCGGGTGAGGAGATCGTCGATCGGACGGAAGTCGGCCGCCGAGGCGTGGCCCTGGTGGGCGATCCCGACGAGGCGGTCCTCGATCTGCTCGGATTCCTCGGCGGTCGTGAGATACGCGTCCGCGAAGGCCAGCCGTCGCGCGATGGCCGCCCGCGCCCGTCCGACCGACGCCTGACGGCCGAGGATCAGGACGTCCGACGGGTACAGGATCACGTTGAGCTCATCGGCGTCGAACTCGACCAGCTCGTCGGGGAGCTCGGCATGGGTTGCCCCGCCACCGACCGCCCTGAGGAGACGCGGTGGGACTTCGAACGAGCGCGGGGCGCGCTTGCGCGTGATATCGAGTCCCGCCTCGCGAAGCGCGGTCTCGACGTCATTGGCCACAGCGTCGTAGCGGCCGGGCTTGACGATCACCGGGATCTGGGCGTCGTCCCAGCCCTTCTGCATGGCCCGCGCCTGGCGGATGACGCTGACGGCGGCCATGAACAGGATCGTCCCGCCGAGGACCGGCGTGATGAGGTAGCCGCGCAGGATCTGGACGACGAGGGCGAGTCCCCTGGGACGATGGTCGTCGTCGCCGGCGGCCGCGATGGCCACGCCGATGAACAGCGGCAGCGCGATCGCCGCGGCGAGCAGGATGAACCGCAGCCAGCCGATCGAGACGAAGCCGGGGCGCGGCACGGACGAGATCAGGGCACCGCCGATGGCCGGAACGACGATCGCGACGACGGCGACGATCCAGGCGAGCGAGCCGAGCGCGATGAACGACAGGAGGGTCTGCTTCTTCTGGGAGACGCGCCCGAACAACAGCACCGTGGCCCAACCGACCGTTGCCGTCGCTGCCCGTCCCAGGAGCCGGTTGAAGACCGCGATGAGCCCGCTCAGGATCGTCATGCCCCGCTACGCCTCGGCCAGCTGCGCGGTGGTCAGGTCGAGCCGCACGTCCGTCACCGGGGTCGCCCGGGTGACCGGTCCGTCGCAGGCCGGCTTCTCGAGGTCGAACGTGGCCATCCGGCCGTCGAACCGCAGCATGCCCAGGTAGTTCCCGAAGAACGGGCCCGCCGTCGTCCGCCAGTCGATGGATGCGGCGGGGACGCGCCCGAACCGGCTGACCTGCCGGGTCAATCGGCTGGCGAACCGGTTCCACGACAACCAGAACACCAGGCGCATCGGAAGAGGGATGCTGTTGTGCATGGGCGAGCACGTCAGCTGATAGACCTTCGAGGTCGTCGGGTCCGGGTAGACGGTCTCGCTGATGTAGGTGTGGTGGACGTCCCCGGACAGCACGCAGACAGTGGCCGGCGCGGCTCCGTCCGGGCCCTCCCGCCCGATCCGTCCGAACAGACGCGCGAGCCGCTCGAACGAGTCGTTGAATGCGGCCCAATGCTCGAGGTCGACGGCGCGCCGAACGTGCTCCGCGAACCGGGCGATGAGGCGCCCCCGAACTCCGGCGGTCAGCCGCTCGTCGGCCGCTTCGATATCGTGCAGGGCGCGTGGCAGGAGCCATGGCACGCTGGTCCCGACGAGCAGATGGTCGTAGTCGCGATCGTCGGTCTGTGCCTCGATCCAGGCGAACTCGGCATCGCTGACCATCTGCCGGTGGCCTTCCTTGAGCACGCGGCCACAGCGCGAGTCGATCATCAGCAGGCGGACCCGGCCGTAGTCCCGCCGATACGACCACAGCACGCCCGGGCCGCCATCGGCTTCGCGATCCGCCCCGACGGCGAACGCGCGGAGCAGCGTCTCGGCGTCATCCGCGTCGCGCACCCTGGCGAGGAGGTCGTTGGAGCGAAGCTCGGTCGCCGACATGTTGCCCAGATGCTGGTAGATCCAGTACGACATGAGGGCACCGGTGATGCGTTCCCGCCACCAGGACGTGGCACCCATCTCCCGTCGCCACGACCGTGAGGTGTTCCAGTCATCGACGACGTCGTGGTCGTCGAACATCATCGAGCTCGGGATGACCGACAGGAGCCAGCGCGCGTCCGGATCGCCCCACGCCTCGGCGTACAGGCGGGTGTACTCCTCGAAATCGGCCACCTGCTCGAAGGGTGGCTGACGCGGGTCGCGCCGGCTGGCGATGAACGCCCGGGTCGCCTCCGAGGTCTCGTCCGCATAGACCTGGTCGCCGAGCATGAGCAGGGCGTCCGGCCAGTCGTCCGGCGCCTCGCGAACGATCCGGCGGGCGTACGCGCCGAGAACGTCATCGCCGGAGCCGGTCGGATCCTTGACCTTCACGGCCACGGGGGATCGGCACGACCCGAAGATCAGGCGCAGTGGACGGGCCGGATCGATGGTCCGGATCAGGCTCGGCGGGTACGGCGACCCGGCGACCGGCCAGACGACCTCGCCATCGAACAGGACCTCGTAGGGCGTGTTTGAGCCGGTCGTCAGTCCGTCGACGACGATGATCGCGTACGAATGGCCGGCCACCTGGAAGGTGCGCTCCTCGACCACCCGCGAACCGGCCCGAACGGTCACGCAGCCCGGCCGGCTCGTCTCGACCCAGATCGTGGCGTCGTCGTGCCCGATGTGGCGGATCAGCGGACCGAGCAGGAGAGGCCCGGCGGTGATCGCCGGACGGGTCGCATCGACGGTCGATGGATCGGTCATATCCGACGGAGTATCGACCCGCCGTCGACCGTCGAAAAGGGGTTCCGACCGGTTGCCACACTCTTGCAATCCGGTCGAGATCCGGCTCCGTTCGGCGGCACGGTGGCGCCGCACCCGCCTGTAATGCGCGCGATTCGCGGCAGGCGATTCCGAGCGTGCCGGCGCATCACCCTGAGGATGACCATTCGAACGCCGCGGACGCACGCCGGGTCGTCCGTCGGGCACACAGGAGGATGGCGATGTCGACCGAGCCGCGGGGGCTCACAGAGGGGCCGACTGCGATCGGCGCCCCCGGGCAGGACCGCTCGGCGCCGGCGGAGAACGAGATCCATCACGACGACGTCCGACCGATCGTCGCGTGGTATCTGGTCGCGCTCGTCGGCCTGATCGGGTTCGTCGGCCTGACGGTGTTCATCGCCTCGCACGGCGTGGTCCCGTTCGATCAGCCGCTCCTCGATCGGGCCCGCGCCTATAGCGCCTATCACGACCTGTGGGACCTGCTGTCCAATGCCGCCTACCTGCCGTTGATCGCGGTCGGCGTCGGGCTCGTCGTCTGGCTGTTCGTGAAGCGGCAACGACGAGAGGCCGTTCTCGTCACCCTCATCCTGGCCGCGATCACCGCCGGGAGCGAGGCCATCAAGCAGCTCGTCGCCCGCCCACGGCCGCCGGGCAGCGACACGGTCGTCCCGGGCGTCGTCTACAGCTATCCGTCCGGCCACGTCCTCGAGGCCGTCGCCATCTTCGGGATCATCGCCATCCTGCTGTGGCGCAGCTCCCGGCCGTTGTGGGTGCGGGCCGGGTTCGCCATCGCCGTCGCAGTGTTCGTGGTCGCGCTGGCCGTCGCCCGCGTCGCCATCAACGCGCACTACCCGAGTGACGTGCTCGCCGGGTTCCTGGCCGGCATCGGGGTCCTCGGGCTCTTCGCGGTCCTGACGTCGGACCGGGGTCGCGCAAACGGAACCGCGGATCGGACGCACGCTTCGAGCTGAGTCCGGGGAGATCGTCGCCGGTCCCCCGCTTCGAAGGTCGCGGTCCGCTTGGTTCACGGGTGTTCCACGTCCGTGCCGGAGTCGCGATCGCCGGAGCGAGGAGCCAGCGGCGACCGGCATCATACGCGCACAGTCCGCCGGGCCGCATCCGGTCGGCAACGGCCGTACCATCCGTCGCGATGCTCGACCGCCTTCGCCAGCCCTCGATGGCCGCGCCCTTGGCCGCCACGCTCGCCTCCCTGATCGCCGCCGCCGTCTACATCCGGACCCTCCTGCCGGGGGTCAGCGTGGGCGACTGGGCGGAGGCGGAGATGATCCCGGCGCAGCTCGGCATCCTCCACCCGACCGGCTACCCGCTGTACACGCTGCTGGTCAAGGCCTTCACGCTCCTGCCGGTCGGGTCCGTCGCGTGGCGGGCCAACCTGTTCTCGGCGGTCGCGGCGGCGGCGGCCGTCGGGGTCGCCGTGCTGATCGCGATCCGCCTGCACGTGCGACCGGTCATCGCGTTCGGTGCCGCCCTGTGCCTGGCGTTCACGGGGACGATCTGGGAGGAGGCGACCTTCTCCGAGATGAACGGGCTCCACCTGTTCCTGGCCGCGCTCCTCGTCCATCGAGCGCTGGTCTGGCGCGACGAGCGGCGCGACCGCGACATCGTGATCGGCGGCCTGCTCGGCGGTCTGTGCGTGTCGAACCACGGCCTGGCGATCACGGTCGTGCCGATCGTCATCCTGTTCGTCCTGTTCGACGCTCGCCGGGAGATCCTCGCCGCACCGCTCGTCCTCGCGCAGGCGGGCGCCGCCTTCGTCATCGGCCTGCTGCCGTACCTGTATCTGCCTCTCCGGGCGATGGCCGGCCCGAGCGAGCTGTACGGGCGGTTCCTGTACTGGGACGGGTTCTTCGCGCACGTGAGCGGCGCCCAGTTCCGGAGCGACATGCACTTCCTGTCGGTCGACAGCCTGCGCGCGGCCGTGGCGGCGATGCCCCAGGTGATCGACCACCTGGTGACGACCTCCAACGTCGTCTTCGTCCTGCTGGGCGCCGTCGGGATCGTCCTGCTGATCGTGCGCGACCGCTGGTTCGGCAGCCTGCTGCTGGTGCTCGGGCTCGTGAACGTCTACTTCTACGCCAACTACCTGGGCGACCTCTCGCACTACCTCCTGCTGACGTGGTTCATCCTGGCGATCGGCCTGGCGATCACGGTCGACTCGGTGGTCAGCCTGGCCGTGCGCTCGCTCGGGGCACGGGCGTCCGTCGTCCAGTACGCGGTGCTCGTCCTGCCCATCGTCCTGCTCGTGTCGAACTGGACCCTCCACGACCAGTCGAACAACCGCGACGCCGAGGCCATGACGGAGCAGATCTTCGCCGAGCTCCCGCCCAACGCGGTCCTGGTGACCTACTGGGACACCCTGACTCCGCTCAGCTACAAGCACTGCATCGAAGGCGTCCGGCCGGACGTCAGCCTCCGCGCGCTCGACACGGGGGCGCTGGTCACGTGCGACCGGATCGACGCCCCGCTGGACGAGATCGCGAAGGAGCGGCCGGTGTACGGGCTGTTCGTCCACGACGAAGCGCTGGCCGCGGACACCGGCCTGACGCCCGTGCCGGTGGCCAAGATCAAGCTGCCATGGGGCCAGCGCTATCCGCAGTACACGCGGTCGCTCTATCGCCTGGACCCGCCCGCGCCGTCGCCGTGAGCCGGGCGTGAGCGGGGGCTACGAGCTCGTCGACACCGGCGGCGGGGCCCGGCTGGAGCGGTTCGGGGAGCGTCTCGTCGACCGGCCGGCGCCCGCGGCCCTGGGCGACCGCGGCGACCCCGCGCCGTGGGCGGCGGCAGACCTGCGCTTCGAGCGCGATCGGGGGTGGAGCGGGCCCGGGGTCGCCGCCGGGCCGTGGCCGTTGGAGATCGGGGGCCTGACCCTCGAGCTGCGCGCGACCGAGGCCGGCCAGGTCGGGCTCTTCCCGGAGCACGCGGCGATGCTGCCGTGGCTGGGCGAGCGGGTCGCCGCCCGCGTCACGGACGGCGGTGACGCACCTGCCGTCCTCCACCTGTTCGCGTACACGGGCCTCGCGACCCTGGCCATGGCTGCGGCAGGGGCCGCCGTGACCCACGTCGACGCGGCGCGGCCGACCGTCACGTGGGCGCGCTCCAACGCCGACCGATCCGGGCTGGGCGATCGGCCCGATCCGCTGGATCGTCGACGATGCCGTCGCCTTCGCCGAGCGCGAGGTCCGACGCGGCCGCCGGTATGCCGGGGTCGTCCTCGACCCGCCGACGTACGGGCACGGCCCCGGTCGCGGCGCGTGGCGGATCGGCACGGATCTCGGGCCGCTGCTGGCAGTCGTGGGACGGCTCCTCGAGCCGGACGGGTTCGTGCTCCTGACCGCGCACACGGCGGAGCTCGACGAGGATCGGCTGGCCGGTGCGCTCGGGGCGGCGCTCGGCCGGGGCCGGGGCGCCCCGCTCGACGCCGGCGAGCTGGCCCTCGAGACGGCCGCCGGTCGCCGGTTGGAGCTGGGCGCCTTCGCCCGGTCGCCGGGCGGGGCATGATGACGGGGATGGCCTCCCCTGCCCCGCCACTTCTCACCAGCGCCGCGAACCCGCGGGTCCGGGCTGCGACGGCGCTGCGCGACCGACGCGAACGCGACCGCGCCGGTCAGACGCTGATCGACGGTGCCCGCGAGCTGCGTCGCGCCCTCGATGCGGGAGTGACGGTCGTCGAGGCTTTCGTGTGCGAGCCATTGCTGGCCGGACCCGATGCGCGAGCCGCCCTGGACCTGCTCCGCGAGCGCGGGACGCCCATCCGCCCCACGACCGAGACGGTCTTCGCCAAGCTGGCCTTCGGCGAGCGCGCCGAGGGCCTGGTCGCCGTCGTGGCGATCCCGGCTACGGGGCTCGACGGTCTGCGCCTGCCCGATGACGCGCTCGTGGCCGTGATCGAGGGCCTCGAGAAGCCGGGCAACCTGGGGGCCGTGCTGCGAAGCGCGGATGGCGCCGGCGTCGCCGCCGTCATCGCGGCGTCGCCGCGAGCGGACCCCTACAGCCCGAACGCGATCCGCGCCAGCGCCGGCACGGTCTTCACCGTCCCGGTCGCCGCGGCGCCGACGGGCGAGGTGCTCGGCTGGCTGCGCGATCAGGGCCTCAGGATCCTCGCCGCCCGGGTCGACGCCGAGCGGCTCTACACCGATATCGACCTGACCGGGCCGATCGCGCTGGTCCTCGGCGCGGAGGCGGAGGGCCTGGGTGGAGCCTGGACGGATGCCGACGTCGAGGCGATCCGCCTGCCGATGCACGGCGTGGCCGACAGCCTCAACGTGTCCGTCAGCGCGGCGATCCTGTTCTACGAAGCGCGCCGGCAGCGCGACCTGGCCGAGACGAGCACAAGGGGGTGACGGTGGACCCGTTCGACTTCGTGATCATCGGGGCCGGACCGGCCGGCGAGGCCGCCGCGTACAAGGCGTGCGGGCTGGGGGCGTCGGTCGCGGTCATCGATCGGCTGTGGTTCGGCGGCAGCTGCCCGCACATCGGCTGCCTGCCGTCCAAGTCCCTCCTCGACGGCGCCGCACGCCACCACGCCAACCCGGCCGCCTACGAGTGGCCGGCCGCCTCCGCCGCGCGCGACTACATGGTCAACCGGCCGCCGGGTGCCGCCGAACCGGATGACAGCGGGCACGCGTCGCGCCTGACCGATGCCGGCGCCGTGGTCTACCGCGGCAACGCCACGATCACGAGTCGGGGCACGGTCCGCGTCCGGCACGACGCCACCGAGCATGATCTGCCCGCGCGCAACGTCGTCGTGGCCGTCGGATCCGTCTCCAAGATGCCGCCCATCGACGGGATCGACGAGGTCCCGACCTGGACCAACCGCGAGGCGACCCTTGCCCGGGAGCTGCCGCGCAGCCTGGCGGTCCTCGGCGGTGGCCCGACCGGGTGCGAGCTGGCCCAGGTCTACATCCGGTTCGGCGTCCCGACGACGATCGTCCAGTCCGGACCGCGACTCGCACCGACCGACCATCCGCGCAACTCGGACGCCCTTCGCAAAGCGCTCGAGCGCGACGGGGTCATCGTCCGGACCGGCGTCCGGGCGCTCCGGGCGAGAGCGGGTGCCGGGCACGACGGCGCGCACGTGATCGATCTCGACGACGGCTCGACGGCGGAAGGGCACGCCATCCTCCTCGCGGTCGGGCGGTCGTTCCCGCTCGAGGACCTCGGTCTCGAGCACTACGGCATCGACACGACCGGCCGCACCCCGTTCCCGCGCGACGGCCGCCTGCGCATCGCCGACGGCCTGTGGGTGATCGGCGACCCGGCCGGGCCCGAGCTGCACACCCACCAGGCCCATTACCAGGGTGAGCTCGCCGTCCGGATGGCGCTCGGGGAGGCCGTCGAGCCCGACTATCGCGCCCTGCCGCGGGCCACGTACACGGACCCGGAGGCGTCGTCGGTCGGGGTGACCGTCGAGGCCGCACGCGAGGCGGGACTCGACGCGTTCGAGCTCGTCGCCGACTTCGCGACGAGCGCCAAGGGCTACGCGGTCCAGGCCACGTTCGGCCACGTGACGATCGTCGTCGACCGCGCCACGCGCGAGCTGGTCGGCGCCGCGATGGCCTGCCCGGACGCCTCTGCCGCGATCCACGAGTGCGTCGTGGCGATCAAGGCCCACGTCACGATCGACGTCCTGGCCGACACCATCCATGCCTTCCCGTCGACCTCGCGGATCTTCAACGGGCTGTTCGCCGATGCGCTGCGCGAGCTCGACAGGAACGGATCCCCGACGCAGACGCCCTAGAGCTCGTGGACCACCCGGCCGTCGACGAGCACGATCGACGGGCGGACCGAGGCCAATGCTCCATCCCGTCCGGCCGGCTCGTCGACGGCCGCTGAGGGGATGATCGCGACGTCGGCGCGCTGGCCGACGGTCAGCCGGCCGCGATCCCGTTCGCCGGCGGTCACGGAAGGGTGGACGCACGCGGCGCGCAATGCCCGCTCGATCGAGAGCGCCTCGTCCGGGCCGAAGGTGGGCGTGCCGGCCGGCCAGCTCGGGTCCTCGCGCCGGACGGCCAGCGCGATCCCCGGCCACGGGTCGAACGGCTCCACCGGGGCGTCGGTCCCGAAGGCGAGGACCGCCCCGGTCGCGGCAAGCGAGTTCCAGGCGTAGCCGTTCTGCTCGGCTCGGTCGCCCCACAGCCGTCGCGCCTGGGCCGCGTCCGACCGGAGATGGACGGGCTGGACGCTGGCCGCGATGCCCGTGGCGGCGAAGCGGGGCCGGTCCGCCGGGTCCACGAGCTGGAGGTGCTCGATCCGGGGCATGAAGGGCAGCCGCCCCGCGGTCGGTTCCAGCGCGTCAAGAGCAGCCCGGACCGCGGCGTCCCCGATCGCGTGGATCTGGGTCGCGATGCCGCCGGCGGCGGCGCGGTCGACGAGGTCGCGGAGCGCCTCGGGCTCGGTCATCCAGATGCCCCGGCGACGCTCGGGCGGGAGCGGATGGTCGGGCTCCGCTTCGATGTCGGCGAGGAGGGCTGCCGTCCGCGAGCCGAGCGAGCCGTCCGCGTAGCACTTCTGCCAGCCGATCCGGGCACGTCCATCGGGGTCGGCACCGAGGATGTCGCCGCTGCGCAGCCCACCCGCGAGTGCCGTCGCGAGGGCGTCATCCCGGATCGAGGCGTGGACCCGGATGGGCAGGCGGCCCGCCTCCGACAGGCGGGCATAGGCCGGGAACGAGAACCCGAGCTCCGGATCGGGCGAGACGTGGCCGGGATCGTGCACGGCGACGACGCCGAGCGCCAGGAGCTCATGGGCGACCGCCAGGATCCCGCGCTCGAGGTCCTCGGGCGCCATCAGCGGGATGTGGACCGTCACCAGGCGGGCGGCGGCCTCGTACAGGACGCCGTCCGGCGCCCCCGCCGCGTCGCGGCCGATGACGCCGCCGGCGGGGTCCGGCGTGTCCCGGTCGAGACCGGCGGTTCGCAGCGCCGCGTGTGACGCGAGCAGCGCGTGATGGTCGTGCGCCCACAGCACGACCCGGCGACCGGGCGCCACGGACTCGAGGTCATCGGCCGTGGGCCAGCGGCCCCACCGATCCGAGCTCCAGCCGTGACCGCCCAGCCACGCGTCCGGATCCGATGTCGCCCGGTGGACGGTCCCGACACGGACGAGCGCCTCATCGATCGTCGCCGCGTCGCCCAGGTCGATGTCCTGGCGGGAGGATGCCGCGCCGGCCAGGTGCAGGTGAGCGTCCGTGAGGCCCGGGATCGCCACCTCGTCGGGCTCCAGGACGATCCGCTCCGTGAACGGGTCCGCGCGCGTCTCGAGGTCCACCTCCGAGCCCGGCGAAGGCGATCCGCCCGTCGCGGATGCCGATCGCCTCCACCCAGCCGAACCCGGTCTCGCCGGCGAGCGTCGCGATCCGGCCGGTGATCAGTGTCTCGAGGGGCATCGGTCAGACACGACCTGCCGGGTCGGCGAGCAGAGCCGTCAAGCCGTCCTGGTCCAGACCCGCGCCGATGCCGAGCGCCAGCGCGACGCGAGCCTTGACCGCGCACAGCTGACCGACCGGGATGGCCCCGGCCTCCACCCAGCGAGCGCCGCCGCCCGGGAAGGCGTAGCCCGTCCCCGCCCGGCCGGCCGGACATCGGGTGGCCAGAGCGACCGGGATCCCGGCGGCCATCGCGCGGACCGCCGCCGCCAGCAGGGCCGGGTCCGTGTTGCCCGCGCCGGTCGCCGCGACGACCAGTCCGTCCGCACCGGCGCCGACGGCCGCGTCCAGCAACGAGCCGTCCATGGCCACGGTCGCGGTGATGAGGTGGACCCGCTCCGCGGCACGCGAGGTCGTCACGTGGCGGCGGCCGGCGCGCCGCCTGACCAGCCTGACCCCCGACCCGTCGACGCGGCCGAGCGAGCCGCCGTTCGGGCTGGCGAACGTATCCATCGCCGAGGCGTGCATCTTGGTCACGTCGTCCGCGGGCTCGATCGTGCCACCCAGGGAGACCACCACGCCGGCGCCGCGCATCGACTCCGCTGAGGCCACCCGGATCGCGTCGCGCAGGTTGGCCGGTCCGTCGAAGCCGGCCTCGTCCGATGCCCGCATCGCGCCGGTCACCACGACCGACTTCGGGCCATCCAGGACGAGGTCCCAGCAGAAGCTGGTCTCCTCGATCGTGTCCGTGCCCTGGACCACGACCGCTCCGTCGATCGACGGGTCGGCCAGGGCCGTCCGCAGGTCCGCGGCGATGTCGAGCAGGACCGGGAACGTGAAGTGGCTGGCGGGCGTCCGCCCGCGATCGATCGGGACGACGTCGGCGATCACGTCCAGACCGGGCGTGCGGGCCAGGATGGCGGCGCCGTCCAGGACCGGGACGTTGCCGCCGGCCGCCGGGTCGTACGCGGTGCTGATCGTCCCACCGGTGAACACGACCGCGACGCGCGCCATCCGTGGCGGCCTAGTCGCGGTCGGTCGGATCGGCCGGGCCGGTGCGCTCCGGGACCAGCGGCGGGGCCGCCTGGGCGTCGTGCGCCGGCGAGCTCGGCCCGGGGACCCCGACCGGCTCCAGTGGCGGCTTGGCCGGGATCAATGGGTTGGTCGCCACGGTCTCGGACGCTCGCTCGGATTCAAGGGCGATGGCAAAGGCATCGGTCGCGCCCGGATCGACCCCGCCGTGCTTTTCCGCTTCCGAGAGCTTGCCACGCGTCGCCACCGACACGAACCCGGTGATCATCACCCCGATCGCCATGACGAAGATGACGGCGGTCGTGCCGACCAGCTCCGAGATCCGCCCGACGACGATGATCGGCAGGAAGCTGGCGATCGAGACGAGCATCCCGAGCACGCCGAACACCCGGCCACGGACGTCCTCGGGCAGGTCCTCCTGGAGCTGTGTCTGGGACGGGATGGCGACCAGCCCGTAGGCGATGCCGGCGAAGAAGGCGATGACCACGACGACGGCCAGCAGCGACGTCACCCCGGACAGGTCCAACCCGCCCGGCTGGTCTGCCCGCTGGAGGAGGCGGCTGATCGGTCCGGCCGCAGACAGCGCCGCGAGGAGGATGCCCAGCGCGATCAACCCGCCCTCGATGACCCGGCGACGCGGGAAGAGCCGTCCGTACGAGTTGAGCAGCAGGATCCCCGTCACGATGCCGAACCCGAGGGGCAGGACGACGACCGCGAAGTCCTCCGCCGCGAGCCCGAGCGTCTGCTGGGCGAAGGCCGGTCCGAGCACCCCCAGAACGCCGATCAGCGACGCCGTGATCCCGAGATAGATGAGCGACCAGCCGATCGAGCGATTGGCACGGATGAAGGAGAACCCCTCGCGCAGCTGGACGAAGGTCGTCTCGACCGCTCGCTCCGCCTCCCCCACCCCGAGGCCGCCGTGGTGCTCCTCGTCGGTCGACGGTGGCGGTGGCGACGCGGGCAGCGTCACGCAGAAGACGGCGGCGAGGAAGTACAGGCTGGCGACCACCAGGATGACCGCCTCCGGCCCGGCGACCTTGACCACCAGCGGACCGAGCAGCGCGAACCCGACCGCGAACGCCGCGTTGAGCGTCAGGGTGAAGATCCCGTTCGCGGCCAGGAGCTGCCGGCGCGGGACGAGCACCGGGATCATCGCCAGCTCCGCGGGGGCGAAGAACACGGTGACCGTGGAGACCGCGACGTTGAGCAGCAGGATGAGCGCCAGGTTCCCGCCGGCGAGATAGAGCGCGACGAAGGCCAGGCCGCGCAGGATGTTCGTCGCGATCAGGATCAGCCGCCGGTCGACCCGGTCGACGTAGACCCCGGCGACGGCCGAGAACAGCACCGCCGGGACCAGGAAGGTCAGGATCAGCGCACTGACCGCGGTGTTCGACTTGGTCGAGTTGAAGACGATGACGGTCAGCCCGAACAGGACCATGTTGCCGCCGATCTGGGTCGCCGCCTGCGACAGCCAGAGCCGGAGGAACCCGCCGTTCTGGAAGACGGCGAGCGGGCCGCCCTCGTCCTCGGCCGGTTCGGGGACGGTCGCCGCGGCCGTCACCCGGCTGGGCCGTCGGTCGCGGAGCGGGTCGTCGGGGCGACGGCGGCGGTCACGGCCGGGTCGCCGCGCGAGACGAAACCGGCCATGCGCCGTTCGAGCGCCCGCCGCTCGAGGAGGACGTGACGGCCGCAGGTGACGCAGCGCAGGCCGATGTCGGCGCCGAGCCGATCGACCAGCCAGCTGTCGCCGCCGCAGGGGTGCGCATGGCGGAGGCGGACCACGTCGCCGAGGAGCAGGCGGAGGATCGGCTGGTCTGGCATCGGCGGCTCAGCGTATCAAAGCCGGGGTCGGCCGTGAGCCGGAACGAGGGTCCGGGTGGTGGCCGGCAGCTCCAGACGGTCGATCGGCGTGACCGTGACCTCGACATCCGGCTGCGTCGCGGCCAGCTGGGCGATGACCCCGCCGGAGCGGGTCAGCGAGCCGGTCAGCTTGTCCGGCGCGCCGATGGCCTGGAGCTCGAACGTGTCGCCCAGGCGGTTGCCGGCGACGGTCGCCTCGCCCGGCGCCCCGGTGACGGTCACGCCGGCCACCACTCGCACGGGACCCGCGCCGATGGCCTCGGCGCCCGCGTTGCGGAGCTCGTTGATCAGCTCCTCGACACCCATCCCGTCGATCGGTCCGCGGATCGAGATCGTCACGCCGGGTCCGCCGACCGGGTCGAGCCCGGAGTACGCCCGAACGCGCTGGAGATCGGCCTGGATCTCGTCGACCGAGACGTCGCCGCGGGCGCGGTTCGCGGTGAGCGTGGCGAGCTCCTGCTCGAGCGACGAGCCCTCGCGCCGGAGCTGGTCGTTGCGGGCGTTGAGGTTGGCCACGAGAACGGTCAGGTCCTGGGAGGACAGCTGGGCGAGGCCGCTCGGACCCGCCTGCGACCGGACCTGCACGACGACCAGCAGCCCGAGGATGGCCGCGACCGCGGCGATCGCCAGCTGGCTCGACAGCTTGTGCACGTCAGCCGCCCGGCCCGCTCGAGGGGGCAGCCGACGACGGCGCGCCCGACGGCGACGTGAGCGGCCGCGAGTATCGGAGCGTGACCGTGCCGACGAACGCCGGCATGTCCACCGTCTCCGGGGCGGCCAGCGAGACGCGGATGCCGTAGCCCTCGGCCCGGGCACGCAGGAAGTCCACGAAACCGGCCGACGCGCGCAGGGTCTCGAAGAGGTCGGCCGGGCCGAGCGCCGTGATCTGGTACGGCGGCGTCAGGTAGGCCGAGTTGACCAGGAGCGACGGCCCGACATCGATGATCGCCGTCGTCGCGGTGATCCGCTCGCCGTTCACCGCGATCGCCTCGGCGCCGGACGCCCACAGCTCGTCGACGACGGCACGGATGTCGTGCGACCCGACGAGATAGGCCGATTGGTCGGCGTCGGGCGGGACCGGCGCCTTCGAATCCTCCAGCTGGATGACGATGCCGGTGCCGGTCAGCGAGATGAGCCCCGCGCCGATGCGCGCCTGCTCGAGCTCGCCGTTGAGCTGTCGCACGAGGTCGGCCGAGCCCGCGCCCTGGGTCTCGACGTCCTGGATCTGTGCGCGAAGCTCGAGGATCCGGGCCTTCAGGCCGTCCTGCTGCGCCTGCAGCTCATCGGCCGTCTCGACCAGCGGGGTGCGCTCCTGGGTCGTGTAGCGGGCGCGCGGCACCTCGGACGCCAGCTGGGCGGCGACCAGGAAGCCGAGCGCGAGCAACGCCAGGCCGAGCGTGATCTGCCAGCTGGGGATGGCGCGCAGGCGGCGGACCGCCGTCACGGCAGGGTGTCCGCGACGCGCCGCCGACGTCGGGCGACGAGGACCGCGGCGACGACCACGACGATCGCGAGAAGCGCGACGGGCACGACCCAGCCGGCTCCGTCCGGTGCGCTGGCCGGCGCGTCCGCGCCGGGCGTGGGCGTCCCGACCGGCGTTCCGCCACTGGCCGCCGGGGCGCCCACGGATCCGCCGGCTCCACCGGCACCGCCGGTGGCCCAGGCGGCGGGCACCGGGCCGGGGGCCTCGGGCTGCGGGCCGTATGCCGTCGGCGGCTTGGCGTTCACATCCTTGAACCAGGCCGCCGTGAAGGCCGCCGTGTCGACGCCGAGGGCGTCCGTGAACGCCTCGTCGTCCGTGCGCCCGCCGGCGTACGAGCGGATCAGCGTGACGAGGGCGTCCTTGCCGTAGGTCTTGATCATGAAGTCGACCGCGGCGACGCTCTCCGCGTAGGCGAGGAAGAAGTCGTTGCCGTTCGGGAACTGGCCGGCCAGCCCGTCCAGCGGGATCAGGTGGCCGGACCGGGCGGCGTCCTCGACCTGGCCGCGATCCGAGGAGCCGTAGCCCTCGCTCTGGTAGACCGCGAGGCCTTCGTTGAGCCAGCGCGGCGGGGCGTGGTACGGGTTCCCGGCGGCGGTGTCGAACACGAGATGGACGAACTCGTGGGGGATCCGCACGGCGACCAGCGGGTCGTCGATCTGGTCGGGCGGGATGAGCCCCAGCAGCGTCCGGATGTTGGCGTAGGCCGTGCCGGCGACGTTCTCGTGGGCGCCGGGCCCGAGGGCGTCGTAGAACTCGGCCTGGTCGGCGTACACGAAGAAGTCGACCGGCCTGGTCTCCGTGACGCCCAGCAGCTTCGACGTCGCCGCGACCTCGTCCTCACCGAGCTTGAGCGCCTTGGCCCCGAACGACTCGTCACCCTGGTACCAGTGGACGCGCACGAGCGAGCTCGACGCGGTCTTCCAGTCGAACCGGTCGTCGGCGTAGACGATCTTGATCTCCGGGCCGACGACCGGAGCGGCGCCGGTGCCGGTCGGGTAGACGCGCCAGCGCGCGACGATCGGCGTGTTCGGGATCAGGTGCGAGCCACCCGCGGTGTCGAGCGTGTAGGACAGGGTCGTGGCGCCTGACGGCGCGCCGAGCGGGATCTCCTCGACCGACGGGCCGATCGCGTCGGCGACGGTCAGCAGCAGCTCCACGCGTCCGACCGGGCCCGAGACGGTCACCGGCTGGCGGAACTCGATCCCCTTCCCGAATGTCGAGTCGGCCGTCGGTGTCCCGAACGTCACCGGCTCGGCGGCCGCCACGCTGGGTACGAGACCCAGCAGCAGCCCGGCGACGACGAGCAGCGGGAGCAGGCGCCGCATCACTGCCCCCATTCCAGCCCGGCCATCCGGACGATGCCCAGCCCGTTCTGCCCGGCACCCAGCAGACCTGTGCGGGTCAACGCCCAACCCGGCCCGTACGCGACCGGCACGACCGGCACGTCGTCGCGCACGATGGCCTCCGCCCGATCGTAGGCCGCGCTCGCCGTCGCCGGGTCGGTGGCCGCGACGGCCTCGCCGATCGCCGCGTCGAACGCGGGCGACGACCAATGGCCGTAGTTGTTGGTCGCGTTGCTGGCCAGCAGCACGCCCAGGAAGTCGTTGCGACCGGGATAGTCGGCCACCCACGCCAGCGACCACATCGCGGGCGGGTCCGTCGCGAGCCGGTCGAAGTAGCCGTCGCCCATGGTCTCGGCCTGGAGGGTGACGCCGAGCTCGCGCTTCAGCTCCGTGACGATCGCCTCGTCGAAGCCGGACCCACCGGTCATCAGGATCGTGGCCGGGAAGCCGCTCCCGCCGGGATAGCCGGCCTCGGCCAGGAGACGGCGCGCGTCGGCCGGGTCGTACCTGGGCACGAAGTCGGCGTCGCTCCGCCCGGGGATCCCGGGTGGCACCATCGAGTTCGCCACCTGGGCCGTGCCGCCCGACCCGCTCAGGGCAGCCATCCGGCGCCAGTCGACCGCCTCGCCGAAGGCCTTCCGGACCCGCGCGTCGTCGAACGGCTTCTGGCGCGTGTCGAAGCCGTAGTACTGGACCGACAGCGAGTCCACGAGGCGGAGCTGCGGACCGAGCGTCTTGTCGTAGGCCAGCCACGTCGCGTCGATCCCGGCGACCGGCGCGTAGTCGAGATCGCCGGCCGCGAACGCATCCACGGGGCCCTTGCCGCCGAGGTCGGCGATCAGGTCGATCGTCGTGACCGCCGGCTGTCCCGCCCAGTACCGGGGATTGGCCTTGAGCTCGAGGCCCTCGGGGGTCGTCGCGGCGAGCGTGTAGCCGCCGCTCGCCACGAACCCCGGCCCTGGGACGAGCGCGCTCGCCGGGTCGCTGTCGACCCCGGGCGGGACGATCCCGAAGCTCGGTCCGGCGACGATGTTGACGAAGTCTGTGGCCGGGCGGACGAGGTCCACGACGAGGTCGCCCTTGGCGTCGTCGGCATGAAGGCCGACCGTGGCGGCGTCATGCGACGTCCCCCGCAGGTAGGCATCGGCTCCGGCGATGTCCAGCGCGATCGACGCGAGCGGCGAGGGATGAGCCGGATCGATCAGGCGCAGCCAGCTCCGGACGACGTCCGACGGTCGCAGCGGGCTGCCATCCGAGAAGGTCAGGTCCGGCCGGAGATGGAACGTGACCTGCCGTCCGCCGTCGGCGAACTCCCACGATGCGGCCAGGGCTGGACGGACCTGGAGGTTCGCGTCGAACGCTGTCAGCGACTCGAACAGCTGGGCCGTGATGGCCGCGCTGCCGGCGTCGCCCTGGGCGGCCGGATCGAGCGTGGTCGGCTCGCCGGACAGGATCCGCACGGGACGGTCCGGGGCGGCCGCTGCCGACCCCCCACACGAGGCGAACAGCGTCGCGAGCACGACGAAAGCGATCAGGCGGCGCATCGCCGGGAGTATAGGGCGGGTCGGCCGAAGGGCCTCCGAGGGGCCTCCGGAGGGCTCCGAAGGGCCTCCGCGCCATGCGCCGGCCGTGCGCCGGGCATGAGATGAGGCCTCGCAAGCCCAACACCGCCGGGGGAACGATGGATATCAGGACCGCGAGGCCTCTGCGTTGGGTAACGCACGACGGCGGGAAACGTTAGGGCCGGTCACGAAGATCGTGGACGCTAGGATTGGGGCAGATGAGCCTGCGACTGCGCAACACCCTGACCCGGCGGGTCGATCCGGTCGAGCCCCTCGTCGACGGACGGATCGGGATGTACACCTGCGGCCCGACCGTCTACCGCTACGCCCACGTCGGCAACCTGCGCAGCAACCTGCTGGCCGACCTCATCCGGCGGACGCTGCTGTACCACGGCGTCGACGTGCTCCACGTCAAGAACATCACCGACGTCGGCCACCTGCGCGACGAGGGCTTCGACCGCGGTTCGGACCCGATGCTCGTCGCCGCCGGCCTGGAGCACAAGACGCCGGCCGAGATCGCCGACGCGTATGAGGCCGCCTTCCACGCCGACGAAGCCCTGGTCAACATCCTGCCCGCCCACGTCTTCCCGCGCGCCACCGAGCACATCCCGGAGATGCTCGCCCTCGCCGAGGGGCTCCAGGACGCCGGCTACGCCTACGCGACACCGGAGGGCAACGTCTACTACGAGGTCGGCCGGTTCGAGGGCTACGGGCGCCTGTCCGGCAACAGCCTGGCGGACCTGCGCGCCGGCCACCGTGGCGACATCGAGCCGGACAAGCACGACCCCGCCGACTTCGCGTTGTGGAAGTCCGCCGGCGACGGCCGGATCCTGAAGTGGCCGACGGCTCGCTGGGGCGAGGGGTTCCCCGGCTGGCACCTCGAATGCTCGGCGATGGCGATGCGCTACCTCGGCGCCCGCTTCGACATCCACACCGGCGGGATCGACAACGTGTTCCCCCACCATGAGGACGAGATCGCCCAATCGACCCCGATCTCCGGCGCGGTGCCCGCCCGCCACTGGGTCCACGGCGAGTTCCTCCTGATGGAGGGCAAGAAGATGGCCAAGTCGGCCGGCAACTTCCAGCGGGTGACCGAGCTCGTCGATCGCGGCCTGGACCCGCTGGCCTTCCGCTACCTCGTCCTGACCTCGCGCTACGGGCGCAAGCTGGAGTACTCGGACCGCTCGCTCGATGCGGCCGCGGCGGCGCTCGGGTCGCTGCGGGCCGGGCTCCGGGCGCTGGGCGAACCGCCGACGGACGGACCGTGGGCAGCGCCGGCCGCGCTGGTGGCGGGTGCTGCCGGCGACCGCCCGGCCGGCATCGCCACGGGCCCCGCGGGCCATGGCACCGCGCCCGATCAGCCGGCGTTCACGATCACGGACCGTGCCGCGGCGCCGGCCGCTCCCCTGTCCGAGGCCGGTCGCGCGCTGCACGAGCGTTTCGTGGCGGCGATCGACGACGACCTGGACATGCCCGTCGCGCTCGCCCTCCTCCGCGAGATCCTGCGCGCGCCGCTGCCGGCCGACGAGCGGCGCTGGCTCATCCTCGATGCGGACGAGGTCCTGGGCCTGGACCTCCACCGGGTCTGGGAGACGGACACGGCCGCGGACGAGGGCGACGCCGTCCCGGACGGGATCCAGGCGCTCGCAGACGCGCGGACCGCCGCCCGGGCCGAGCGCGACTGGGCGCGCGCCGATGCGCTCCGGGACGAGCTCGAGGCGGCGGGCTGGGTCGTCATCGACGGTCCCGAGGGCAGCCGACTCGAACGACGCGGGCCTGAGGCGACCGGCTAGCATCCGCAGGTGCGACGGCCACCGATCCCGACCTTTCTGACCGACCTCGATCGGGAGCCGGGCGCGCTGGCGACCCTCATCGCGAGCTCGCTTGCCCTGCTCGCGGCCGGGCTCGCTCCGCGGGTCTTCTCGCCGGGCCTGGCATCGATCCAGTCGGCTGTCCGCGAGCGACCGGAGATCGAGGCGCTCCTTCTCCTCGCGTCCATCGTCGCCGCGGGCGCCCTCCTGGTCGGCGGCGTGCTCGGCGACGCGGACGGCCGGAAGCGCGTGATGATGCTCGCGTTGGGCGGCCTCGTCGCGACCGGTCTCGGCGGCCTGTTCCTGGCGGACGGCCCGCTCTTCCTCGCCGGCCGGTTCGTCGACGTGGCCAGCGCGAGCATCGTCCTCCCGCTGGCCCTGGCCGGTGTGGCGACGCGCTACGAAGGCGCGACCCGGGCCACGGCGATCGGTCTCGCGTATGGCGCCTATGGGGCGGCGACGGCGGCAGCACCGGTCCTGCTGACCCTGCTCGGGCCGACCGGCTCGCGGGCCCCCGCGTTCGCGGCCGCGGCGCTCGCCGCGATCGCTGCCTTCGCGTACAGCCGCCGCCACTGGCATGACCTGCCCACGGCCGGCGAGACCCATCGGGCGGAGGTCCTGGTCACCGCCGTCTGGGCGTTCGGGATCGTCGTCATCACGGCCGGCCTGATCGGGTTCCAGGGCAAGAGCGCCGACGCGGCCCGGGTCGGTCTCGTGCTGATCGGTGCGTTGCTGGTGGCCGCCGGGTTGTCCGTGGAGCGCCGCTGGCGCCGGGCCGGCCGCGACGTCCTCAAGGTCCAGCGTCGGCCGGTCGCGATCGCCCTGTTCGTCGGGTTCGTCATCGCCTACGCCCAGACCGCGGCGCTGTTCCAGGTGCCGCTCTACTTCCAGCTGGTCCTCGACTACGGCCCGGTCCTGTCGGTGATCGCGACGATCCCGTTCATGGTCGCGCTGGCCGTCGCCGGCCCCGTCGCCGGTCTCCTGCTGGCCCGCTTCCGCCCGCGGACGCTGATCGTCGCCGGGATCCTGGCCGTCGGCCTGGGGAGCATCGTCATCGCCGCGATCCTGCGACCGGGTGCCGGCTATCTCGGGTTCGCGATCTCGTTCGCGCTGATCGGGGCGGGCTTCGTCATCGCGACCACGGTCCGGACCGCGATCATCTTCGCCAGCGTGCCGCGCGGGCTTCCGGCGACGGCGGCCGCCCTCAACGAAGCCTCGGTCGCGCTCGGCAGCCGGGCCGCCCTCGTCGTCATCACCGTGCTGGTCACGACGCTGGCGCTCGACAACTACGCCGCGTCGCTCGGCGCGCTCGTCCCGGCCCAGGTCACGGCGGCGGTGGACGCGTTCCGCACCCTGCTCGCCGCGATCAACATGCCGCAGTACGGCGTGATCGTGGGCGGCGTCGAGGCGAGCGATGCCGCAGCCTACGCCGCGGCCTACACGGAAGCCGTCCGGACGGTCATGTTCAGCACCGGCATCCTGACCCTGCTCGCCGCCCCGATCGCCTGGATCGCCATCGGCGGGCGCGATCCGCTCGACACGGTCTGGCAGCACCAGGACGAGCGGGCGCCGGCGCCGGCCGCGGTCAGCGGCTGACGAGGAGGTCCGTTCGCCAGCCGAACCGGTCGATGATCCGGTAGAAGTTGCGCTTGCTCTGCCGGTCGCGCTCGTCGTCGAGGAGGCTCAGGAAGCCGCGATGGTCATGACGGGCGGCCGGCACCTCGATGCTGACGGCTCGCCGGGGCGGACTCCCCTCCCCTTCGTCGCGGAGCACGAGGCTCCACCAGATGTCGAGATTGCGGTAGTAGCGGAAGCGCTCGTCGAGAGGCCCGCGCGCCGCCGCATCCGCCCGCCGGAACGCCATGACGTAGCCCTCGATGGCGTCCACGTCACCCGCCGGCGCGTCCTCGAACTTGCGCAGGTCCGTCGAGACGATGCCCCAGCCACCGGTGACGGCGACGGTCGGGTCGTCCAGGGCATGGACGAGGGGCGTCACGAGGTCGCCCGTCGGTTCCACGCTCGTGTCGAGGAGGATCACGACCGGGCTGCCCGCCCGGCGCAGGCCGATGTTCGTCGCGGCGGCGTGACCGAGGCGCTCGCTGGTCCAGACGACCTCGACCGGGACACGATCCGCCGCGCCATCCGTGGCGTCCGCGGCGCCATCCGCGGCCTCTCGCGCCGCGAGGGCCTCGAGCGCCGCCGCCTGCTCGGGTGACGGCCCGTCGGCCACGATGACGACGGACGTCCCGTCGGGCGCCGTGGCACGGATGCCCGCCAGCGCGCGGGCCAGGTCGTCGGGCCAGTCCGTGGCGATGAGGACGATGGTCGCCACGCCGACCGCCGGCTCGTCGAAGCGCGACGGCACGCCCGTGCTGGAGCCGTACCGGATCCGGTCGCCTTCGGGCAGGTCCGCCGGCGCGGCCGGGGTCAGCCCGAAATCCGTCCCCCGATCGACGATCTTCCAGCCCGCCGCCTCGATCTCGGCGCGGAGTCGGTCGGCCTCCGCCCAGTCTCGTCGCGAGCGCGCCTCGGCGCGGGCGTGCGCCGCGGACAGCACCTCGTCGGGGATCCGTCGACGGCTCATCGGGGCAGGATCGACCGGAGCGCGTCCGGCACGACGTGAGCGTTCTCGGAGGAGCCACCCAGCGCCGGCAGGATCCGGTCGGCATACATGGCGGCCAGGTGGAGCGGCTGGACGATGCGCGCGGTGGCCATCGCCCGGCGTCCGTCGGCCTCGGTGAGCCCGAGACCCGCTCCCAGCCACGGGCCGAGGTAGGCGGCCACGAGGTCCTCCGTCGCCACCGCGGACGCTGCCGTGGCATGGCCGAGGAACGCCGCGACCGAGAGGAACGGATGCGTGATCGACCCGTCCGACCAGTCGAGGAAGACCGGGCCCATCTCGCCGAGGATGACCTCGTCGGCGCTGAGGTCGCCGTGCTCCAGGCTGTCCGGCACGCCGCTCGCCGCGAGCTCATGGCAGGCGGCCACGAGGCCCGGGACGTGGTCGCGCAATGCCGCCGCCTCGGCAGCCGTCAGCCCGCCGGGCCGGCCGACCAGGAGAAGCGCATCGTCGGCCAGCAGCCGCGGCACCGCATCGGCGAGACCGGCCAGGGGCGCCGCCGCGACGCCCGCGATCGCGAGCTCCATGGGTTCGGCGGCCAGGACGCGCTGGAGCTCGGCCAGCCGGGAGAGCGTCGCCAGCCAGGCTTCGGGCTCGTCGCGGACGTCCGCCAGGGCGGGACCATCGACATGGACCGTGATGAACCGGCCGTGCGGGATGTCGGCGGCGACGACCGGCGGCACGATGCCCGGATCGATGTCTGCCAGGAGGCTCGTCACGGCGACCTCGTGGGCGAAGACCTCGGGCACGGCCTTGGCCCACATCCGGCCGCGATCCGTCTCGAAGGTGACGACCTCCGACCGTTGCCACGTCCGAACTTCGCGGACCGGCCCGCGCCGGCGCGTCCCCACAGACGCGAGCGCGCCGTCGATCCAGGCGGTCATCTCGGTCAGCCAGCCGGTCTCGGACCATGGCGGTGTCATCCCCGTCATCGGCCGGACCCGTCCCGGATCGCGTCCAGCAGCCGGGTCAGGACGTCGTAGCGTGCCTGCGCGGCGCGGGCCTCGTCGTCCATCACGTCGCGCGTCGTCGGATCGCCATAGCCGGCGACCAGGCGGACGTCCCGTCGCCGAACCTCGCCGAGCTCGGTGGCCCGCGCCTTGAGGATGGCCCGCTCGAGGTCGGCCAGCTCGTCGGCGGTCTCCAGCACGAGGTGGATCTCGTGTCGCCCTGGCATGTCCGGTGTCACCACACGTCACCCGCCCGCCAGTCGCAGCTGAGCGGCGCGGTCACGTCCGGGCCCGGCCACGCCGGCGTCTCCAGCACGAGGATGTCGCCCTCCTCCTCCGGCGTGCGTCGGTCGCCGTCGTCGGTCCGCACGAACAGGCGTCCCCGCCAGACCTGCCAGCCGAGGCGCTCGTAGAAATGGTGGGCGCCCGTGCCCAGGGCACCGAGCTCGTAGCGCTCCGCGATCTCGCCATCGATCTCGTGCATGACCAGCGTCCCGAGACCGGAGCCCTGTCGCGCAGGGTCCACCGCGACAGCCTCGACGTAGCCCGTCCGGGTCGGCCGTCCGCCGACATGGAGGTCGCGCTCGACGACCGAGGCGTGGGCGGCGAGCGATCCACCGAGGTCCAGGACCACATGGACGCCGCCGAGCGCGTGGTCCCAATCCGCCTCGGTGAAGCCCTCCTCGCCCGGCGGGAACGCCGTCCACAGGAGGTCACGGATGGCGGCGATCTCGGCTGCGGTCAGCTCGGCGGTCGGGACCCGCCTGACCCGGACGTCCTCGCCCGGAGGTTTCGATCGCTCGTGCACGGTCCCGAGTCTAGCCACCGAGGCGCAGCCCCAGGGCGGTCGCGATCACCAGCGCCTGCTCGACGTCGATGAGGGCGTCCTTGAGGTCTGCGTCGCGCGGGTCGAGCGCCGACAGGTCGCTGCCGCGGAGGTCCGCCTCGACGAAGGACGCGGCATGCAGCAGGGCGCCGGACAGGTCGACGTTCCGGACGGTCGCCCCGTCCAGCCGCGCGCCGGTCAGGTCTGCCTCGCGCATCCGGACGTCCGTGAAGGTCGCCGAGCGCAGGTCCGCACCCGGCAACCCGACGAGCGACCAGTCGCCACCATCCGCATGGAGCAGCCCGAACCGACAGCCGTCGAACATCGCGCCGACCAGCTTGCAGCTGCTGAACCGGACGTCGAAGAACCCGCAGTCGATGAAGGTGCAGTTGGCGAAGGCGACGTCCCGGAAGGTCGAACCGTTGAAGCGCGTGCCACGGAACGTGCAGTCGAAGAACCCGACGCCCGACATCGTCCGCTCGGACATGTCCATCTCCAGGAACCGGACGGCGTCGTGCCGGCGGGTCGTGCGCTCGAGGTCCGGCCAGTCGGCCGCCTGAACGGTCGAGGTCGTCGGCGACGCGGGCCGGCCGCCCACGCGGTCAGCCATGGATCGGCACATCGCGCACGGGCAAAGCGTAGCGCCGTCCCCGGTCCAGCCGTCGTCCGGCCGCAAATCGACGCGGCCGGATGTGCCATCGTCATCCACGCACCACGTCGGGGATGCGGGAGGGAGGACATGTCGATGGATGCGTCGGGCGTCGCGGCGGTCGAGCGGACCCCGGATGAGCTGGCCGGGCGGCTGTTCGCCGCCAGCCTCGGGATGTTCGACGTCATGGCCGTCTACCTCGGCGACCAGCTCGGGCTCTACCGGGCGCTGCGCGATGGCGGCGCCGCGACCTCGTCGGACCTGGCCGGGCGCGCCGGTATCGACGAGCGATATGCGCGCGAGTGGCTCGAGCAGCAGGCGGCGACCGGGATCCTCGAGGTGGACGACGTCGACGCCGCGCCCGAGGATCGCCGGTTCAGCCTCCCGGAGGCGTACGTGGAGCCGCTCCTCGACCGGACCAGCCCGTGGTCGATCAGCCCGGTCGGCCGCTCCGTCGTCGCGTGCGCCAAGGTGCTCCCACAGCTGCTGACGGCGTTCAAGACCGGCGGCGGCGTGCCGTGGGCGGACTACGGCGCGGACATGATCGAGTCGCAGGGCGACTTCAACCGGCCCTGGCTGGTCAACTCGTTCGGGTCGGAGATCCTGCCGGCCATCCCGGACATCCATCGTCGCCTGACGGCGGATCCACCGGCACGTGTCGCGGATGTCGCCTGCGGTGTCGGCTGGGCGGCGATCGCCATCGCCACCGCGTACCCGGGCGTCCGGGTGGACGGCTACGACCTCGACGAGTCCTCGATCGAGCTGGCGCGCCGGAACGCCGAGGCCGCGGGGGTCGCCGACCGCGTCACGTTCGAGGTCCGCGACATCGGCACGGTCGCCGATGGCACGTACGACGTCGTCGTGATCATCGAGGCGGTCCACGATATGAGCCGGCCGGCCGAGGTCCTCGCCTCGGTCCGCCGGGTCCTGCGCCCGGGCGGGGTCGCCCTGATCGCCGACGAGAAGACCGCCGACCGTTTCACCGCGCCCGCGGACGAGACGGAGCGTGCGTACTACGGGTTCAGCGTCTTCACCTGCCTGCCGGCGGCGATGACCGACCGTCCGACTGCGGCGATCGGGACCGTCATCCGCGAGTCCACGATGCGGCGCCTCGGCACCGACGCCGGGTTCACGCGTGTCGATCGCCTCGACGAGCCCGCCCTCGACATGCTCCGCTTCTACCGCATGACACCGTAGGACGCACGCACCATGCCCACCATCCAGCTCCTCGACTCGTTGCCCGTCGTCGCGATCTTCGTCCTGTTCGTGATCGTCAGCCTGCTGTGCTACGAGGGCGGCTTCCGGGTCGGTCGCTGGTGGCAGGAGCGGACGCCGGGCGAGCAGGAAGGTCCCACCGGCATGATCGTGGGCTCCATCCTGGCGCTCCTGGCGTTCCTGCTCGCCGTGACGATGAGCATGGCATCGGACCGGTTCGACACGCGCCGCGCGATCGTCCTCGACGAGGCCAACTCGATCGGGACGACCTACCTCCGGGCCGGCTACCTGCCGGAACCGGCGTCGAGCCAGATCCGCGAGCTGCTCCGCGAGTACGTGCCGCTGCGGATCGTCGTGACGGATGCCAAGGCCGCGGACCTCGCGGCGGACATCGCTCGTTCCACGGAGATCCAGACCCAGGTCTGGGCGATCTCCGAGGAGGTGGCCAAAACGACGGATCAGGGTGACCTCGTCTCGCTCTACCTCGACTCGCTCAACGAGACGATCGACCTGAACGAGACCCGGGTCACCGCCGGTCTCTACGCGCGCGTCCCCGAGACCATCCTCCTGCTGCTGATCGTGGGTTCCGTGCTCGGGATCGGCATGGTGGGCTACAGCGCGGGACTCACCGAACGACGCAGCCTGATCAGCGCCGTCGTCCTCGCGATCGCCCTCGGGGCGGTCATCATGATCCTCGTCGACCTCGACCGGCCACGGGAGGGGTTCATCCAGGTCAGCCAGCAGCCCCTCATCGATCTCCAACGCCAGATCGGACCCCCATGACCCCGACACGGAGTACCTGAACCGATGGATACGACCCAGTCCCGCGACCGCCTGACCGGCTGCTACGTCACGATCCCGACGATGTTCCGGGACGACGACGAGCTGTCCGTCGACCTGGACGCGATCGCCCGCCACGTGGAGTTCCTGATCGACGGTGGCTGCGTCACCGGCGACGCGGTGCTCCTCGCGGGCGGTGCGGCCGGCGACTTCTCCACGATGACGTTCGACGAGCGGGTCGCGGTCTGGGAGGCGGCCGTCGCGGCCGCCGCGGGTCGCGTGCCGATCGCGGTCGGCGGCCAGACCACGAGCACGCTCGAGCTGGTCCGGCTGGTCAAGGCGGCGTCAGCGGTCGGCGCGGACTACGTCCAGGTCTCGCCGCCCTTCTACCACGCCCACACCGAGGGCGACTTCCTCGACCACGTTCTTGCCGCGGCGGATGCCGCCGACATCGGCTTCATCGTCTACAACACGTTCTGGACGAGCCTGGGCCTGTCCAGCGCGCTGATCGAGCGGCTGGTCGACGTGCCCAATGTCGTCAGCCTCAAGTGGTCCACGCCGGACACCGCGATGATGACGTTCGAGGGCGTCGTGTCCCGCTTCGGCTCCCGGTTCTCGATCATCGACAACCAGATGCGCTACGTCACGAGCCACATCCTCGGCGCCCGCGCCATCGAGATCCACCAGGGCAACTACTGGCCCGAGTTCGCGGTCGGCCTGTGGCAGATGCTGGAGGCGGGCCGGTACGCCGAGGCCCAGCGCGAGATGGTCCGGGTGTGCCTGCCGTTCATGGACCTGTGGTCGGAGATGGAGGGCTACACCGGCGGCGACGGCTACCTCGACAAGCTGTGCATGGAGCTGGTCGGCCTGCCGTCCAGCCGCAATCGTCCGCCGACGCGCGACGTGCGGGAGCGCTACCGCGACAGGACGCGTCAGATGCTGCTCGACTGCGGCGTGCCGAACGTCGTCGGAACGTCGACGACGCGCGAGTCGGCGCCGGCAACCGTCTGAGGGGAGCCTCCGGCTCCAGCATCGAGGGGTTGAACGTGCCGATAGCTAGCCTTGCCCGCGTGATCCGACCCGCCATCGTCCTGGGTGCGGCGATCGCGCTGGTCGCCTGCTCGTCCACCGCCGGCCAGTCGGGGTCGCCTGGGGCGTCTGCCGGGTCGTCCACCGCGGGGAGCTCGGCAGCGGCCGGCTCGGGCCTCGAGGGACCACTCTGGCGGCTGACCGCGTACCTCGGCCCTGACGGCACCAACGTTCCCGTCCCGGCGACGATCAGCGCGTCCGCGACGTTCGCCGACGGCACGGTGTCGGGCAACGCGGGCTGCAACGACTACACGGGGAGCTACACGGTCGCCGGAGACACGCTCACGATCGGGCCGCTCGCGGCGACCAAGAAGGCCTGCGGACCGGCCGAGACCGTCGTCGAGACTGCGTTCATGACGGTCATGGGACGGGTCGCCACGTACGCCGTCGGCGCCGGCACGCTCGAGCTCAAGACGGCCGACGGCAAGGTCGGCATGACGTTCGCCGCGACCGAAGCGGCCGGCCTGACCAAGACCCGCTGGGTCGCGACCGGCGTCAACAACGGCAAGGGCGCCGTCTCCAGCGTGGTCGCCGGGACGACGCTCACGGCGATCTTCGCCGAGGCCGGCACGGTCGCCGGTTCGGGCGGCTGCAACGACTACAACGGCCCCTACACGAGCGATGCATCGACGATCAAGATCGGGCCGCTCGCGGCGACGCGGATGGCATGCACGTCGCCGGCCGGTGTCGACGAGCAGGAGACCCAGTTCTTCGCGGCGATGGATGCGGCGACCAGGTACACGATCGCCGGCTCCAAGCTCGAGCTTCGAGACGACGGCGGAGCGCTCCAGGTCTCGTTCCGGGAGACGCTCGGCGGCGGTTGAGCCGGGCCCGGCAACGGGCCCGGGACGCGGACTCAGCCGGCCGGCGCGCCCGCGCCAAGACGTGCCCGCAGGAACGCGACGGTTCGCTCGAAGGCGAGGTCTGCCGCTTCGGGCCGGTAGGCGTCGCGCGACGGTTCGGCGAACCAGTGGCCGGTGTTCGGGTAGCGGTGGAACTCGACGTCGCGACCGGCGGATCGGAGGATCGACTCGAACTCGGCGACCCACTCCGCCGACTCGAACGGGTCATCCTCGGCGAAGTGGCCCAGGACGGGGGCTGTCGACGCGTCCAGGTTGTCACCGGTCGTGCCGTAGTACAGGACCGTCGCGACGACACGATCGCGCTGCGTCGGGCTCCAGATCGCCCAGTGCGCGCCGAACGAGAAGCCGAGGGCGGCGATCGTGGCTGACGCGTCGAGCCGCTCGGTGAGGCGATCCAGGGCCGCCAGGACGATGGCGTTCACGGCCTCCTCGTCCGCGCCGTGGGCCAGTCCCTCGGCACCCTCGACCGTCGTGGCGATCTGGCCATCGAACAGGTCCGGCGCTGCGACGGTGAACCCTGCCGCGGCGAGCCTGTCCGCATAGGCGATGACGTCGTCGTTCAGGCCCCACCACGGGTGCAGGACCAGGACCCCCTGCGTCTCCCCGCTCCCCGTGCCCGCCAGGTAGACCCTGGCGGAGCCGTCGCCCGCCGCGATCGTGTCGAACGTTCCCATCCGGATCCTCCCCTCGTGTGTCGAACCCATCGACCCTACCGGACCGGGCGCAGCCATGTCGAACCCACGACGGTCAGAGGCTTGCGGCACCGTGCCACGGGCGCTACGTTTCGGCCATGACCGAGCGGATGACGCCGGACGAGTTCCACGCGGCCCAGGGCGTCGAGGATTGGCGCGTGCTGGGCGAAGGGGCCCACGCCTTCTACCGGACCGGGTCGTTCGCGGAAAGCGCGCGCTTCATCGACGTGATCGCCGGGCTGCCCGGGCTCGACGATCAGCAGCCCGACATCGACATCCGACGCGATGGCGTGACCGTCCGCCTCATCACGGGCACCGACGACTATCGCGGCATGACCCAGCGCGACCTGGCCATGGCTCGCCGGATCTCCGGCGTGGCGCGGGAGATGGGGATCCCCGCCGATCCGACCGCGGTCCAGACCCTGCTGGTCGTGCCGGGAGCCCCTGCCGGGGTCGAGGTGGTGCGGTTCTGGCAGGCGTTGCTCGGCTACGAGCGCCGGGCCGACAGCCCGGACGACGACCTGGTCGATCCGCTCGACCGCAACGTGCCGTTCTGGTTCGAGATGATGGACGAGCCGCGTGCGGACGGCGGCGGAGCGATCCATGTCGCGGTCTGGGTGCCACCCGAGCAGGCCGAGGCGCGCGTGGCCGCGGCGCTGGCCGCGGGTGGCCGGCTCGTCCGAGACGAGTTCGCGCCCTCGTGGTGGACGCTCGCGGATGCAGCCGGGAACGAGGCCGACGTCGCGACGACGAAGGGACGCGACTAGGCGCTGTCAGCCGAGAAGTGCCTCGATGTCGGCTCGGATCGCCTCCGGCTTCGTCGCCGGGCTGTAGCGCTTGACCGTCCTCCCATCGGGGGCGACCAGGAACTTCGTGAAGTTCCATTTGATCGCGGAGCCGAGCCGCCCGCCCGTCTGCTGTTTCAGGAACGCGAACACGGGGTGCGTGGCCTTGCCGTTCACATCGACCTTGGCCGACAACGGGAAATCGACACCGTACGACGCGCGGCAGAACTCCTCGATCTCGGCTGCGCTGCCCGGCTCCTGGTGCGCGAACTGGTCGCACGGGAACCCGACCACGACGAGGCCCTGGTCGGCGTATGCCTCGTGGATGGCCTGGAGGCCTTCGTACTGGGGGGTGAATCCGCATTGGCTCGCGGTGTTGACCACGAGGATGGGCCGGCCCTCGTATCGGGCGAGTGGGACCCGATCGCCCTGCAGCGTCGTGAACGAGAGGTCATAGACGGAGCTCGCGGTGTCGGTCACGGTGTCGTCCTTCGGTCGATGGTCCCCGGACGAGGATAGGCGCCATGACCAGATCGAGCAGGACGGAGGACCGCCGGGCGGCCAACGGGGCCTTGTCCGGTCACGACGGGTCGGGCTAGGGTCTGTGCATGGTCTACGAGATCGTCCTGGATGAGGTCGCCGCGCGTCCCATCGCGGCCGTGCGGGCGAGCGTTCCCGTCGGGCAGGTCGGGGCGGCCTGGCGGCCCGCGCTCGACAAGGTCTGGGCCTTCCTCCGCAGCCACGACGGTCTTCGAACCGACGGCCACAACATCTTCGTCTACCACCACCCCGTGCTGCCCGGCGCACCGATGGCGGTCGACTTCGGCGTCGAGATCAGCCGGCCCTTCGAGCCCGAAGACGAGATCGTGTTCACGCAGACGCCGGCCGGCCCGGTCGCCCGGACGGTGCACGTCGGTCCGCCCGAACAGCTGGCCGCGGCCAACGCCGCGATCGAAGCGTGGTGCGCGGCACATGGCCGCCCGCTGGCGGGTGTCTCATGGGAGATCTACGGCGATCCGGGCGACGACCCCGCCGCGTTCGAGATCCAGGTGTTCTACCTCCTCGGCTGAGCCGTCGATGCTCGGGCGCGCGGGTCCCTAGAATCGGCGGATGAAGAAGATCGGGTTCCTGTCGTTCGGACATTGGTCGGAGTCGCCCTACTCGCAGGTCCGGTCGGGCTCGGACGCGCTCATCCAGTCGATCGAGCTCGCCGAGGCGGTGGAGGACCTGGGTGCCGACGGCGCCTACTTCCGCGTCCACCACTTCGCGCAGCAGCTGGCGTCGCCGTTCCCGCTCCTCGCGGCGATCGGCGCGCGGACCAAGCGCATCGAGATCGGGACGGCCGTCATCGACATGCGCTACGAGAACCCGCTGTACATGGTCGAGGATGCCGGCGCCGCCGACCTCATCGCGGGCGGTCGTCTCCAGCTCGGGATCAGCCGCGGATCACCGGAGCAGGTCATCGACGGCTTTCGCTACTTCGGCTACGCGCCTGCCGACGGCGAGACGGACGCGGACATGGCCCGCCAGCACACCGAGGTCTTCCTCCAGGCCCTGTCCGGCGCCGGGTTCGCCCAGCCGAACCCCTCGCCGATGTTCCCGAACCCGCCGGGCCTCCTCCGTCCGGAGCCCCACTCGCCCGGGTTGCGCGACCGGATCTGGTGGGGTGCGGGCTCACGCCCGACCGCCGAATGGGCCGCCCGACAGGGCATGAACATGCAGTCGTCCACGCTGATGACCGAAGACGCGGGCGTGCCGTTCCACGAGCTCCAGGCGGAGCAGATCCGGCTGTTCCGTGACGCGTGGACGGCGGCCGGTCACGAGCGCGAGCCGCGGGTGTCGGTGAGCCGCAGCATCTTCGCGCTGGTCAACGACCAGGACCGGGCGTTCTTCGGACGCGGCAACCAGGGGTCGGATCAGGTCGGCTACATCGATGCCCAGACCAAGGCGATCTTCGGGCGGTCGTACGCCGCGGAGCCGGACGTCCTCGTCAGGGAGCTCGCCAAGGACACGGCGATCCAGGCGGCGGACACGCTCCTGCTGACGGTCCCGAACCAGCTCGGCGTCGAGTACAACGCCCATGCGATCGAGAGCATCCTCAGGTACGTGGCCCCGGAGCTCGGCTGGCGCTAGCCGTTGGCTGGCGCCCGCGTGCGCAGGGCGTCAACGGGCGACGGCCGTTTCGTATGCTGTCGGGATACGAGCGGGTCCGGATCGCGCAAGCGGCGGGCTGCACCAGTCGCCTGCCAGCGCATCGGCACCCCGCTCCGGAAGGGAGCGCTCGGGATGACTGCGACGGATCGACCGACTGGGGTGCTCGGCCTCGCGGTGGTGGCCGTGATCGTCGGCGTGACGGACATCCTGGCCGGGCTGGGCGATATCGGGATCGCCGGCGGCTTTCTCAGCGACCACGGGTTCGGGGAAAAGATCGACGGGGTCATGAACGTCGTCGGGGTGGCGTTGGTGGCCGTCGGCGTCCTCGGGCTCGCGACCGGCTTCGGGCTCCTGCGCGGCAAGAACTGGGCCTGGCTGATCACGCGGCTGTGGGCGAGCGTGTGCATCGTCGCGGGACTCGTCGGCGCCGGCCTGTCGCTGCTGAGCGACACGATCACGAGCCAGATCCTCGGCACGATGATCGGCTCCACCGTGACGGCCATCGTCGCCGCCGTGGTCCTCTGGTATCTCTACCGGCCGAGCGTGAGGTCGGCGTTCGGGCGCGCCTGATCGCGCTCGATCTCAGGCGGAACGCGACGGCCGGAGCTCGGCGACCGCCGGGATCACCTCCCGGCCCATCACCTCGATCGGTTCGATCCGGTCCACGCCCACCACCCAGCCGATCACGGTCTCGACGCCAAGCCCCGCCAGCCATTCGAGCTGCTTGATGACTTCGCCCGCCTTCGAGCCGTCCTCGCCGACGTCGAACCCGAATGGCGCCGTCTTCTCGATCGCGTCGTAGTCGCGACCGGCCTCGTCGCAGAGCCGCCGGAGCAGCTCGAGCTTGCGCGGGATATCCGGCGACGGCGGGATGTTGCAGGCGTCGCCGTAGCGGGCGACGAGCGGCAGGGTCCGCTTCTCACCGCCACCGGCGATGAGGATCGGCGGATGGGGCCGGCTCAGGCTCTGCGGCACGTTCAGCGCCCGGCCGAGGCGAACGTGGCGCCCCTCGAACGGCTGCTCGTCGCCGCGCTCGCCGGCCCACATCCGCAGGCAGACCTGCACGGTCTCCTCGAGGATCTCGAACCTCTCGCCGAGCGACGGATACGGCAGCCCGAGCCCCACGGCTTCCTCTTCGTAGTCGCCGGCACCGATCCCGAGCATCGCCCGACCGCCCGAGAGCACGTCGAGCGTCGTCACCATCTTGGCCAGCAGGCCGGGTGGCCGGTACGAGGCGGCGGTCGCAAGAGCGAGGAGCCGGACGCGCTCGGTGTGCGCGGCGATGAACCCGAGCGTCGTGTAGGCCTCGACCTCGCTCTCGAGGTCACCGCCGAGGTAGTGGCTCTGCCACACGTGGTCGGCGACGTCGATCGCGTCGAAGCCGACGCCCTCCGCGGTCTGGACGATGTCCTTCAGGTTCGAGCGGAGGACCGGAGCACCTCCCCGCCACGACGTCTCGGCGATGTGCAGGCCCAGCTTCATGGCAGTCCTCCGTTCAGCGTGTCTTGCGTCGCACGTACTCATGCGTGCATCCGGCGGCGGTGCAAGCATGCTCAAGCCGGGAACGAGCTGCGGCACTCGCCGGCGGTAGGCCGGGTACTCGTCGGGGAAGGTCGCGAGGAGGAGCTGCTCCTCCGCGTGGATCTTGACCAGGAACACGATGAGGGTGGCCACGACTGCCAGGATCGCCTGGCCGAGCCCGGCGAGCAGCGCTGTGCCGAGGATCATCCCCAGCAAGCCCGTGTAGATCGGGTGCCGCGTGACCGCATACGGGCCCCGCGTCCGGAGCCGGCGATCGCCACCGACCTCGGGTGCGATGCTCCACGACGTCCCCAGCGAGAACCGCGCCCAGAGGGCGAACGCGGTCGACGCGACGAGCACCGCAAGGCCGAGGAACCGCACCCACGCCGCGTCGACGACCAGGTTCTGCACGACGCCGCGGCCGACAAGCAGGACGATGGAGCACGCCACGAACGTGGCGACGGCCAGCGTGACCTGCCTCGACTCCGAGCGGATCCGCTCCCTCGGTGCGTGACGCACGTTGTACAGAGCACCGGCAAGCCACACGATCAGGACCGTGCCCCAACAGGCGACGCCGGCCACGATCACGATCTGGTCGCTCATCTCACGACCGTTATAGCGCCCCGTCTCGCCTCGCGCGCGGAGTGCTACCGTGCCCGGCATGCCCCAGCACGCCGCGGTGACCGAGGACGTCGACGTCGTCCGGCCCGGCTACACGTTGCCGTCGACCATCCTGTTCCCGGCGCGCGATGGGACCGTACCCTGCATCGTGTTCTTCGCCGGGAGCGGGCCGACCGACCGCGACTGGAGGTCGCCGCTCCTCCCCGGCACGAATGGCAGCGGCGCGCAGCTCGCCCTCGCGCTGCAGGCGCGCGGTGTCGGATCGATCCGCTTCGACAAGGTCGGCTCGGGCGCCAACATGCCGAAGAGCGCCGCGCCCGCGGACCTGAAGATGCTCGACGTCCTGTCGCTGGCGCACTACGTCGATGAGGCCGAGGCGGCGTTCGACGAGCTCGCGGATCGGGACGGCCCCGGCACGATCTTCCTGCTCGGCCACAGCGAAGGATCGATCCACGCATCGTCGGCGGCCGTCGCGAAGCAGGCGGATCCGCGCTTCGGTGGCTTCATCAGCCTGTCCGGGCCGTCGCGTTCGATCCTCGATACGGCGATCGAGCAGATCCGGGCGATCCACGTCAAGGGTGGGAGCGACGCCGCGGCAGTGGACAAGACGCTCGAGGAGTTTCGCGCCGCGATGCTGGAGCCAGACGCCCCGGCGCCCGACCTGTCGGCGGTTCCCGAGGCCGCCGGCCTGTGGCAAGCGACGCACTCGCCGGTGCAGCAGAGGGTCGCGCGCGAATTGATCTTCGCGGACCCGCTCGCGGCGCTGCACGCCTATCGCGGCCGCGCCCTCGTGGTCTCGGCCGCCAACGACGCCCAGGTGCCCGGGTCCGATGCGGACAGGATCTTCGCGGCATTGGGAAGCGCTGCGACGGACAAGATGCGGGTGACGATCGCCGAACGCCAACCATGTCTACAAGTCGGAGACGCGGGCGCCCTCCACGATCAGCCAGGCCGAGATCGCCGCCGGCTACGCCGACGAGAACCACCCATTGGCCGATGGCCTCGTCGACGCGATCGTGGACTTCGTCACGGCCTCGTAAGAGGGTCGACCGCCTCCAGGGCAGGGACCGCAGCCGACCCGCCGTCAGGAGCGGAGCACCTTCTCCAGCGGCCGGCCCTTGGCGAGCTCGTCCACGAGCTTGTCGAGGTATCGGATCTGCTGCATCAGCGGGTCCTCGATCTCCTGGACGCGCACTCCGCAGATCACGCCTGTGATCAGCCCAGCGTTCGGGTTCAGCCGCGCCACCGCGAAGAAGTCCTCGAAGGTCGTGCCGGCCGTGAGGTGCCGTTCGAGCTCGGCCTCGTCGAATCCCGTGAGCCAGCGGATCACGGCGTCGAGCTCGTCCTGCGTGCGGCCCTTCTTCTCCACCTTCGCGAGGTAGAGCGGGTAGACCGAGGCCACGGTCGTCGAGAAGATGCGGTGTCGGGTGGTCGTGATCACTGCGTCACCGCGAACCAGCGACCCTCGGGGTCCGAGAAGGCGAAGCTTGGCGTGCCCTGGTGGTCGCCCACGTCTGTCGCCTGGACCCCGCGTCCGACGAGGGCGTCGTGCGTGGCCGCGAGGTCGTCGACGGTGAAGGCGATCGACGGTGTCGCGAGGTCGAGGCCGTCCGGGTTGTCCTTCATCAGCTCCATCGGCACGAGCTCGAACGCGAACGACTGGTCGGCGAACCCGACCTGCACGATGGCGAACGTCCCCGCATCGGACCGCCGCTTCTCGACCATGCCGATCTGGTCGACCCAGAACCTGCGGCATGCCTCCGCGTCATCCACGTACAGGACGACGTATCCGACCTTCATGACCGACTCCCGGAACGCGGCACCATGCACGGGCTGGCGCGCTCGATCTCCAGCATAGCCGCGGCTGGCTCGATCCCGCGTGCGACGCGATGCTCATGAACGGGTTCGCGTGCCAGCGCAACCGGCGCGCCTCGAAGCCGTTACCCTCGCGACCATGATGACAACCGCGATCGCGATCGGCTCTCTCGGCGCTCAGCCCGGGACCCGTGTCACCGGCTTCGTGCCCGTCGACGTCGGGTCGGCAACCCTCGAGGTGCCGGTCGCGATCGTCCATGGCTCGCGCCCTGGGCCGCGCGTCGCCGTCACCGCCGGGATCCACGGCGCCGAGTACGTGTCGATCGCCGCCCTGCGCGAGGTCGTCCGTGACCTCGATCCTTCGACCATGACGGGCTCGCTCGTCGCGGTCCTCACCGCGAGTCCCGCCGCCTTCGCCGCTCGCACGATCTACGTCAACCCACTCGACGGGCTCAACCTGAACCGGCAATTCCCGGGCGATCGCCACGGATCGCCGACCCAGCGACTCGCCCATTGGTTGACGACCGAGGTGATCGCCGGCTCCGACGCCTTCGTGGACATGCACTGCGGCGACATGAACGAGGCGCTCGTTTCGTTCACCGGGATCGAGGAGACCGGCGACGCTTCGGTGGACGCTCGAAGCCGCGAGCTGGCCGAGGCATATGGACTGCGCTACCTGCTGATCGGGCCGAGCCCGGGCACGACGACGACGGCGGCGGCCGCGCTCGGGATCCCGGCGGTGCTCGGCGAGGTCGGCGGACAGGGTCTCTGGCCCGGGGAGGACGTCGCTCTCCACGCCGCCGGCTTCCGACGCGTCCTTCAGGCCGCCGGGCTGATCGACGCCGCTCCCGAAGCGCCGGCACACCGCACGGAGATCCTGCCGACGGAGGCATGGATGCGGGCGACGACGAGCGGCTACTGGCACCCGGCCGTCGCGGTGGGTGACCGGGTCCCAGCCGGCACGGTGGTGGGCGAGGTCCAGGACGCGTTCGGCAACGTTCTCGAGCGACCCTCCGCACCGATGGATGGCGTGGTCATCTTCCTCGTGAGCTCACTCGCGATGAACGCCGGCGATCCACTGCTCGCACTGGCGGGCTGACTCACAACACCCGCTCGAGGAGGGCTCTTGACGTGACGCCGAAGGCAGCCAAACCCGACAAGGGAACAGCCGCGCAGGACGACGTCCTCACGACGTTGCCGGTCGCCATGACCGGCAGGGCGAGTCCCGCGAAGGCCGCGGTCGGCGACAAGCCGGTCTTCGACTACATCAGCAGCTTGCCGGAACCGCAACGCTCCATCGCCGAGCGCGTCGATGCCCTGGCGGCCAAGACGCTGCCCGGCCTGCAGCGCTCCGTGAAGTGGGGCATGGCGTGGTATGGCGTCGGCGACGGCTGGTGTTTCTCGTGCGGCGGCTTCGCCGGCCACGTCAAGCTCACGTTCGGGCGCGGCACGTCGCTCACTCCCGTCCCGCCCGCGACGCCGATCGGGATGGGCAAGGACTCGCGCGGCGTGGAGCTCGAATCGGTGGACGACCTCGACGAACGCCAGGTCGCGTCGTGGATGACACAGGCCGCAGCCATCCCCGGCTTCGGGGGAAAGAAGCGGTAATCCCAGCGCGGATGTGGCGCCCCCGGACGGCTTCCGGGACCAATCAACCGGAATGCGCCTGGCCTGGTACGCGGTGCCCGGATGACCGTCGCTACTGCCCTTCCCTGTATTCGCGGCGATGGCTCTCGCAGAGCAACACGTACTGGTCCTTGACCCCGACGGCAACCCACATTCGCCAGAACGCGGGCTCCTGACATACCACGCACTGACCCGCACCGATGCGCTGCCACCGATCAAAGCGCTTCTTGGATTTGGAACTCTTGCCCGGCACAACCAGATCGTATCGCTGCGACGCAGGCGAAGGTCATGAAAAGCGCCCCCGGACGGACTCGGGGGCACGCGAAGCAAATCGCCGGATCTGCTCGCGTGGTATGCGGCGAGTTGACGGCAGCTCTGTGCCGCTCACGCCACGGGCAACGGCACCTCAGGCCCGGCAGTCGAGGATCTGTTCCGGGAGGTTCATGCCCCCTGCGAGATCCACGCCGTGAACCCGCCACACGTGGGCACCCAACCAAGCGTCGGCTCTCCTTCGCTATCGCTCCCAGTCATCGAGACGGGTATCGCCGACGTGCATGCGACCTAACGCGTGGCCGTCTTCGCGCCACCGCAGCCCGGCTCATCGGAAACGAGGCGATTCGATTGGACACCCGGGGGCGTGGTTGCGCAGCGGGCCAAGATGGAGCACCTTGACACCGTGACCACGCAGCCAACCAGCACGCCGGGCGGACCGCCCCAGGAGCCGGCGGCGCCGCCGCCCCCCGAGCCGCCCGAGGGCTCTCCCGAGTGGTACGCCCTGCCGTTCGAGACCCGCGAGACCCGCAAGGCGCGCGAGCGAGCCGCCCGCGCCTCGCGGCGCGCCGATCGCGCCGCACGACGTCTGCGCGAGGCACAGGAGCGGGCGAGCGGCCAGCGGACGGGGACGCGCCAGTTCCTGGACGTTGCCGGGGACGCCGCGACGGCCGCGCTGACGGTGGTGTCCGCCGCCGCCGACGAGGCGCAGGCGAGGCTCGCGGCGAAAGCTCGGATGCGTGAGCTCGAGCAGTCCGTCGTCACCGCCCGGGCCGGCGGTCGCGTGGAGGTCTCGCCGCCGACGCGGACGGAGGCGTTGATGCTCGCCGACAGGGTCGATCCCGGGTCGTCGGGGGCATCGGTCGCCCGGGGCATCGGGCTCATCCTTACCGGGATCGTGGCGCTCGTGATGGCGATCATTGGCGGGTTCGCCTTGCTGGGCGTTGGCGTGCCGGTCGCCATCCTCATCGGCGGTGTCTGGGTCGGGAACCGGATCGAGATCGAGGACCGGAGCCGCAAGGCTGCGGTGATCCAGCTCGAGCTTGCACGCGCCAGCCTCCCGGCAGGGGAGCTGAAGGCGGGTGCCGTCGCGGGGCTCGCCGGTGAGTGGCCGAGGCTGTCCCGGGGTGGTGACCCGCGGACCCGCTCGGAGGTCCTGGCCGGACTCGACCGTCTCATCGCGAACGTCGAGGGGCTCCTCGAGGAGGGCGACGTGGCCACCCTGCAGCGCATCCGCGACAACGCAGCGCTCGCCATCCCGGCGACTGATGCGCCGCTGGACCTCTCCGACCACGAGACATGGCTGCTGCGCCAGATCTGCATCGACTACCTACCCGGGGCACTCGAGCACTACATCGCGCTCCCAGCCGACCTTGCCTCAGAGCCGGTGCTCGACGGACGATCGGCCCGGGAGGTGCTCGACGAGCAGCTCGCGCTGATCGAACGCCGCCTCGACCAGATGGCGACCCGAACCTACCGGCGGGAGGCGGGCGACCTGCTCACGCACGCGCGGTTCGTCGCCGACGTCCTTCGCCCGGACCCGTTCCAGGCACGGCTCGCGGAGCTTGCCGCGGAGGGGCCAGCGTCCGCGCCGGTCGCCGCACGGGAGCCGGGTGACGCCGCGGAGGCGTCGGCGACAATGGATGGGGCGGCTGGCCAGACGCGCGAGCGCGCGTGAGCTCAACGCACATCAGGAGCCAGTGATGACCGACCAGTCACTCGAACTGCCGGCCCCCGAGCCGGGGACGAGCGCGGAGCACCAAGCAGCGGATCCGGCCTCGACCCCGGCGACGCTCGTCCTCGAGCCCCCGGCCCCGGTGGCGCCGGTCGCACCGAACGAGGCGGCCGGGGCGGTCCCGATCTCGGAGACGGACCGCGCGAAGCTCGACGACATGGTGTCGGGATACCTCGACGCCGTCATCTCGCTCGACGTCCACAGTCAGGCGTTCACTGACCGGCTGCGGGCTATCGGAAGGCTCGGCGATGACGACATCCGGTCCGCGGCATCCGTGTCCAACCGGCTGCTCGACAAGCCCATGGCCGCGATGCAGAACGGCGGCCTCACGCAGAACTCCGCGGTGAGCCGCTCGCTGCTGGACCTGCGGCATCAGATGGAGGACCTCGACCCGTCGACGCAGGGCGACCTCCTGAGCCCCCGCAAGCTGCTCGGAATCCTCCCGTTCGGCACGCGCAGCCGGGTGCGTGACTACTTCGACAAGTACCGCTCCAGCCAGCACCACATCGATGCGATCATCACCGCCCTCTACCAGGGGCAGGACGAGCTCCAGCGCGACAACGCGTCCATCGAGCAAGAGAAGGCCAACCTCTGGGTGGCGATGGGCCGGCTGCGCCAGTACAGCTACCTGGCGCAGCGCCTCGATGCCCTCGTCACGGCGAAGATCGCGTCGCTCGAGGCGACCGATCCCGACCGGGCACGCGTCCTCAAGGAGGACATGCTGTTCCCCGTTCGGCAGAAGAACCAGGACCTGCTCACCCAGCTCGCGGTCAGCGTCCAGGGCTATCTCGCGCTCGACATCATCCGCCGCAACAACCTGGAGCTCGTCCGTGGCGTCCAACGGGCAACGACCACGACCATCGCCGCCCTGCGCACTGCGGTGATCGTGGCCCAGGCACTCGCGGACCAGAAGCTCGTGCTCGATCAGATCGCGGCCCTCAACACGACCACCTCCAACCTTATCGAGTCAACCGGCCAGATGCTCCACCAGCAGTCGGCGGACATCAACGCACAGGCCGCCTCCTCGACCGTCGACGTTGCCAAGCTCCAGGCGGCGTTCCAGAACGTCTACGCGACGATGGATGAGATCGACAGCTTCCGCGTCGGAGCCCTCGATTCGATGCAGAAGACCGTCGGCGCCCTCTCCGTGGAAGTCACCAAGTCCCAGGCGTACCTGGATCGCGCGCGTGCGAACGAGACGCCCGAGATCGACGCCGGACACGAGCTGGGCATCAGCGAGGCGTAGTCCGCGTTTCAAGGGAGGGGATCCGCGCAAGCGGCCTTGACGCCCACGCGGTCCCGCACATGCTGATGGGTTAGGGCATGACCGAGGCCTCGTGGCGCCTTGAGCCGTGGAACTGGCGCCCCCGGACGGACTCGAACCGCCGACGCAGGCCTTAGGACGGCCTCGCTCTGTCCACTGAGCTACGGGGGCGCGGACACCATCGTACCGCCCGAGGGGCCCTTCGCCGACCCTCGCCTACAATCCACCGCGAGATGCGCGACGTTCCCCTCCCCGACCTCGTCCTGTACGGCCGCCCCGGCTGCGGGCTGTGCGACGAGACGCGCACGATCCTCCTCGCGCTCCAGGAGCAGCGAGCGCGCGCCGGCCTGGCCGTCCCGACCCTCGTCGAGCGCGATATCGAGACCGACCCCGCCTGGGAGCGCGCGTTCTTCAGCGCCATCCCGGTCGTCGAGCTGGGCGACCGCCGGCTCGAGCTGGCGACCAGCGCAGCGAAGCTCCGCCGCCTCCTGACCGACGTCCTGGACGCCTGACCGACCGATGGGCGGCACCGACCTCACGATCCTCGTCGCCCTCGCCGCAGGCGTCATCAGCTTCCTGTCGCCGTGCGTGCTGCCGCTCGTGCCGGCGTACCTCGGCCAGCTGACAGCGATCGCGGTCGCGGGTTCGGCCCCGGGCGCGACGCCCTCGCGTTGGCTCGCGGTCAGACACGCGCTCGCGTACGTGGCCGGATTCGGGGCCGTGTTCACCGTCCTCGGCATCACTGCGACCTTCGCGGCCGGTCCCCTCGTCGACTACCTGCCGGCGCTGCGGACCATCGGTGGCATCGTCCTCATCATCCTCGGCCTTGACCTGGCGGGACTCCTGAACATCCCCATCCTGAGCCGGACGTGGCGACCGCTCGACGCCGGCGCATCGGGCTCGCTGGCGACCGCGACGGGCACGACGTCCTTCGGCACTGGCTCGGCGTCGCCGACGATGGGCGACCGGATCGGCGGCCACGTCGTGAGCTCGCGCGGTGGCTGGTTCGCGTCGTTCGGGCTCGGGGCGATCTTCGCGATCGGCTGGAGCCCCTGCATCGGGATCATCCTGGGCGGGATCCTGACGCTGGCCGCCACGTCCGCGACGGCCGTGCAAGGCGCCGTCCTCCTCATCGCGTACACGATCGGGCTCGGGCTTGCCCTTCCTGATCCTCGCAGCCGTTTTCGACCGAGCCCCGCGGGTGATGGCGCCACTCGTCCGCCACGGCAAGACCGTGTCGCTGATCGGGGGGCTGCTGGTCGTCCTCATCGGCATCGCCATGGTCTTCGACTGGCTCGTCCTGCTGCCGCGCTACTTCAACTTCAACACCGCGATCTGATGAGCGACCGGCCGGAGTTCAGCCACAAGCGCGAACGTCACGGGGTCATCGGCCCGTTCAGCGGACGGCAGCTGGTCCTCGCGTTCACGGCGGTCCTCGTCGCCGTCGTCGTCCTCGTCGGGGTGACGACGCCCCTTGGGACGACGGCCGGTCCGGGCACGGTCAACCCACGCGCGACGGCCTACCTCATCTCGTCGCCGCCACCGGTCGGGCTCCAGGTCGGCGCGACGGCGCCGGAGTTCGCGACCACCGAGGCGGACGGCTCGACATACCAGTTGACCGACCTGGACGGAAAGCCCATCCGGCTGGCCGACCTGCGTGGCAAGGCCGTCTGGGTCAACTTCTGGACGACCTGGTGCCCACCGTGCCAGTCCGAGGTCCCGATCCTCCGCGACCTGTCGGAGCGCTACAAGGACCGCGGCCTTGCCCTGGTCGCGATCAGCGTCCAGGAGACGTCGCCGGCCGACGTGGCGGCATACGCGGCCCGCTACCAGCTCCCCTACACCATCGGCTTCGACGGCTCCGGCAAGATCTTCCACGCGTACAAGGCATACGGCCTGCCGACCCAGGTCTTCATCGACCCGAACGGCGTCATCGACAGCATCGTCGGCGCACCGCTCGACGCGGCCGGGGCGGCCGCCCACATCGAGGCGATCCTGCCGCAGGCCACGAGTCCGTCGGCGACGCCGACCATCCCCGGATCGACGCCGGGGCCGACCCCGACGCCCATCGGGCCCGCCCGGACTCCGAGCCCGAAGCCGACGGCCCCTCTGCCGACGCCCAGCCAGACGGACTGAGCGCCCGCGCCCGGGTCAGGAGGCGAGGACCTTGAACACCTCGCCGGCGGCGCTCACGAGGTACAGCTCTCCGCTCTCGCTCTCGCCGAACGACGTGATATTGAGACCCGTGTCTGCCCGCAGCGTCTCGGGTGCATTGACCGGTGTCGCATTGGCCGGGAGCGTCCAGATCCTCCCGCTGCAGTAGTCGGCGAAGACGTACAGACCGGTGAGCGCCTTCTGCGTCGGTCCGCGATAGACGTACCCACCCGTGACCGAACAGTTGCCGTCGGCGTGGCTGTATTCGGCGTTGGGCAGCGTGTCGCCACGCAGCGGGCACTTGGAGGCGGTATAGCAGTGGAGGCCCTCCATCGCGTCCCAGCCGTAGTTCCGACCGCCCGTGGCGCCTGGCTTCTCACGGTCGATCTCCTCGAACCGGTTCTGGCCGACATCGCCGATCCAGAACTGGCCATTGGAGCGATCGAAGGAGATCCGCCACGGGTTCCGAAGGCCGTACGCCCAGATCTCGGCGCGACCCGGCCGCGACCCGGCGAACGGGTTGCTGCGCGGCACGGAGTAGTGGTCGAACGTGCCGGATCCGGTGCCGTTGACGTTGATCCGAAGGATCTTGCCGAGGAGGGAGTTCTTGTTCTGGCCGTTGTTGGCCGGATCCCCCGCGCCCCCGCCGTCGCCGGTGCCGATGTACAGGTAGCCATTCGGACCGAATGCCAGCCCTCCGCCGTTGTGGTTCGCCCGGGCGCTGTGCTCGATCAGCATCGAGCGGGTGTGCGGTCCGCGACGAGGCCGCCGTCCGGGAGGTGTTCGTCGTGAATCGCGAGACGACGATGTCACCACCGTTGCGCGTGTAGTAGACGTAGAACCGGTGGTTGGTCTTGAACCTCGGGTCGAACGCAAGGCCCAGCAGCCCGCGCTCGCCGCCGTCTTCCACCTTCGAGCGGATGTCCAGGAAGAAGCCCGGCTGGATGACGCCGTTCAGGACGGCGCGGATCGTGCCGCGCTGCTCGACGACGAACAGGCGGTTCGTCCCGTCGTGGGCATTCGTGACCTGGGTCGGCGCGACGAACCCACTGACGACCGGCTGGAGGGTGATCGACGTCGCGCCCAGCGCGGAACCGGGCATCCCCGCCAGCGCCGCGACGGCGAGGATGCCGACGGCGATCGACCGGAGGCGGCGGTGGCGGTTGGACATGGAGTTCACCTCGCGAGAGACGGCGTGTCGGACGGTGGACCGCGCCGGCGCGGGCCGGGGATCACGCCCCTACCGTACCCCGGCGGCGCAACCCGGACTTTCGGGTGCCCTAGAGAGCCTCGAATGCGAACCGGTCGCGGTCGCGCACCAGCCGTCCGATCGGGCGGCGCGCCTCGTGCGATAGCGCCACGATCCAGCCCTCCTCGACGGCTTGCGTGAACAGCTCTGCCTTGCGCGATGACCGAGTCCAGCGGGAAGTCGTCGAACGAGGTGACCCAGCGCGGATTGGCCGCCCACGGCCGCATCAGCAGGTCGCCGAAGAAGGCCAGCGTGCGCGCGCCCTCCCCCACTCCCCGGACGATGACCGCCTGGTGGCCGGTCGAGTGGCCACCGGTGGGCACCACGGAGACCTCGGGCAGGATCTCGTGCTCCCCCGAGACCCAGCCCTGCTTGCCCCAGGTCTCGACGAGACGGAGCTCGGGCTGGACGTACGACGCGACGAGCCGCGGGTTGTCACCGAGGGCGACCTCCCACTCTGCCTGCTGGGCGATGATCTTGGCGTGCGGGAACGCCTTGGAGCCATCCGCCCGGAGCAGTCCGCCGGCGTGGTCGAAGTGGAGGTGGCTCATGGCCACCGCGTTGACGCTCTCCGGGTCGAACCCGGCGGCGACCAGCGCCGGCACGATCCAGAGGCCCTCGTAGCCGCGCATCGCACGGGTCTTGTCGTCGACCCGGTCGCCGATGCCCGTCTCGACGAGCACTCGACCCGATTTCGTCTCGACCAGGAGGCAGTTGAGGGCCTGGAGGAGGCGCCGCTTGTCGTCGATCTCGTCGTCGACGAGGCCGTTCCACAGGACCCACGGCACGGGCCCGAACAGCGTCCCGGCGTCGGACCGGAACGTGCCCGCCTGGATCAGGGCGACCCGGACGCCGCCGCCGAGGTCGATCGACCAGTCGACCGCATCGTTGATGGCCATCCCGGCTACTTCCGGGTGGGTTCGCCGGTCACCCGACCGGCATCGAAGTCGCGGTGGAAGGCGGACGCGGTCGGCTCCGACTGGCCCTGGTATTTCGACCCGAGCTCGGGCGAGCCATACGGCCGGTCGACCGGGCTCGACATCTGGAAGAAGCTGATCTGGCCGATCCGCATCCCGTAGTAGAGCGCGATCGGCAGGTTCGCCACGTTCGAGAGCTCGAGCGTCAGGTTGCCCTTCCAGCCCGGGTCCACGTAGCCCGCCGTCGAGTGGATGAGGAGGCCGAGCCTCCCGAGACTCGACTTGCCCTCCAGGCGGGCCACGAGGTCGTTCGGCAGCTCGACCCATTCGTGGGTCTGGCCGAGGACGAACTCGCCCGGGTGCAGGATGAACGGCGCGTCCTCGTCGACGGTCAGGAGCTCGGTCAGGTCCGGCTGCGGCGCGCGCACGTCGATGAACGGGTAGCGGTTGTTGCGGAAGACCCGGAAGCTCTTGTCGAGGTGGAGGTCGACCGACGACGGCTGCAGGTCGTGCGGATCGTACGGGTCGATCCGGACCGCGCCCGACTCGAGGGCCTCGCGGATGTCGCGGTCCGACAGGACGCTCACGAGCGGGCTCGCTTGACCGGACCGCCGCGCATGTCGATGGCGACGGTCCCGCGCTCGGCGTAGAGCGTGTCGACCTCGCGCTTCAGCGCCTCGAGGTCCTCGAAGCTCTGGTACACGCTCGCGAACCGGATGTAGGCGATCTGGTCGATGCCGCGGAGCTGTTCCATGGCCAGCGCGCCGATGCGCGACGACGGCACCTCCGTGACGCCGGCCGCGCGCAGCTCCGCCTCGATCGCGTCCGCGGCGGCCTCCGCCGCGCCCTCCGGCACGGGTCGCCGGGTCAGGGCCTTGCGCAAGCCGGAGACGAGCCGGTCACGATCGAACTCCTGGCGCGCCCCATCGCGCTTGATGACGACCAGCCTGGCGGCCTCGACGCGCTCGTAGGTGGTGAACCGCATCGCGCACGCCGCACATTCGCGGCGGCGCCGGATGGTCGCCGAATTGTCGAGATCCCGCGAGTCGACGACGCGGGTCTCCCGCTCGCCGCATTGGGGACAGCGCATCGCTCTCCTGTCGTCTCGGACCACAAGGGATAGTGGTGTCGGCCGAGGATACCACTAGATGGTGTGGTCTTGTGCAGTCCGACGAGCCGTCAGACGCTGCCGCGCCCGACCTTCGCCGCGTCGTTCGCGTTGGGCAGCGCCTCCGCATCGAGGGCATGCCGGGCGATGGCCTCGCGGGCGTGGATGAGGTTGAGGTAGCCGCGCTTGATCGAGGTCTGGGCCTCGAGCTCGCGCGGCCCGCGCCTGGCCGTCAGCATCGTCGTGGTGCCGTGCTCGACCATGCCGAGCGCCCGTTCCGCCCGCTCGAGGTCGGCGACCAGGTCGGATCGGATCCGCTGGCCCTGGCTGGGCGGCTTCAGGGCACGTGCCTCCTCCGTGTAGCGCTGGACGGCGTCGGTGGCGGCCACGATCGTGTCCGCGATCCGGTCCGGATCGACCTGACGGCGCCGGACGGCATCGATCTGACCCGCCGCGCCACCGAGCGAGGCATCCGCACGGGCGGCCAGATCCTTGACGGCGCCCCGGAACTGGTCCACCTCGCGGGTCCGGGCGACGATCTTGCCGGTCCCCCGCAGGACCACCGCGAGCCCGGCCGCCAGCGCGATGAACGCGGCGATGGGCAACATGATCTCCAGTTGCATCTCGCCCGGTCCCCTGGTGCCGCGCTCAGCCGGACCGAGCGCGAAGCCGGTCGAGCAGGGCCGCACCGACCTCGAACAGGTCGCCCACGACGAACAGGTCGGCGAAGTCGGCGATCGGCGCGTCCGCGTCGCGATTGACCGCGACGATCGTGTTGGACGTCCGCATCCCGACCTTGTGCTGGATGGCACCGCTGATCCCGAGGGCGAGATACAGCTCGGGCTTGACGATCTTGCCGGTCTGGCCGATCTGCTGGCTGTACGGGATCCAGCCCGAATCGACCGCGGCACGGGTGGCGCCGACCGCCCCGCCGAGCGCCTCGGCCAGCTCGCCGACGATGCCGAACCCATCCGCCCCACCGACCCCGCGACCGCCGGCGACGATGATCCGCGCCTCCTCGATCGGTGCAGCGGCGTTGGCCTCGCTGACGCGCTCGACGACGCGGACGGCAGGCAGCGTCGCGGTCGATGCGCTCGTCGTGGGTTCCACCCGGCCGGTCGCCGAGGCCGGGACGGCAGTCGTGACGTTCGGCCGGACCGTGACGATGCCCCGGCCCGCCGTAAAGCCGGACGTGGTCAGGAGCTTGCCGCCGAACACGCTCATCTCGACCGATGGGCCGCCGTCGGTCCAGGTCACGGCCGTCGCGTTGACCAGCACGCCGAGACCGGTCAGCGCCGAGATGGCGCCTGCGAGGTCGCGGCCATCCGCCCCGGATCCCGTGAGGATCGCGTCCGGAGCCTCGCCACCGAGCAGGCCCGCGATGTGCCCGGCAGCGACGGCGGACCAGGCGTGGTCGGCCGCGGTCGGATCCGTGATCGCGCGGACGACCGGCAGGTACGCGGCCAGGTCCCCGGCGGCCGGACCCGGATCGGGCGCCACGACGATGCCGATGACATCGAGGTTCGCAGCCGCGGCCAGGTCGCGCGCCAGCGTGGCGACCTCGGTGCTGATCCGGGCCAGGCTGCCGTCCGGCCCGGGCTCGGCGACGACCCACAGGCCGCCCATCAGATGATCCTCCGCTCGGCGAGGTACGCGACGATCCGGTCGGCGCCCTCGGCCGGCGTCCCGCGGACGATCTCGGTCGCGGCGCGGGGCGGGGGCATCCGCGAGTCGAGCACCGTCGTCGTGGCCGCACCCGTCCCGACCGACGCCGGGTCGACCCCGAGGTCCGCCAGCGAGCGGGTCACGATCTCCTTGCCCCGGGCGGCCATGATCCCCTTGAGCGACGGGTACCGCGGCTCACCCAGTGCCTGGGTCCCGGCGATGACCACGGGGAGTGGCGCCTCCAGGACGTCGTACCCGGTCGCACTGATCCGCCGGACGCGCACCGTCCGGGCGGCCATGTCGGGCTCGATGCGAGCCGCGTAGGACAGGAACGGCAGCCCGAGGTGGGCGGCGATGGCCGCGGGCACGATCCCGCCGACGCCGTCGGACGAGTCGATCCCGGCGAAGACCATGTCGAACTCGAGCTCACGCAGCGCGGCGGCGAGCACCCGGGCCGTGGCGGCCGCGCACGAGCCCTCCAACGCCGGATCCGTGATGTGGACGCCCCGGTGGGCACCCATCGCCAGCGCCTTGCGCAGCGTCTCGGGGGCGTTCGCGGGGGCCATCGACAGCAGCGTGATCTCGCCCTCGCCGGCGGCCTCGATGAGCTTGAGCGCCGCCTCGAGCACGTACTCGTCGTTGCCGTTGACGACCGCCGGGACCGCCGCACGGTCGAGTCGCCCGTCCGGACCGAGGCGTTCACCTGCGGACGCGGGGTCCGGCACGGGCTTCACGAGAACGACGATGCGCACGAAGCGGTCTACCTCCCTGCCCGGGGTCAGTCGCCCTTGCCGAGCAACGCCCGTGCGACGACGAGACGCTGGATCTGCTGGGTCCCCTCGTAGAGCTGGGTGATCTTCGCGTCACGCATCATCCGCTCGACCGGGAATTCGTCGATATAGCCATAACCGCCCAGGACCTGGACGGCGTCGGTGGTGACTCGCATCGCGGCGTCCCCGGCCACGAGTTTACACATCGCCGACCACCGCCCGGCGTCCGGGGAGCCGGCGTCGATCTCCGTGCACGCCTTGTACAGGAGCTGGCGCGCGGATTCGGTGGCGGCGTCCATGTCGGCCAGCATCGCCGCGACCATCTGGTGGTCGCCGATCCGCTGGCCGAACTGGCGGCGGTCCCGTGCGTACGCCGTGGCGGCTTCGAGCGCGCCCTGCGCGATCCCGACGGCCTGCGCGGCGATCCCCGGGCGGCTCCGCTCGAACGTGCGCATGGCGAGCCCGAACCCGTCGCCCTCGGCCCCGATCAGGTTCGCCGCCGGGACGCGCACACCATCGAAGGCGAGCTCGGCGGTCGGGCTGCCGCGCAGGCCCATCTTGTGCTCCAGGCGGGCGACCTCGAAGCCGGGCGTCGGGACCTCGACGATGAAGCACGACAGGCGGGTGTGGCGCGAGGCGGCCGGGTCGGCATCGGTGACCGCGAAGACCGTGATCAGGTCGGCCACCGAACCCTGGCTGATGAACCGCTTTGACCCGGTCAGGACGTAGTCGTCGCCGTCGCGGACGGCGCGGGTCCGGATCGCCGCCACGTCGGACCCGGCATCGGCCTCGGTCAGGGCGAACGCGATGAGATGCTCGCCGGACGCGAGCGCCGGCAGCCACCGGGCCTGCTGCTCAGGGGTGCCGGCCATCAGGAGCGGCAACGAGGCCAGCTCATGGACCGCGAGGATCAGGCCGGTCGTCGCGCACGCCCGGCTGATCTGCTCGATCGCGAGGCAGATCGTGAGGAGGTCCGCGTCCAGACCACCGAATTCCTCTGGAAACGGCAGCGCCAGGATGTCCTGGGCGGCGAGCAGCTCCCGCAGGTCCTGGGGAAACTCGCTCGTTCGATCGATCTCCGCCGCGCGGGGCGCGACGCGCTGGTCGGCCAGCGTGCGGACCGCGTCACGGAGGAGCGTCTGCTCCTCCGTCAGCCGGTAGGCGGACGGCGTCGACTCGGTCACCGTCGGCATCGTAGCAGCGGCGCGGGCGCCGGCGAACCGGTCGTCGGCGGTGCGTCGGCGCCCTCACCCGGATGCCGGGCGGTCGCTGGCCCCATGGTCAGGCTGGCCGCGACCGCCATCGGTGTCACAGTTACACCGACCCCCAAAGCGCAGTAGACAGGCCCAAACCGAAGACGCCGCCCCCACGGCAGACACCTGTCGCTTCTCCGGTGCCTCGGACCGCGACCGCCGCATCGGCTCACCCGATGCCCGCCCGTCGGTCTTCCCGGCTCCGCGTCGGACCGCCGATGCGCTTGCCTTCCCCATGCCTGCTTCGGGCGGCCACCACACCGTCGTCGCGCTGCCGCGCGGCGTTCCGGAAGGAAGGAGGCAACTCTTGCAGGTCCACACGGACGGCGCCCAGAGGGCGTCCAGCAAGCGATCCCCCCGGATCGCGATGTTCCTGATCTTCGCCCTCGCCATCGGATTCGGCGGATTGGCGGCTCACCCGACCGTCACCGAGGCCGCGACCCGGGTCAAGGTCGTGATCGTGGTCGGCCCGGTCGAGGGCAGCACCGCCAAGTACATCTCCCACGCCAGGGGCTACGCCGCCCTTGCCCGATCCTATGGAGCAGCCGTCACCGAGGTGTACAGCCCGAACGCAACCTGGACCGCGGTCCAGAGGGCGGCCGTTGGCGCGAACATCTTCATCTACCTCGGCCACGGGAACGGGTACCCAAGCCCGTACGGCGCGTTCTCATCTCTCCGCAAGAACGGCCTGGGGCTGAATGCCTCGAGCGGCCACGGCAACTCGAACGTCAAGTACTGGGGCCAGACCTACATGCGGACGGGTCTCCATCTCGCCCGCAACTCGGTCGTCCTGCTCAACCACCTGTGCTACTCGGCCGGCAACTCCGAGCCCGGCCGGGCGGACCCGACGAAGTCGGTCGCGATGCAGCGCGCCGATGGCTACGGCACGGGTTTCCTCCGGACCGGTGCGAAGGCCGTCTTCGCGACCCCGAACGGCTCCCTGTCGCCGGTCATCAGCGACCTGTTCCTGACCAACAAGAACATGGCGCAGATCTTCACCTCCGATCCGACGTTCAACGGTGCGCGTGACTTCAAGTTCGCCTCGAAGCACACGCCCGGCTCGACGGTCTGGATGGACCCGAAGGCGCCCGGCAAGTACTACCACGCCGTCAGCGGACGGCTCACCCTGACGGCCGCCCAGGTGCGCGCCGGCTGACCCTCATCAGTCCCTGGTGACGGTTCGAGGCCGCCCGAGACGATCGGGCGGCCTCGTCGTATCTGTGAGGGGTCTCAGGCCGGGACGGTCGGCCGCTCGGTGTCGAGGACGAGCTCGGATGGCTCGCCGGCCGGGACCTCCGACGGGTCGAAGCCGTGCATCTCCTTCGCCTTGGCGGTGAACCAGCGTGCGAAGTCGGTGTCCGCGTTCATCATCCGGCCGAAGGCCTGGCCGGGATCCTTGCCTTCCATCGTGACGATCGCGAGGTCACCCATCGGCGTGTGCTGCAGGTAGGCACGTTCGTGGATTCCGTACTCGGCGCGGGAAGCCTCGAACTCAGCGCGCCGCGCGCCGTTCGCCTCGGCCATCCACGCCCGCCAGTCCTCGGTCTTGCCGGGCAGGATCGGGAAAGCGGCTGCCATCATCGGCATGGGAACCTCCAGAGCACGTGCGTGCCCGGCGACGGCAGGTCGGACTCGCCATTGGCTCGGCGCGACGGTCGTGGCGACCGGATAGGGACGTCGCGCCGGTGGGAACCCGCGGGTTCCGATGCCTCCCACCGATCGAGGGAGTATGCGCCTGTTCCTACTTGATGGCGCCCGGCTTGTCCCTGGGCTGCTCGATCGCTTCGGTCGGCCGAGGAGGGTCGTAGTTGGCGAACGACGTCGCGAAATCGGGGCGATTCTCGTCCAGGAACGGGTCGCGCGCACCGAGTGCGCGGCCGCGGTCGAACCACCACGCGGCGGCGAACAGGATCGCGATCTCGGCAACGACGACGAGGGCCAGCGGGATCACTCCCAGGAAGGCGAGGGCCGGGGCCACGAACAGCGCCGCGAGGATCAGGAGGGCCATGTGACGGACTCCTCGTGCTGCGGGTGCCCGAGGGTCAAGCGTATGCCCGAGCGAGTCGTGGCGCCAGTGGGACGTTCGGACCCCAGGTCAGGCCTCGGCGATCGCGGCGAATGAGATGCGGAGGCCCGGCACGTCCAGAGGGAGCCCGGCCCCCTGGCGTGCCGGCGGGTCGGTCGGGAACCAGCGGCGCCACTCCTCGTTCATGCCGGCGAAGTCGGCCGGGTCGCGGAGGATGAACGTGACGCTCACGAGACGATCCAACCCGCTGTCGCCCGCCTCCAGGATCGCCTGGACGTTCGTGAGGCATTGCCGCGTCTGCTCCTGGATCGTGGTTCCCACGATGGCGCCCGTCGCAGGATCGAACGGACCCTGACCCGAGACGAAGATCAGCCCGCCCGCCCTGACTGCCTGCGAGTAGGCCGGGTTCCGTGGCGCGCCGTCGGTCTCGATGAGCTGTCGGGTCATCGCTGGTCTCCTCGACTCGGTGTGACTGGCTGGTCCGATGATCCCGCCCCAGCGGCCGGCACCGCGCCGACGCGCTCCCAGAGATCCCAGCGGTTCACGACGCGCATCCCGGCCCGCTCGTAGACCACGGTCGCGCCCGTCAGGTTCTCAGCGTTGACGGTGAGCATGACGCGTCGCTGGCCACGCGCAGCCAACGCCCGGAACGTGCGGTGCAGGAGGGCCGAGCCGATCCCGCGCCCGCGATATGTGGCGAGGATGGCCAGCCATTCCACCCAGCCGCCGTCGTCACCGGCCCTCGACGTGAGGACCCCGACCGGCACACCGGCCTCGCGGGCGAGCAGCCAGAGCGTCGGGTCATAGCTCGGGTCGGCCGTGAGCTCCTCGACCCAGCGGTCGAAGGGTTCGGGGTGGTCGCTCGGGTCGTCGGCAAACGCTGCCTCGAGGATGGCGTGGACCGCCGGAAGATCCCGCTCCGGGTCGACGGTGCGGATGTCGATCCCGTCGGGGTCGGTACTGCGCTCAGGTGGTCCGGCGAAGTCGATCTGCATGTGCCAGTAGTGGCGCACCGGGTGCAGGCCGTGGCCGCGTGCGATCGCGGCCGCCGACTCGTCCACGGCGGTGATCGAGTGCCGGAGATCCATGCCCTGGAGCGTACTCGCCGGCCCCTTCGTGTGCCGCACTCCTAGGAGTCGAACACCCAGCGCGTGGCGCCGTGCGGCTCCTTGTATGCCACACCGAACGCCTTCGTCGGCGTGAACTCGTAGAGGTACCAGGGTGGCGGGCCTGCGCTGGGTGCGCTGTACGGCGCGGTGAAGGCGTCACCGTCGACCTTCACCGGCCATCCGCCCTGGGTGTTGTAGCGCTCGGCGATGCGCTCGAGCGTCGGCCCGATCGGTCACGCGCCTCGCTGAGCCCTCGACCACGAGGTCGAGGCCGTCCAGCTTCACCGAGATCACGCAGTCGGGCGCTCGGCGAGATTGCGGCTCTTGCGCGTCCCCGGGCCGCTCACGATGTAGAACCTGTCCTCGAACCACAGGGCGCCGACACCCGCGATGTGCGGACGACCGTCCGGGCGAACGGTCGCCAGGAAGTGCGTCGTGTTCTCGTCGGTGGGAACTTCGAGCTGCTTCTTCGCGCGCGACCAGGGGATCGGCGCGTTGCCGTAGATGTCCAGGTTCGTCGTTTCCAAGGTTCGGCTCCTTCCCGCTGCGATCCGGGCTCGAGGCATGGGATGGTGACGACGATAGACGGGCAGGGCGGTCCACGACCTTGCAGCCAGGCGGCCGATGGCACCAGATGCCGTCCAACCGGACGCCCCGATAGGCCTTGGCGGCCACACGACCGGTGGCTAGGACAGGTCCACGACCGTCCCCGCTGCGGCCACCCCGATCGATCCGTCGAAGGTTCGGCGCGCGGCCGCGAGGGAGTCCTCGGGATCCGTTCCAGGCAGGAGGTGGGTGAGCATCAGCCGGGCGGCCCCCGCCCGATGCGCCTGCCGGCCGACCTCCAGCGCGCTGTTGAGCACGCCCACATTTCCTGATGGCACCGTCTCGACGTACGTGGCCTCGGCGAGGAGGAGGTCCGTGCCGCCGGCCAGGTCCACCAGGTCGTCGGTCGGACCGGCGTCACCCGTGTAGGTCATCGACAGCCCGCCCGCCGAGATCCGAAGCCCGGCATTCGGGATCGAGTGCGGGAGCGACCGCGATCCGATCGCGAACGGACCGATCCGAAACGCCTCGCCGGCCTCGAAGGCGTGCAGCTCGCAGGCGCCGGCGAGGGCCCTGATCTGGTCGAGCGCCAACACCGGGCCGAGGGCATCCGGCAGCGCGTACGCCGGCAGGCGCGGCGCCCCGTCGTTGCGCATCAGGCGAGCGCGGAGCAACGGGTTCAGATCCGCGACGTGGTCCGGGTGGCCATGGCTCACCAGCACGGCGTCGATCGCCTCGGGTTCCACGATCTCGAGCAGCCGCGGGACGATCGCGTAGCCCGGATCGAGGAGCAGCCGATACCCCGCGAACTCGAGCAGATAGCCGCTGCAGGCGCCTCCGGCCGGCGGATACCCCCCGGCACCGCCGAGGACGGTCAGTCTCATGCCGGGATGCTAGTCCGGATCGCTTGGTGGCCGGGCGTACACTCGAGCGACCATGAGGCACCTTCGCGTCGACGGAGCCCTGATCGCCGGCCTCCTTCTCGGCGCCCTCGTCCTGGGCTGCAACGCGACGGCGTCGCCGTCCCCCACCGTCGGGCCGTCACAGCCGTCCTCCGCCGCGCCGACAGGGGCCGGTTCCGGGACAGGCATCGTGCTGACGCGGACGGGACCCGTCGGCTGCGATGCCATCGGCGTGGACTACACGTCGGCCACGATCAAGATCGATGCCGCGTCCGAGCCGGATGTCTGGGCCGAGACCAACGGCGGGAAGAAGCTGGCGCTCAAGTGGACGGACGGCTTCACCGCGAAGGACGGGAGCCCACCGGTCATCACCGGCCCGAAGGGCGAGGAAGTCGCTCGCGACGGAACGCAGATCGTCGTCCCGGCGGATGCCAACCCGCGCCTGGCCGGCTACTTCGTGTGCCTCGGAACGGACACCGTGTCGATCCTGGAGACCGACCCGCAATAAACGCGGGCCAGATCAGGTCTAGGACTCGTCCGCGAACGGGGGCGTCAGCTCCCGGATCGATGCCTCGGCGTCGGCGACCTCATCTCGCGAGCACGACAGCCAGAGCGCCCATGGCCCGAGCTCCGTGGCGATGTAGTACTGCAGGTGAACGAGGTCATCGCCGTCCGGGCCGATGCTTGCCATCTCCAGGCGGAGAGCTTCGCCGAGCTGGAGGTAGACGCGCCCGAGGCTGCGGATCCGCATCTCGGTCGCGTGTGGATGCATGCCATACCGCCATCGGCTGACCGGCAACGGAAGCGACTCGGTCATATCCCCTCCCGTGACCCGCGAGTGGACCGCGAGACGCCGCCAGCATACGCCGGGCCCTTCACGCGAAACCATGCCCACCGAACAGTTCCGGGCCGATCGCCGGTCCCCGCCGATGCCCTACAGGACCGACAGCTGGCGCTCGGCCGGTGCGGCCGCGATCCGCGCCGCCAGGACCTCGCTGATGTCCATCGCGGTGACCGCGGTCCCGCCCGGCGCCGCCGCAAGGCCGTCCGACATCATGACCATGCAGAACGGACAGCTCGTCGCGACCGTCTCGGCGCCGGTGGCCAGGACCTGGGCCGTCCGGTTCTCGTTGATCCGCGTGCCGCGCGTCTCCTCCATCCACATCCGGCCGCCCCCGGCACCGCAGCAGAAGGTGTTCTTGCCGGACTTCTCCATCTCGGTGATCGACACGCCCGCGGCGCCCAGCACGTCCCGCGGCGCGGCGATGACGTTGTTGTAGCGAGCGAGATAGCACGAGTCGTGGACGGTGACGCTCCCCGGCCGGTGATCGCCGGTCTCCGACTCGGCGTCCTCCGGGACCGTGGCCAGCCGCCCGGACGACACGAGTCCGGCGAGAAACGTGGAGTGATGGACGATCGTGTATGACCCGCCCAGCTGGCCGTACTCGTTGCCGATGGTGTTGAAGCAGTGCGGGCAGGCGGTCACGATCGTCCGCTCCCCCATCCCATAGCGGTCGAGCGTCTCGACGTTGCCCATCGCCAGCATCTGGAAGACGTAGTCATTGCCCATCCGCCGCGCCGGGTCGCCCGTGCACGACTCCTCCTGGCCGAGGATCGCGAACCGCACGCCCGCCGCATGGAGGCACGTCGCCACGGCCCGGGCGACCTTCTGGTTGCGGGTGTCGAAGGCCGCGGCGCAGCCGACCCAGTACAGGACGTCGAGCTCGTCGAGCCGCCCCTCCGATGCCATGTCCGCGACCGTCGGCACCTCGAACGGCAAAGGCTTCGTCCAGTCGAGGCGCGATGACGCGGGCTGGCCCCACGGGTTGCCCTGGTTCTCCATCGAGCGGAAGGCGTTCGTCAGCTCGGATGGGAAGCGGCTCTCCTCGAGGACGAGGTTCCGACGCAGCCCGACGATCTTGTCGACATGCTCGATGAGCACCGGGCAGGCCTCGACGCACGCGCCGCAGGTCACGCAGTCCCAGACCGCGTCGTACGGGATCGCGTCGTCGACGATCGGCTTGGCCAGCGCCGCCGCGGAGACCTTCGTGTCCTCGAGGCCGTAGGTCTCGCGGACGATCGGCGAGTTCGGGATGATGTCGATGCCGCGCTCCGCCTCGACCGACATGTGGCGGATGCCCATGATCAGTTCCTTGGGGTTGAGCGGCTTGCCGGTGTTGTAGGCCGGGCAGGCCTCCTGGCAGCGCCCGCATTCCGTGCAGGTGAACCCGTCGAGGAGATCCTTCCAGCCCAGGTCCTGGAGGGTCTTGAGCCCGAAGGTCGCGTCCTCGGCCTCGAGGTCCATCTTCGGCAGCTCGCCGCGGGGCGCCAGCTTGCGGAAGAAGATGTTCGGGAAGGCCGTGGCGATGTGCAGGTGCTTGCTGAACGGCAGGTAGCACAGGAACGCCGCCACCAGCGCGATGTGGGCCCACCACAGGACCGCGAACGCGGTCTCGAGGACGCCCGACGACAGGTTCCGGAGCGGGACCGCGAGCGCGTTCGAGACGAACGCGCCGGGGATGTCGCCGTGCGCCGCGACCTCGAAGACCTGGGCGAAGAGCTCGGTGGCGACGACGCCGCCGATCATGCCGAGGATGATCAGCGCGTCCCGGTTGAAGGTCAGGCGGCGCGGCTTCGTCACGAGCCGACGGACATAGGCCCAGCCGATCGCCACGAGGACGATGACCGCGACGATGTTCTGCATCGCCGAGATGGCGGCCCACAGCAGGCCGTCGAACGGGATCGAGAGGACCTGCTGGATGACGCCGCCGGTGACGATGTTGGCCGTCCCGATCGTCAGCAGCACGAACCCCCAGAAGATCCCGGCGTGCATGATCGCCGCTCCCGGATCCTTGAACATCTTGGTCTGCACGAAGGCGTACTCGACCAGGCCGGCGACGCGGGCCGGGACGTTCGCGAACGGGTGGGACGGGCGCGCCACCGCAAACACCCGAAGGTGCCGGGCCATCGCGAGGAGGAAGAACGCCGCCGCGCCCCAGAAGACGATGAAGACGAGCGGGTAGGCAGGGACGTCGGCGAACGGTGCGAACATCGGCGCTAGCCTCCCTCTGGCGTGTTCCCGTGATCGTACGGTCCGGCGAGGGTCTCGAGGGCATGGTCGAGCACCGGCACGAGCGCCTCGAGCGATTTCGAGTGCGCCCTTCGGGCTGCCGGGCAGGTTGACGATCAGGCTCCGGCCGCGCACGCCGACCACGCCGCGTGACAGGTCGGCGAGGGGCGTGCTGGCACGTCCTGCCGCGCGCATCGCCTCGGCCAGGCCGGGAACGGCGTACTCGATCACGGCTTCGGTCGCCTGCGGGGTCACGTCACGCGGGGTCAGTCCGGTCCCGCCGGTCGTGACGACGAGACCGTGGCGCGCGGCGCCGTCGACCAGGGCGGCCTGGATCGCGGCGCCGTCGTCCGGGACGAGGCGGCGCTCGACGACGAAGCCGAGTGCTTCGAGGCGCGCCTGGACGCGTGCGCCGGAGGTGTCCTCGCGCACGCCGGCCGCGGCTCCGTCGCTGGCGGTGATGACCAGGGCCGACCGCCGGGGCGCGTCGGTCATCGGCCGGTCACCCGGGTCCCTTGCGCTTCGACCCCACCCGACCGGCGACACGTGCGCCCGGCCGCGGCTTGGCGTGGGCCGTCGCGGCGTCCTGGGGCGGCGCCTGCCGGACCCACGTGCCGCTCTTGCCACCGGTCTTCGAGACGAGCCGGACGGCCCGGATCTCGACGCCGCGCTCGACGCCCTTGACCATGTCGTAGATCGTCAGCGCCGCGATCGAGGCGGCCGTCATGGCCTCCATCTCGACGCCGGTCTGGCCGGTCGTCGCGGCCTCCGCCCGGATGCGCAGCACGCCGCCGGCACGATCCGGGGTGATCGCCACGACCAGGTCGGTCAAGGCCAGCGGGTGGCAGAGCGGGATGAGGTCGCTGGTCCGCTTGGCGCCCATCACCCCGGCCAGCTCGGCGACCGCGAGGACATCGCCCTTCGTCCCGCCGCCGTCGATGACCAGGCTCATGGTCTCCGGCGAGACGACGACCGCGGCCTCGGCCACGGCGCGGCGGGCCGTCATCGGCTTGGCCGACACGTCCACCATCCGCGGACGGCCGGCGCGATCCACGTGGGAGAGCCGCCGCCGTTCGGCGCGTGGCTGCGGTCGCGATTCCATCGGGATCCTCCGGGTCGGGCAGGCGGGTCAGGCGGTGAGCACCATCATGGCGTGTCGAGCCACCACAGCGCGACCTCGGCGCCCGCCGGCAGCGTGTCGTCCGCCTCCGGGATGACCGCCAGGGCATCGGCCGCCGCCAGGGCCGAGATGACATGGCTCCCCTGCCCGCCCGCGAGATGGACCGCCACGCGCCCGCGGGTGTCGCGGGTCGGCGCGCCGCTCGCGTCACGGTCGGCCTGCACGCGCAGGAACGCGCGCCGGCCGTGGCTCTTGGACACTGCTTCGCCGAGGACCGCGCGGTCGACCGGTCGGAGCAGGTCGGTGCGGCCGGCGAGCGCCCGGATCGCGGGCCGGACGAACAGCTCGAACGTCACCGCCGAGGAGACCGGGTTGCCGGGCAGGCCGAACAGCAGGACCGGGGTCCCGCCGCCCGGCCGGTCCGCGACGCCGAACGCGAAGGGCTTGCCGGGCTGGACGGCGACGCGCCAGAGATCGATCCGCCCGATCGCCTCGATGGCGGTCTTGACGACGTCGTACGGACCGACCGACACGCCGCCGGACACGATCAGCGCGTCCGCGCCCGCCGCCAGACCACGCCGGAGCCGCCCGATGACGTCGTCGAGGTCGTCGACGGCGATCCCGAGGTCGATCGGGTCGGCACCGGCGGCAGTGACGTGGGCACGCAGTCCCGGTCCGTTGGCGTCGGGGATCCCGGCCGGGCCGAGCGGCTGGCCCGGCGCCCGGACCTCGTCGCCGGTGGCGAGGACCGCGACCCGCGGCCGCCGATGGACCAGCACGTCCGTGCGACCGGTCCCGGCGATGAGCGTCACGGCCGCGGCGCCGATCGGCGTCCCCGGGGCGAGGATGGCCTGACCGGCCCCGAGGTCACTGCCGGCGGCACGGACCGAGTCACCCGGCCCGGCCCCGACGTGCACGAGGCAGGCGGCGGGCACGGGTCCCGTGGCGTCGCGGCCTCGCGGACCGGGTCTTCCCGCCGCGTCGAGAGGCGTGGTGTCCTCGACCGGCACGACCGCGTCCGCGCCCTCCGGGAGACGCGCCCCGGTGGCGATCCGGACCGCCGTGCCCGGTACGACCGTGACAGCCGGGGCGGCGCCGGCCGCCACGTCGCCGACGACCCGGAGCTCCACGGGCGCGTCCTCGGTGGCCCCGGCGGTGTCGGCGCTCCGGACCGCATAGCCATCCATCGCCGAATTGGCCCAGGGCGGAAGGGAGACGCTCGCGGTCACGGTCTCGGCGGTGATCCGGCCGAACGAATCGGCGGCCGCGACGCGTTCCGTGCCCACCGGCTCGGCGACGGCCAGGACGGCGTCACGAGCGGTCTCGAGGCTGAGCAGGCCCGGGGCCGCGGGGGCGGTCATCGCCCGGGTGCCGGAGCGACGGCGAGCTCCGGCGAGGCGGCGGCCGAGGCCGCGACGGCCCGAGCCGCCCGGCGGCCGGCGAACCAGGCCACGCCCAGGGCGATCGCGATGATCACGATCCCGACCACGATGGCCGTCTCCTGCCAGAACTGGAACGGGAAGAGCTGGACCAGCCTGTCCGTGCGTGGATCGAACAGGAACGAGCCGGGCGGGAAGAAGACCTCGTGGAACGCTTCGAAGAGCTGGTCGAACGCCACGAGCGCGATCGCACCGAGGATGACCACGCCGACGGTCAGGCCGAGCGCCCCGCCGCGGACCGCCCGCCACGTCGCGGTCCGGTCGCGCCGCCGGCTCGCGATGAGCAGGACCACGACGGACGCGATGGCGAGCACCCACAGACCCCGGAAGACGGTCCGGACGTCGGCCATGTGGGCCCGCTCGCGCTCGTTGAGGACGGGCGTGCCATCGATCGTGACCGCGAAGTCGCCACCGAGCACGAGGTCGGCCAGGATCGCGTCCGTGGCGGTCCGGAGCTGGGCGGTCGTGAAGCTGGCCCAGTCTGCGGCACGCGAGCGCTCCTGCTCGAAGGCGACCCACTGCGGGGTCAGGAACGGCAGGATCGCGATGGCGATGATGACGAGGGCCGTGGCGAGGCCGATCAGGATCGCCGCGATCCGGCGTCGGAGCGTGTGCACGGGCCAATCGTAGCCCGTCCGAGCGCGCCGGCCCCGCCGGGCATCCCGGCGCTATTCGTCCTCGAGGGTCCTCGCCTGGTCCCACCAGCCCTCGAGCGTCAGGTCGCTGGGTGGGTCGACCCGGAGCTCTGCCGCGCCGCGCTGCACCTTGACCCGGAAGGCGTCGAGATCGAGGTCCAGGATGTCGCGCAGGCCTTCGATCCCGGCCTGGATCATCATCTGGTGCTCGTCCGGGCCGAAGCCGGCGAGATTCAGCATGAGCGCCTCGTCACGCCACATGAGGACGTCGGTGGTGTCCGCGGCGACCTGGTCCGCCAGCGTCTGGCGGCGGGTCGGCGTCTCCGAGACCTCCAGGAGGAGGCCGGTGGTGAAGATGCCCTGGTGGTCGAGCCGTTCGATGTGGGCGGGCTCGATGCGGGTCAGCTCATAGATCGGTGGCATGCCCGGATGATGCCATGCCGGGATGCGCGGTGCGCCACCCGTGCGGCGTCGGCGCGGACGAGCTCGATCAGAAGGCTCGCGCCGGCCAGAGCGCCGTCGTCTGCCGGGCCGCCGTGGCCTGCACACGCTCGCGGAGCTCGTGCTCGAGGTCGTCGATGCCGCCCATGGCGGCATCCCAGGCCGGACTGTAGGGCTGCAACGACGCTGCGCGCTCGCGCGCCAGGGCGAGCTTGGCCTCGATGGGATCTGGTTCGAGGATCGAGATGTTCACGGGACCGAATGACCTCCTGCCCCCGGAGCGCCGATGTCGCGAGATGTGTCCGCTGAGGCAGGCCGCTCGATCCGCCGGGGGAGCGAAGAGCGGCTTGCCTCAGTGCCGTCACGATAGGGCGAGGCCCCGCGCGCGCCCAATGTCCGGTGGCACAGACCACTTGTCGTCTGGGCGACAATGCGCGGACAGGGCGTGCGCACAGGAGGGACGTGATGTTCGAGCGACTCATCCACCCGACGTTGACGCCCGACCAGTACCAGGAGCCGCGCTGGGGTCGCTTCCTCTTCGCCAGCACGCAGGCGGCCTGGATCTGGCTGGTCGTTCGGCTCTACATGGCCTACATCTTCCTGCCGGCGGGCTGGGGCAAGATCACCAGCGGCAAGTGGCTGTTCGGTGACGGGTCGCCCATCAACGGCATGGTGAGCGGCGCCGCGGCCAGCACGGATACGCCCGGCTGGTACGTGTGGTTCCTCCAGAACGTGGTCCAGCCCAACGCCAGCATCTTCGCGACGCTCGTCGCGCTCGGCGAGACCGCCGTCGGTCTCGCCCTGCTGCTGGGCCTGCTGACCGGGATCGCGGCGTTCGGTGGCGTCTTCATGAACGGCAACTTCGTGCTGGCCGGCGCACTCGGGTCCAACCCCGTGCTCATCGTGCTGGGCGCGCTGCTGATGGTCGCCTGGCGGAACGCCGGCTGGATCGGCCTCGATCGGTGGCTCATCCCGCTGACCCAGGGCGCAGGCCCGGTGCCGGCCACCGCCGAGCCGACGAGACAGGGGGCCGTCCCGGGCTGACCGAGCGGCGATCCTGCCGGCTGCAGGGTCGTTGTAAGCGACCGGCAACGAACCGATAGCACCCCGCGAACAACGCGGGGCCACCGTTGAGCCATGCACGGGTTCCCGATCCTGCCGTGGCTGGCCCTCGTGGCGGTCTACGTCGCGTCCGGTCGCATGCGTGGCTCGTCGTGGACGGCGCTCGCGGCCACGGCCGGCGGCGTGTTGGCGGCGGTCTTCCTCGAGTTCACCCTGGCGTTCACGCTCGGCCTGGCCGGCTTCGCGAGCACGATGCTCGTCGCGGCCGGCGTGGCCGCATCGATCGTCGTCGGCCGGCGCCTGCGCCGACCGACCACCGCCCCGAAGCCCTACCTCACTGGGACCTGATCAGCACCTGCGCCTGCCGTTCCAGGTCGACATACGGCTCACCGCTCACGTCCACCGCGACCCGGTTGATCGTCCCGCCGGTGAAGGTGTACGGGGCCTCGCCCGGGTAGTCACGCGTCACCGGCTCGCCACTCTGACGACCGACGTACAGCCCCGAACCGGCGATCGAATAGGCCCCGAGCTGGGTCTTGATCGGCCCTTCGCCGACCTTCGTCTTGCCGTGATAGAGCGACAGGATCCCCGTGCATGCGGTCGGCTCCATGCCGGTCTTCTCGAACGACGCCGACAGGATGAGGTTCGATCCCGGTCGGGATGTCCGCCGTGCCGACGACCATCTGCTCCTCGGCCCCGACGAAGCTGTTGACGTAGTGGAGGCGGTCGTCCTTGACGTAGAGCGCGTGACCGCCGAAGCGCGACCCGATGGCGAACAGCACGCCTTGCGCACCCGGAGCCGGGATGTCGACGAGCGCCCCGATCACGAACGAGCGGTTCTTGGTGTTGACGGCCTGCCACTCGCTGATCGGCGCCCGGTCCGGGTAGTACACGTACCGGTTGCGCGGCGCGGTCAGCTGCGGACGGGGCTCGCTCAGGATCTCGACCGGGGTGCGGTCATCGAGCGGGAACGCGCCGTTCGCACCGGCCTCCCTGAACCAGATGTTGACCAGCTCGCGAACCTTGTCCGGCTGCTCGGCCGCGAGGTCGTGCAGCTCGGATCGGTCGACGTCGACGTGGTAGAGCTCCCACTCGTCGCCGTTGAAGTCGCCCCAACCCGCGATCGTCGGATGGGTCGTCACGGCCTTCCAGCCGTCGTGCCAGATCGATCGCGATCCGAGCATCGAATAGAACTGCGTCGTCCGGCCCGACGGCGCGGACGCGTCGTCGAAGGTGGAGCGCATCGAGACGCCGTCGATCGGGCTCTGGGTATGGCCCTTGAGCGTCGTCGGCGGGGTCACGCCCAGCACGTCGAGGATCGTCGGCACGATGTCGATCGCGTGCGAGTACTGGTCGCGGATCTCGCCCCGGGCCTTCGTTCCGGCCGGCCAGGAGATGATGCAGGGGTCGGCCGTGCCGCCGTTGAACTCGTACCGCTTCCACATCTTGAACGGCGTGTTGAACGCCATCGCCCACCCGTTCGGGTAGTGGTTGTAGGTCTTGGTGCCGCCGAGATCGTCGATCATCGCGAGGTTCTGGGCCAGGTCGTCCGGGACGCCGTTGGCGAACTTCATCTCGTTGACCGAACCGTTCGGGCCACCTTCGCCGCTCGCGCCGTTGTCGGAAACGACGACGATCATGGTGTTGTCGAGCTCGTCGTTGGCCTCGAGGTAGTCGAGCAGCCGGCCGATGTGGTGATCGGCGTGCGCCAGGAACCCGGCGTAGACCTCCGCCATCCGGGCGAACAGCGCCTTCTCCTGGTCGTTCAGGGAAGCCCACGGGCGGGTGACGTCGAGCATCGGGAACGGCTGTCCATCCGGCCCCTTGCGCGTCTCCTGGGTCCCGATCGGGTTGACCGGCGGCAGCTCCGTGTCGGCCGGGACGATCCCGAGCGTCTTCTGTCGCTCGAGCGTCGTCTCGCGGATCGCCTCGTAGCCCATGTCGAATCGGCCCTTGAACTTGTCGATCCAGTCCGCGGGGGCGTGATGCGGCGCGTGGCAGGCGCCCGGCGCGTAGTACAGGAAGAACGGCTTGTCGGGCGCGACGGCCTTCGCGTCCTGGATGAACTCCAGCGCCTTGTCCGTGAGGTCGTCCGTGAGGTGATAGCCCTCTTCCGGCGTTCGGGGCTGGTCGACCATGTGGTTGTCGTAGACCAGGTCGGGATACCACTGGTTGGTCTCCGCGCCGAGGAACCCGTACCAGCGCTCGAAGCCGCGACCCGACGGCCAGTTGCGGCGCGTCGAGGCGAGGTTCATCTCGTCGGTCGGGCACAGGTGCCACTTGCCGACCATGTACGTGTTCCAGCCGCGTTCGCCCAGGATCTCCGAGAGCATCCCGTTCTCCGGTGGGATGGTCCCGCTCGCGTTCGGGAACCCGATCGCGGCCTCGGTGATGCAGGCCATGCTGTTCCGGGTGTGGTTGCGCCCGGTCAGCAGGCACGACCGGGTCGGCGAGCACAGTGCCGTGGTGTGGAACTGCGTGTACCGGACACCCGCGTCCGCGATCCGGTCGATGTTGGGCGTCTCGATCGGGCCGCCGTAGCTGCCCATCGCCGAGAAGCCGACGTCGTCGAGGACGATGTAGACGACGTTCGGCGCACCGTCCGGCGCCTTGGGCGGCTCGAACGGAGTCCAATCCGGCTTCGAATCGCGGACGTCGACGTTGATCGTGCCGCTGAACGGCTCCCCCATCGGATCCCTCCCGCTTCCCCTGCGGGGCCGTCCGTGACGGACGCCCCTGGTCCATCGGCCCCGCCGTCGATCGTGTGGTGTGAGCCGAGTCTAGACGGGTCAGCCGGGCGGCGCGGGCCAGCGAAGGTGGGTCGTCACGCCGTAGACCTCGCCGGTCTCCGGGTCGCGCCGCGGGGCGACCACGAACCGGCGCGAACCCCGGTCCGTGGCGATCTGGCAGGCGCCCGCCTTGCCGCTCGAGAACACGAGATCCATCAGGGCGAACGCCTTCGGCGGCAGGCTGACCATGGCCTCGCGCGCCGGCTGACCGATGGCGTCGGGGCCGAACGCCTCGATGAAGGCCGGGTTGCCGTGGACGATCCGGTGACCGGCGCCCAGGTGGAACGCCGCCGGGGCGGGCGGGATCGGCGCTACCGGCTCGTGGCCGGGCGGACCCGGGTCCGCGGGCTCGTCCATGTCACCGGTCATCCCGCACGCGGGCCAGCACGGCACCCGCGAACCCGGCCAGCGCGACGTCTTCGAGTGGCGGGTTGATCAGACCGGCGCGCGCGTCGCGGAACGCGCGCTCGAGGCGGCCGGCGAGGAACCCCGGGCCCGCCGGCGATCCGCAGCGCCTCGTCGGTGGCCGTCACCGCCGCGTTGGTGGCGACGAGCTTGGCCAGCGGCACGTCTGCGGCTGCGGCGGTCCGGGCCGTCGGATCCTCCGGCCACGGCCACGGCCGCGTCCCAGCGCCGGGCGACGTCCAGGACGACGATCCGCGCCGCGCGCAGCTCGGCATCGAGCCGGCCGAGCCGCAGCTGGACGCTCGGGATGTCCGCCACGGGCGTCCCGCCGTTCCCCGGCCGACGGTCGAGAGCCCAGCTGGCCACCGCGTCGCGGGCTCCCTCCCCCACTCCGAGATAGGTCGCGGCGAGGGCCATCCCGAACCATGCCCCGGGCGCCGGCCCGCGCGGATCGGGGGCGGTCACCTGCCGCCGGACGAGGAGCGCCTCGGCCGGGACCTGGACACGGTCCAACACCAGGCGGCCGGACGCCGATCCGCGCATGCCCAGCGCCTCGAAGCCCGGCAGGCGGCGCACCCCCGGGACGCTCAGGTCGACCAGCCACGACCCGACCTCGAGCGGGTCCGTGCCCTCGAGCCGGGCGGTCACGAATGCGTGGCTGAGGTTGGGCAGCCAGGTGGTCCAGGTCTTCTCGCCGGTCAGCCGCCACGCGCCATCCGCCTCGGCGACGGCGACCGTGCCCGGGATCGCGCCACGGGCCGGCGAGCCGCCGCCCTCCTCGGTGGCGGCGTTGTTGACGAGCGCCCCGCGGTGGACGATCGCCGCGTACACCCGGTCGCGCAGCGTGTCCGGCACGCCGGTCGAGTCGACGAGCGCCCCGACGACGTGGACCTGCATGGCGAACCCCAGCGCCGTCGAGCCATCGACGGACCCGAGCGCCATCAGGACCTCCGCGGCCTCCGTCATCCGGGCACCGAGCCCGCCGGCGGCGGCGGGCACGACCAGTCGGTGAAGCCCGGTGGCGACGATCGCCTCGGCGGCCCGCGGCTCGAAGGCGTCGCCGAGGTCGAGCGCCGCGAGCCGTTCGGTGGCGGCGGCCAGCGCCTCGTGCGTGGCCACCGCCGGATCCGTGATCACGATCCGCCACGCGCCGCGCGCATCGGCCCGACTTCCATGCCCGCCCGGGAATCGGCGATGAGCGCGGCGAGCCGCCGCTCGCGCGTTTCGGCCCGCTTGGCGCTCGTGACCCAGTGGGTGACCGTCCGCCGATACGACGGCGAGCGTGCCTGCCAGTCCGCCCAGGCCCCGGCGTCTGCCTGGAAGCGCGCGGTCTCGTCGTCGGTCAGGACGGTCTCGGCCGTCTCGTAGGCGTAGATCGCGGTGTTCGCGTCCGTGCGGGCGTCGAAGGCGGCCTGGCCGGCCGGCCGCATCCGGCCCTCCGCGGTCAGCCGGGCGACCTTCTCGACGTTGATGGCACTCCAGTTGCTGCCCTTGCGCCGGGGCGTGAAGCGCTGCACGTGGGTCTCGGCGTCGACCCTCTTCAGGATCCCGTCGATCCAGCCGACGCAGAGGGCCTCGTCGACGGCCCGTGACCAGTCGACGCTCGGCCGTCCGGTCGCCTTCTTGTGGTAGCCCAGCCACAGCTCCGGCTCTGACGCATGGTGCTCGTCGAACCAGTCCCGGAGGTCCTCCGCCGTCGCGAAGAACCGGACATCGTGCGGCTCGAGCTTCCCGCGTGCGGCCATCCCGGTCAGACGGAGCGCCCGATCTCGGTCAGGATGTCCTGGAGCTGGTCCCCGACGAGACCGACCAGGACGAGCGGCACGACCACGAACAGCAGCACGACCAGGGCGATGCAGCCGATGACCGCGGCCCCGGAGCCGCCGGGTGCCGGCTGGACGACGACCGAGCGCGCCCACCGGTCGTGGAGACCCTGGCGGAGCGGATTGGTGGCCGTGGTGATGAGCAGGGCCAGGACCCACAGGGCGGTGACCAGCCCGATGTACCGGCCGATGCCGGGGACGAGCGCCAGGATCGACACCGCACCGGTCAGGGCGATCCAGCGAAGCAGCGCGTCGTTGACGGACAGCGTCGTGGCGTTGGCTGCGCCCAGGATCCGCAGCCGCATCAGGCGCATGCCCAGCGTCCCGTGCCAGCCGCTGGTCCACAGGCCGACGAAGTAGAGGAAGTCGACGCCGACGAACAGGCCGGCCACCGCGAGGGTCACGGTCGGATCGGCATCGGAGCCGAGCCCCCCGACCAGGCCGAGCACGGCCAGGCTGAGGAGCTGGAGGAACACGATGTCGATCGCGTAGGCCACGACCCGGCTGAAGACCCCGGCGATGACCAGGCCCTCCGTGACCGGGACGGCGGCCGTCTGGACGGGCGGCGCCCAGGGGACGGCCGGACCGTCGCCGGGAGACGTGGCCGGCGCGTCGGGGCCGGCCCAGCCGACCGGGGCCGCGGAGATCAAACCGGCGGCCGGAGCCTGGTCGGGCGGCGGGCCGGGCGGCTCGGATCGGTGGCTCGGTCGCGGGTTCGGGCGGCGCCGGCTGGAGCGGCACGCGCGTCGTCTCGGCGTCCGGCTCAGGAGCCGCGGGATCGGGCGGCGGCTCCTTGCCGGGGGTCTGCCAGCTCATCTCGTCTCCCTCTCGCGTCGGTCGACCCATCGTAGCGTCCCGGGCGGCGCTTGCGCCGATAGTGCAGGATGGGGCGCGTCGGGCCCAGACCGGCGACCAACTCCCTGCCCAAGGAGGCCGATCGTGCGCATCGCGAGCATCCTCGACCGAGGTCGACACGGCGCGTCAGCCGCCCTCATCGCCGCGGTCATCGTCGCCGCCTGCTCACCCGCCGCATCACCCAGCCCGAGTCCCACGACGGCACCGACCCCCGCGCCGACGGTCGCTCCGACCGTCTCGGCACCGCCGTCGCCCAGCGCTGCGGCCGTCGCGTCGCCGAGCGCGTCCGCCCCGATCAAGGACCCGACCGTCGATCTGAAGATCGCCGCACCGTACGAGCTCACGGCGCTCGATCCGGCGACCGAGGCGGCCATCCGTGGACAGATCGCCGGATCGCTCGGGGCGTTCGGCGGCATCTTCGACATCGGGGTCCGCCAGGTGACCGACAACGGTCAGATGGTCGGCTTCGTCATGGCCATGGGCTTCCCGACGGGCGTCCTGACCGAGGGCGCCTACAAGGGCGCACTTGGCCGGTCTCGCGTCGAGCCTGGGCCTCACCTTCAAGACGACCGATGTCAACGGCACGGCCCTCTCGTCGGCGAGCAACGCGACGGCCGGCTATGCCGCCTACCAGGACGGGGACAACCTGATGTTCGTCATCTCGCCCCCGACGGGCGCGAAGCCGGACGCGATCGCGAGTGCCCTGATCGCCGCCAATCCCTGACGAGCCGGCCGCGGGCGGCGTCGGCGACTACTTCAGGTCGCTGACGCCGCGCATCCGTTTGGCGAACGTGGGCAGGCCCGGGACGAGCGTCTGCTTGCGCGGGTCGATGACGTCGTCGCTCGCCCCGATCCGGACGACGCGCAGGCGATAGCGGCGACCGACGGTCTGGACGATGCCGCGATTGATGGAGCGTGCCGTCGTGTAGCCGGCGGCCGCCACGAGGCCCATCAGCGTGTCGTCATAGCCACCGCCCACGTACGCCATCGAATCCGGGGCGACGCCGGTGTGGGCCAGGATGACCGCCCGGATGTCGTTGATCTCCTTCCACATGACCGGGACGGAGGTCGTCCGCTTGCCGGGCAGGCCCGCGATCTGGACGTGGTGGACGTCGTGCGCGCCGATGCCGTTGCCGGCCGCGACGAGCGCCCGGATATCGCCCCAGTCGATCGCGTCGACCTTGATCGCGTCGAGGGTCAGGTAGAACTCGGCGACCATGCCGCGCTCCCGGAGCTCCGGCATGACCCGCTTGGTCCACGACCGCGAGCCGTCGTCGAAGGTGATGATCACGGGCTTCGGCGGCAGCGGCTTGCCGTAGTCCCAGTGGGCCGCCAGGTCACCCGGAAGGATCGTCGTGTACCCGTTCGCGAGCAGCCAGTCCAGCTGTGCGACGAACGCGGCCGGGATGGCGTCGTACTGGAGGAACCGCCGCTGGCGCGCCTTGGTCCACTTGCTGAAATCGGCAGGCACGGGCTGGACGCGGTGGTAGTACAGGATCGGGACCGATGCGCCCCGGGCCACGGGTGATGCCGATGGCGGGCTGGTCGTCGGCGCGGGCGTGAACGTGGCCGCCGGCGTGGGACTGGCGGTCGCCGTCTGGGTCGCGGTCGGTGTCGGCGTCGGGGTCGACGCGGGGTCGCTGACGCCGCGGCGAAGCAGACGAGGCACTCGGGTTCGCCCCGGGCGCACCCGGCGGCACGGGCGACGGAACGACGGCAACCGGACGTGCCTTGCCCGGGGGGACCGGCGTCGACCACCCACCCAGCGGGAATGCGTTCGCACCGCCGCACGCGGCCACGCACAGGATCAACGGGACCAGCAGCAAGCGGAGCGGGCGGACGGCGGACCGGGACAGGATGTGCGACTCCTCTGGGATCGCAGGCGACCGAAGCCTCGCGCCAGGAGGCGGACCCCGACCTTACACGGGTCGGCCGGATCGCGGGAACCGGCCGGAAGTCCGGCCCGAGACATGAACGAGACGGTCGACAGCTAGGGTCGGATCCGGCGGAAGGCGTCGACGCGCGGATCCAAACCATGGCCGCCCAGGACCGCGCCGAGCCACTGGCGAACCCGAGCCGTCGCGACATCAGGAGGTGCAACGTGCGCCGCATCGCGTTGGTCGCATCCATCGTCCCGTTGATCCTCCTGCTCGCGGCCGGACCAGTCGCCGCCGACACCGGGCCAGGCGGGACGAACTTCTCCAGCAGCGCCTCGACCTGTGCGGCGACGGGCGGTCGCACGGTCTGCACCGACACCGAGCTCTCTGTCTTCGCGAACGAGGACGGCTCAGCCGGCCCGCCCTGCCTCCAGGTGTCCAAGTACTCGATCGGTTCGAACGGTCGGTTCACGTCGATCTCCGACGAGTTCGGTTGTGCGGACGAGGGCGGGATGGTCATCGGGAGCGACCTGTCCGTGACGATCGCCCCGGTCACGATCGACCTCCAGACGTGCGGCAGGCGTACCTGCTCGACGTCGCGGACCGTCACGGTCTCGGCCAGCGACAGCCCGACCGGCCCCATCTCCACGAGCACCACCCGCTCGACCACGAAGTCGGGCGGCTGCACCACCAAGACGACGGTCGACGAGCAGTTCGCCGACCTCGCCGGCACGATGACGATCGACGCCGCGACGATCGACGAGACGGGCTTCGTCGACGTCATCTCGCAGACGTCGGTCACTCACTGCAAGTAGGCGTCGCCTTCGGGGGTCCGTGCCGACGGGCCCCCTGAGCGCACTGCCCGCGTCAGGTCCCGGTCCTGGCCCGGGCCGCCTCGTCTCGGTCCTCATCGACGAGCCGCCGGATCTCGCTGATGAGGCGCATCTCGTGCTCGAGCGCGGCCAGGTACTCCGGACGTCGCGATGGGCAGCCGGTGGCGATCCGCGGTCACCCGCTTCAGCTCGGCCAGGCGCGCGCGGAGACGGACCGCGACGGTCGATTCGGACATCGTTCGCGACCGTAGCCAAGGACGACGCGGCAGCGAAGGATGAAAACCCGCAGCCGGCCTTGCAAGGTCGTTGCAGCGCCGACGCACGCCGAGCGGCCGTTCAGGTCTCGGTCGGACGCGGGTAGCCGCTGCCCTCGAGCTGACCGGTCACGGTGCCGGCGACGCGATCGATCCGGAGCGTCGCGATCTGCGGGCGTGCGATGAACAGGATCGCTCCGCAGGTGATGACGATCGAGCCGGCGAGCATGACCGCGACGAGCGCGCTCGAGCGCTCCGCGATGAGCCCGCCGGCCAGGGCCCCGAACGGCATGAGGCCCCAATACAGCAACGTGAACAGGGAGGTCACCCGACCACGCAGGCGGGCCGGCGACAGCGACTGCACGAGTGACAGGCTCGACGAGCCGTAGATCGCGAAGCCACCCTGCGCGACGGCGATGGCGACCGCCGCCAGCGCCAGCGCCCCCGACAAGCCGACGCCGATCAGGCCCGCCCCGATGAGCAGCATCCCGACGAAGATCGTCCGGCCATGCCCGACCCTGCGCATGATCGGTTCTGCCGCCAGGCCGGCCATCAGGCCCCCGATCCCGGCCCCGACATACAGCAGCCCGATCGTCCCCGGGTTCGCCCCGAGGTCGCGGATCACGACCGGCAGCAGGAACGTGTAGGACAGCCCGATCGCACCGGGCGCGACCGAGACGAGGATGATCAGCCCGAGCGTCGGGTAGCGACGCGCATATGACGCGGCCTCGACCAACGGCCGCACCATCGAGTGATCGGTGGTGCGCGCCACCGCCTCGTTGACCCGCAGCCGGCTGATGGGCAGGGCCGGGAGGCTCTGCATCACCCCGGCGACGATGATCGTCAGCGCCGCGGACGTCACGATGTCGGCGCTCAGGAAGGCAAGAAGGATGCCGCCGACGATCCCGCCGATGATCCGGCCGACGTTGAAGCCAAGGAACGTCAGCGCCACGCCGCTCGAGATGGCTCGCGGCGGGACGAGGTCGTTGACGATCGAGATGAACGCCGGGGCACCGAGCGTCTGGAACGTGGACATGACGCACCCGATCGCGACCAGGACCCACAACGGCCAGAGCGCCAGGGCCAGGATGCCCGTGACCGCGATCGCCGCACCCGCGCCCGCCAGCGAGAGCACGACCATCGACTTCGCTCCGAACCGGTCGGCGAGCAGACCGGCGTGGAGCATGAAGATCGTGAACGGCAGGCTGTAGACGAACGACGCCACGCCGACGTCCTGGGCCGACCCGGTGACCTGGAAGATGTAGGTGTTGAGCGCCGCGCCGAAGATGAACCACGACGCATTCGAGGTCAGGTTCGCGCCCAGGAACGTCACGAACGGCGGGTACGCGAGTGCCGTCAGGCCCATCCGCTCGAGGGTGCCCTGCGCCGGCTCCTGGGTCGTGGAGCTGGTCACCGGCGATCGATGGGGCGTGGGTGAGCGGGTCGCGAGGTCGCGTGGGCGCGCATCTCCGGAGCGTATCGAGTCGCGCGGCCCGCCGTGCGACGGTCGGGCAGGCCGACGCCCGCACGACCCCGCTACTTCGGGGGCAGCTCGATCACCGGTGTCGTCGCCTGGGTGTACGGACGGTCCGCCACCAGCACGAGCTGCCGGACGCGGGCCGCGACCTCCTGCCCCACACGCTGGAAGGCGGCAAGGCGCTCGTCCTCTGTGCCGTTCGCCTTCGTCGGGTCGTCGAAGCTCCAGTGGTCCGTCCTGGCGGCGCCCGGGAACACCGGGCAGGTGTGGCGCGCGGTCTCGCAGACGGTGATGACCCAGTTCCAGGGCTGGCCGAGGAACTCGTCGATCCCCTTGACGCTCTGGCCGCTGATGTCGACGCCGGCCTCGGCCATCACGGCGACGGCCTCCGGGCTGACGCGGGTGGGCTCGATCCCGGCGCTGGCGGCCTCGTAGCGGTCGCCGGCCCAGGCTCGCAGCATGCCCTCCGCCATCTGCGACCGAGCGGCGTTCTCCGTGCTGACGAACAGGACGCGTTGCTTGGCCATCGGATCGAATCTACCGCCACCTCCACCGGCGCGTCGATCTCCCGACGAATCGAAACGAGGGCCGAAGCAGCGCTTCAGCCCTCGTGCACCCTGTCGACGGAGCTACCGATGCAGGCGCTGCCCCGGAGCAAGCGGGCGATGGTGGCGGTTCCGATCGGCGTTCGCGCTCGCCGTCCCGGCCGCTGCGTCCGTCGTCACGGCCGCGGGCATGTGGCGTGCGTACCAGTCCGGGACCGAACGTCGGAGCCGTCACGGCGGCCGGCATGTGTCGGGCGTACCAGTCGGGACCGAAGGTCGGAGCCGTCACGGCGGCCGGCATGTGTCGTGCGTACCAGTCTGGGCCGAAGGTCGGAGCCGCCACGGCGCCAGGGGCGACGATGACCGCCGGGGCGCGCTGCGCGACGATGACTGGTCGCGATCCGGTGCCCTGCGTCGTGCCGAACGCAAGGGCGATCGCGACGATCACCGCGCCGGCGATGAGAGCCATCCAGAGCCCTGCCTGCCCACCCGAGCCGGTCGCCGCCGGCTGATTGATGCCGTTGGTCGTGCCCACGTGTGCCATGTCGGTCCCTCCCGTCGTCTGTGCCGTTCCGGTCGACCTCGGTTCGAGGTCGTTGCCGACACGCTACGGGCGGGTCCCCGGGGAGGACATCGATCGAACGGCCACGTTCGCCACGGGTCGACCCTTCATTTACCGGATGGGAGCGTTTACGGGAGGCCGGGTGTCCTCCCCGGCGCCGCTATGAGAGCGACGCGACCAACAGGCGGGGGCCGCGGTCCTCGGTGCGGTCGCTCGTCCCGGATGCGCCGGGGTCGCAGCCGATGGCGCGACACATGTGCGGGTCGGCCCCGCAGACCGGGCATCCCTCGATGCGGTCCGACATGATCGCCTCGAGGCGGGCAAGGGTCACCGGGTCGTCTTCGGCCGAGGCGACGGGCGTCGAGGCCGGCATCCTCTTCAGGGTCGGATGGAGGAGATCGATCCGCGAAAGGTTCACTCGAAGTCGTCCGCGGGGATCCGGAGCCAGCCGACCTCGACCAATGCTTCGGGCAATGACTCCACCCCGAGCTTGATATACGTGAAGGTGATGTGGTTCTTCACCGTCTGCATGCTGATCCCCAGGTCGTGCGCGATCTCTTTCGTGCGCAGGCCATAGGCGCGCCGTCGCAGCACCTGTCGCTGTCGTGGGCTCAGGTCGTCGACTGCGGGCCGGGGTGCGTCATCGGCGGGGCTGTCGAGGAGCCTCAAGGGCGTGAGCGAGAAGGGCTCGGGGCGCCCCGCGAGGGCGCGTTCGTCGCGATCGATCGGGTGCAGCTCGCGGACTGCAAGCTCGGGCATGTCGGTCCTTGGGATGTCGTGCGCCGCGGTCGAGGCGCGCAATCCAAGGGCGGCCGGATCCGGGTGATATCCCGATGATGGGGGCCTCTCCGTTGGCGGTCCATCTCGGCGCCGACAAGGTCCGGATAAGAATGTGTAACGGTCGGTCGCCGGCGCCGATCTACGCGTCGACGGCGTCGATGGCGCTGGCTCGCTCGACCGCGGCCAGGTGCGCTCCGTTCATCGCCTCGAGCAGGTCGTTGACGCGTCTTCGCTGGTCCGCCGTGGGTTGCGTCGCGACGAGCTCCTCGAGCCCGTCCAGCCATGCCGCCTGCGCTGCCCAGGCTTCCTGCCAGACCCCGCCGCGGCGGGCCTCCCGGCGTGCCGCGGTCGCAAGCCCGTGGAGGATCGCCGCCTTGCCGCTGGCGTCACCGCCGGCGCCGACCTGTCGGACCACGGCATTCGCCGCAACGGCCGCGTCCTCGAAGCGTGCCCAGGTCAGCCGCGTCGAGAATCGCTGGCCCAGGATCCAGCCCGGCAGGCGCGCGATCAACGTGTCCCGCTTGTCGTACGACACGATGAACGAGAAGTAGCCGCACGCGGCGAGGTAGATCGCGAACGCCGCCCAGATCGGCGTGTCGGGCGACGACGCGATGAGCTGCGAGTACCCCGTCAGCAGCACGACCGGCACGACGAGGATCAGGATCACGCGCCACGGGTACCACGCGGCGAAGAGATACAGCGCCAACCCGATCGGCAGCACCGTCCAGAGCAAGGCGTGGACCCACACGGTGCAGAGGGCCGCATAGACGAGCCAGACCACGAAGAGGACCGTCCCGGTGCCCGGTGGCCAGTTGGTCGGATGCAGTCGGGACGTCCAGGGCCGCCGAGGATGGTCGCTCACGGACCCATCGTACTGACGCGAGCGCGGAGCGGCCCTCGCGGCTAGCCGTAAAGGCACTGGCATACCGGCGAGGGCCTCGATCCGCGTACCACCGAGCCCGTGGTCACCCCCAGTGGGACCCGGACAACCGACGGCGGATGCGATCGTGCCCGAGCCGGCCACACGCCCGTACACCAAGGACCGGGATCGATCGTTGCGGTGACGTGCCAGGATCGTCGACGCGCACGGGTCGGGTCAGGTCCATCGCCGGACGATCCGGCGCTCGAACACCCCGATCATCGCGTCCGTCGTCTTCCCGACCACGGCGAGAAGGATGATCGCCAGCAGGATCCGATCGACCCGGCCGTTGTTCTGGGAATCGACCAGCAGGAAGCCGAGGCCGGCCGACGAGGCGATCAGCTCGGCCGCCACGAGGAACAGCCACGACTGGGCCAGGCCGAGGCGGAGCCCGGCGATGACCGACGGCAGCACCGCCGGGAGCTGGACCGTCGTGAACAGTCGCACGCCGCGAAGACCGAATGCCCGGCCGGCCTCCACCAGGTCCCGGTCGACGTGCCGGAGGGCAGCGTTCACCGTCGTGTAGACCGGGAAGAACGCGCCGATCGCGATGAGCGTGATCTTGGAGCCCTCCCCGATCTTGAGCCACAGGATGAGCAGCGGGACCCAGGCAAGCGACGGGACCGCGCGGATCGCTCCCAGGGTCGAGCCGAAGAAGAGGTCCCACGACCGGGCGAGCCCCGTGACCGCGCCGAGCAGGAGCCCGAGCGACGCGCCGATCGCGAACCCGACCAGCACTCGCTGAGTGGACAGCAGGATGAAGCCACCGAGCGTGCCACGCGCGACCAGCTCGATGGCCGCGTCAAGAACGCTCGCCGGTGACGGCAGCTGGACCGGCGTGAACCAGCCGAGCGAGGTCGACACCTGCCACAACACGAGGATCGCGATGGGCAGGCTTGCCCCGATGACCACCCGGCTCCATGGACGCGAGGCGCCAGGGCGGCGAACGGGCGGGCCGCCCTCGATCGCGCTCACCGTCCGGGCCGTGGAGCCGGACGGAGGCGCGATCGACCGGGAGCGGGTCACTCGAAGCGACTCGGATCGGCGTTCGTGATGAACGAGGCGTTGATCAGCGACCCAAGGGCAGCGTCGATCTCGGCCTGGGTCTTGACGTCGCCGGACGCGACGAAGATCGGGCCGATCTTGGAAAGGACCGCGATCTGCGGGGCGCCGGGCACCGGATCGACCCCCAGGTTCGTCCGTTCCTTGATCACCCGGCCGGCCACGGCGGCATCGAGCCCGGCTTCCTTGGCGAGGATCGCCGCTGTCTCGTCCGGATGCGCCTTCGCCCACGCCCGAGCCTGCTCATAGGCGTCGACGACGGCCTGGGCGAGATCGGGCTTGTCCTTGATGAACGTCTCGGTCGCGTCGAGGAAGCCGTAGCTGTTGAATGCGACGTTCCGATAGAGCAGCTTGGCGCCGGACTCCTCGGCGCCGGCCATGATCGGATCGAGCCCGGCCCAGGCATCGACCGAGCCGTTCTGGAGTGCCGCCCAGCCGTCGGCGTGCTGGAGGACCTCGACGGTCACGTCGGAGGGCTTCAACCCCGCGGTCTCGAGCGCCTGGAGCAGGAAGAAGTACGGGTCGGTGCCCTTGGTGGCGGCGATCTTCTTGCCCTTGAGGTCCGCGACGGAGGTGATCGGCGACCCCTTCGGGACGACGATGGCGGCCCACTCCGGCTGCGAGAAGATATCGATGACCTGGATCGGCGAGCCGTTGGAACGAGCGAGGAGCGCCGCGGAGCCCGCCGTCGAGCCGACGTCGATCGCGTCTGCGCGCAGGGCCTCATTGGCCTTGTTCGAGCCGGCCGACTTGACCCAGTTGACCGTCACGTTCTGGGCTGCCAGGCCCGACTCGAGCCAGCCCTTGTCCTTGATCACGAGGCTGAGCGGGTTGTACGTCGCGTAGTCGATGTCGAGGGTGCCGCCCTGGGTGACCACCGCCGGCCCGCTGGAGGCCGCGGCAGCGCCGCTGGCCGGGGCCGATGGCGCCGTCGACCCGCCGGCACTCGAGCACGCTGCGGTCAGGACGGCGGTCGCGGCGATGGCCGCGATCAGGGTCGTCGGTCGTCGGAGTCGGATGGTCTTCATGGTGTGTCGTTCCTTCGTGTGTGAACGCGGATGTCAGTGAGCGGGGGCATGCGCGTGTCGGTCGATGCCGAGGCCGGCCAGCAGCGAGGCGCGCAGCTCCGCGAGCTCGGCCGAGCCTCGGTCGCGCGGGCGCGAGCCCGGGACCGTGACGATCTGGCGGATGGTCGCGCCGTACGAGCCCGGTTCGGAGCCGAGCAGGATCACGCGATCTGCCAGTTGGAGCGCCTCGTCGACGTCGTGGGTGACCAAAAGGACGGTCGTCGGGGCCGCCGCGTGGACGTCGAGCAGGAGGTCCTGCATCCTCAGCCGGGTCAGGGCGTCCAGCGCCCCGAACGGCTCATCCAGCAGCAGCACCCATGGATCCCGGGCAAGAGCCCGTGCCAGCGACGCTCGCTGGGCCATGCCGCCCGACACCTCCCGGGGCCGATGGCCGGCGAAGGGCGTCAGGCCGACCAGGTCGAGCAGCCGCTCGACACGATCACGGCCGACAGACGCCGCCGTCCCGGGCGGGAGTCCGAGCGCGACGTTGCCGGCCAGCGTCCGCCACGGCAGGAGCCGAGGCTCCTGGAAGGCGAATGCGCAGCGCGGGTCGATGCCCATCACGGGATCGCCACCGATCGTGACCGCGCCCGTCGTGGGCGTGTCGAGACCGGCCGTGATCCGCAGGAGCGTCGACTTGCCGCATCCGCTCATGCCGAGGATCACGACCACCTCGCCCGGCTGGACCGAGAGGGAGATGTCGCGGAGGACGACGTGGTCGGTCAGCCGGGCCGTTCGTTCGGATGTCCGCGCGAACGTCCGCCCAAGACCGACGAAGTCCACCTCGTGCCTGGTGTCGGATCCTGCCGTGCGACGCGGCGGCGTGCCACGTCGTTCGGCAGATGGTGAGTCGATGGACACGCGTGCTCGCTCCTGGTCTGTCCTGGTCGCCTGGGCGGTCCCGGTTCGGGGCGGGGTCGGCGGCTGGCCGTGGGTGCCAGGGACACAGAAAAGCCGCAGTCCCCTCTCGGACTGCGGCCCCGGGACCGGCGAGCGGCTCCCGTCAGCTGTCGATGACGCGACCTATCGCCCTGTGTCCCCTCCATGGGGCCGCCAGGGCATACACATCGCGGACGATCGGACGTGCGAGGTCATGGCGGCATGATACGAAGCCGAGACTGGGAATGTCTACTGATCCAGTAGGACTTCCGCATTGCGGTTCGGCGTCATTCGCGGCGGCGTGCCGATCCGCAGCGCACCGCGGGTCGCCGTCCGTAACACGGGTGCAATGCCCAGACCCGGAGTCACGGTGTCGCCGGACGCGCCTCGCGTCGATGATGGGCTCAGAAGCCGCACCGTGTCCCGAGATCGGAGACGTCGCCAGGGTACGGCTCGCTCGCAATCGAACGGACTCGCCACCATGATCGTTCGTGTCCTGACAGCCACGGTCCCCGAGGCATCGTCCGTTCGCCTCCATGACCTCATGCGCGAGCAGCTTCCGATCCTCAAGTCGTACGAGGGCCTCGTCTACGTCAAGCTCGCTCGACGTCTCATCGGCAAGTTCGAAGAGGTCGTCCTCTACGAGGAGTGGCGGGATCCCGCGGCCATGTATGCGTGGACGGGTCCGGACATCAGCCGCCCCAGGCTGGCGCCCGGCGCCGAGGCCCTCATCACCGACCTCGTGATCACCCACTACGAAGCGCTGGACATCGAGGACCCATTCTCGATGTTCGAGCCGCAGGAGCAGGCAACCGGGCGGTAGTCGGGAGCCGCGCGAGATCTCGTCGACTACGAGCTCGACGGATCCCGGCGGACGCTGCCCAGCCCTTCGTCGTCAGCATCGAGCGGAACGACGTCCTCGGGTCGGACGCTGCCGATGCCCTCGTCGTCGGGAGCGATCGGGACGGCCTCCTCGGGCCGCACGCTCCCGATGCCTTCGTCCTCGGGCTCGATCGGGACCACATCGTCGGGTCGGACGCTGCCGATCCCTTCGTCATCTCGACCCAGGTCCTCGTCCACCCGCTTGGGATCGTCGGGCTGCGCCGGGCCTTGTGCGTCATCCATGTGGCTGTCCCTTCGCTTTTCTCTCGGCCCCGATGGACCGGAGACAAGCATCGAGCCTCAGCGTTGAAACCTTGACGGATGACCAGGGTCGGACATCGCAATCGCCATCCAAAGTCCGACGGCACGCTCGAGTCGCAGAACGAACGCAGCCCCGGATTCGCAGGCTCCGACGTCGCGCGCAGGCCGACCAAAGGCGCGGGGGGAACGCGCGGGGTCGACTGGGGGTCGCGTCGTCGGAGCCGCGCCGATGCTACGACCGGGGCATCTCGTCGCCGTTCGGTGGCGTGTCCGTCGAGAGATCTGGTCGGTTACCGGCGGGCTGCCCGTCAGCGAGCCGTTGGCCGATCGTCACGAGCGCTGCGGCCACGGCCTCGTATTCGATGGGACGGACCGCCAGGACCTGTGGGACATGAGTGGCGTGTTCGGGCACGATCACGAGGGTGGCAGGCCGGTCTTTCTCGATGTCGAACTGGATCCGCCTCAGGCCATCGATGGCGACATCCAGAGCAGTTCGGCCGTCGGCGATCACGGCGATACGTCGGTCGGTCACGGCAAGCATCGCGCTGCCCGCTGGCGCGGCGTGCTGCAGTTCCTCGCCCGGCTCGAGGATGTGGGCAAACTCCGGGCCACTTTCGTTCATGGCAGACATCCTACGATTCATGCGGCCCGGCGGCGCGGTGTGGCCCCGCCGCCTGCCTCGGAGAGGGGTCCGAAGCGAACGGCAAGGCCATCACCCACGGTCGCCTGAGCGGTGGTCCCAGCCTAAAGAGACGGCCCACCCGGCGGCAGAGCGATCGTGCCCCGTACCCACGGAAGGGGGCGCAGCATCGATCGTGTCCGACCTTGCGGGTGCGTGGCAGGTGTCGTTCGACTGGGGGTTCGCCGGGCCAGACCAGCATTCGCAACGCCCTTGAATCACCGAGGCCAGCTCGAGCGCGGCTGGCGTGTGGCTCACTCGTCCACGCTGCAGCGAACGGGGGCGACGTGCCGGACGGAAGGATCGGGATCGTCCGGTGCTGACGATCTCCCGTCATCCGACAAGGGTTCATGAGACGGATCGGAGGACATGTGCGTCGGATCTGGCGTGACTACGGGCTGAGCATCACCTTGGTCTGTCTGTTCCTCGGAGCCTGGGCCCTGCAGACCTGGACGGGTTGGGTCGAGTACGTCGCGGCGCAGCGCGATGCCGGCCAGGTCCCGACTGCGTTCGGCGACGGCGGCTATGTCTGGAGCTGGGCACAGGCGACGTTCGAGAACTGGCAGTCGGAGTTCCTGCAGGTGTTCGTCTTCATCGTGCTGACGACCTTCCTCGTGCATCGCAACAGTCACGAGTCACCCGATACCGACTACGAGAACGAGGCTTCCCTCCGGCGGATCGAGGCCAAGCTCGACGCACTCGAGGCGAGGGTGGGGCATGAGTGATGCGCGAACCGTCGACGCGGAGCAGGTCCGTCGAGAGCACGAAGAGGAGGTCCGCCGGCCGATCGTCTGGGCCTATCTGGCCTTTGTCCTGGGCGGGGGGATGATCGTGATGCTCGGCTTGATCGCCGCCCTTGGATCGGGTGTCTGAGGGCATATGTGGAGGAAGGATCGCCATGGCTGCACGCGGATCGAAAACGGCCAAGTCGAAGCCCACGACGCCCCGGATCGGGTATGCGCTGTCGAGCGAGGAGCATCCGCCCCTGGACCTGGTGCGCCATGCAGCGGCAGCGGAAGAGAGCGGCTTCGAGTTCGCGCTCATCTCCGATCACTTCCATCCGTGGGTCGACCAGCAAGGCAATAGCCCGTTCGTGTGGAGCGTGCTTGGCGCGATCGCCGATGCGACGCAGGGTCTCGAGATCGGGACCGGGGTGACCTGCCCGACGATGCGGATCCACCCGGCCATCATCGCGCAGGCCGCCGCGACGGTCGCCGCCCTGATGCCCGGTCGATTCTTCCTCGGGGTCGGGACGGGCGAGAACCTCAATGAGCATGTCCTCGGCCAGCGGTGGCCCGAGTGGGACGTCCGCGCCGACATGCTCGACGAAGCGATCGATGTGATCCGGCTGCTCTGGGCCGGCGAGGAGGCGAGTCATCACGGCCGCTACTACACGGTGGAGAACGCCCGGCTGTATACGGTGCCGGACACGCTTCCGCCGATCTACGTCGCGGGCAGCGGCGAGCGCATGGCCGCGACCGCGGGCCGGGTCGGCGACGGGTTCATCGGGACGGGGCCCGACAAGGAGGTCGTCGCTGCCTACGCCGACGCGGGCGGCGATGGCCCGCGGATCGGACAGGTCACGGTGTCATGGGCGCCCTCGGCGGCTACCGCGCGACGGGTGGCGCATGCCTGGTGGCCGACTGCCGCCATCCACGGCGAGGCGACCCAGGAGCTGCCCAGACCGGCCAACTTCGAGGCGCTGGCGGACGGCGTGACCGAGGACCAGGTGGCAGAGGTGATCCCGTGTGGACCCGACGCGGGGCCCATCCTCGAGCACATGCGTGCCTACCTTCGGGCCGGCTACGACCACGTCTACCTGCACCAGGTCGGGCCCGACCAACTGGGCTTCCTCGAGTTTGCGGCCAGCGAGCTGTTGCCTGAGCTTCGCGGGTCGGTCGCCGCGTAGGGACAGGGCCGAGATCGACAGACGGGACCCCGGCCGACAAGCGCTTGGGACTGCCGTGCCGACCGGGGTTCGTCAGCAGGAACGACTCATCGACAGCCGCGTTACGGCGTGTGCACCCTCCACGGGCTGGAGCTCGGTTGGATCAATCCTCGTGGATGAGCCGTGCGTTGGTGAGACGAACGTCGACCGAGCTGCCCTCGGGGACGTGCGACCGGCAGCTTTGGCATCGCCACTGCGACGGTATGGGTGTCGCTGGCCGGATCCGCTGATGGACGACCTCGCCGGCGCGGGCCTCGATCATCGCGAAACCGTCTCGATGCCAGTTGATGGAACGGCACCGCGGACAGCGCATCCCGTCGGGAACACGGGGCAGCTGCGTGCGAGGTGCCGGACGTGTGACTCGGCGAACAGCTGGTTCGCCGATGGAGGGGAGGCCCCCGCGGCTAGCCGCCGCGATCTCAACTGGCATACCGGCGAGGACCTCCCGCTCCCCGGTGGGCCGGTCCTGAACGATCCCCTGCCCGGTGGATCCGAGCGAACCGGCTTGCCGACGATGTTCGCGGGTCGTTGGCCACATATGCCAACGCAAGGCCGCCCAACATGTTGCGACAGCGTGTCAGGCGGGACGAAATGGCCAGGACGGTCGCCGGGGCACCTTGCTATCTGAACGGTCGGGCCAGGCATGCTGACGATGACGTCCGCGTGCCGATCACCGGGCCAGGACGCTGTCGTCGATGGGGATCGTCCGCACGGGTTCGAGACCGGACCGGTTCACGAGCCGCGCAAACGTGGCAGCATCCCGCAGCGCGCATGCGCGATGGTCGTTGTTGAAGTACGCATAGACGTCGGCCGATCGTCCCCATGCCTCCTCGATGCGCGTGGCCCAGGTTGCCAGCGACTCCTCGCCATAGCACGGGCGAGGCGACGCACGGCCCTGGTGGAATCGAACGTACCCCCACTCCGCCGTCTGCCACAGCGGTGTGATCGGACCACGCCGGTCGGCCCAGCACAACGCCGCGCCGTGCGCGGTCAACAGCTCTCGGGTCTCATCGACGAACCAGGAGGCGTGTCGCGGTTCGACGGCGATGCGGAGTCCCGCCGGAAACGCGTCGAGGGTCGCTCGGAGCCGGCCCAGATCGAGCGGCATGTCGGGTGGCAACTGAAGCAGGATCGGACCCAGATGCTCGCCGAGCAGGCGCGCGCGCTGGACGAGGAAGGCGACCGGCTGCTCGGGATCGAGCAGGCGCTTCACATGGGTGATGTACCGGCTCGCCTTGACGGCAAAGACGAAATCGTCGGGTGCCTCCCGCGCCCATGTGCGAAATGCCGCTTCGGATGGCATCCGATAGAACGTGACGTTGAGTTCGACGGTCTCGAACATCGATGCGTAGTGCTCGAACTCTCGGCCGCGGGATCCTGCCGGATAGAAGGCACCTCGCCAGTGGTCGTACGAGAACCCGGATGTGCCGATGTGGATCACCAGGAATCCTCTTCGTTGTTGCGCGCCCGCCGGCCACCAGGCCGCAGCGAGCGTCGCACGACACACGTGTTCCGCCGCATAAGCACGAGGGCCGGTTTCGTTGCGACACGCCACAGCGATCACGAGTCGTGCAGCGGGCTCACCCGAGCGTCGCCCGAAGCCGTGCCGCGCGGTCGTCATCCGCCATCGGAACCACGGCCTCGCGGCTGAGAGATGGTCGAAACGCGGTGGCCGGTGTCCGTACGCCGGGCGACCGACGAGCGCGATCAGGATCGCGGCATGCGAGCCACCTATCGGGCCTCGATCGGAGGCGTTCGCCGGATCGCGCCGCTGCGTCAGCCGCGATCACGGCTGGCGCAGGGCGATGCCGGCTCGGACCGCATCGAGGTGATCCGGTTCGACTGGAAGGTCAAGACCGGCATCCAGCCCGTGATGTTGGTCACCCGGCGGCGGCTCGACTGACGAGGTCTGACAAGAGGCTGATGGCCAGGAACGCGCTCCGATCACTCAGCCGCGACGTGGATGCGTGCCGGCAGTGCGAGCTCTGGGAGCGGGCCACCCAGGCCGTCATCGGCGAGGGACCGGTCCCGGCCCGGATCATCCTCGTCGGAGAGCAGCCGGGCGACCAGGAGGACCGCGCCGGTCGACCATTCGTGGGTCCGGCGGGCCGCGTCCTCGACCGTGCGCTCCAGGCCGCGGGGATCGACCGGGAGACGGCCTTCGTGACCAATATCGTCAAGCATTTTCGCTGGCGGCCTTCACCGGATGGCAAGCGCCGCCTCCACGATCGCCCGAACGCCCGGCAGGTCCGGGCGTGCCGTCCATGGCTGCTCGAGGAGCTCGAGCTCGTCCAGCCCGAGGTGACCGTGCTGATGGGCGCGACGGCGGCACAAGGCGTCCTCGGGTCCGACGTCCATGTGACCCGCGATCGCGGGCGGCCGATGGCGTCCGAGACCGGCTCGACCATCCTGATCACGGTCCATCCGTCCGCCATCCTGCGGGTCCGGGACCGGACCGAACGCGAGGCGGCATTCCAGGCCCTCGTCGCCGATCTCACCATCGCCCGGCGTCTCCTCGAGACCGCCGATCGACCGGCACGTCCGTCACCACGAGCGACCGATGACCGTGTCAGCTCGCGCCGATAAGGAAGAGGCCCCGACGTCCGTCGGGGCCTCTTCGTACCGCGCGGTCACCAGACCGAGTCAGAGCGACCCGTACAACGGCGTGGGTCATTCCGAGTCATTCGGTGGTCGGGTTCGTTCGCGTCTCAGGGGACGGCGTCGCCCCGTCAGCCTTCGCCTGGACGCGGGCGGCGGTCGCCTGCATCTGGCTGTACCAATCCTGCGTCAGCTGCGCAGCGACGTCGCGGCCTCCCAGACCGAACGCCAGGCCGAAAGCGAGGGCCAGGGCCGCTACGACGCCGATGAAGAGCGTATCGACGAGGTTCGTGGCGATGCCGATCTGATTGATCGCGATGATCACCGCGAAGGCCACGATCGCGATCTCGGCGATCCGGCCGAGCAGTCGCCCGTTGGTGAAGCCCATCTCGCCGGAACCGACTTCGATCGCCCCGCGGACAAAGCGCGCCAGGATCGGGGCGACGAGCAGGATGACAACCGCGACGATGAGGTTGGGGATCCAGAGGAGAACGTCGTTGAGGAGCAGACTGACCTGGGTCAGACCCAGGACGTTGGCGGCGGCGACCAGAAACACGATCCGGATGAGCCATTTGACGAGCTCACCGCCGACGATGCTCGGTTGGACCTTTCGACTCTGCTCGCCGTAGACATCGCCGCCGTGTTCGGCAAACAGGCGATCAGCGCCGGCGCGGCGCAGAAGGCCGGTCACGATCCGCGCCACGATGCCGGCGATGATCCAACCGATGACGATGATCACGAGGGCACCGATGATCAACGGGATCGCCGCAAGCAAGCTGTTCAGCGCGTTTGACAGCGCCAGGAATATGGCGTCGCCCCAGTTGGAGATCTCGACAGTGGGCATGGGTCGCTCCTTTCGGGATGAGGGCTTGATGCCCGCGACCCTAGCCCGTCGCGCTCCACGCTCGGGACGCCCCGGACTGCGGCAACCCTTGCAGGCCCGTGACGATTGCCGCGCCACGCCGAGGACTCCTGGCCATCACAAGTGACACGGGGATCCAAGGGTCGATCCGAGCCGCCCGTTCTGACCGGCTCGTCCAGGCTGCCCGCCGTCACGCGTGAAGGCCGGGTAGCCGTCAGGCACGCCGACGCGGACGGAGACCGTCGCGACGTTCGGGTCGACGCGTCCAGAAGCGATCCGAACGTCGCCCGGGACGCCACGATCCTCTAGCTCGGCAGGAACGGCAGGATCATCACGCCGACGAATGCGGCAAGGATCAAGAGGACGATGACCCTGCCCGCTTTGCTGTCCATGCCGCGAAGTCTAGCCAGGACGTGGTGAGGCCACCGGCCGCCTCGGCGTCGAGATTCAGTCTTGCCTGACGATGTCGACTGAAACCTCCACGGCGGGAACGGTGCCTCTGTTCTCGACCCAGTGGAGCGTCTTTCGATCCTCGGGCCAACCCAGGCCCGGTCCATATTCCGTCACGATGCCATCGCGATGGTCGGTGATCGTGCCCTGCAGCACGTAAACGGTCCCGGGCCTGCCTTTGTGGTCGTGGATCGGGCCGATGACGCCTCCGGGCTCGATGGTGACCAATCGCATTCGAAGCTGGCGCCCGGCCAGGCCCTCGATCTCGCTCGCGAGATCGACCAATGCGAGGAGCTCCACCGTGACACCTTTCGTCTCAGGTGCCACCTGGTCGTCCATGGCGCTCTCCTCTCCGTTGACTGAACCTCACGGCCGACGATCCACCCTTGCCGTCGTCGGCAGAGCGAGGGTCGTCACATCAGGCTGCCGAGCTGGCCGTGGCGATCTTGGCCGCGTAGCTCGCGAGCTCGTCCGCGAGGACCTGGCAGCTCGCCTTTTGTGCCTTGGCGAACGCAGTCGACGCCGTCCGCAGCTCCGTGTCCTTGGTCGCGCGAGCGATCTCGAGCATGCCGCCGGCCGAATCCATCTGCTTCCGCTTGATGTTCAGCAGCACGGCGTGTGCCTCGTAGAAGTCGCTGTCGGCGCCCTCGGAGGTCGCGGTCTCGAGGGTCTCCTTCATGAGGCTCGTCAGGCCCTCTGCCACGTCCTCGATCTTGCCGGTCGCGCCGTGAGGCTTGCCAAGTGACTTCAGCTGCGCGAGGAAGTCCTTGTCCTCGCGCAGGGCTGCCTTGATGGCCGTCTTGGTCGATCCCACCGGATGCTTGGTCGAGAGAGTGGTCTCGGCGTCGACGATGCACTGCTGGACGGCGATGGCCTCGTCGTACTCGTGGGTGATGAATTCCTCGCCTGTCTTCGGCTCGCCCATGTGGTGTTCCTCCCGGCTGTCGGGGACGCGTGTGGTCCCTGTCCACCGAGCATGGGAGGCAGCACCGTCTGGCCACGCTTGGCTCAGCTGGACGATTGGTTGCAACCGTGTGGCGGACCACCCACAGGACGAACAAAGCCCCGGACCGGCGGGTGGCCGGCGGTCCGGGGCTGGATCCCGTAGAAGGAGGTTTGCTACGGGCGGGTGGGCTTCCCTGGGTCCTCGGGCTTGCCGGGATCACCCGGCTGACCCGGATCGGCGGGCTTTCCCGCGTCGGCGGGCTTGCCTGCGTGAGCCGGACGATGCGTCGCGGCGGTCTCCTGGCCATGGTTGGCCTTGGCGACCGCGGAGACGTCGGCGCCGTGGTTCGTGTCCGGCGTCGTGTCGTCAGCCTTGGCCGCAGCCGAGACGGCGGCGCCGTGCGTGTCGGCCGGCGGCGCGTCCTCGGCCGCGTTGTCCTCGGTCGTCTCGTCCTCCGCAGCCGTGTTCGCATCGGGCGCTGCCGCCGGCGGTGCATCGACGGTCGCCGGTCGAGCCGGGACCGTGTGTCCCGACTTCTCGGTCGCGTTGGTGAGGCCCTTGGTGGCGGCATCCGGCATCGCCGTGAAACCGAGGACGGCACCCGCCGAGAGCAACAGGCCGGCGACGGCAACAGGGATCGTCTTGAGTCGGGTCATGGAAACGCCTCCGCATCGGGAACTGGGGGTTCGCATGTAGGAACGAACCCACTGCAGGAGGCGTTAGGGGTACCTTCGGTCAGCCAGGGCGGGACCTGGCCGGAGCCGTCGACCTGACGCTTCAGCAGCCGTACCCGGCGAACGGCGGGTCACCCGCTGTCAAGGCCGGGTCGACGCCGTCCACCCAGAGCCACAACGCGCCGTGCTCCCCGAACCATGCCTCTGTGACCTTGCCGCCAGGAGGCGGCACGCACCGGCAATCGCCACCCGTGTTGAAGACGACTGTGTGGCCCTGCGCGGCCATCTTGGTCGACGCTTCTGTGGCCGATAGCCCGCGAACCTGGGCGAGGATCGCTGGTGCATCATTCGACGCGACGCCGATCCCGCGCGCGTTCTGGCATCCGGCGCTGCCCGCGTCCATGTTCGGGATCTGCGAGCAGCCCGCCACGAATGCGCCGGCTATCAGCAGCCGACGCAGTCATTCGGCGTGTTGTTGCTGATCGTCACGTGTCGAAGCGTGATCGCGCCAAGATTGAAGACGCCACCGCCGTCGACAAGGGCCGAAGAGACCGCCGCGCCGGGCTTTACGCTCGGGCGATGGTCACGGTTCCGATCCCCTGGACACGCCTCTCGTGTGCAAGGCCGTCCACGATGGTCGCGAAGGATCTGCAGGCCGGATGATCGCGCACCTCGGCGAGCCGCTCCGGCCACGCGACACATGGGCCGCGCGTCATCTCGTAGACCCCACAAATGATGGTGGCGCGCCCAGTTCGAACGTACGCCGTCCCCGTCACGGATGCGTCTCGCCGCGCTCTCATTTCTCTGCGAGCAGCTCGTCCCAGCGCCGTCCCACCTGTTGCCTGGAGTACGGGATCACGGCCGCAGGCGCTGCGGCGGCGAGCCGCTGGCGGAGTGACTCATCGGTCATGACGCGATCCAGGGCCGCGGCGAGAGCTGGAACGTCCTCGGGAGGGACGAGGAGTCCGTTCGTCCCGTCGGTCAGGATGTCGCTCGGGCCCGTCGGGCAGTCGAAGCTGACGACGGCCAGGCCGGCAGCCAGCGCTTCGAGCAGGACGATCGGGAAGCCCTCGTATCGCGACGAGAGGACGAACACCGAGGCATCTCGCATGCGCTCACCAAGGCGATCCGTCGGCCCATTGAGGCGAGCTCGCCCGCCCAATCCCAGGTCGATGACTTGCTGCTCGAGCGGCTCACGCAATGGTCCTTTGCCGAAGATGTCGAGGGTCCAGTCGGGATGCCGGTCCGCGACCGCGACGAACGCCTCCAGGAGCAGATCGAAGCCTTTCTGGGGCGCAAGGCGACCGGCGGCGATGAGCGCGTGCGCACCGGGGTCGCCTGGCCCGAGCGGTACGTCGGGCACCGCGTTGGGGATCGCGACGACCCTGGGGCCGCTGCTTCCGAGCATGTCGCGGTATGCGTCACGGTCGGATTCGGTGAGCGTCACGACGAGGGACACGTTGGCCAGGGCCGCCGCGAGGTCCTCTCGCTTGTCCTCCCGGTACCGCCCGAGCTGTTGGTGCTCCTGTGCGATGACGATGACACCGGCCGGGGCCAGCCTGCTGGCCAGGAAGACCAGCGCCGGCCGCGTGGCGACGAGGACCGTCCCATCCGGCAGCGCTCGCAACCACCTCAGCAGCAGGACGTCGGTCCACAGTGACGCGCGCTGGAAATGCAAATCTCGCTTGTCCCATAACCGTGACGGCGCCTGGTACAGCAAGAGCCCTGCCAGATTGCGTGGACTCGGACGCCTGGCGGTCTTGTCGAACAGCGCGCGAAGGCGCAGCCCATCGGGGATCGCCATCGCCGGTTTTGCGGCACTCCGCACGACGCTCACGACTTCGACGTCGTGGTTGGATGCGAGGTGAGCTGCCGCGGTGATCGTGGCCCGGACGGTCCCGCCGATGCCCCACGCACTCGTCACCAGGAAGCGCACGTGTCGGCCGGTCGTGAGCGGCGCGGGGCCGAGGTCGCGCGTCCGATGCCGTCCACGCACTTCGGCAGCTGTCGCGGCGCGGTCGACCCAGGCCTCGGCAACCGGCACCGCGACGGCTCGGGCGGTGGCCAACACACGACGGGCCAGCGAGGAGAACATGGCCCCCTCGGAATATGGTCGGGCGGAATTTGAACCGACGACCACCAGTCCCCCAGTCTAACCCGTAGCGTCCGTGGAGGTCCGTGGGTGTTCGGTTTACGCTCGGCGAGCGTTCCAAACCGGGGCCATCGTCCGTGCCCGTGCGCCCCTACTGGTACCGGCGAAGGTACCGCATGACTCGGTAAGGCACGGTGGGATCTGCGCCGACGACGACGATCAGAGATGCAGTCTGCCCATCAGTCCGGCGGTGTCGACGTGACGCGTCTTCCAGCGCTCGGGGCCCGCGGCGAGGGATGGGTCCTCATCCAGGGCGTGCTGCTCGTCGTCGTCGCGGCCGCAGGCTGGTCGCTCGGGCCGGACTGGTCCGGGCCGCTACGGCTCGGAGGCATCGTGGTCGGGATCGTCCTGATCGCCGGAGGCATCGTCCTCGCGGTGCGTGGTGTCGTCGACCTCGGAGGCGCCCTGACACCGCTTCCCATGCCACGGGACGACGCCGAGCTCGTTGTCACAGGCGTGTATGCATTCGTCCGCCACCCGATCTACGGCGGGCTTGTCCTCGCCGCGTTCGGCTGGGCGATCGTTCAGGCGTCCATCGTCGCTGTGGCCCTGGCCGCGGCGCTCGCGGCCTTCTTCCGCGTGAAGTCTGCACGCGAGGAGGCCTGGCTCGAACAGCGTTTCCCGACTTACGACTCCTACCGGGCGCGGACGCGACGTCTCATCCCCTGGCCCAGTCGATCTCGCAGATAAGCCTGGCGCGTCGTCGAGATCCTTGATCCCGCGAAGTTCGCCTCTCTCGGTCGATCCCTGAGCGACGGCCAGCAGGCGATCGTTGCGGACTATGCTGCTGTCCGCCTCGGTCTGGTCGGCCTCGATGACGCCCAACAGTCGGACGGGCACGAGGCACCCGGGGTAGGCAGGCGCATCCATCAGCACGAGGATGTCGAGCGGATCGCCGTCATCGGCACGCGTCCGCGGGATGAAGCCGAAATCGAACGGAAAGTTCATGCCGGCGGGCAGGGTTGACGACACGCTGAAAGAGCCCAGTCCCGGCTCGTACTTCAGCTTATGCCGACAACCCTGGGGTGTCTCGATGACAGCGCGCCACGAGCCCTCGGCATCCTTCTGACTGATGCGATCGAGGCGCGTCATGGAGAGCTGCTAGCCTCAGCCCGCCAGCTGTCGCTCGGCTAGTCGGCGGCCGATCGTCACCAGCGCGGCGGCGACAGCTTCATACTCGCTCGGCCGTACGGCGAGGACTTGCGGAGCGTAATTGACGTGTTCGGGAACGAGTACCAGTGTCGCGGGCCTGTCCTTCTCGATATCGAACTGGATACGCCTGAGGCCGTCGATCGCGAGAGCCAACGCCGTCCTACCGTCCTCTACCACCGCGATGCGCCGGTCCGTCACGGCCAGGACTGCGGTCCCCGCCGGCGCCGTGTGCTGAATCTCTTCGCCGGGCACGAGGATGTGGGCAAACTCCGGGTATTTCGGGTCCTTGCCGGTCACCTGTCGCCTCCAATGGAATGGAAGGGCCGCGGTATCAGACGATCGACCGGGGCCCGGGTCTAGCGCCACCCCCGGAACGGTGACTCAGTGGCGCCGCCGCGCAAACAGTGAACCTGACGGCGTTGCATCGGGGTAGCAGCGCGCCGAGCATGCCTTTCAAGCTTCCAAGCGGGCGCCGAGCGACCGGGCTAAGCGGTCTTCGTCTCGAAGCCGCTCTGATATTCCTCCCGCAAGCGCTCGATGTCGTCAGAGGCAGTCTGCGCTTCGAGCGAGCCCGGGCGTGCGATCTCGAGCCGCAACTGAGCCTCCCGCCAGTTGGAAAGGATGACGTCGAGCGGCCTCGGCTGGACGTCGATGAGACGCTCGGCGTCAGTCAGCTCGCCGCGAGCGCGACGTTCAGCCGCTCGCTCGGCCATCTGCAACTGAAACTGCGACCAGCGAAAGGCCATGGTGCGATGCGCTCGACCTCCAGCGCTCGCTCCACGAACTCAGGTGTGCCCAGTGCGAGCTCGCGCTTGGCACGCTCCGCAGCGTTCATCTGGATGATGAGTTCGAGCATCTGGTCGACCATCGCTCGCGCTTCGCCACGATCAGGCATGGAGCGCTCCTCCCAGGGAGTGAGCAGAGGCGCCCGGCCAAACTCGGAAGGGACGAGGTCTACGGGAAAATCGTAGCCCCCTCTGACGGCTGGGAGACGTTTACTCTGCCTTTCGACTCGACGCGCCGAACCTGAGAAATTTTTACGACCGACGGCAAAGTGAACGGGCCTTGACCGGTCGTTTAGCGGACCTCGGCGAGTCGGAGTCCGATGGGACGACCGCCGCGTAAGCGGCCGTCCCGGCCCAGTTGGGACTAGCCGATGCCCGTCACCTTCACCACCTTGCCGGTGTAGACGGCGGGCTCGGCCGTAAAGCCGAACAAGTCCTCGGCCCGGAAGCCGGTGATGTTCTGATCGAAGCGAAAGAATGGAAGCCAACGCCCACACGTTCCACCGGTTCACGCCGCAACACCCGCGCGAGCTCCTCGGCCGTGATCCGCCACCCGGTCCACCCGCGCCAGTCCTCGGCGACGCCCCGATCTCATGTCACCAGTGCGAGGCGTTCTTGTACGTCGAGGTATCCCGGATCAGCCGCGATGAGCTTTTCGAAGTCCGCTCGTGCCTTGCGCTTCTGCCCGGCGGCGAGGTAGGCCAAGGCGCGATGGCGTACTGGGACGCGGCGTGGGACTGGATCCTCGAGGAGCAGGCAGCGCGGCGAACCCAGCTGGTAGGTTTCGCGCCAGCGACTCAGGGCAGCGGCCTCTTGAGCGGTGGTCTCCGTGATCGACGTGGTCGTCGCGGTCGACGAGCAGGCTGCGGCGACCACCACGACAACGAGGATCAGCCACCGCTTCATGCCCCGAAGGCTACCTTGCGCCAGCGTAGGTGACGCGGCCTGCGCCAGACTGACCGCATGGCACGCCGCGCAGATCCCGCCCGCATCGACGAGGCCCACCGCGAGGGCACCCGGCAGCGACTCATGGGGTCCGGCATGACACCCGAGACGGCCGATCGCTGGCTCGACGCGTGGGTCCTCAAGGCGACCGGTCGCGAGCTCGCGCAGGACGGCGCGTACTGGGACGCGGCGTGGGACTGGATCGTCGCGGCCCGGGCGGCGCGCTCCCGCTCCGCCAGATCGGTCATTTGACGAAGCAACTGCCGACGCTGTTGCTGTCGCCGATGCCGCCGACGCCGCCCCTGTCCCAGACCACGATGATCTCGTACCCGAGGTCGCTGTCCGCGGCGGCCTGCGCGAGCAGGTCGCATATAACGCCGCCCCGATCCCTTGCGCCCGGGTCGAGCGTCGTCGGCACGTGGAGGACGATGTCGGCGGCCTCCATTCCGGCAATCTCCACCTGTTCGCAGAACTGCTCGTCGACAACAGGGTTCGAGCACTCTTGGGTGAAGTGGGCCTTCACCGCGGTCAGGTCGAAGGCATCCGGTCCCAATGTCGGCATGACGAGCGGGGCATCTGTCGGCGCCTTAGTCGGCGCATTAGACGGGGCGCTCACTGACCCGCAGGCGGCCACAAGCAGGACGACGGCCCCGAACCACACGGCTGGGCGCGTACGCTGTCCCACGGTCGACCCCCGATGCAGGTCGACGAGCGGGCCGGTCGATTGACTCGACCGGCTCGCGGCTCGTCAGGTCGTCAGCGTAGCGGGCGCAGAAGGCCCTGGTAGGTCAGCGCGACTGCATCGCGGTGGCGATGGCGTCGAGGACGTCCGGCCCGAGTTCGGCTTCGACCCGCTTCCCGCCCTCGGCAAGGACGACGACCCAGCCCGGCGCCCCGATCGTCGACGTGAACTTGTGCGCCGACACCTGCGCGATGGCTGGTGCGCCGATGGCGACGGGCTGGTGCTTGAGGGCGTCGACCCGGATGTGCGGCTCGCTCTCCTCCCGGCCGCCGATCCAGCACCGGGCGATCCGAGCCCCGTGGCGCCCTTGGTTCGACACGGTCACGCGGATCTGCGCGCCGGTCATGTCGGTCGCGACCGCCAGGTCGACGGCCTCTCGCCGATCGACCACCCAGGCGACGGCCAGGAACACCCCGGTCGCGGCAGCGATGACCGCGGCGATGGTCCCGGCGATGATCCAGCCGTCCACCTCAGGCTCGCCGACCGCTGCCGAGGCGCGCGGCCCGCATCGCGATTTCGACCTCGGCGATCTCGCGTCGGGCCGCCGTGGTGACCTGGGCGGCTTCGGCCGGGCTGATCCGACCGGCGGCCAGGTCGGCGATGTTCTGGGCGAGTAGGGCCTGCAGTTCCTCCGCCCTCGAGGGCTCGTGGGCGACCCGCTCACGTACGTCAGGCATGGCGGTCAGGGTAGCGGACAGAGAGCGGCCCCGGCACCCGGACTGAGACGCCGTTGCGCGGCCGGTCTCGTAGGCTGACCGCGCGGCCGAGCGCGCGCATCGTCCGATCCCCCCGGCGATCCCTGCTGCGCTCGGCCGCGCCCGGCATGGAGAGGCCCCGACGGCCGGACCGACCAGCCGTCGGGGCGAGATGGGCGCGGAGCCTGCTTGCAACGGGCGCACTCCGCCCTCGGAGTGCCATTTTGTGAGGGAATATGGTCGGGGCGGCCGGATTTGAACCGACGACCACCAGTCCCCCAGACTGGTGCGCTACCAGACTGCGCCACGCCCCGACGGACCGGAGTCTAGCACCCGGGTGCCCGATGCCCGCCTCCGCTCGTCGTGCTCAGGCGCCGCCGGTCGCGTCCCGGTCCAGCCGTGCACGCCATCGGCCGTAGTCGGCGAGCTCGTCCTTCGACTCGCGGGCGAGCAGGTCGACCAGGCAGCGCTGGACGCTCTTGCCTTCGAATAGCGCGCGCGACACCTCCCGCGCGATCGGCATCTCGACGCCGTACCGCTCTGCGAGCTCCAGGGCGGCGCGCACGGTGTAGGCGCCCTCGGCGGTTCCGGGCAGCGTCGTCTCGATCTCCGCCCAGGAGCGGCCCTTCGCCAGCTCCTCGCCGAGCAAGTGGTTGCGCGACAGGTGCGAGCCCGCGGTCGCGATGAGGTCGCCCATGCCGGCCAGTCCGGCGAACGTGAGCGGGTTGGCACCGGCGGCCATCCCGAGCCGCGTCATCTCGGCCAGGCCGCGGGTCAGCAGGCCCGCCTTGCCGTTGTCGCCGAAGCCGAGCGCGTCGGCCGCTCCCGCCGCGATGGCGATGACGTTCTTGAGCGCCCCGCACAGCTCGACGCCGAGGATGTCCTCGTTGACGTACAGCCGAAAGCGCCGGCGCGCGAGCCGCGCCGCGACCCGCTCGGCGAGGTCGAGGTCGGCGGCCGCCACGACGGCCGACGCCGGCAGGTTGCGCGCCACCTCGGCCGCCAGGTTCGGCCCGGACAGAGCCGCGATCCGGGCGGCGGGCACGTCGGCGGCCGCCGCGACGACCTCGCTCATCCGCAGGAGCGTGATGCGCTCGAGCCCCTTGACCACGGAGAGCAGGTCCGCCTCGGGCGCCAGGTCGGACGCCAGCCTCTCCACCGTCGTCCGCAGGTGCGCCGACGGCGCGGCGAAGATCACGAGGTCCGTCGCGGATCGGAGCGCCGCGGGATCGGCGGTCGCGATGACAGTGGCCGGGAGGTCGACCCCCGGCAGACGGGTCTCGTTGCGCCCGGTCGCCGCGATGCGTGCCGCCGTCTCCGGGGAGTGGCAGAGCAGCGTGACCGGTTCGACGCGAGCGACCAGGCGCGCCAGGGTCGTGCCCCACGCACCGGCGCCGACCACCGCGACGCGCGGCTCGGCGGCCATCAGCTCGGCTTGCGAGCCCGCCCGGCAGTGCCCCGGCGCGGCCCCTTGCCCGAGGCGACGGGCGCGCTGCGCAGCTTCTTGCGGCGCGGCAGCTTGACCGACGCGCGGTCGCGGAACACGAGCCGGATGGGCGTGCCGTCGAACCCGAACGTCTCGCGCAACCGGTTCTCGAGGTAGCGCCGGTAGCTGAAGTGGACCGCGGAGGCATCCGAGGCGAAGAACACGAACGTCGGTGGTGCGACGGCGGCCTGGGTCATGTAGAAGAGGCGGGGCCGGTGGCCGCGGACCGGCGGCGGTGGCGTCCGCTCCGTCGCGGCCAGCAGCACGCGGTTGAGCTCGCCGGTGCCGATCCGCTTGCGTCGCTCGCCCCAGATGTCGATGGCCGCCTCGAGCACGCGCCCGACGCGCTGGCCGGTCTTCGCGCTGATCGAGATGATCGGAGCGAAGTCGAGGAACGGGACGTCGTTGCGGATCCACTCGACGTACTGGTCGAAGGTCTTGTCGGTCTTCTCCGCCACGAGGTCCCACTTGTTGACCGCGATGACGAGGCCCTTGCCTTCCTCGACGACGTAGCCCGCGACGTGGGCGTCCTGCGACGTCAGCCCCTCGACCGCGTCGACCACGAGCACGGCCACGTCCGCGCGCGACAGCGCGTGGAGGGCTCGCAGCGTCGAGTAGCGCTCGGCGGCCGGACCGCCGGCGACCTTGCCGCGGCGCCGGATGCCGGCCGTATCGATGAGCACGACCTCGCTTCGACCCCAGGCGAGCCGCGTATCGATGGCGTCGCGCGTGGTCCCGGGGACCTCCGAGACGATCGCGCGGTCCTCGCCGAGCAACGCGTTGAGCAGGCTCGACTTGCCGACGTTGGGCCGGCCGACGAACGCGATCGCCGCGGGCTCGCCATCCTTCTCGGCGGCCATCGCGGCGTCCCAGCGGCTGGCTTCGGGATCGACGCCGTCGAGGTCGGGACCCTCGACCCCATCGCCCCCCTCGGCATCGCCGGCCTCCGGGTCACCGACGACGAACGGCTCGAGCGTCCCCGCCGCGATCTCCTCCGCCCATGCGTCCGCTTCCGCCTCGCGTGCCTTGCGCGCGAGCTCGGCCTCGCTCTCGGACGGCAGCGCCCAGACGATCGCGTCGAGCAGGTCGCCCGTGCCCCGTCCGTGCGAGGCGGAGATCGCGTAGGTCTCCTCCCAGCCGAGGGCGTGGAATTCGGCGCCTTCGAGCTCGCGCTTCTCGTTGTCGGCCTTGTTGACGACGACGATGACGGGCGCCGTGGCGCGGCGGAGGATGCGCGCGGCTTCGAGGTCCGCCGGGGTGGTGCCGGTCGACGCGTCGACCACGAACAGGATCACGTCCGCCTCGGCGATGGCCAGCTGGGCCTGCTCCTGGACGCGCGCCTCGATCGGGTCGTCCGGGTCGAGCTCCAGGCCGCCGGTGTCGACGATCACGAAGCGACGGCCGTTCCACTCGGTGTCGCCGTAGAGGCGGTCGCGGGTCGTCCGCGCGCGGTCCTCGACGATCGCCGAGCGCTGGCCGAGGAACCGGTTGAAGAGGGTGCTCTTGCCGACGTTCGGTCGCCCGACGATGGCGACGACCGGGACCCCGCCTCCTCTACCGCTCGCCACGGATCAGGCCGCGCCGGACGCGACGGACCCGTGGTCGCTCGTGGGAGGCTTCGGGAGCGAGGTGGTGCGACCGGCCGGCGTGGCGGCCTGCCCGAGTGCCGCGGCGGCGAGCTCGACAGCGCGCGCCTTGGCTTCCGGCGTCCCGGCCAGGACGAGGATCCGCTCGGCCACGTCACGCAGGTCCTCGATCGGCGTCGAGGTGCCGCCGGTCACGCCGACGATGCGGGCCTCGGCGAACGGGGTCGGATCGGCCAGATCGCTCACGCTCTCGATCTGGATCGCGGCCGTCCCGGCGATCTCGCACAGGCGCGTCAGCTCCTTGGTGTTGGCGCTCGACCGTCCGCCCACGACGACCATGAGGTCCACCTCGCCGGCCGCGTCGAGCGTGTCCTGCTGGCGCCGGATGGTGACCGGGCAGACCGTGTTGACGATCTTGAGCTCGTGGGCCCGCGAGACCATGAACGCGGCCAGCTTCTCGAACTTCCAGGGCGGCTGCGTGGACTGGGAGATGAGGGCCATGCGCTTCTTGCGCGGGATGGCGGCCTCCCATTCCTCCTCGTCGTCGACGACGATCGCGTCCGGGGCGAACCCGAGCATCCCGACGACCTCGGCGTGCTTGGGCGTGCCAAGAAGGACGATCGTGTAGCCCTCCTCGACGAGCCGGGTCAGCTCACGATGCTCCTGGATGACCCAGGTGCACGTCCCGTCGATGACCTCGAGGCCGCGCTGCTCGGCCCGCTCCATGACGTCCGGGCGGACGCCGTGCGCGCGGATGACGACGGCCGCCCCATGGTCGACGTCGTCGAGCGATTCGACCGTGTGGATGCCGAGATCCTGGAGGTCGCGGACCACACCTTCGTTGTGGACGACCTGGCCGAGGGTATGGGTCGACTTGCCGGCCGCGGACGCCTCCTTGGCCTTGTCGATCGCCTCGCGAACCCCATAGCAAAAGCCGGTGCGCTTGGCGATCCGGACGTCTTCGACGATTCCCACGGTGCGATTATCGCACGGGGTCCCCGCTCCCCCCGTACACGCCGCGTTGCGAGGGCGGGAGCAGTGCCGCGATGCGCTCCATGATCATCGTCGTGACGAGGCCCTTGCCGGTCCGCCGGTCCGTGCCCTCGGGCAGCAGCTCCATGGGTCGGAACGGTCGCCCGACGCGGACCGTGACGTGGCCGCCGGGGTGCGGCAGCTTCTGACCCTTGGGCCACACGCCGTTCGAGCCGGCGATCCCGAGGGGCACGATCGGGGCGCCCGTCCGCATCGCCAGGACCGCCACGCCGTCCTGCGCTTCCTGGAGCGAGCCGTCGGGGCTGCGCGTGCCCTCGGGGAACACGAACAGGATGTTGCCCTCGTCGAGGATCCGCTTGGCCAGCCGGAACGCCTCGACATCCGCCGCGCCTCGGTCGACCGGATGGACGCCGCCGTTGGCGGCGGCCCAGCCGACGATCGGCCAGTCGAACAGCTCCTTCTTGCCGAGCCAGTGGATCCGCCGGCCGAGCTTGGGCATCAGCCACGAGCCGAGCACGACCGCGTCCAGGTTGGACGTGTGGTTCGCGGCGAGGATGAGCGGTCCCTCGCGCGGGATCTCGTCGATGGCGCCCTCGATCGCGATCCGGCTGACAGCCCGGCCGAAGATGCGGCCGCCGGTCGTCAGGAGCGTGATGAGCGGCGTGATCGAGCTCTCGATGGGCGGCGGCGCGGCGTTGGTCGTGGCCGCGGGATCGGTCATGCGCCGGCGCCGCTCGGCTCGGGCTCGGCCGCCTTGCGCGCCTCGGCGTCGAGGATCGCGTTGACGACCGCGTCGACCGTGTCCTCGAAGCGATTGCCGTCGGTCGAGATGATCCGGGCGTCCGTGGCGGCCCGGAGCGGCGCGACGGCACGCGTGGAGTCCAGTTCGTCGCGCCGCCGGAGCGCGTCGAGGATCGCGATCGCTTCGGGACCGTCGGGATCGAGGCCCCGCTGCTCGGTCCTGCGCCGGGCCCGCTCCACCACCGACGCCTCGAGGAAGATCTTGAGGTCCGCATCGGGCAGGACGACCGTGCCGATGTCCCGGCCCGCCATGATGATCCCGCCGCCGTCGACCAGCCGGCGCTGCCGCTCCAGCAGCGCGGTCCGCAGCTCCGGGATCGCGGAGATGGCGGACACGGCGGCATCGACCGCCGGGCCCCGGACATCCGCGGTGTGGTCGACGTCATCGACAAGGACGCGCGACAGGGCGCCCGCACCATCCGCCGCGAGCTCGACCTCGTCGACGAGACCGCGCATCGCGTGCGGGTACGAGGCGGACACGTTCCGGGCGAGGGCCAGCCACGTCACCGCCCGATAGAGCAGCCCTGTGTCGCAGAACCGGTAGCCGAGCTCCAGTGCGGCCGCCTCGCCGACACTGCTCTTGCCCGACGAACCGGGTCCATCGAGGGCGACGACGAGGCGTTGGCGGTTCGACGTGTCCATCGGGGGCAGGATACCCCGCTCCGTCGAGCCGACCGGGCTCGTCGGCGCTTTGCCGGCGCCTGTCCGAGCCGGTGGTCCGACGGAGTCAGCCCGCCTCGGACAGCCTTGCCACGACCGGGGCGTAGGCGACGAACGCATCGAGGGCCGTCGGGTCGGCGATCGAGCCGGTGGCGGCCACCTCCGTCACCGGCCGGCCGAGAAGGATCCGCTTGACCGGGACCTCCATCTTCTTGCCGGTCAGGGTCCGCGGGATGGCCGGGACCGCGACGATCGCGTCGGGCACGTGGCGCTGCGAGAGCGACGTCCGGATCGCGTCCTTGATCCGGGTGACGAGGGCATCGTCCAGCTCGGTACCCGGGGCGAGCACGACGAAGAGCGGCATCCAGTAGCGGCCGCCGGGCAGCTCGAGCCCGATGACGAGGCTGTCGACGATCTCGGGGAGGCGCTCGACGACGCCGTACAGCTCGCTCGTCCCGAACCGGATGCCCTGCCGGTTGAGCGTGGAGTCGGAGCGGCCTTCGATGACCGCGCTCCCCCGCTCCGTGATCCGGATCCAGTCGCCGTGGCGCCAGACGCCCGGATACATCTCGAAATAGCTCTCGCGGTAGCGCGCGCCGTCCGGGTCGTTCCAGAACCCCACGGGCATCGACGGCAGCGGCGCGGTCAGGACGAGCTCGCCGGTCTGGCCGACGACCGAGCGCCCGTCCGGGTCATACGCCTCGACTTTGGCGCCGAGGGCCCGCGCCTGGAGCTCGCCCGCATGGACCGGCAGCAACGGACTGCCACCGACGAACGCGGAGACGACGTCGGTCCCGCCGCTCATCGACACGAGCCAGACGTCCGGCTTGACCGCGTCGTAGACCCAGCCGTAGACGTCGACCGCGAGGGGCGACCCCGTCGACGCCGATCGAGCGCAGGGCGCCCAGGTCATGGGTCTCGCCCGGCCGGAGCCCGGCCTTCATGCACGCCCCGAGCCACGGAGCGCTCGTCCCGAACAGGCTGACCCGCGCCCGGGCCGCCAGCTCCCAGAGCACGTCCAGGCCGGGATAGCCGGGGCTGCCGTCGTACAGCACCGGGACGCCACCGACGAGCATCGAGCCGACGAGGAAGTTCCACATCATCCAGCCGGTCGTCGTGAACCACGACATCCGATCGCCCGGCCGGACGTCGAACATCAGCCCGATCGCCTTCGCGTGCTCCAGCACGACGCCGCCGTGCCCGTGGACGATCGCCTTGGGCAGCCCGGTCGTGCCCGACGAGTAGAGGATCCAGAGCGGATGGTCGAACGGGACCTGCTCGAACGTCAGCGGCTCGGCCGGACCGGCCAGGAGGTCCGCCCAGGCGATCTCGCCGGGCCGCAGGTCGCGGGCGGCGTCGGGATCCAGGTACGGCACGAGCACCGTCCGCTGGAGCCCGGGCAGGGCGGCACGCAGCTCGTCGATGACAGCGCGGCGATCGAACCGCTTGCCGCCGTAGGTGTAGCCATCGACGGCGATGAGCACCGTCGGTTCGATCTGGGCGAAGCGGTCGACCAGGCTCTGGGTCCCGAAGTCCGGGCGAGCAGCTGGCCCAGATCGCCCCGAGGCTCGCGCAGGCCAGGAAGGCGATGACCGCCTCAGGGATGTTCGGGATGACCGCGACGACCCGGTCACCGCGGCCGACACCGAGACGGCGGAGTCCGGCGGCGGCCGCCGCGACCGTCTCGCGGAGCTCCGCGGCGCTCACCTCCCGCAGCGGGTGCCGCTCCGACTGGGACAGGAACGCCGGCCGGTCGTCGGCGAGCCGGCCGAAGAGGACCTCCGCGTAGTTGAGCTCGGCGCCCTCGAACCAGCGGGCGCCCGGCATCTCGCGCGACCCGAGCACGCGGTGCCACGTCCCGTGCAGCGGGATCCCGTAGTAGTCGACGACGGACGCCCAGAAGCCGTCGAGGTCGTCGACCGACCAGCGCCACAGGGCGTCGTAGTCGGCGAAGGTGAGCCCGCGTTCGCGCTCCAGCCAGCCGAGATAGTCGGCCATCGTGGAGGCCTCGCGGAAGGCCTCGGTCGGCTCCCACAGGAGCGCGCCCTCGACGAGGCGCGCGGGCTCGTTCACGAACGCTCGGGACCGCCTGCCGCGCGCGTCTTGACCCCGGCACGGCTGGTGCCGGCCCCGGCCCCGAGGCCGCGGACCTCGGGTGCGCGGAGTCGTCGAGCGCGGCCGCTCGGGAGCTCGTCCAGCCGGACCGGCCCGATCCGGACGCGCACGAGGCGTTCGACCGGGGCGCCGACGGCCCCGAACATCCGGCGGAGCTGCCGCTTCCAGCCCTGCGCGAGGATCGCGCGGTACCAGACCAGGTCACCCGGCGGTGGGGCGAGCAGGTCGACCAGACGCCGGGTCTCGATCTCGGTCGTGGGCCGGAGGCCGGTCAGCGTCGCCAGACCCTCGTCGAGCGGGATCCCCGCCTTGAGCGCCGCGACCTGCTCCGCGCTCAACGGCCCCCGCAGGCCGATCGCGTACTCGCGTTCGATGCCGTGGCGTGGGTGCAGCACGCGGTCGGCCCATGCGCCGTCGTTGGTCAGGACGAGCAGGCCCTCGGAGTCCTGGTCGAGCCGGCCGACCGGGTACAGCCGTCCGCCCTCGGGGAGCAGCGCGGTCGGGATCATGTCCAGGACGGTCTTCGAGGCGTGGCGGTCGCGGACCGTGGAGGTCACGCCGCCCGGCTTGTGCAGCAGCAGGTATTCGGGCGCGGCGGCGGCGCCGATGACCCGGCCGTCGACGGCGATGATCGCCGTGTCGGGATCGACCTGCATGCCGAGCCGGGCGGGCTTGCCGTCCACCGTGACCCGGCCGTTCGCGATGAGGACCTCGCTCGCCCGCCGTGATGCGACGCCCGACGCGGCGAGCACCTTCTGGAGCCGCTCGACGGCCATCAGTCGGCCTGGCCGTCGGTCGGGAACAGCGGCTCGGTGACCGGTTCCCCACCTTCCTCGGCCAGCCGCGCGGCCACGTCGCCGTCCAGCGGCGGCAGCTCGTCGAGGCTCGTCAGCGCGAACCGTTCGAGGAACTCGAAGCCGGTGCCGTACAGGAACGGCCGGCCGGGAGCGGCGGAGCGGCCGAGCTCGACCACGAACCGGCGATGGAGCAGCGTCCGGATGGTGTAGTCCGAATCGACGCCGCGGATCCGCTCGATCGCGGCCTTCGTGACCGGCTGCCGGTAGGCGACGATCGCGAGGGTCTCGAGCGAGGCCGGCGACAGCCGGACGACGTCCGCACCGATGTACCGCGCGACGAGCGCACCGCCGTCCGAAGCCGTCGCCAGCTCGACCCGGTCTCCATCGATCAGCAGCCGGATGCCCCGATCCCGCAGCGATACCTCCAGGTCCCCGAGACGGGCGTCGACGGTCGCCCGGTCCGTGCCGGCGAGGGCCGCGATCTCCCGGCGGGAGAGCGGCTTCTCGGCGACGAACAGCAGGGCCTCCAGGGCCGTCTCGGTCAGCTCGATCGGGGCGGGGGTGCCGTCGATCGGCGCCGGGGCGCCGTCGACCATCGGCGCGCCGCCACCGGTCTCGACGGCCGCGGCGCCATCCGCGGCCGGCGGGCCGTCAGCGGCCGGCTCACCGCTCACGTCCTCGGTCGATGGCACCTCGATCGGCTCGACGGCGTCGGTCATGCGAACGACTCCAGCGACTCGTCGATCGGGGCATCGGGTGGCGCGGCCGAGACCCCGGCCGCGGCCCGTTCATCGGCCGTCGTCTCACGGGCGACGATCGGACCCCACGGCGTCGCCTGCTCGACCACGATCTCGCGGCGCTTCATGAGCTCCAGCATGGCCAGGAACGTGATCGCGATCACGACCCGGTCGCGAACACCGGTCAGGAGGTCCTGGAGGACGACCCGCGGGGCATCGCGCAGGGCGGCCCGGATGATCTCGGCGCGTTCGGTGATGGTGATCGTGCGGCCCATGATCTCGGGCGGTGGCTCGGTCGGCGCGGCGATGGCCGCCAGCCGGTCCAGCGCCCGGGCGAGACGGCGCGGATCGAGCGAGCGGCGCATCGACCGGTCGTGCCCCGGCCAGCGCGGCCGCGCGCGCCACCGAGGGCTCCCGCCGGAACGAGCCGATCCGGCGGAGCGCGTCTTCGGCCAGGCGCAGGCCGGCATCGCGATGCGCCCGGTAGATCAGCAGCCGGGCGCGGAGCTCGGCCTCGGGATCGACACCTTCGTCCGCGAGTGCGAGCGGGTCGGTCGGATCCGTCCGGCGCGGCAGCATGGCCCGGCTCTTGATGAGGATCAGCTGGCTGGCGATCGTCACGAACGAGCTGACGTTGCCGAGGCGATCCGCCTCCAGCCGGCCGAGCGCGTCGAGGTAGGCGTCGGCGAGCGCCCCGAGCGGCACGGTCAGGACGTCGAGCTGCCGTGCCTCGATCAAGCGACAGCAAGAGGGCCAGGGGTCCGTCGAACTCGGGCATCTGGACCTGGGTCCGGTGCTCCGGCCGGCGACCCTCACCGAAGTGGACCGCCGGCGAGGCGGAGGCCACCGAAGCGGCCACGAGCGGCCCGCCGTCGATCGGCGCCATGACCGGGATCCCGGGCGAGCCGTCGCCGGCCATCAGTTGGCCTCGTCCGCGAGACGGAGCAGCTCGCCGAACTCCGGATCGGTCGGGGCGTCCTGGTCGCGGATCAGCTCCACCGTCCGGGGCGAGCAGCCTGCGGCCGCGGCCAGCGCGGCGGACGTGTCCGCGTGGGTTCGCAGCCGCTCCAGCGCGGGTCCGAAGCCGGGCAGCCATGCGACCGTCGCGGGGACCCAGCCGCCATACCGCGCCCCCAGCGTATAGGCGACGCGCGGCCAGACCCCGGTGTCGCCCTTGCCGGCGTCGTGAAGGAGACCGGCCACCAGGACGTCCGGTTCGGTGACGCCGTCCCCCCGGAGCGAGGCGACGACGTCGAGGCCGTGGCGCCGGTCGGCGACGTGCATCGAATCGAAGAGGCTCACCTGCGCGGGCGACAGCCAGGCCTCCAGCGCCGCGCGCTCCCCGGGCGCCACGCGCGCCCGCAGGTGCGCTCGGAACTGGCGGGTCCTAGATGCCCAGAAGGAGGCGATGTGAATGCATCGAGGATCGGTCTGATGATCCGCGACCCGATGGAGTTCCCGGGCGGCAGGAACAGGATCGCGATGAGGATCAGGAACCCGTACTGCTCGAGGACCGGGCGGATCTGGTATTCGGTCCGCCGGTCGATGAAGGCGAACAGCACCTTCGAGCCGTCGAGCGGCGGGATCGGGATGAAGTTGAAGATCATCAGCAACAGGTTGATCTGGACGAAGGAGAACAGCACCTGGATCACGATGTCCGGGACCTCGACCGTCGGGTTCGCGAGGATGAACCGGAGAGGCAGCGCGCCGATCGCAGCGAGGACGAAGTTCGAGATCGGGCCGGCCGCCGCGACGAGTGCCTCGCCCTGTCGTCCGGCCCCGAGGTTCATCGGGTTGACCGGCGTCGGCTTCGCCCAGCCGAACCCGAGCGCTCCGCCCGAGATGGCCGAGCCGATGAAGGTCAGGGCGAGCAGCGAGCCGCCGACCGGGTCGAAATGGGCGACCGGGTTCAGGGTCAGCCGCCCGAACATCTTGGCCGTCCCGTCGCCGAGGCGGTAGGCGGCGAGAGCGTGGCTGAATTCGTGGATGGGCAGGCCGACGAGCAGCATGATCGCCACGACGATGATCGCGGCGACGACTTCGGAGGAGAGGTTCAATGGGCACCTTGGCTGTGGTGGATCGCGGGTAATCGTAGCGGCCCGGCGACGACCGGTCCGCGGAGAGCTACAGCCGCGACAGCAGGTCCGCCTTCTTGGACTCGTACTCCTCGGCCGTGATCGCGCCGCGATCGCGCAGGTCGGCCAGGCTCGCCAGCGTCCGCGTGACCTCGTCCGGGTCGACCTCGTGCGAGCGGCCGGCGCCGGGGCCGCCGTCGCAGCGGCGGCGGCACCGCCGACGGCGACGCTCCCGGTCGGCGAATTGGGGCGTGGCGCGGCACTCGCGGAGCTCACGACCGGCGCGCCGGGCGCACCGGGCCCGGCCGGCGCGGCGCCGTCCCGGATCGGCGGCGCAGGCGCCCAGCCCGCGCGTTCCATGTCGACCTCGAACTCGTGCTTGGCGTCGAGCATCGTCTTCTTGAACACGATCGGGCCGCGGATCATCTTCATGGTGTCGATGCCGCTCTCGGACGCGGTCAGGACGGTGAGGTCGCCGAAGTCGAACATCCGCCCGAAGACCGACTGGTGCAGGACGGCGTCGTTGATCTTCTCGAGGGAGCTGTCCGTGGCGTTGCGGTTGAGCACGCCTTCCACCTGGATGACCCGTCGATTGGTCAGCACGTATTCCTGGTTGACGTAGCGCAGCGCCGTCCAGATGGCGACCGCGATGCCGCCGAAGAACAGGATCGCGGTGAGCCAGCCGAGCACGTTCGACAGCGCCCCGCTGGCGCTGTCCGAGCCGAGCCCGCTGCGGAGCCACAGGAGCAGGATGGCGATGACGATGGCGAGGATCGTGTAGCGGGCGCCCCAGATGAAGATGAACGGATGCTGCTTGTTGCGGTGCGTGATCCGCTCCCCGGTCGACAGCAAGCCGTCGGCGTAGCTCATGTGGCTGGTGCTCCCCTCTCTCAGGCTCGTGGATGGGCCCGACTGTAGACGTCCCGGATCCGTTCGCCGGTCAGATGCGTGTAGAGCTGCGTGGTGGAGATACTCGCATGCCCGAGCAACTCCTGGACGATGCGCAGGTCCGCTCCGCCCTCGAGCAGATGCGTGGCGAACGAGTGCCGCAGGGTGTGCGGGCTGACGCGCTCGGCGACGCCGGCACGGTCCGCCGCGCGCTTGACGGCGGCCCATACCTGCTGCCGCGCCAGGCGGCCACCGCGATCGCCGAGGAACAGCGGCCCGCCGCGGTCCGGCGCGACGTGGCCCAGCGCCAGCAGGCCGGCTCGCGGGCCGTCGATCCAGCGACCGACCCAGTCGAGCGCGATCTCGCCGACCGGCACGAGCCGTTCCTTGTCGCCCTTGCCGATGACCCGCACGAAAGCGCCGTCCGTGGACAGGTCCTCCCGGTCGAGCCCGATCGCCTCGCTGATCCGGAGGCCGGCGGCGTAGAGCAGCTCGAGGACGGACCGGTCGCGCAGGCGGTGGACGGCATCGGGCGCCGACGGGTCGTCGCCACCGGCCGCCTCGAGGAGCCGCTCGGTCTCGGCGACGGTCAGCGTCTCGGGCAGGAGGCGTGAGGGTCGGGGGAGGTCGACGTGGGCCGCGACGTCGACGGGGATCAGGCCCTCGCCGTAGGCGAACGCGTAGAACCCCTTGAGGGCCGCGGCGCGCCGGCGGAGGCTGCTGGGGGCGAGGCCGGGATCGCTGCGCCGGCCGCGGCGCGTCCGGGCGGCGAGGTAGTCGACGGCCGCATCCGGTCCCGCTGCCCAGGTCCGGCTGACGCCCCGCGAGGCCTCGAAGTCACGCAGGTCCGAGCGGTAGGCGCGGATCGTCGCCGGCGCCAGGCCCCGCTCGACGTGCAGGTACGTCAGGTAGCCGTCGATCACCGCGTCCAGGTCGGAGTCGGCCATGAGCGGTCAGCCCGCGCGCGCGACCTCGACCCGCCACGCCTCGGCACGGTCGAGGAGCTCGCGGGCGCTGGCCATCGTCGCGGCACCACCGGCCTCGCCGCCGAGCATCTGGGCGAGCTCCACGATCCGGCCTTCGCGATCGAGCTGCTCGACCTCGGTCACGGTCCGGCCGTCGCGCTCGCGCTTGGCGATCCGGTAGTGCGCGTCGGCGTGGGCGGCGATCTGCGGCAGGTGGGTCACGCACAGCACCTGGTGACGGCGCGCCAGGGCCCACAGGCTGCGCCCGACCGGGTCGGCGCTCCGCCCGCCGATCCCGGTGTCGACCTCGTCGAAGACGAGGACCGGGGTCTCGTCCGCCTCGGCCAGCACGGTCTTGATCGCCAGCGCGACCCGGGACAGCTCGCCACCCGATGCGATCCGGGCCAGCGAGCGGGCGGGCTCGCCCGGGTTCGGGGCGAGACGGTAGACGACCTGGTCGGCTCCGCTCGCGTCGAACGCGACCGCGTCGCCGTCGATCTCGATCGCCGGCTCGTCCGGACCGGCCGGTCGACGGCCGAGAACCGCCTCGAAGACGCCGGCCGGGAAGCCCATCTCGACGAGCGCCTCGCCGACCGCGGCGGTCAGTCGGGCGGCCGTGGCGCGTCGGGCGTCCGACAGGACGGTCGCCGCGGCCGCGACCTCGGCCAGCAGGGCAGCCTCCTCACGCTCCCGGCGCGCCCGTTCCTCGTCGAGGTTCCGCAGGCGGTCGAGCTCGGCCGATGCCCGCTCGCCGTGCGCGATGATCTCGGCCTCGCCGTCGCCGTAGCGGCGTTCGAGGGCGAAGATCGTGCCGAGTCGCTCCTCGAGGGTGGCGAGCGCAGCCGGATCGTGATCGACCCCGTCGGCCAGGTCGCGGATCTCGGAGGCGACATCGTCGAGCTCGGCCTCGAGGCCGGTCAGCCGGTCCGCGGACGCCTCGAACCGCGGGTCGAGGCGGGCCAGTCCGCGCGCCTCGCGGGCGGCCAGGGCGGTCGCCTCGCGCGCGCCGTTGCCCTCGGCGGTGAGCGCCTCCCGGACGGTCGCCGCTCCCCGGGCGATCGCCTCGCCATGCTGGGCGGCCGCCAGCCGCGTCCGGATCTCCTCCGCCTCGCCCGGTCGCAGCCGCGCCCCGGCGATCTCCGCCACCTCGTGCTCGAGGAGGTCGACCCGCCGGGCGAGCTCGCGTGGGTCGATCGCCAGCTCGGCCAGCGCGGCCCGATTTGCCCGCCACCGCTCGACGACGTCGGCCATCGCCGCGCGGGCCGGCGCGTGCCGGCCGAACGCGTCGAGCACGTCGCGCTGCCAGCGTTCGTCGAGCAGCCGCTGCTGGTCGTGCTGGCCGTGGATCTCGATCAGCGGCCCGACCTCGTCGGCGAGACGCGCGGCGGTCGTCGCGAGGTCGTCGAGCCGGGCGGTCGAGCGTCCACCCGCGGAGACCTCGCGCACCGCGATGAGCGGCTCCGGCAGGCGGTCGAACAGTGCCTCCACCCGGGCCGACTCCGCACCGTGCCGGATGACGCCGGTATCCGCACGCGCGCCGCGGACGAGGCCGAGGGCGTCGATCAGGAGGCTCTTGCCGGCACCCGTCTCGCCGGTGATGACGTTGAGGCCCCCGTCGAGCGTCAGGCGCAGGCGGTCGATCAGGGCCAGGTCCGCGACCGTGAGCTCGAGGAGGCGTCCGACACTCATCGTCTGGCGGTCACGAGGGCAGCAATGCGACCTTGTGTCGCAGCAGGTCCCAGAACGGCTGGGCACCCAGGGGCTCGATCAGCCGGATCGGGCGCTCGAACGCCTGCACCTCGACGACGTCGCCCACCGCGAGCGGCAGGTCCTCGCGTCCATCGATCGAGACGAGCGCCTCGAAGGCGTCGACGACCGTGCAGCGCACGACCTGGCTCGGGCCGACGACGACCGACCGGATCGCCGACAGGTAGGCGGCGATGGGCGTGACGATCAGGTTCCGGGCGCTCGGATCGAGGATCGGCCCGCCGGCCGAGAACGAGTAGCCGGTCGAGCCGGTCGGGCTGGCCAGGACCAGGCCATCGGCGATGAACGTGGCGAGATGGGTGCCGTCGATGGCGACGTCGAGCCGGCAGACCCGCGCGAGCGAGCCGCGCGCGACGACCACGTCGTTGAGGGCGATCAGGCGCTCGGAGGGGGCGGCGCGCCCGTCGTCCGCGCCGCCGCGGACGATCCGCGCCGCGATCGCCATCCGCTCCTCGATCCGATAGTCGCCGGCGACGATCAGGGCGAGCACGGCGTCGAGCTCGGTGGCCTCGGCCTTCGACAGGAAGCCGACCTTGCCGAGGTTGATGCCGATGAGCGGGACGTCCACGTCGGCGACCGCCCGCGCCGCCCGCAGGAACGTGCCGTCGCCACCGAGGACGACCAGGGCATCGGTGGTCGGCAGCTCGCGGACGAGCGCTGCCGTGTCGCCCGACGGGATCTGCCAGTCGTCGATCCCCCGGACCTGGCACCAGCCGGAGGCGCGCGCGCTCAGCTCGACGGCCGCCTCGATCGTCGGGTTGTACGCGAAGCCGATCCGGCTGACGGTCATCCGGCGGTGACCTCGGCGATCCGCTCGGCGATCTCGGCGCAGCTCGGGCCGCGGACGAGGTCGACCAGGAACTCGCGATTGCCCTCGGGTCCCGTGATCGGCGAGGCGATGACCGCGCGCGTGCCGAGCCCGTGGTCCGCCGCGGCATGGATCACGCGCTCCAGGACCTCGCGGTGGATCGCCGGGTCGCGGACGACGCCGTGGTCGGTCCGGCCCTTGCCGGCCTCGAACTGTGGCTTGACGAGGGCGACGATGTGCCGGCCCAGCCCGGTCCGCAGCGTGGACGCGACGGGTCCGATGACCTTCTCCAGCGAGATGAACGACACGTCGATGACGGCGAGGTCGATCGGCTCGGGGAGACGGTCCGGGGCCAGCTCACGGGCGTTGGTCCGCTCCATCGAGACCACGCGCGGATCGTGGCGCAGCGTCTCGGCGAGCTGGCCGCGCCCGACGTCGAGGGCGTACACGCGAACCGCGCCACGTTGCAGCAGCACGTCCGTGAAGCCGCCGGTCGAGGCGCCCACGTCGAGCGCCGTCAGGCCGGCCGGATCGATCTCGAAGGCGTCGAGCGCCGCGGCCAGCTTGTAGCCACCGCGGCTGACGTACGGCTCCGGCGCCGCGACGGTCACCGTCGCGCCCGGATCGATGAGATCGCCCGGCTTGCGGTCGTGCCGGGCGGCATCGCCCTCCCCCACCCTGACCTTGCCGGCCAGCACGAGCGCCTGCGCCCGGCTGCGCGTCTCGACCAGGCCGCGCTCCACGAGCAGCTGGTCGAGGCGGACGCGCTGGACCCTGGGCTTGGCGGTCGACGCGGCGCTCACCCGCCTATCGTGGCACAGCGGGCTGCACCCGGACTCACGGTCGCGGTGGACCGACGTCAGCCGGCGGCGACCTCGGAGCGGCCGGGCGTGGCGCGCAGCGTGTCGACGGCCTCGCGCACCTGGGCGGCCAGGCCGTCGGCGTCGAGCCGGAGCAGGTGCCGGAGGTCGGCCACGGAACCGTGGTCCACGAACCGCTCGCCCGGGATCCCGAGGATGCGGACCGCCAGCTCGCGATAGACCGGGTCGGCCAGGCGGGCCTCCTCGACCAGCTCGAGGACCCCGCTCCCGAACCCGCCCGAGATGACGCTCTCCTCGAATGTCACGAGCATCCGCTTGCCGCGCGCCTGGTCGAGGATGAGCTGTCGGTCCAGCGGCCGGGCGTACCGCGCGTTGATGACGCCGATCGACCAGCCCTCGCCGGCCAGGATGTCCGCCGCGGCCACGGCGCGAGCGACGATCGGCCCGAACCCGACGAACAGGAGGTCCCGGCCCTCGCGCAGGACCTCACCCCGCCCGACCGGGATCACGGCGGGCGCCACCGGCTCCAGCCCGAAGCCCGCGTCGCGCGGGTAATGGAGCGCGAACGGGTGGTCCTGGGACATCGCGGTATGGAGGAGCGACCGGAGCTCCTGCTCGTCCTTGGGCGACGCGATGACGAGGTTCGGCAGCTGGCGCTGCGCGGGCAGCGTGAACATGCCCTGGTGGCTGGTCCCGTCCTCGCCGACCAGGCCCGCACGATCCACCGCGATCAGGACCGGCTGGTCGTTCTGGCAGACGTCGTGGACGGTCTGGTCGAAGGCCCGCTGGAGGAAGGTCGAATACAGGGCGACGACCGGACGCATGCCGCCCATCGCCAGGCCCGTCGCGAACGCCACCGAATGCTGCTCGGCGATGCCCACGTCGAACATCCGGTCCGGGAACTCGGCCTGGAACTTGGACATGCCTGTGCCGGTCGGCATGCCGGCGGTGATCCCGACGATCCGGCGGTCGCTCCTGGCCAGCTCGATCAGCTCGGCCGCGAAGACCGCGGTGTAGTTGGGATGCTTGCGGGGCGCCTCGGCGACGACGGCGGGCGGCGCGGCGTCGTCGGCCATCGATTCGGTCGGCATGGGCGCCGGGGTCTTCGTGCCGTCGTAGGCGTCGGCCGCGGGTGTCATCGCGATCGGCGGCAGGGCCGCCCCGTGGAAGCCGACCTGGTCGCGCTCGGCCGGGCGGAACCCGCGGCCCTTCTGCGTCCGGACGTGGACGATCGTCGGGCCGGGCAGGGCCAGCGCCCGCCCGAGCGTCTCGAGGAGCGCGTGGAGGTCGTGCCCGGGTACGACTCCGATGTAGGTGATCCCGAGGTCCTCGAACAGCTGGCCGGGTTGTGCGAACCGGACGACCGACGCCCGCAGGCGCTTGCTGAGCTCGAGCACGGAGCCACCGACGACCGGGATCCGCTCGACCGTCCGGTCGTAGGCGCTCTTGCTCTGCTGCCACGCGGTGGACAGCTTGATCTCGGACAGGTACTTCGAGAACGCCCCGACGGTCGGGCTGATCGACATCTCGTTGTCGTTGACCACGATCAGCATCTGCGTCTGGCGCTGGCCGATGTCGTTGAGCGCCTCGAGCGACAGGCCGCTCATGAGGGCCGCGTCGCCGACGACGACCGCGATGCGCTCGAGCCCGTGGCGCAGGTCGCGCGCCTCGGCGAGACCCTCGGCGATGGACAGGCCGGTCCCGGCGTGGCCGCCGTCGAAGACGTCGTGCTCCGATTCGGAGCGGCGCGGGAAGCCACCGATGCCGTCGAGCTGGCGCAGGGTCCCGAACCGCTCGAGGCGGCCCGTCAGCAGCTTGTGCGGGTAGGCCTGGTGGCCGGTGTCCCAGACGATCCGGTCGCGCGGCGATTCGAGCAGGCGGTGGAGCGCGATCGTGATCTCGACCACGCCCAGCGACGATCCGAGGTGGCCGCCCGTCCTGGCGACGGTCTGGACGATGGTCTCGCGGATCTCGACCGCCAGCTGGGCGAGCTCGAGCTCGTCGAGGCCCCGGAGGTCGGCGGGGTCCTGGATGGTCGGCAGGATGGGCACGATGCGGTCGCTCCTGGGTGGTGCCGGCTCTTCAGACCGCCGGGCTCGGTCGCGCTGACGGATCGTACGTCGCTCGTGTGATGATTGGGTTCGCTCGACAGGGCACCGCGGATGGGTGCGTCGCAGAGTGTAAACCTGTCCCTCACAGGTCGCTCGTTTTGGCGACCGGCGCCCAGGAGGGCACATGGAACGGTTCGTCGTCGACCGATTGCGAGAACGGCTCCTCGACCGCGTCGTCACCGCGACCGACGTCGACTACGACGTGATCCGGGCCACCTTCAACGCGACGGTCCAGCGGCGGCCGGCGGTCATCGTCCGGGCACGCACGGACGACGACGTGATCGCTGCCGTCGTCGCGGCCGCCGATCTCGGCCTGCCGATCGCGGTCCGGGGCGGTGGCCACGGGGTCGCCGGCCACGCGATGGCCGAGGGCGCCCTGGTCGTGGACCTCCGCGACCGACGCGAGGTCACGGTCGACCCGGCGAGCCGGACGATCCGGGCCGCCGGCGGCGCGCTGTGGGACGACGTCGACACGGCCGCCTGGAAGCACCATCTGGCCGTCGTCGGCGGCACGTTCGGCGACACGGGCGTGGCCGGTCTGACGCTCGGTGGCGGGATCGGCTGGCTGTCCGGGCTCCAGGGGTTCACCTGCGACAACCTCATCCGGGCCGAGGTCATCACGGCCGCCGGCGAGAAGGTCGTCGCCGGTCCCGACGGCGACCCCGACCTGCTGTGGGCGCTGCGGGGCGGCGGCGGCAACTTCGGCGTCGTCACGTCGTTCGAGTTCCGGGCGATCGACCCCGGACCGATCCTCGCGGGCTACATCACCTACCCCGCCAGCGCGGTCAAGCAGGTCCTGCGGCACCTTGCGGAGCTCGCCGCGGAGGCCCCGGACGCGCTCGAGCTGACGGTCGCCATCGGGCCGCACGGAGCCGATCCGGACGCCGAGATCACGGTCCGCGTCGGCGTGGCATGGCCGGGCCAGGCGTCGACCGAGCCGGACGTCCTGCGCCGCCTCCGGACGGCGCTGCCGGTGATCGACGATGGGCTCTCGCTGATGGAGTACCCCGACCTCCAGGCGATGAGCGGTCGTCTGCCGTTCGGGCTTCGCCACTACTGGAAGGGCCACTTCCTGCGCGGCCTCGACGAGTCGGTCATCGGTGGGGTCGTCGAGTCGATGGCGCGCCCGGCCGCACGGCATCAGCATCATCCTGATGGAGGCGATCCGCGGCGCGGCCCACACCGAGCCCGAGGGCGGCGCCGCATTCGGTCAGCGGGCCGCGACCTGGAACGCGAGCGCGCTCGCGATCTGGGACGACGCCGCGACCGATCCGGAGCACCTGGCCTGGGCCCGCGAGTCGGCCGACCGGCTGTCGGTCGGCACGCTGTCCGGGGCCGGCTACGCCAACTACGCCCCGGTCGACGAGTCCATCGAACGTGTCCGGCTCGCCTTCGGCAACGAGCGCTTCGCCCGACTGGCGTCGATCAAGGCGCGCTACGACCCCGAGAACCGCTTCCGGTTCAACCTGAACGTCGCCCCGGGCTGAGCCGTTCGGAGCCGCCCGCCTAGCTCGCCGCAGGCTCCTCGGTCGCGTCCTCGGGCCGGACGTCGCGCGTCTCGAGCGCGCCACCGGCGCGGGCGACCAGCTGCTGGACCCGCAGCTCGGCGTCGCCCAGCAGCTTCTCGCAGCGGGCCTGGAGCGCGACGCCGCGCTCGTACAGCGCGATCGCGGCCTCGAGCGGCTGGCCACCGGCTTCGAGCTCGGCCACCGTCCGCTGGAGCTCGGCGAGGGCGTCGTCGAACGAGAGCGAATCGATCGCGGGGTCAGTCGTCCGGTCTGTCGTCGTCGCCACCCTCAGCCTCGTCGTGCGGTGCGGTGAGCCGGTCGATCCGTGGGGCGAGGAGCATACCAAGCCGGAGCCCGACCACGACCAGGGCGGTCACGAGCAGGACGAAGACGACGAGCGCGACCAGCACGTTCATCGGAGGTCGCCGGCCGTTCGCGGTCAGGGTTCGTCCGCCGTGGCCGGCAGCTCACCGCGGGCGACGCGCACCGCCAGCCGCGTGCCGCCCGGCGCGTCCGCCGGATCACGGACGATCCGCCCGTCGCCCGCTCGGCGGACGATGGCATAGCCGCGATCGAGGGTGGCCTGTGGCCCGAGGACGGCCAGTGCCGCCGAGGCCGTGCCGAGCGAGGCCCGCGCACCGGTGACCCGACGATTCGCAAGGGGTGTCAGCACCGACGCACGCTCCACCCGGCCGCGGTCACGGGCCAGGCGTGCCGGAAGCGTCGGCAGAAGACGGCCCGCGAGCCGGTCGCCGGTCCGTCGACGCTCGGCCACCTGCGCGACGACGGCCCGTGTCGCGCGGTCGAGCAGCAGCCCGACCCGCTCGCGTGCGCTCGCCAGCTGCGCCACCGGGCTCAACCGCTCGAGGGCACGTCGCTCGCCCGAGACCTCGCGGGACGCGGTCCGGAGACGCGCCGCGACCGCGCCATCCAGCCGGCGCCCGCCACTCCGCACCGAGGCGAGGAAGTCGGCGCGGTCCGGGACCACGACCTCGGCGGCGGCGGATGGGGTCGGCGCCCGGACGTCGGCGGCGAAGTCGGCCAGCGTGACGTCGACCTCGTGACCGACGCCGCACACCACCGGGATCGAATGGGCGACCACGGCCCGGACGACGGCCTCGTCGTTGAACGCCCACAGGTCCTCGAGCGATCCCCCACCCCGGGCCAGGATGGTGACCGCGGGCGCCTCGTCGGGCCGGCCCGCGGCGATCCGGCTCGCGGCGTAGCGCTCCACCTTGCGGAACGCGCCCACGAGACTGGCCGGCGCCGACTCGCCCTGGACCTGCGCGGCCACGAGGACGACCCGGGTCAGCGGCCAGCGCCGCCCGAGGACGTGGCAGATGTCCTTCCAGACCGCTCCGGTCGGGCTGGTGATGACCGCGATCGTGGCCGGGCGAGCCGGCAGCGGCCGCTTGCGCGCCGTGTCGAACAGCCCTTCCGCCGCGAGCCGCGCCTTGAGCGCTTCGAACCGCAGGGTCAGGTCGCCGAGACCCGCCGGCTGGATCGATTCGACGTACAGCTGGAGCGCGCCCTGCGGCTCGAACAGGTCGATCCGGCCGTGCGCCACGACACGCAGCCCGGCCTGCGCCTCGAACGCCGAGCGGATCCGCTGGTCACGGAACCAGACGCACTGGAGCTGGTTGCGCTCGTCCTTCAGCGCGAAGTAGGCGTGGCCCGCGGACGACACCGTGACCCGGCCGATCTCGCCCTCGACCCACAGGTCGGCCAGCCGCGGGTCCGTCCGGACCGCGCCGCGGATCGCCCGGGTGACCTCGCTGACGCCCAGGATCCGCACGCCGAACGTGCCGGGCGCGGTCGGCTGCCCGGGACGACCGGTCTCGACGGCGGCAAGAGCCGCGGCGTCCGTGCCCGGCCTGGCGGTGATGCCCGGGCCGACCGGCCGGAGTCCCCCGCGCTCGGTCGGGTCAGCCGGGAGCGCGTCCCAGCTCGGCAGGGCCCAGTCCGGCGGCTCCTCGTCGCGCATCGCGGCAGACCCTAGATGCGGGTCTGGTACTCCCCCGTCCGGGTGTCGACCCGGATCGAGTCGCCGGTCTCGACGAAGATCGGGACCTGGACGATGAGCCCGGTCTGGAGCGTGGCCGGCTTGCGCGCGCCGGACTGCGTGTCGCCGGCGAAGCCGGGCTCGGTGTCGACGACCTTGAGGTCGACGGTCACCGGCAGCTCGACGCCGATCGTCTCGCCCTGGTAGCTGGTCCGATCCAGGGTCATCCCGTCGGTCAGGTACTGGGCGGTCTCGCCGAGCTGATCGGTCGTCAGGATGAACTGGTCGTAGGTGTCGTTGTCCATGAAGTGGTGGTCGTCGCCGTCGCGGTAGAGGAACTGGACGGGCCGCTTCTCCATCGACGCGCGCGGCCACTTCGTCCCGGCCTGGAACGAGCGCTCGACGGTCTGACCGCGCTTGATGTTGCGCAGCGTGATGCGGACCTGGGCGGACCCGCGGCCCATCTTGATGTGGTGGTAGTCGAGGATCTGCCAGAGCTCGCCGTCGAGCTCGATGGCGACGCCTTTTCTGAGTTCGCCGGTGCTGATCATGCGGATGGGGCTCCTGGACGTGCCCGCGGGTGGGTCGTGCCGCAGCAGGACGCGCGTACCGGCGGGGTCGGATGGTGGATCGAGGGCCCGATCGTATCAGACGGGCCGGTGGCGCCCGCCCCGTCAGCCCCCGGAGGCGTTCTCGTAGCCCCAGCCGCCGCTGCCGTCCTCCGTCCCGTCGCCGAACGTGATCGACGGTGGTCCCTTCGCCCTTCTGGTTCGTGCATGGCTTCTTCGTGCAGCTCACGACGATCTTCACGACACCACCGTGGAGCGCCGCTTCGCGGGAACTCGGAGCCGGCCATCTGCCGGCACATCTCGTCGGGAATGCCCAGGCAGATCGGAGCCACCGGCAACGGCGGCATGCCGGGCACGACCGGTGGGAGCTGTGGGCCACCGCCATTCCCCCAGGTCAACGGGTTCGCGTGGAGCTGGCGACCGCCGGAGAGCGTGACCACGGTGTCCATCGACCCGGCCGACGAGGTACAGCCGCTCGAGACACAGGTCACGTCGATCGCCTCCGGAGACGCGTCCAGCAGGGAGCGCATGACCGACGCGACCGCCTCATCGCATTTCTCGGGGGGTATCCCGACGCACGTCACGCGTGGCGACGGCGCCGGGCCCGACGGAGCGGCGGCGCCGCAGCCGGCGATCACGCCGAGTGCGACGAGCAGCGCGGCGACCACGGCGAACCGGCCGCCGGTCGACACGGTCAGCCGCCGACGACCATGACATCGCGCGGGAACCGGGTCAGGCGCTCGACCCGGCCGGCGGCGGCATCGACGGCGACGAGATCCTCGATCCGCACGCCCATCTCGCCCTCGAGGTAGACGCCGGGCTCGACCGAGAAGACCGTCGGGCTGGGCAGCGGCGTCTCCGGCGCGAGTCGCCCGAGCGACGGTGCCTCGTGCGTCGCCAGTCCGATCCCGTGCCCGGTCCCGTGGCCGAAATGCTCGCCGTGGCCGGCGGCCGCGATGACGTCGCGTGCGATCGCATCGATGGCCCGGCCGTCCGGCAGCGTCGCCGTCCCCGCCCGCGACCCGTGCGACGGCGCCCTCCACCGCCTCGATCGCGGCCGACTGGGCGCGCGCCACGAGGTCGTACACGTCGAGATCGCGGGCCGATGGCTCACCCACGAACAGGGTCCGGGTCATGTCGCTCCGGTAGCCCGCGACCTGCGCCCCGAAGTCGAACAGCAGGACGGACTCAGCCCGGACCGGTCGATCGCCCGGAGCGCCGTGGGGCAGGGCCGCCTCCGGTCCGGCCAGGCAGGCGACATCGAACGCGAGCGCCTCGGCGCCGCCGGTCCGCATCAGCCACTCGAGACGGAGCGCGAGCTGCGCCTCGGTGACGCCGGGCAGGATCTCCGGCAGGAGGGCGGCGAGGGCACGATCCGCGACCGCGCAGGCGGCCGCGATGCGCTCGATCTCGGCGGGCTCCTTGACGGCGCGGTCGGCTTCCAGCCAGCCCTCGACGGCGACCAGCTCCACGTCCGGCGCGGCGGCGGCGAGCTTCTCCCAGGTGGCGTGCGAGACGAACCCGGCCTCCACGGCGACGCGCCGGGCACCGGCCGATGCCAGGAGATCCGGCCACCGCGCGGGGAGATCGTTGTAGGACTCGACGAGCCGCGCCTCGGGAGCCTCGCGACGCACCTGGATCGTGTAGCGCGAATCGGCCAGGACCGCGACGTCCTCCGCGCCGACGAGGAACTGCCCGGAGTTGCCGGCGACCTTCTCCTCGCCCTCGCCGAGGGTGAAGCCCGTCAGGTAGCGCATGTGCTCGCGCCGGACTCCGAAGTAGGCGTCCACGCCGGCCGTGGCGAACCGCGCCCTCAGCCGCGCCAGCCGTGCCGGCCGGGCGGCTCGGTCCGCCTCTTCCCAACGTCCGAGGTCGGCGGGCGTCGGTGCGACCCCGAAGTCCGCCGGGACCGGCAGGTCTCCCGCGGCCGCGCCGCGGCTCATGGGGCCGGCTTGACGTACTTCTTGACGTTCGCCTGGTGCTGCTTGAGGGTCTTGGCGAACGCCGTCGTCTTGCTGCCGTCCCCCTTGGCCACGAAGAACAGGTAGCCGTCCTTCGTATCGGGCTCCAGGGCCGCGTCGATCGAGGCCAGCGTCGGCGTGGAGATCGGCCCGGGTGGCAGGCCCGCGCTCGTGTACGTGTTGTAGCCGGCCAGGTCCGGCGGCAGCTCTTCGTCCGTCAGGCCGCCCTTGATCGGCGCCCAGAAGACGAACTTGGTCCAATCGGGGACCTTGAGCTTGGCCAGCTCGAGCGTGTCGTGGATGTAGAAGATCGTCGGGTCGGACTGGAGCAGGCCGGTCGGCCACTTCTTGGGGTCGAGCCGGTTGCTGTAGACCCCCGCGATGAGCGCCTTCTCCTCGTCCAGCTGGGCTTCCTTCTCGACGATCGAGGCCATGGTCATGACCTGGTAGAAGTTCAGCCCGCGATCCTTGGCGACCGCCATCCGGTCAGGTCCGACATTCGACGCGAACTTGTCGAGCATCAGCCGGATGAGCTCCTCCGGCGTCGTGTCCGGGAGGACCCGATAGGTCGCCGGCCACAGGAAGCCCTCGAGCGAGGCGCCCTTCGGCGCGTCCTTGAGCGCAGCCGCCAGCCAGGGATAGTCGGCGAGCAGCTCGGCCGGCGGCGACTTCGCGATCTCGTAGAACTCGGACGCGTCCATCTGGAGCGAGGTCAGCGACTCGAGCTTGGCCGTCACCTGCTCGAGGCGAAGGCTGGTCCGCAGGGCGATGTCGACGAACGGGACGGCCGGCGGCTTGAGCAGGGCCACGACCAGCTGGTCGGGGGTCATGTTCTTGCGCAGGACGAAGGTGCCGGCCTGGAGCGAGCCGGTCAGGCCGTCTGTCGTGGCGATGAAGATGAACGTGCGGTCATCCGAGAGCAGCCCCTCGCTCTGGAGGCGCATCGCGATGGTCTTGGCCGAGTCGCCCGATTCGACCAGGAACTCGACCTGCGCGGGATCCGTCGACGCCGGCGTGGTCAGGGCCGTGCCCAGGTTCTCGCGCACGATGTCCGCCACGAACGGCAGCTGGAGCACGGCCGGGTTGTCGTCCGCCACGGCCATCACGGCCGTGCCGACCGCGGGTCGCAGGGCGGTCAGGGCGACCGCCAGGACGATCGCGGCGAGGACCAGCGCGAAGATCAGGAACTTGAGGAAGCCGATCAGCCCGCCGCCCCCGCGCCCGCCGCCGCGCTGGCGCGGGATCGGCTCCGAGAACTCGGGGATCGTGTCGGTCGCGTAGGCGTCTGGATCGTACGTGGGGGCCGGGGCCGCGCGGCGGTCCCGGGGGCGTCCGCCGGAGCGGATCGTCATCGATGGTTCTCCTGGGGGTCCGGTGGTCGTGGCATGGACGAACGACGACCGGCACGTGTGTCGAGCTCGTCCTGGAGGATGATGGCGGCGGCCTCTCGATCGACCCGCGCCCGATAGGCATCGCGTTGGGTCTTGCTCGGCGGTCCGCCTGATCGACCGCGCTTCATCGGGCCGAGACGGGTCTCGGCGAGATGGCTGCTCAGTCGTTCGTCGCGGAATGCTACCGGAATCCCGAGCCGAACGGCCATGGCGTCGGCCCAGGTCCGGGTCAGGGCCGCCTGGGGGCCCTCCGTCCCGGCCGCCTCGAGGGGCAGACCGACGATCAGCTCGTCGACGGTTCGGGACTCGATGACGGTCCGCAGTGCCGCTGCGTCGGCGTCGAGATCGCGCCCGCGGCGGAGCGTCGTCAGGGCTTGCGCCGCCGATCCGTCGTCGTCGGCCAGGGCCAGACCGACCCGGCGCTCGCCGAGGTCGATCCCGAGCAGACGGGTCATGGAGCCGGCGAGGCCGATGACGCGGGCGCGCCCGACCGTTCCGGCGTGGCCGACGACCCGGGCACGGCGGACGGTCCCGGCGTCACCACCTCGACGGGGTGCTCGACGGTCAGGTCGACCCGGCTCTCGAAGCTCGGGATCGTCCCGGCCCAGTCGGGCGAGACCGAGATCTCGACTTCGCCGAACGGCGCCAGGATCGCCTTCGCCTCCTCCACCGGCTTGCCCAGGACCATCGCCTCGAGCTCGGCCGGATCGAGGACCGCGACCTGTTCGGCCGACGCGGTGACCGGGAAGCTCACCCGCTGGCCGACGATCACGGCATCGCCGACGTCGATCTGGGTGGAGTCCGGGACGAGCTGATGGTCGGCTGCGACGGCGGCGGTGACCTGCGTCTCCGCGATGGCCGAGACCGGCGCGGAATCGACCGTCACGAACGTCCCGGTCGCGGACAGGCCGAGGGCGAACGTGGCGACCTCCTGGCCGACGAGCGTCTCGGGCGGGACCGTGGGGACCGGTTCGCTGAGCTGGCCCGTCGCCGGGAAGACCGTCGCGCCACCGGCCGACTGGGCGGGATCCGCCATGGCCTCCTGGAACGCCTCCTGGAGCGAGGCGTTGAGGGCGGCCACGGCCGCATCGACGTCCTCCTGGGTCACCCGCGTGAACTCCTTGCGATCGCCACCCGTCGTCGCCGCGGGGTTGGTGACCTTGAGGAACAGCCCGTTCTCGCCGCGCGGCACGCGGTCGATCGTGTTCGGGTCGACGTTGCCGTCCGGGCCGCCCTCGACCGCCGTCACCTTGACGCTGGCCCGGGCCGGGAAGATGGTCAGGCCGACGAGCTCGGCCCGTGGCACCGTGATCGTGACCATCGTCCGGAAGCGGACGTTGGCGCCGGTCGACACGAGGCTCCCCGCGACGATGCGGTTGGAGCTCGTCGGGTCCAGGTTCTCGAACCGGACTGTCCCGGTCGCCTTGGTCAGCTCGACCCGCTTGCCGGTCGCGGGGAAGGTGTCATCCACGGCGACCGGGACGGTCACGAGCTTGGCCGGGACGACGGCGCCGGTCGCGTCGGGCGCGGTGGCGGTGGTATCGGCGACGACCGTGATCTGGATCGGTCCGACCGGCTCGGGCCTCGGCGTGACGGCGATCGTCGCGGACGGCAGCAGCAGGTAGACCCCGACGGCACCGATGAGCAGCGCCAGCGCGAGGATGGCGCCGCCGATCAGCCACGGCGTCCGGATCCCACCCCGTCCGGCCGCCGGAACCGGCCCGCGAAGGGGCCGTGGGCGTGGGCGCGAGCGCGGCGCCCGCCCCGGCGGCGGCGCCGGCCGGATAGATCGGCGCCCGGACCGTCTCGCCGGGCGCGGGGGGGTCACCCGTGGATGTGGCGCGCCCCGAGCCGGCCGTCGCCGCAGCGGCCGCCGCTGCCGGCACGACGAGACCCAGTGTGCCGTCGCCGGCCGGCTCGTCCGGCTCCGTCCGGGCCGGAGTCGCGGCCACGACAGCCGCCGCTCCTCGACCGCGCGCCGGGGACTCCTCGTCCTCGAGGCCGGCCAGCGAGGACTCGTACTCGGCGACCGAGGCGAACACGGGCAGGCCGGCCGACGCGGCCAGCGCCCGTGTGGCGGGATCCCCGGCCACGATCGACAGGCGCTTCTCGTGGGTCAGCGCGTCGCGCGACAGCAGCCGGAAGTTGATCCGCGAGGTCGCGACGCGTGACCCGTACGGCAGGACGACCGCCAGTCGGTCCGCCTCCGCGGTCCGGATCCGGGCCGCAGCCGACGTGATCTCGTCGTCGACCTCGAGGTAGATGATCCGGCCGGCCATGTCAGACCTTCATCGCCCGAAGGACGCGACGGAGCGCGGCGTCGAGGGCGTCCTCGGACGTCTGCAGCTCGATGGCCTGGAAGGCGAGCCCGAGCGGGGTGACGTCCTGCTGGTCGACGAGCAGGTCGGTGGCGTCGGAGATGGTCTCGATCTGGTCCGGAGACATCACGACGACCTCCGGGCGGCCGGGCGAACGGGAGGCGCTCGTAGAAGGCCTGGGAGGCCAGGGCGGCCGGGATCTCGGGCAGGCGCGACCCACCGCCGCACAGGAAGATCCGGCCGGGCAGGAGATCGCCGCCGGACAGCTCTTCCATGACCAGCTCGACGCCGGCTGCCCAGACCCGCACGTCGTCGGCGACGATCGTGGCCACCTCCTCGCCGTGGTCGACGGTCACGCCCCGTGCGTAGTCGACCTTGAGCGCCTCGGCTCGCGGGAACGGGAGGTCGAGCCGGTCGGCCAGGCTCTTCGTGAACGCGCGGCCACCGAGGGCGAACATCCGGGTCCCCTCGATGCCGCCCTGGCGGACCAGCGCCACGTCCGTCGTCCCGCCGCCGACGTCGACGAACAGCGCGCCGGCCTGGCGGATCTGGTCGCTGCCCAGGACGCGTGCGACGGCGTACGGCTCGGCCACGATCTCGAGCAGCTCGAGGTCCAGCTGCGACGCGACGCTCTGGAGCGCGCCGAGGTGGACCAGCGGCGCGAAGGCGTTGAAGATCCCGATCTTGACGTGACGGCCCTGGAAGCCGACCGGGTTGGTCAGCGCGTAGCCGTCGATGGACGCGCCCGTCACCGCGGCGTGCACGAGCCGGACGTCGACGTGCGGCAGCCCGGTCTCCCAGGTGATCGCCCGCTCGGCCTCGTGGAGCGCCTCGCGCTGGACGGCGTCGATGAGGCGCTGGAGCTCGGCCTCCGTGATCGGCTGGTCGGGCTTCTTGCGCTCCTGGCTGTGGGTCGTGGTGAAGCCCTTGACCAGCTCGCCGGCGATCCCGATGACGACCTGCGTCGGCCGGAAGCCGGCCATCTCCTCCGCCTCCTGGAGGGCGACGGCGCAGTTGTCGACGACCGCGGCGATGTCGGCGACCGTGCCCGACTGCATGTGCGACAGGCCCTGCCGCTTGCGTCCGACGCCCCGGACCGAGCCGTGGCCGGATGGGTCGATGTCGAAGACGAGCGCCTTGGCGAACTCGGTGCCCACGTCGAGGGCCGTGCAGGCGGCCAGCGCCTCGCTGGCGTCGCGCTGCCAGATCCGACGCCAGAAGGCCATCAGGCCCCGGTCTCGAGGCGCGACCGGATCGCCGCCAGCGCGTCCGCCAAACCCTCCCGGCGTGTGCCCCGGCCCTGTGCCATCCCCGGTCTGCCGCCGCCACGGCCCTCGAGCGCCGGCATCGCGGCCGTGACGAGATCGCCCGCGGAGATCCCGCGCTCGACGAGATCGTCGGAGACCGTCACGAACAGCTGCGGCTCGTCGGCGTCGAGGCCGAGCGCGACGACGCCCGAGCCGAGGGCGCCGCTGACGTCGCGGGCCGACGCCTTGAGCGCGTCCATCGATTCGAACGGGAGCGCGGCCGCGACCAGCCTGACGCCGGGCGCGACGTCTGTGGCCGTGCCGGCGAGCTCGCCGGCACGCGGCAGCCCGGCACCGGCGCCCGCCTTGAGCCGTCGTTTCGTCTCGCGCAGCTCGTCCTGGAGCGCCGCGATCCGTTCGCCGATGCCGTCGACGGACTGGGCACCGACGGCCGACGCCGCTCCCTCGAGGGCGTCGAAACGCCGACGGACGAGCTCGTCGGCGGCGCGCCCGGTCGCGGCTTCGATGCGGCGCATGCCGGAGCCGATGCTCCGCTCGGCCGTGATCAGGAAGCCGCCGATCTGGCCGGTGGCCCGGGCGTGCGTGCCGCCGCACAGCTCGAAGCTGTAGTCCTGGACACGGATGGTCCGGACCGTCTCGCCGTACTTCTCGTCGAAGAAGGCGTCCGCGCCTCCCTCGATCGCCTCAGCCATGCTCATGAACGCGATGGAGACGGGCCGGTCCTCCCGAATGATGCGGTGGACCTCGTCCTCGATCGCGTGGAGCTCGTCGAGCGTGAGCCCGCGATCGAACGGGAAGTCGAAGCGCAGGTAGTCCGGCGTCACCAGTGAGCCCGCCTGGCGAGCGCGCTCGCCGACGACGTTGCGCAATGCCCGATGCAGCAGATGCGTCCCCGTGTGGTTGCGCATGGTGTCCGCGCGCCTGTCCGCGTCGACGACCGCCTCGACCGTCTCCCCCACCCGGATGCGCCCGTGGAGCGTCCCGCGCTGGACGATCAGGCCGCCGACCGGCTTCTGGGTGTCCGTGACCGTGAACAGCTCGCTGCCGCCACCCGGCTCGCGGATCGTGCCGTGGTCCCCGACCTGGCCGCCGCCCTCGGCGTAGAAGGGCGTCCGGTCGAGGACGATCTCGGCGTCGCCGTGCCCGGTCAGCTCGTCGAACTCCATGCCGTCGCGGACGATCGCGACGACCCGGCCCTCCGCGGTCGTCGTCTCGTAGCCGAGGAAGGCCGGGTCGCCGACGCGCGCCTGGATGGCGCCGTACAGCGCGGCGAGCTCGGCGTGCTTCGAGAGCTGCGCCTTCGTGCCGGACCGCGACCGTTCGCGCTGCTCGGCCAGTGCGGCGTCGAACCCCGGACGGTCGACCCGGACCCCGTATTCGGCGGCGAGCTCGACGGTCAGGTCGATCGGGAACCCGTACGTGTCGTGGAGCTTGAAGGCGATGTCGCCCGGGAGGACCGGTGCATCCGCGGCCAGCGCGTCCGCCTGCCGGCCGACGACGGCCCCCGGGCGGCCATCGGGCTCCACCTTCGAGATCTCCGCCTCGAGCAGCCGGGTCCCCGAATCGAGCGTCCGCGCGAACTGCGCTTCTTCCCTGCCGATGACGCCGAGGATCTCGTCACGCCGGGTCATGAGGGCCGGGTACGCCTCGCCCATGATGTCGATGACCACGGAAGCGGTCTCCGCCATGAACGGCTCACGGCGGCCGAGCAGACGGCCGTGGCGAACCGCGCGCCGGAACAGCTTGCGCAGGACGTAGCCGCGGCCCTCGTTCGACGGCAGCACGTCGTCCGCGATGAGGAACGTCACGGCGCGCGAATGGTCGGCGATGACCTGGTAGCTGAACCGCTCGTTCTCGAACGCGTCCGGGTCGTGGCCCAGGAGCTCGCGCATCCGCGCATGGATCGGCGTGAAAAGGTCCGTGTCGTAGTTCGTCGGGACCTGCTGGAGCACGCTGGCCAGGCGCTCGAGGCCGAGACCCGTGTCGACGCTCGTGAACGGCAACGGCACCCGCTTGTCCGGGAGCTGGTCGAACTCCATGAACACCAGGTTCCAGATCTCGAGCCAGCGCGGGCACGTCTCGGAGTGGTCCGGGATGCAGTGCGGCCCCTCGGAGAACTCCAGGCCACGATCGAAGTGGATCTCGCTGCACGGACCGCACGGCCCGGTCTCCGCCATCCGCCAGAAGTTGGCGTCGTCGCCATTGTCGACGTCGCCCCAGACGGCCATGCGCTCGGGCGGCAGGCCGATCTCGTCACGCCAGACCTGACGCGCCACCTCGTCGTCCTTGTAGGTGGTCGCGGCCAGACGCTCGGCCGGGATGCCGAGGTCCCGGGTCAGGAAGTCCCAGGCCCAGTGGATCGCCTCGCGCTTGAAGTAGTCGCCGAACGACCAGTTGCCGAGCATCTCGAAGAACGTGTGATGGCGGGGCGTGCGCCCGACCTCCTCGAAGTCGTTGTGCTTGCCCGCGACGCGGAGGACGCGCTGGTAGTCGACCGCCCGCGTGTACGAGCGGGTCTCGGCACCGACGAAGACGTCCTTGAACTGGACCATCCCGGAGTTCGTGAACAGCAGCGTCTGATCGCCCGCCGGCACGAGGCTCGCGCTGGGCACGACGGTGTGGCCGCGCTCGGCGAAGAACTCGACGAACCGGCGGCGGATCTCGGCGGCTGGCAGCGCCACGATCCGCGGGTCGTGGGTCTGGACGGGAGGCGGCATCGGACGCAATGGTACTCAACCGTTCGTGTCGGGCGACTGCAAGGGGGGCGCTCCGACGGACTGATGCGCCTGCGACCCGGCACGGCCTACCGTGCAGGTCCCTGCACCGCAGCCGGAGGTACCCACCATGGCCGTCGCGAGGAAGTGCGAACAGTGTGGCCGGATCGACGCCCGCGTCACGTGGCCGTCGACCCAGGACGCCGCCAAGGACCCCGTCTTCGCCACCTGGACGTGCCCGATGTGCGCCTGGACCGAGTTCGACCTGGTCGAGGCGGAGAAGGAACCCGTCCACAGCTGATCCGGCCGAGATCCACGGGCCCGACGGCCCCAGCCCACGGCCCGGCGCCCGAGTTGACACGGCTCGCGCCGGGCCGAATGCTGCCCGGCATCATCGGTCCCGTGCGGCCGATCGGATGTCCGGATCCGGGAGGGTGGCATGGCCACGATCGCGACTGCGCTGATCGTCCTCGTCGCGGCGATCCACGTGTACATCGTGGTGCTGGAGATGTTCCTGTGGCGCACGCCACGGGGGCTGCAGGCGTTCGGCACGGACCAGGCCTTCGCCGACGCCTCCGCGCCGCTCGCGGCCAACCAGGGCCTGTACAACGGCTTCCTCGTCGCGGGGCTGATCTGGGGCCTCGTCGCGAGCGAGCCCGATCGCCTTCCAGGTCCGGATCTTCTTCCTGGCCTGCGTCGTCGTGGCCGGGGTGTATGGAGCCGCGACCGTCAACCGGCGGATCCTCGTCGTCCAGGCGCTGCCGGCGGCCCTGGCGCTCGCGGCCGTGCTCGTCGCGGGACCGGGCACAGCAGCCTGACCCGGGCCGGGGCGGCGTCGACGTCCGGCGAACGACGCTCCGCGGCCCGCCGTGGCTTCTCAGGGCCGTCTCAGCCGGTTCTCAGGAGTGGGGGCCACGCTCGGCGCGACGCTTGCCTCTCCGAAGGAGCCCGACATGACCCGACCGCTGACCCCACCGCCTCCTGCTCCGGCCTTCGATCCGGACGACGACGACCGACTCATCGGGCGCGTCCTGACCCGGCGCGAGGTGCTCGCGCTGATGGGTGCGGCCTCGGTCACCGTCGTCGCGGCGGCGTGTGCCCCGGCCTCCGTGGCAAGCGGCGCGGCATCGGCCGGCAGCTCGGCGACCGGCACGGCGGCGACGACGGCCCCGACCGCATCCGTGGCGGCGGTCGCGAGCTCCCTGCCCTCCTGCGTCGTCGTCCCGGAGTTGACCGAGGGCCCGTACTACGTCAACGAGAACCTGGACCGCTCGGACATCCGGATCGACACGTCCGACGGCTCGACCAGCGAGGGTGCCGTGCTGACGATCGACTGGGTCGTGTCGCAGGTCGACGGCAACGCGTGCATCCCGCTCGAGGGCGTCCTGGTCGACGTGTGGCACTGCGACGCCGCGGGCGAGTATTCCGACGTCGGCAGCGAGCAGGGGCACGACTACCTGCGCGGCTACCAGCACACCGACTCCGCCGGGAAGGCCCGGATCGTGACGATCTATCCGGGCTGGTACCAGGGTCGCGCGGTCCACATCCACTTCAAGATCCGGACCGACGCGGCCGCGTCCAGCGGTCTCGAGTTCACGTCACAGCTGTTCTTCGACGACGCCTTCAGCGACGCGGTGTACAGCACGGGCGTCTACGCGGCGAAGGGCAAGCCCGACGTGCCGAACGCCAGCGACGGCATCTACCAGCAGAGCCAGGGGATGACGCTGCTCGACGTGGTCAAGGACGGCGACGGCTACAAGGCGACCTTCGAGATCGCCGTCCAGACGACCTGAGCGCCGCGTTCGGTCGCACCGGCGTCGGAGCGCGGGCGTAGCATGCGGCGATGAAGGGCGACCGAGTCGAGGCCGTGGTCGATACGGGCCAGGGCGTCCAGACGTTCGACATCGTCGCGACCAAGGCCGGCCGCCGGATCGAGGTCGTCACGACGCGCGGTGTCGTCGAGGTCCGCGAGGTGACGCGCTCCGGCAATCCCGTGCGCACCGGCCGGTTCATGGCGGCCCGGCTGATCGCCCTCGTCGAGCATCCGGCCGCCGACGAGCGCGGACGGGTCGAGATCAGCACCAGCCACAAGCTCGGCTCCGGCGACTGACCGTCTAGCGCGACCCGCCGTCGACGTTGCGCCGGAATCGGCGCGACCAGATCGACGAGCCGGCGATGATGGCGCCCAGGATCGCGCCGAGCGTCAGGCCCCGCAGGAACGTCGCCGTCGTGAGGTCGTCGGAGCGGCGGCTCACGCGCGACGCTCCGACGGACCGAGGATCGCGACCGCGGTCGAGACGGCGATCCCGACCCAGGCAACGATCGACGCGCCGAGCAGGTGGAAGTCGCCGATCGTCAGGACGTCGAGACCGAGCCGGTCCGCCAGCGCGTCACCGGCCCACGCCCCGAGGATCGCGGCCACGACGATGACCGGCAGGCGCCCGCTGGCCGTTCCGCGGATGAGCACGTACAGCGACGCGTGGAAGATCCCGACCAGCGCCGACAGGATGATCGCCGGGTCGACGTTCATCGGCGGCTCCCGACCGGGATCCGGGGTGACGCTGCGGTCGCGCGACGCGCAGGCGGGTCGGTCGGGGCGGTCGGCATCGGCCGGGCGATCCGCCCACCGCCGATGACCACGTCGCCGTCGTAGAGCACGGCCGCCTGTCCCGGCGCGGCGGCCCAGACCGGCGTGTCGGTCTCGACCAGCCATCGTCCGCCGCGCGACGGCTCGTCCGGCGTGGCGGGACGCACGGTCGCCGGGATCGGCGTCGACCGGTGACGGATCCGGATGTCGGCCCGGAACGGCTCGCGACCGGCCGGTGCGTCACCGGCGACGAAGCTCGACCGTTCGAGCTCGATGACGGTCGTCTCGAGGTCGACGCGGCGACCGAGGGTGATGGTGTTGGTCAGCGGGTCGATCCGGCTCACGTAGCGCGGCTCGCCGAGGGCCACACCGAGGCCCTGTCGCTGGCCGACGGTGTAGGCGGGCGTCCCGCCGTGCTCCCCCACCCGCGAGCCGTCCGCGTCAAGGAGCGGACCCGCCTCCGGCACCCAGCCCGCGCGCTCCCGGAGGGCGTCGCGGTAGTCGCCGCCGGGAACGAAGCAGATCTCCTGGCTCTCGGGCTTGTCGGCGGTGGCGAGGCCGAGCTCGCGAGCCACCGCGCGCACCTCCGGCTTGGTCAGCTCGCCCAGCGGGAACCGGGCGTGGTCCAGCTGGTCCTGGCGCAGGCCGTACAGGAAGTAGGTCTGGTCCTTGTCCTCGTCGCGCGCCCGTCGCAGCCGCGCCCGGCCATCCGGTCCGACGTCGCGCCGAGCGTAGTGGCCGGTCGCGACCGCCTCGCACTCGTACTGGTGGCGTGCCCGGCCCAGAAGCGCGCCGAACTTCACGTAGGTGTTGCAGTCGACGCACGGCGAGGGCGTCTCGCCGCCGAGATAGGCGTCGAGGAACGGCTGGAGCACGCCGGCATCGAACTCGCGCTCGAGGTTCATGACGTAGAACGGGATGTCGAGCTGGGCCGCGACCCGTCGCGCGTCGTCGGCCGCATCGAGCGAGCAGCAGCTCTTCTTGAACTCCGAGTACGAATCGGCGACGTCGTGCAGCCGCATCCAGACTCCGACGACCTCGTGGCCCTGCCCGCGGAGGAGCGCCGCGGCGACGGACGAGTCGACGCCGCCGGACATCGCGACCAGGATCCGGCTCACGCGGGCACGCCCTGCCCCAGCGGATCCGCCGCCACGGCCGCGGTGCCGAGCCGCATCGACGCGATCACCCGCGGCACGACGGCACACGCCTCGTCGATCTCGTCGTCGGTCGTCGTCCGGCCGAGCGACAGGCGGAGCGCGCCGCGCGCCTCCTCGTCCGGGTAGCCCATCGCGGACAGGACGTGGCTGACCTCGGTCGAGCCCGTCGTGCAGGCCGAACCCACCGAGCAGGCGATGCCCTCGAGGTCCAGCGACATCGCGACGGACGCGCCGTCCGTGTCGCGAGCCACGATCGACAGAAGCCCGGGCAGCCGGTCCTTGGGATGCCCCGTCGACTCGACGCCGGGCACGACCAGAACGGCGTCGGACAGGCGCGCCCGCTGCTCGCGCAGTCGCGCCACGGTCTCCGGCCGCTCCGCGCACGACAGGTCATACGCGGCGGCCAGCCCGACCGCACCGGCGACGTTCTCCGTGCCCGCGCGCCGGTGGCGCTCCTGGGTGCCGCCCTGCTGCTGGGCGAGGATGTGCGTCCCGTGGCGGACATACAGCGCGCCGACACCCTTGGGCCCCTCGAACTTGTGCGCCCCGAGCGACACGAGGTCGGCGCCGAGGGCCTCGACGTCGAGGTCGACGTACGGCGCGGCCTGGACGGCGTCGACGTGGAGCAGGAGGCCCTTGCGCGTCCGCACCCGGGCGGCGATCTCGGCGACCGGCTGGATCGTGCCGACCTCGTTGTTGGCGAGCATGATCGAGACCAGGATGGTCTTGTCGTTGAGCGCCGCCTCGAGCTGGTCGGGGTCGACCCGGCCGTAGCGATCAACCGGCAGCTCGACGACCTCGAAGCCGAACTTCTCGAGGTAGCGGAGGGTGTGGCCGACGGCGTGATGCTCGACCGACGAGGTCACGATCCGGTGGCCGCGGCCCTTGCCGGCCCAGGCCGCGCCCTTGATCGCGAGGTTGTTCGCCTCGGTGCCGCCGGACGTGAAGACGATCTCGCGGGCTTCGCCGTTGAGTCGGGCCGCGACGCGCTCGTGGGCATCGTCGAGGGCCGCCCGCGCGACGCGCCCGTAGGCGTGGGCCGAGCTCGGGTTGCCGAACGATTCGGTCAGGAACGGCAGCATCGCGTCGAGGACGTCGCGCCGCAGCGGCGTCGTGGCCGCATGATCGAGGTAGATCGGCATGGCCCCGATCGTACACCGGTCCCCTGTGAGAGCATCGGCGGGTGACCCACGCGTCGACATTCGTCATCGAGCCACTCGGCCGCTTCTCGCTCGACGCCGCGCGCGAGTTCGCAGGCGGGTTCCCCGCCGGGATCGGTGCCCGGGCTTCCGGATCCGGTCTCCTGGCGACCTTCCCGGTCGAGGGCTGGGCAGGGAGCGCCGCGGTCGACGTCTGGGAGGCCGACGACGGCAACGTCCACGGCGAGGTCCATGGCTCGACGGACGTCGGGACGGTACGACGCCAGGTCGCCCGGTCGCTCTCGCTCGATCACGACGGCCGCGAGTGGGAGTCGGTCGGACGGCGCGACCCCGTCCTCGGCGCGGTCCAGGCACGCTTCGACTGGCTCCGGCCGGTCTGCTTCTACTCCGCGTACGAGGCGGCGACCTCGTTCGTCATCGGTCAGCGCATCTCGATGCGCCAGGGGCGGATCGTCAAGGAGCGGCTGGCCGCATCGCTGGGCGACGAGATCGAGGTCGACGGGACCGTCGTGCGCGCCGTTCCCGCGGCCGGAACGCCTTCTCGAGGCGTCCGACGTGCCCGGCCTCAGCTCGGTCAAGGTCGGCCGCCTCCACGACCTGGCCCGGGCCGCCATCGACGGGCGCCTCGACACGGAGCGGCTGCGCGCACTCCCCGAAGCCGACGCCCTGAGCGAGCTGATGGCGCTCCCCGGCGTCGGGCCGTGGACCGCCCAGGCGATCCTGACCCGCGGCTGCGGGCCATCGGATGCGCTGCCGCTCGGCGACGAGATCAGCCGGACGGCCGTCGGCGCCGCGTACGGCTTGCCTGAGCCACCGGACGATGCGACCTGGACCCGGATCGCCGAGGCGTGGCGTCCCTACCGGATGTGGGCGACCGTGCTGCTCCACATGGCCTGGCGCAGGGACCAGCCGGCGACACCCAGCTATCGACAGCGCGCGGCACACGACACCCCGGGCTGATCCGCCGGCCGACGGGGCTCGCAGGGCGCGGGAGCTCAGCCCGCCGGCGTCGCGTCGCGCTCCGCCGAGCGCCGCAGGTCCTCGGCCTGTCCGGCCGCGCGACGACGGTCGTGCTGCGACAGCGCGCGCTTGCGCAGCCGGATGGACAGCGGGGTCACCTCGACGAGCTCGTCCGCCGCGATGAACTCCAGCGCCGTCTCGAGCGTGATCGGTCGCGCCGGCGTCAGCCGGAGCGACTCGTCATGCGAGTGGGTCCGGATGTTGGTGAGCTTCTTCTCCTTGGTCGGGTTGACGTCCATGTCGCCCGAGCGCGCGTTCTCGCCGACGACCATCCCCTCGTAGACCTCGACGCCCGCGCCGATGAACAGCTCGGAGCGCTGCTCGAGGTTGAACAGCCCGTAGGCGTTGGACGTCCCGGCCCGGTCGGACACGAGGACGCCGTTCGTGCGGTGGGTGACCTCGCCGGCCCACGGCCCGTAGCCCTCGCCGATCTGGTGCAGGAGCGCCGTGCCGCGCGTGTCGGTCAGCAGCTGGCCGCGATAGCCGATCAGGCCGCGGACAGGCAGCACGTACTCCATCCGGACGCGGCCGTCGGTGTCGGTCGAGATCTGCTCGAGCCGGCCCTTGCGCCCGGCGAGCGCGGTCTGGATCTCCCCGATGTAGTCGGGCGGGATGTCGATGGTGATCCGCTCGTACGGCTCCTGGATCTCGCCGCCGACCTCGCGCAGGAGCACCTCGGGGCGCGACGCGGTCAGCTCGAAGCCCTCGCGCCGCATCTGCTCGATGAGCACGGCCAGCTGGAGCTCGCCCCGGCCGCGGACCTCGAAGGCCTCGCTGGACTCGGCCGGCCGGACCTCGATCGAGACGTTGCCGAGGACCTCCTTCTCGAGGCGGGCCTTGATCTGACGGCTGGTGACGTACTTGCCCTCACGACCGGCCAGCGGCGAGGTGTTGACGCCGAACGTCATGCGCAGGGTCGGCGCGTCGACGTCGAGCCGCGGCAGCGGGCGCGGGTCGCCCGGCTCTGTCAGCGTGTCGCCGATCGTCACCTCGGGCAGGCCGGCGACGCTGACGATGTCGCCCGGGCCGGCCTCCTCGATGTCGACCCGGTCGATGCCGTGGGCGGTCTGGAGGCTGGTCACCGTCCCGCTGAGGGTGATCGTGCGGCCGGGCTCGATCGTGCCGGCGGTGTCGTCCGCCTCCTCGCGGACGACCACGATCCGCTGCCCGGTCCGGATCCGCCCGTTCCAGATCCGCCCGACCGCCATCCGGCCGACGTAGTCGTTGGCGGACAGGTTCGTGACGAGCAGCTGGAGCGGGTGGTCGGGCGTGTACGTGACCGGCGGCGTGACCTCGATGAGGAGGTCGAGCAGCGGGCCGAGGTCGGTCCCGGGCACGGCCAGGTCGCGCGTCGCCGTGCCCGCCTTGGCGTTGGTGTAGACGACCGGGAACTCGATCTGGTGGGCGTCCGCCCCGAGATCCATGAACAGCTCGTAGATGTCGTCGAGGACCTCCCCCGCCCGCGCATCGCCGCGATCGATCTTGTTGATCGCGACCACGACCGGCAGGTGGCGGGCCATCGCCTTCTGGAGCACGTAGCGGGTCTGGGGCAGCGGACCCTCGGCCGCGTCGACGAGCAGGAGGACCGAGTCGACCATCAGGAGCGAGCGCTCCACCTCCCCGCCGAAGTCGGCGTGGCCGGGGGTGTCGACGATGTTGAGCCTGACGCCGGCGTGGTCGATGGTCGTCTGCTTGGCCAGGATCGTGATGCCCTTCTCGCGCTCGAGGTCGCCCGAATCCATGACCCGGTCGACCACGGCCTGGTTGGAGCGGAAGGCGCCCGTCTGGCGGAGCATCGCGTCCACGAGCGTGGTCTTGCCGTGGTCCACGTGCGCCACGATGGCGACGTTGCGGAGGTCGGCCCGGATCGCGGTGGCGTCCTGGGTGAGGTTCGGGGTCGAGGCGTCGGGCACGGGCGGATACTGCTCCAAATCGAATGGGACGGCCGATTGTCCCATGGATGCCGGACCGCGGCCAGCGACGCGCCCGGTATCCTTCGGCGATGGCTCGCTTCGACACCTGTCCGAATTGCGATGCAGGCGATGCCGACGGGCAACCTGCACTGCTTCGACTGCGGGGCGGACCTGGCAGTCCGCCGCCCGACAGCGGCTCCGTCCTCGTCCAGCTCTACCCGGCGTCGGACGCAGGCCGCGGCGTTCGAGTTCTACCGGCTCGAGGTCGCGCGGCTCGCCGCCGCGGGCTGGTATCCGGTCGCCCACAGCTGGGGCGACGAACCGGCCGGGCAAGCCCGCGTCGGAGACCGCGCGCCACCGGTGCGACCGGGACGCTGATGGTCACGTATCGCCAGGAGGGTCACGCATGACGGTCGCCGCGGTCATCCTGTCCGCGACGCCGGACGGGTCGCTCGCCGACACGCTCGGCCAGCCGCGGGTCCGACGTCTGGCGGACCTGGCCTGGTCCGGTGGAGCGCTCCCGATCGTCGTCGTGTCGCCCGACCCGGACGGAGCGGTCGCCGCGGCCCTGGCCGGCTCCGAGGCGGTCTACGGATCGCCCGCGCCGGTCGAGGCTGGACCCGTCGGCCAGATGGTCCGGGGCTGCGAGCTCGCGACGGCCGAGGTCCAGGGCACGACCGGGTTCCTGATCTGGCCGGCCCGGATGACCTGGGTCGGGCCGGAGACGATCACCTCGCTGATCGAGGCGCACGGCACGGACCGCGCCACGATCCTGCGGCCGGCCTGGCAGGGCGACCCCGGCTGGCCCGTCCTGGTGCCGGCGGCGCACCTCGGCACGCTCCGGGCGATCGCCCCGGACCGGATGCCGCCGCAGGTCGTCGACGATCTCGTCGCGGCGGTCCCCAGCCGGATCGTCGAGATGGGCGACCCGGGCGTCGTCCACGACGTCGACACCGCGCCGGCGGACCTGCCGGCGTACGAGGGGCCGCCGGATCCCCCGGCCGGACACACCCACGAGTGGGGCGCCGACGTCGCGGCCGAAGCGGGGCTGACCGAGCCGTAGGACGCGGGCGGGTCGGGCGGAAGAGCCGTCCCCGGCCGACCCTCAGTTGCTCGTCGGCGACGGGCGTGCCCGTTGCCACCCGTCGCGCAGCCGGCCGACCGGCAAGGTGGCGGCCGCGATCCCGCCGATCACGAGGCCGACGCCGAGCAGCTGGGTCGCCGAGGGAGCCTCGCCGAGCAGCACGATGGCCAGGCCCATCGACATCACCGGCTGGACCAGCAGGATGACCGAGGTGATGATCGCGGGGAGTCGTGGCAGCGAGATCGAGATCAGCAGGTAGCCGGCCGACTGCGAGGTGATCCCGAGCGCCGCCAGCCAGAACAGGCTGTGCAGCGGCGGGGTCAGGTCCAGCTCCCCGGTCCCCTGCCCGATGACGAAGGCGCAGATCGCCACCAGGACCGTGGCGATGGCGACCGGTCCCGCCGGACGGCGCGGATCGCGGCCGCCGCGCCGGATGATCAGCAGATAGGCCGAGTAGCAGATCGCGGTCGCGATGCCGAGGATGACGCCGAGCTGCGGCGCCGCCCCGTACGCGCCGGACCCGACGACGCCGGAGATCAGGATGACCCCGGCCAGCACGACCGGCAGCGCCAGCAACGTGGCCCGCGACGGCCGCTCACCCAGCAGCAGCCACGCGAAGAACCCGACGATGATCACCTGGAGGTTGCCGAGGACGGTGGCCAGGCCCGCCCCGACGGCCTCGATGGCGTGGTGCCAGAACATCAGGTCGCCGGCGAAGAAGACCCCCGCGATCGCGGCGAGCCGGATCGTCTCCCGCGGCAACGGTCCGTGCCGCCGGCGCTCGCCGAGCGCGACGAGGACGAGCAGGGGCAGGCCGAAGATCGCGCGGTAGAACGTCCCGGTCGAGGGCGAGACCGCGGCGTACAGGTAGAAGACACCGGAGAACGCGATGCACGACGCCCCGATCAGGGCGGCAAGCCGCGGCCGTTCGGCGAACCAGGCGAGCGGCCCGAGCTCGCTGCTCAGGTGTAGAGCTCGCCGGACAGGTACTTGAGCCCGGAATCGACCTGGATCGTGGCGACCCGCGCGCCCGCGCCCAGCCGGCGCGCGACGGCCAGGGCGGCGGTCAGGTTGGCGCCGCTCGACGGTCCCGACCAGACGCCCTCGTCGCGGCTCACGCGCACGACCGGCGTGCCCCCGATCGCACCCAGTCCACCCGGGCGATCCATCGCCTGCCTCCTAGCTCCCCTTCCCGGCGACCCCGACGTACCGGAGACCGAGCTCCTCGTACTGGCCCGGCTCGGGCAGGGACGGTGCCTCGAGCATCGGGTCGCTGCCGGACTGCGTCTTGGGGAACGCCATCACCTCGCGGATGTTCGTCTGCTGGGCGAGCAGCGCAGCCCAGCGATCGATGCCCAGCGCGATCCCGCCGTGCGGCGGCGCCCCGTAGTCGAACGCGTCGAGGACGGCCCCGAACTTCTCGTGCATCGCTTCCAGCGAGTGGCCCTGGAGCTGGAAGCTCCGCTCGAGCAGCTCCCGCCGGTGGATCCGGATCGAACCGCCGCCGAGCTCCCAGCCGTTGAGCGCCAGGTCGTACTGGAGCGCCCGGGCACGGCCGGCGGGGTCGTCCGGCGACGGCCGGTCCGGGTCGCCGGACGCGGTGACCAGCAGGGCCTCGTCCTCGGGCAGGACCCCGGAGAACGGGTTGTGGGTGGCGTGCCAGCGACCGATCTCGGCGTCCCACTGGTACATCGGGAACCGATCGATCCAGACATAGGAGAGGACGTCCGGGTCGGCCAGCCCGAGCCGGTCCCCGAGCTCGACCCGGAGCCGGCCGAGGACGTCGGCGGTCACGTCGGCGCCGTCCGCCACGATGAGGATCAGGTCGCCCTCGGCAGCGACCGACTGCTCGATGATCGCCCGCTGGACGTCGTCCGACAGGAACTTGGCGATCGGGCCGCGGACGTCGCCACCCGGCTCGAGCGCGAGGTAGGCCAGGCCCTTCGCCCCGAACCGCCGCGCGCGCTCGGTCAGCTCGTCGATCTCACGCCGGGTCACGCCGGCCATGCCGGGCGCCACGATCGCCTTGACCCGGCCGCCCGCCGCGAGGGCCGAGTCGAACACGCCGAAGCCCGACGACGGGGTGCCGTCCGGCGCGACGAGGACGCTCCCGAGGTCGACCAGCTCCATGCCGAAGCGGACGTCCGGCTTGTCCGAGCCGAACCGCTCGAGGGCTTCCTCGTAGGTCATCCGCGGGAACGGCACCTGGAGCAGCGGCCGGTCGGGCACGCTGGCGCGCGAGACCTCGATGGCCATCCCCTCGACGAAGGCCATCACGGCGTCCTCGTCGACGAAGCTCATCTCGAGGTCGAGCTGGGTGAACTCGGGCTGGCGGTCGCCGCGCAGGTCCTCGTCGCGATAGCACCGGGCGATCTGCATGTAGCGGTCGATGCCGGCGACCATCAGCAGCTGCTTGAGCTGCTGCGGGCTCTGCGGCAGGGCGTAGACGGTGCCGGGCTGGAGCCGGCTCGGGACGATGAAGTCGCGCGCGCCTTCGGGCGTGCTCTTGATCAGCGTGGGCGTCTCGACCTCGACGAAGCCATTGGCGTGATGGACCTCGCGGATGGCCTGGACCATCCGGCTGCGGAGCATCAGCCGGCGCTGCATCGGCTCGCGCCGGATGTCGAGGTAGCGGTACTTCAGGCGGAGGGTCTCGTCGACCGGCGCGTCCGGCTCGTTGATGTAGAAGGGCGGCGTCTTCGCCTCGGACAGGATGTCCACCTCGGTCGCCTGGAGCTCGACCGCACCTGTCGGCAGCTTCGCGTTCTCCGTGCCGGGCAGCCGCATCGCCACGGTGCCGGCCACGGACACCACGAACTCCGGGCGGATCCGGCTGGCCGCCTCGTGGGCGACCGGGGCGTCCACCTTGTCGATGACGACCTGCGTGATGCCGTGCCGATCGCGCAGGTCCAGGAAGATGAGCTGGCCGTGGTCGCGCCGCCGATGGACCCAGCCGGCAAGCCGGGCGCTCGCCCCTGCGTCGGCGGCGCGGAGCTGCCCGCACGTGTGCGTGCGATAGGGCGTGGCGAGGCTGGGGCTCTCCGGTGACATGGCTCGGCTATGGTAGAGCCTGGAGCTCCCGGGAGGTTCGACGATGCTGTCCAGCTGCCGCGTCCACGCCACGCTGCCGACCGCGGACGTGGACCGGCTCCGCACGTGGTACGAGGACGTCCTCGGGCTGACGCCGCTGGCCGTGCGCCCCGGCGCCGTGCTCTACGAGACGACGCCCGGCAGTGTCTTCGCGATCTCGCGCGGATCCGTGCCGTCCTCGGGGACGCACACGCAGATGGCGTTCACCGTCGCGGATGTCGCGGCGGAGGTCGCCGAGCTGGAGGCTCGTGGCGTCGTGTTCGAGTCGTATGCATCGCCGCGGACCGAGGGTGGCATCGCCACGATCGGGCCCGGGCGGGCGGCCTGGTTCAAGGATCCGGACGGGAACCTGCTGGCGCTTCTGCAGTGGGACGATCCGGCGTAGGGAGGGAACGTCGTGCCCAGATTGCTCGTTCAGATCGTCACCGGTCCGGAGAACCCGACGCGGGCTGCTCTCGGCCTGCTCGTGGCGAAGGCCGCGCTGGCGACGGGCCACGACGTCGACGTGTTCTTCGGTGGCGACGGCGTCAGCTATCTGCGGCCGGAGACGCTCGACATCAGCCACGGCATCGGGACCGGGAGCATGCGCGAGCACGTCGATGCGCTGGTGGCCGGTGGGGCGACGCTCTTCGCCTCCGGGATGTCGAGCAGGGCCCGCGCCCTGGGGCCGGACGCCGTCGGCGGCCTGCCGGTCACGATGATCCTGCCGGACCGCCTCGTGGAGCTGACCTTCGCGGCCGACCGCGTGCTGATCTACTGAGCGACGTCAGCCGTCGCGGCCGCGCAGGAGCGAGACGCGGAACGGTCGCAGCTCGCCGCGGGCGAAGCCGCCGGCCAGGACCGGGTCCTCGTCCATGATCCGTCGGGCGGCGGCCTCATCGGGGGCCTCGAAGATGGCGATCCCGGTGTTCGTCTCGCCGAGCGTCGGACCGACGAGGATGATCGTGCCCTCGGCCAGCAGCCGCTCGAAGCGCTCGAAGTGGATCCCCCAGACCGCGCGCTCCTCGTCGGTCATCGTCGCCGCGAAATCCTCACGCGGGGGATGGATGAAGTAGATCCACTCGCTCATCGGCTGCCGCGCCCGGGCCGCCGGCCGTCAGTCGCGGACGAGCGCCGCGATGGCCGCGAGATGCTCCGGCGTGTTGCCGCAGCAGCCGCCGACGATCGAGGCGCCGGCGTCCCGCATCCGCAGCGCGGCGGCGGCCATCGTGGCCGGGTCGGCGCGATAGACCGCGCGCATGTCGACCAGCTCCGGCATCCCCGCGTTCGACTTCGCCACGAGCCGGACGTTCGGGTCGGCCGCGCGCATCCGCTCGATGACCGTGATCAGCTCGTCCGGCCCGTTGCCGCAATTGCCACCGACCGCATCGGCGCCCCACGCGCTGAGCGACGCGACGGCCTGCTCCGGGGAGACGCCCATCATCGTGTGGCCGCGCGTGTCGAAGGTCATCGTCGTGATCAGGGCGATGCCGGGCGAGACGCGACGCACACCCTCGATGGCCGCCTGGATCTCGCGCAGGTCGGACATCGTCTCGATCCAGATGAGGTCGACGCCGCCCGCGACCAGGGCTGCCGCCTGCTCGGCGAAGATGTCGACCGCTTCGTCGTAGTCGAGCGTGCCGGTCGGCGCGAGGATGGCGCCGCTCGGACCGATGTCGCCGGCCACCAGCGCCGTCCCGCCCGCGGCCTCCACCTCGCTCCGGGCCAGGATGGCCGCGGTCTGGTTGAGCTCCGCGACGCGATCCTGGAGACCGTGCAGGCTGAGCCGCATCCGGTTGCCGCCGAACGTGTTGGTCATGAGGATCTGCGAGCCCGCGTCGAGGTAGCCGCGGTGGATCCGCCGGATGACGTCGGGCTTGCTCAGGTTCCAGACCTCGGGCGGATCGCCGAACAGCAGCCCGTTGGCGAACAGCATCGTGCCCATCGCCCCGTCGGCGATGATCGTGGTGTTCGCGTCGACGAGCTCGCGCCAGCGCGCGCTGGCCGCCCCGCCGTCCGCCCGCAGCCGCTCGTCGACACCCGGGAACGCAGCCGGATCGAACGGCTCGGGTTCGACCGTCGGGCTGTGCAGGACCCGTCTCGTTCTCATCGTGGTGTGTTCCTCGCGTGCGGCACGTCCCGACGAGTGTACCGCCGCGTCCCTAGAATCCGGCGCCTACGCCGCTGGAGCCACCGCTTGATCGATCCCCTCGAAGCGCTCGTCATCATCGCCGCGGGCATCGCCGCGGGGACGATCAACACCATCGTCGGCTCGGGCTCGCTCATCACCTTCCCCACCCTCCTGCTCCTCGGCTATCCGCCGCTGGTCGCCAACGTCTCGAACACGGTCGGCCTGGTCCCCGGCACCATCAGCGGGACGATCGGCTACCGGCGCGAGCTGGTGGGCCAACGGGAGCGGGCGCGTCCACTGGCGATCGCGGCAGGGCTGGGCGGCCTGACCGGGGCCGGGCTGCTCCTCGTGCTCCCGGCCGCGGCCTTCGCCCGGATCGTGCCCGTGCTGATCCTCGTCGCGTGCGGGCTGGTGGCCGTGCAGCCCCGCCTGTCGAAGTGGGTCGTCGAGCGGCGCGCCCGGCTGGGGCATGCCCCGCGGCCCGGAGGCGGTCCGCTGCTCGTCCTGACCGTCTACCTGACCGGCATCTACGGCGGCTACTTCGGGGCGGCCCAGGGGGTGATCCTGATCGCGCTGCTGTCGATCCTGATCGACGACAACCTGCAGCGGCTCAACGGCCTCAAGAACGTCCTCGCGGCCGTGATCAACAGCGTCGCGGCGATCATCTTCATCCTCGTCGCGCCCGTGGCCTGGGGCCCGGCCATCCTGCTCGCGATCGGATCGACGATCGGCGGACAGCTCGGAGCGCCACGTCGGTCGGCGGCTGTCCCCGATCGCGCTCCGGGGCGTGATCATCGTGGTCGGGACGATCGTCGCCGTCCGGCTGCTGCTCGGCTGACCGCTCGCGGGGCGGCCCGCGCTGCCATCGCGAGGACTACTTCACCTGGATGCAGCCCGCACCGTCGTAGCCACTCTTGGTGGCGTACGCAGCGTTGCTCCAGTTGCCCTGGACCTTCCACTGCTCGCCCCCGAGCGTCACGAGGCCGTCGAACGTCCAGGCGCACTTGTCGGCGTTCTCCGCGCCGGACTTGTCCCACCACCCGCCGTTCCGCGGATCGGTGACTGCCTCGCTCAGCTCGTGGCCGCTGACGTTGGCCAGCGCCTCGAGGCCCTGCGAATGGGCCGTTCCGGGATCGCCCGGGTCACAGCCGGCGTCACCGTCAAGCTTGAAGAAGAAGCCGAACTGGACGGGCACGCCCCGGACGCTCCCGTAGCTGTGCCAGGCGCAGTAGCCGGCATGTCCGCGCGGCTGATCCGTGTAGACCGGGTAGTACCCGTTGGCGACGGGGTTGGTGATCATCCTGGCGACCTCGGCCTCGATCGCGGCCGTGTCGGGCGTCCTGCGGCCCACGGACGTGGTGTCGACGACGTGACCCTGATAGGTCACGGCGGTCCCGACCGTGCCGTTGGTGCCCGTGTATTCCGTGTTGGTCTTCATGTAGCTCGACCCGCCGATCGCGCCGTAGAAGCGGTCGAGGCCGCTGATCTTGTCGCCGGGCGACCCCCAGCTGCTTCCCCAGAAGATCGCCTTGACGACCGAGCTGGTCATGATGGCGCCGTTGTGCCAGACCAGGTTCGGATCCCGCCGAACCGCCACCCGGCCGCGCCCCGCCATGGGGATGGACCACGCCGCGGGCATCGGTCGTCACTCGCTGGGTCTCCGGCTGGTCGGCCGACACGCCGGCCGCGCCGAGCGTGAACAGGATCAGGGCGGCCGCGGCGAGCGGTCCTCCCACCCGGAACCCCGCATGCCGTGCGGATCCAGCAGTCGACATCGGAGTCCTCCAGGGGATGGTCATCGCAGGCGATGGTGGGGCCGAGGCCGCGACCCGTCAACGGCGATGGCGCGGCCGCGCACCACCTTCAGTCGGGGGTGGCTCCGTGGCGATGCGACCCGTGGCTGCGCTCGATCTCGCGGGCGAGGTCGGCGAGATCGACGAGCTTCTGGGTACCGGCCGCCAGGTCGCGCAGGCCGACCTCGCCGGTCGCCAGCTCGTCGCCCACGATGACCGCGAAGTGGGCCTTGTCGCGCGCGGCGGCCTCGAGCTGCTTGCCGAGCTTCCGGCGACCGAGCTCCGCGCGCGCCGCGATGCCGGCCTCCCGCAGTGTCGTGGCGACGCGCAGGCGACCGACCGTGTCGTCGGGGTCGGCGCCGACCACGACCGCGACCGGGACCGGCTCCGCGACGGCGGTCACACCGGTCTCGTCGAGGGCGAGGATGAGGCGATCGATGCCGATCCCGAAGCCGATGCCCGGCGTCGGCCGGCCACCGAGCAGCTCGACGAGGCCGTCGTAGCGGCCCCCGCCGCCGATGGCCTGCTGCTGGCCCTCGCGACCGGTGACGTAGAACTCGAACGCGGTCCGCGTGTAGTAGTCGAGGCCGCGGACCAGGCCCGGCTCGAGCCGGTACGCCGACCTCGAGCGCGTCGAGATGCTCCCGGACGGCGGCGAAATGCTCGGCGCAGGCGTCGCACAGGCGATCGGTGATCTTCGGCGCCGCGGCGTTGAGCGCGGCCATCGCCGGGTCATGCGAATCGAGCAGGCGCAGCACGTTGCGCTCGAGCCGCGTCCGCTCGAGCTCGGGCAGCTGGTCGATGCACCGCCCGGTAGTACGCGGTCAGCTCCTCGACATAGGCGGGGCGGCAGGCCGCATCGCCGATCGAGTTCAGCCGGACCTCGACGCCGGCGAGCCCAGCGTCGCGGTAGAACCGCCAGCCGAGCTCGATGATCTCGGCATCGATGGCCGGCCCGGCATCGCCGATGGCCTCGATGTCGAACTGCCAGAACTGGCGGTAGCGGCCGGCCTGCGGCCGGTCGTAGCGGAACATCGGGCCGGTCTCGGTCGAGCTTCACCGGCTGCGGCCAGGTCTGCATCCCGTGCTGGACGTACGCCCGGGCGATCCCGGCGGTCGGCTCGGGCCGGAGCGCCCAGCCCTCCGCCTCGTCGGTCGCGGGGCGCCAGCCGGAAGAGCTCCTTCTCGACGATGTCGGTCACCTCGCCGACGCCGCGCTCGAAGACGTCGGTCAGCTCGAACATCGGCGTCTCGATCCGGCGATAGCCATAGCGCGCGGCGAGGTCGGCGGCGAGCCGCTCCAGGCGCGTCCAGGTCGCGGTCTCGGGCGGCAGGAGGTCGCGCGTGCCGCGCGGCGCTCGAAGGTTGGGCATCGCGCCGAAGTCTAGCGGGCGCGCGTCGGACGGGGCCGGGTCAGCCCAGGTCGCGCTGGACGCTGATGACGTCCTTGAGGGTCTCGATCCGGCTCATGACCCGGGCCAGCTGCGAGACCGAATGGACCTGGATGGTGGCCGTGACGACGGCGGTGTGGTCCGGCGTGACGCCGACGTGGGCGGCCACGATGTTGACCTTGTTCTCGGCCACGACCTGGGTGATGTCGCTGAGCAGGCCGGTCCGGTCGTAGGCCTCGACCCGGATCGCGATCGGATAGCTCTCGGTCGGCGCGGCTTCCCATTCGACGTCGATCAGGCGGCTGATCTCGCGCTCGTTGATGACCGTCGGACAGCTCTGGAGGTGGACCGTCACGCCCTTGCCGCGGGTGATGAACCCGACGATCGGGTCGCCCGGGATCGGGTGGCAGCACTTGGCGAACCGGACGAGGAGGTCGCCGACGCCCTTGACCCGGACGCCGCCGGTCCGCTCGAGCTTCTGGGGCGGGGCGACGGTCGGCAGCGTGCTCTGCACGTCGTCGACCACGCCCAGCTTCATGACCACGGCCTGCGGGCCGATCGCGCCGTAGCCGATGGCCGCGTAGAAGTCGTCCACCGACTCGTGGTTGTACTGGCGGGCGACGTCGGCGATCTGGTCCTGCCCGACCGCCGCGATGGAGGTCCGCGCGAGCCGGCGCAGCTCACGTTCGAGCGACTCGCGGCCGTGGACGATGTTCTCGTCGCGGTCCTTGCGCTTGAACCATTGCCGGATCTTCTCGCGGGCATGGCTGGTCCGGACGACGTTCAGCCAGTCGCGCGACGGGCCGTGCTCGCCCTTGGTCGTCACGATCTCGACGATGTCGCCGTTCTTGAGCCGGTAGTCGAGCGGGACGAGCCGGTTGTTGACCTTGGCCCCGATCGTCCGGTGGCCGACGTCGGTGTGGATCCGATAGGCGAAGTCGAGCGGCGTGGCGCCGGCCGGCAGGTCCTTGATGTCGCCCTTGGGCGTGAACACGAAGACCTGGTCCTGGAAGATGTCGAGCTTGATGCCCTCGACGAACTCGGTCGCGTCCGACTCCGAGACGTCGCGCTGCCAGTCCATGAGCTGGCGCAGCCAGGCGAGCTTGGCGTCGTACTCGCGGTCGGACTTGGTGCCTTCCTTGTACCGCCAGTGGGCGGCGATCCCGACCTCGGACACCTGGTGCATCTGGTGGGTCCGGATCTGGATCTCGAGGGGCTTGCCGTCGAGCGCGATGACCGCGGTGTGGAGCGACTGGTACAGGTTGTTCTTGGGGACCGCGATGTAGTCGTCGAACTGGCCCGGGATCGGTCGCCAGATCGAATGGACGATGCCGAGCGCCGCGTAACAGTCGCGGACCTCGTCGACGAGCAGGCGGATGGCGTAGACGTCGTAGATCTCGCCGAACTCGGCGCCCTTGCGCTGCATCTTCTTCCAGATGCTGTAGATGTGCTTCGGGCGGCCCTCGATGTCGGCGTCGATCCCGGCCGCGGCGAGGCTCGGTCGCAGCTCGGCGATGGCGCGCTCGATGTAGCTCTCGCGGCCCTTGCGCCGCGTGTCGAGCAGCTTGGCCAGCTCGCGGAAGCGCTCGGGCTCGAGCGCCTTGAAGGCGAGATCCTCGAGCTCCCACTTCATCTGCCAGATGCCGAGCCGCTCGGCCAGCGGCGCGTAGATCTCCATCGTCTGGCGGGCGATCCGCTGCTGCTTCTCGACCGGCAGGGCGTGCAGCGTCCGCATGTTGTGCAGGCGGTCGGCGAGCTTGATGAGGACGACCCGGATGTCCTGGGCCATCGCCAGCAGCATCTTCCGGATGTTCTCGGCCTGCTGCTGCTCGTGGCTGTGGGTGGAGAAGCGCGACAGCTTGGTCACGCCGTCGACGAGCTGGGCGACCTCCGGCCCGAAGCGCTCCTCGACGTCGGTCAGGCTGTACTCGGTGTCCTCCGGGACGTCGTGGAGCAGCGCGGCCTGGATCGCGGTCGTGTCGAGGCCCGAGCTCGGCCAGGATCTGGGCGGAGGCGATCGGGTGGGTGACGAACGGCTCGCCGCTGGCGCGCTTCTGCGACTCGTGCGCGGAGACCGCGAGGTCGAACGCGCGGCCGACCGGCTCGAGGTCCGCGCCGGGATGCTCGGCGAGGATCGCCGCGTCGAGCTTGGCGTGGAGCGCGTCGAGGTCGGGGCCGGCCCCGCCGGCCTCGCGCGGGATGACGGGCGGGCGTCGCGGACCGCGCCGCGACGCCGTCCCTGTCCCAGTGCCCGTCGCGGTGCCGGTTGCTGCCTTCGTGCGTGGAGTCGTGCTTGCCATACGCTCCAAGGATACGCTCAGCCGTAGCCGGCCCGGTGCAGGGCCGCCAGGGCCTCGTCGCGCTCGTCCCAGGGGACCGGGCCGTCCGGGCCGATGATCGACCTGCTCGTGGCCCTTGCCGGCGAGCAGGACGATGTCACCGGGTCGGGCGCGCTCGACCGCCGCGTCGATGGCGGCTCGCCGGTCGGCGATGACGAGCAGGTCGTGGTCGCGACGCTGGCCGACCGCCTCCGCGCCGCGCGCGATCTCGTCGAGGATGGCGTCACGGTCCTCGCCGCGCGGGTCCTCGTCGGTGACGACCACGATCCGGGCGCGCTCGCCGGCGATCCGGCCCATGACCGGCCGCTTGGCCGTGTCGCGCTCGCCGGCCGACCCGAAGACCGCGATCAGCCCGCCGCCGCGCGACGCGGCCAGCGGAGCGAGCAGGTCGAGGACCGTCTGGAGCGAGGCCGGGCTGTGGGCGAAGTCGACGATGACCCCGAACGGCTGCCCGGCGTCGATCCGCTCCATCCGCCCGGGCACGAGCGGGAGCGAGGCGAGGCCCTCGCGGACGGCGGCCGGGTCGAGGCCGACCGCCTCGCCGAGGGCGACGACGGCCAGCGCGTTGTGGACGTTGAACCGGCCGACCAGCTGGAGCTCGAGCGATGGCCGACGCCGGACGGGGCGTCGTACGCGACGCGCAGGCGTCGCCGGTCCTCCTCGATGCGCGTCGCCCGGATGTCGGCGGCGGGGTCCGTGCCGTACGTGAGGACCCGGGCGCCGGCCTCCTGGGCGACGCCGATGAACGCTCCGGCCGACGGGTCGTCGGCGTTGACGATGCCGGTCGCGGGCCAGCCGAGCGGCTTGGCGCCCGCCCGGCCGGCGCCCGCGCCCGAGGAGCTTCTCGAACAGCCGCAGCTTGGCGTCGCGGTACGCCTCCCACGTGCCGTGGAGCTCGAGGTGCTCGTGGGTCAGGTTGGTCAGGATCGCGACGTCGTAGGCGATCGCGTCGACGCGGTCGAGCGCCAGGCCGTGCGAGGTCGTCTCGATGACCGCCGCGGCGTCGCCGGCGACGCGCCATCGCCGCCAGGGCACGCTGCAGGTCGGGTGCCTCCGGGGTCGTGGCGTGCTCCTCGTTGGCGACCTGCACGCCGCCGATCCGGGTCGCGGCCGTGCCGGTCATGCCGGTCGGATGCCCGCGGCCTCGAGCGCGGCCATCGCGAGGAACGAGGTCGTCGTCTTGCCGTCCGTGCCGGTGATCCCGACGACCGCGAGGTCGTCGCTCGGGTCGCCGTACCACCAGGCGGCGGCGCTCGCGAGGGCGGACGCGGATGTCCGCGACGACCAGCTGCGCGACGGGCGACGTCCGGGACCGGCGTCTCGACGAGCGCGGCGGCGGCGCCGGCCTGTGCCGGCGGCCTCGACGAAGTCGTGGCCGTCGACATGGAGCCCGGGGACGGCCACGAACAGCGAGCCGGCGCGGACCTCCCGCGAATCGTGGGTCACGCCACGGACCGTGATGTCCGCGAGACCCGCCGGTCCGATCGCCCGGCCGTCGCGCCGGGCACCACGGACCCGATGCTCGGCGGCGAGCCGGTCGATGAGCCCGCCGAGCTGCGGCCGAGCCGGTCCGCTCGGCGTCGGCCAGGAGCTCGGCGATCGTGCGCTCGGTCATCGGCTGATGGTCCTCGCCATGCGGTCCGCGAGCCGCCCAGCCGGTAGCCGCTGCGGATCGTAGACGCGCTCGTGTGCGCCGGTCAGCTCGAGCCAGCGTCCGCCGAACGAGGTCTTGTGCTGGTACAGGCCGTACAGGGCGTCGCCTTCCTGCGGTTCACCGCGGGCGCCCGCGATGTCCACGCCACCGAGATCCATCTCCGAGCAGCCCTCGCGGATCGCCAGCTCGATCGCCCGCCAGCGCAGCAGGTGCAGCGCGCCCGGGTGCGTCTCCGCTCGCGGCGTGGTCGCCCGAGTGGACGGTCGAGAGCCGTCCGCCGTGGCGATACAGGATCAGGCCGGCGAGCGGGCGCCCCGCCGCTCCCCCGGGCCTCGAGGTAGACGAGGTGGCCGGCCGCGAGCGCCGTCGTCCACCAGCCGACGAACGCCTCCCGCGGACCGAACGAGAAGTGCCGTCGCTCCCCCGTCTCGAGCAGCAGGTCGTAGAACCGGTCGAGTGCGGGCTCCGGCGGCTCGCTGGGCGCCGCGAACCCGTCGCCCGGGCCCTCGGGTCCGTCGCGGGCGTCGTGGCGAACGACGCGGATGTCCAGCTTCTCGGCCTCCCGGATCCGCTGACGGGTCGACTTCGAGATCCCGTCGAAGACCGTCGTCCTGGGTCCGGCCCGCGAGCGGCAGCGTGACCCGGTGACGCGACGGCTGGATCTCCTCGATCGGGTGGAACCCGGCCGCCTCGATGGTGGCGCGATACGCGGCGTCCGCGGCCGGCACCTCGGGGTCGGCGGCGACGACGTCGATGTGGTCCTCGGCGAGCGCCAACCCGATCGCCGCCAGGCGCGACCCGAGGAGCGCGCCGTCGGTCGCGACCGGACCCGGCCCGCGTGGCACGTACGCGCTGCCACCCGGCAGGACCGACCACGACCGGGTCAGCGCGAGCGTCCGCCCCGCGTCATCCGTGACCAGGAAGCGCGGCCGTCCAGCCGCTCGCCCGCCGATGCTCGGCCCAGGCGCGCGACTGGTAGACGTGACCGCCGGGCGCATCGACCGTTCCGGCGTCCCAGTCGGCGAGCTCATCGGGCGTCGCGTCACGAACGCTCAATCGCGCCGAACGCGCCGCGTCACCGCGCCCCGCGCTGCGCTCAATCTGCAGCTCCGAACGCTGCGGCGTTCTCGCCGCCGGACACGCCGCCGCGTCGCCGCGCCCAGCGGACGCGCGCCGCCTGCGCGATCTCGTACGCGCGTCGCCCGACCGGGCTCAGGACGAGGTCCCAGGCGCCGATGTAGCGGACCTCCCGGCCCCCGAAGCCGGTCTTGAAGTGGGCGATCCCGCCGGTCGCCAGGCCCCACAGGTCGTAGCTCGTGGCGCCAGCCTCGCGCGAGGACCGGATCGCCTCCCACTTGAGCAGGTAGTTGGCGCGCGACTCGCCGCCGGCCGCGGTCATGCCGCCGTACGGCTCGACCACCCGCGGGCCGCAGCGCACGAGGAACAGGGTCGCCTGCGGCGTCGCCGTCGGGCGTCTGGGCGAAGAGCAGCCGGGCGTTGCCCGACGGGGCGAAGGCCTCCCACACGTCGCGATAGGCCGATTCGGCGCGGATGAGGAAGCCCGCGCGGTCCGCCGTCTCGCGGTAGATCCGGTAGAACTCGCCGAGCCGGCCGGCGTCCGCATCGACGACCGTCACGCCCGCCGTCCGTGCCTTGTTGACGTACTGGCGCCACTTCTTGCGCAGGTCGGCGAGCAGCACGTCCTCGTCCGGCCGGAGGTCGATGATCCGGGTCGCGTTCGGCTGGATCGGCGGTGCCGGACGCCAGCCGGCGCGATCGCAGGGCCTCGCGGAGCGCACCGTCGGGGTCGAGCGGCCCGTTCTCCTCGATCTCCGGGTCGATCCGGACGTGGCTGACCCGCCCGGCCGAGCGCCGCGAGGTCGCGCCGGATCGCCTCGGTGAAGGCACCGATCGTCTCGGCGTCCCAGGTACCGGCGACCGGGCCGCGCGGCGCGTAGGCGAAGCCCCACGGCATCGGTCGCGGCCGCCGGACGAGGATCTGGGCGCCGATGCGCTCGGCCCCGGCGCCGTCTCGATCGTGTGGGCGGTCCAGCCGTTGACGGCCTTCACCCGCGCCCAGGCGATCGTCTGGAGATACGAGCCCGGATCGCTCGCCTCGACGAACCGATCCCAGCCGATGGGTCGACGGCCGTCACGACCTGACCGGGCGGCGCAGCACGTCGGCCATGACCCCGACGATAGACGGCAGTTCCGGGATCCGCAAGGCGAGCGAGACGCCCGCGTAGACCGCCCCGAAGGCGACGCTGACGATCGGCGACGATCGATCGAGCAGGACCCTCCCCGGCTCCGCCGCCGAGCGCGCCGTCGAGCCGGCCAGGACGACCGCCGCCGCCAGCCCGGCCACGACGCTGCCGACGACCGCCTCGACGCCGACCCGGCCGAGGCCGCCGAGCTCGAAGTGCGGCAGCCGTCGGTAGAGGATCGCCAGCAGGGCGAGGGCCTCGAGCCAGGCGGCGATCGCGATGGCGAGCGGCGATCCCGGGCAGGCCCAGCGGCCCGACCAGGACGACCGCGAGCGTGCAGTTGACGGCCACGGCGCCGACCGCCGCGACGACCGGCGTGACCGTGTCCTGCCGCGCGTAGAACGCCCTCGCCAGGACGGCGATGAGGGCGTGCGCGGTCAGGCCGATCGACGAAGCCGACGAGCGTGATCGCGATGAGGTCGAGGTCCGACTGGCGGATGCTGCCGCCGCCGAACAGGGCGTCGACGACCGGCTGGCGCACGACCGCGGTCAGCACCGCGATCGGGACCATCACGTAGATGAGGAGCCGCAGGGCGCGGGTCAGCAGCGACGCGAAGGCCGCCTCGCGGCCGACCGCCGCCTCGCGCGACAGCGTCGGCAGCACGACGATGCCGAGCGGCACGCCGATGATCCCGAGCGGGATCTGGAGCAGCGCGAAGGCGAAGTTGAAGTCGGACACGGCGCCCGTCGCCGAGCAGGCTCGCGAGCGCGGTGACGACGATGAACGTGATCTGGGTCACGCCGAGCCCGATCGCCCGCGGCGCCATCAGGATCAGCGCCTTGCGCGCCTGCGGGTCGCCGGCGTCGATCCGGGCGTCGTAGCGGAAGCCGATCCGGGCCAGCGGCCGGAGCTGGACGAGCAGGTGCCCGAGCGAGCCCAGCGACGACGCTGAGCGCGAGACCCGTCGACGCCGAGCGTCGGACCGAGGATGAGCGCGCCGCCGATGATCGCGAGGTTGTAGACGATCGGCGCGACGGCCGACGCCGCGAACCGGCCGCCGGCGTTGAGGACGCTCGTCGCGACCGCGCCCATCGCCAGGAAGATCGGGCTGAGCAGCATGATCCGGGTCAGCTCGATGGTCTGGTCGAGCTTGGCGCCCTCGAAGCCGGGCGTGATGAACGGGACGACCACCGGGCGCCAGGATGAACAGGCCGACCGCGAAGACGATGAGCCCGATGAGCATGAGGTTGATGACGGTCGACACGACGCGCCACGCCCGCGCCCGCTCGTTGGTCGTGAACAGCTCCGAGACGATCGGGATGAGCGCCGACGACAGGGCGCCCGCCGCGACCAGCTGGAAGATGAGGTCCGGGATCCGGAAGGCGGCGAAGAACGCGTCGAGCTCGGTCGAGGGGAACGCGTTGGCGATGACGATGACCCGGACGTAGCCGAGGACGCGCGAGACCAGGAACGCGCTCGAGACGATGAGCCCGGCGCGGGCCAGCGAGCCCGCCGACGCTCACGGGGCGGGGTCGCGACGGGCCCGCGGATGGGCCTCCCGATAGGCGGCCTGCAGGCGACCCGGTGAGACGTGCGTGTAGATCTGGGTCGTGGCGAGGTTCTCGTGGCCGAGCAGCTCCTGGACGACCCGCAGGTCGGCCCCGCCGTCGAGCAGGTGGGTCGCGAAGGAATGCCGGAGCGTGTGCGGCGAGACGCCGACCGGCAGGCCCGGCCCGCGCGCACAGACGATCGAGCCGGTAGCGGAGGCCGCGGACGCCGAGCGGGCCGGCCGAGGTGGTTCAGGAAGATCTCGACCGGCGGCGCGTCCGCGTCGCTGCCGACGCGGCGCTCGAGCAGGACCGGCCGGCCGTCCTCGAGATAGGCGGTCAGGGCGGCCCGGGCCGGCCGCCCGAGCAGCCCGATCCGCTCCTTGCGGCCCTTGCCGAGGACGCGGATCTCGCCGCGGCGGAGGTCGAGCGAGGCGAGGTCCGCGGCGGCCAGCTCGCTGATGCGCAGACCGGCGGCGTAGGCGGTCTCGACCAGCGCCCGGTCGCGGAGGGCGAGCGCGACGTGGAGGGCGGCACGCTCCGGGTCCTCGCCGGGTCGCGTCGTCGAGATCGTCCTCGACCACGGCGAGCATCCGGGCGACCTGCTCGACCTCGAGGACGCGCGGCAGACGACGTGGCAGGCGCGGCGTCGCGATCGAGCCCCACGGGTCGCCCGGCGCGAGGTCGTTGCGCGTCGCCCAGCGGTGGAACGAGCGGATCGCCGCGAGACGCTGGGCGACCGTCGAGCGCGCCCGGCCGTCACCGAGCACGCCGAGGTAGGCCCGCAGGTCGGCTCGGGTCGGCGTCCGCCAGTCCGTGCCGCGTGCCGCGAGCCAGGCGAGGTAGTCGCCGACGGCGGTGCGGTAGGCCCGCTGGGTGTGTGGGGAGGCGTCTCGCGCGGCGAGCGAACGGAGGAACCGCGCGAGGGACGGGTCGGTCGCGGTCGCGGCCGAGACCGCGCTCACGCGTCGGCGGCCGGCTCGACCGGGCGCGTTCGCCTCGTCGTGGAGCGGCCGCCACGGGCGCCACCGCGCGCGCGACCACCGGTCTTCGCGGCTCCGCCGGCCCGTCCACCGCCGCGCGCGCGCGCCGGCCGTGCCAGGGCCTCCGGGTTGGGCGGACCGCCCGCGTACTTCTCGCCCGGCACGATGTCCGCGGCGGCCGTGTCGCTGGTCGAACCGCAGATCAGGCACAGGGCCGTCTCGTCCTTGCGGGCCAGCGGCCCGTCGTCGGTGTCGTGGAGGCCGCCGAGCGGCTCGTTGTTCGTCGTGAAGTCGCAGCGCGGGTAGTTCGAGCACCCCCAGAAGACGTTCCCGGTCCGTCGCGCGCGACGCGGCACGAGATGGCCGTCCTTGTTCTTCGGGCAGACGACCTCGAACGGGAGCGGATCGGGCGGCGGCGGGCCGTCCTTCTTGATGTACTTGCACTCGGGATAGCGCGAGCAGCCGACGAACGGCCCGAACCGGCCGGTCTTGCTGACGAGCGTGCCCTGGCCGCACTCCGGGCAGACCTCGCCGGTGCCCTCCTGCGGGGGCGGCTCGTCGCCCGGCACCGGCCGGGTCTCCTTGTGCTCCGGGTAGAGCGAGCACGCCAGGAACCGACCGTTCCGGCCGAGCTTGATGACCATCGGGTGGCCGAGCGAGCAGACCTCGTCGGTCGCCTCGGGTGGCGGCGCGTCCGGATCCTTGTCGATGTCGACCGCAGCTGGTCGTAGAAGGCGCGCAGCAGCGGCACCCACGGGCGCTCGCCGGTGGCGACCTCGTCGAGCTCCTCCTCCATCCGCGCCGTGAACTCGACGTCCACGTAGGCACCGAAGTGCTCGACGAGGAAGTCGGTCACGATCTCCGCGACGGGCTCGGGGTGGAGCCGTCGCTCCTCGACGCGGACGTAGCCGCGGTCGGTGATCGTCGAGATCGTCGCCGCGTACGTCGACGGCCGGCCGATGCCGTGCTCCTCGAGCGCCTTGATCAGCGTCGCCTCGGTGAAGCGCGGAGGCGGCTCGGTGAAGTGCTGGGTCGGCGTGACGTCGTCGACGTCGGTGACGCTGCCCTCGGTCAGGATCGGCAGCCGGGCGCCGGCCTCGTCCTCGTCGTCGGCCGACGCGTCGTCGCGGCCCTCGGTGTAGACGATGGAGAACCCGTCGAACAGCACCTTCGTCGCCGAGGCGCGCAGCTCGTAGCGGCCGTCGGCCAGCTCGATCGTCGTCGTCTCGAGCTCCTTGGGTGCCATCTGCGACGCCAGGGCGCGCTGCCAGATCAAGCGGTACAGCCGCGCCTCGTCCGACTTGAGCGACGCGGCCATCGCGTCCGGGTCGCGCCGGAAGCTCGTCGGGCGGATCGACTCGTGCGCCTCCTGGGCGCCCTTCGACTTCGTCTTGTAGACGCGGCCCTTGGGCATCGTGTACGTCTCGCCGTAGCGCTCGCCGATGACCTCGCGCGCCTCGCCCATCGCGACGCCGGCGATCGCCGTCGAGTCCGTCCGCATGTAGGTGATGAGCCCGACCTGGCCCTCGGGCGTCTCGATGCCCTCGTACAGGCGCTGGGCCACGGACATCGTCCGCTTCGGGCTGAAGCCGAGCCGCCGGCTGGCCTCCTGCTGGAGCGTCGAGGTCGTGAACGGCGCCGCCGGCGAGCGCTTCTGGGTCCGCGTGCCGAGCTTGGTGACGACCGGATGGAGCTCGCGGATGGCCGCGGCGTGCGCGTCCGAGGTCGCCTCGTCGGGGATGTCGAGCGCCTCGCCGTCGATGCGGACGAGCTCCGCGGCGAACGTCTCGCCGGTCTGCGGTCGCGAGGATCGCCTGGATCGTCCAGTACTCGCGCGCGGTGAAGGCCCGGATCTCGCGCTCGCGCTCGACGACGAGGCGGACGGCGACCGACTGGACGCGCCCGGCCGACAGGCCGCGCTGGACCTTCTTGCCGAGGAGCGGGCTGAGCGTGTAGCCGACGAGGCGGTCGACGATGCGGCGCGTCTGCTGCGCGTCGACGAGGTCCATGTCGATCTCGCGCGGGTTGGCGAACGCCTCGCTGATCGCCGACTCGGTGATCTCGTTGAAGGTCACCCGCTGCTGCTTGTCGCTGGCCACGTGCGCGGCCTCGGCCACGTGCCAGGCGATCGCCTCGCCCTCGCGGTCGAGGTCGGTGGCGAGGATAGACCTGTCGGCCGACTTGGCCGCCTTCGTCGATGTCGGTGACCTGCTTGCGGCGGTCCTCGGAGATCACGTACTCCGGTTCGAAGTCGTGGTCGACGTCGACGCCGAACTTGCCCTTGCCCGGGTTCTCGGGCAGGTCGCGGACGTGACCGTATGACGCCAGGACCCGGTAATCGGCGCCGAGATAGCGCTCGATGGTGCGGGCCTTGGCAGGCAATTCGACGATGACGAGGTTCTTTGGCACGGCCGGGAGTGTAGCACCGGGTCCTTATCGCGCCCTTTGCCACGTCGGCGGTGGCGGTCAGACCTCGCGGATGCGTCGCAGGAAGTCCTCGTCGATCTCGAGATCGGGCTCGGGCTCGGGTGCCGGCGGCGGGCCGCGACCTGGGCCATCGTCGTCGACGTCGTCGTCGATCGTCGCGAGAGGAGTCGCCGCCGGCCATCGCCGCGGGCGGGATCTCGACGAACCGGATGTGGAGGTACGGGAAGAAGAAGATGGACCTGACGTCGTCGACGAAGACCGGGCGCTTGCCGTTCATCAGGCGCAGGTTCGTGCAGCGCAGGCCGACGTCGCCCGGCGACGGCGGCTCGTACAGGTCCGCCAGCAGCGGCTGCTCGTTGTTCAGGTGGAGGATGACGTTGCGGATCACGATCCGACTGTGGCCCGCGCGACGCGGCGCCGTCAGCCGCCCGATGGTCCGGTTCAGGGGTGGTAGAAGTCGATCACCAGGCGGACCCGCCCGCCAGAGACCCAGACGCCGATCCCGACCCGGTCGTAGGCCGCGTTCATCAGGTTCACGTAGTGGCCGCCGTTGGTACGACTTCTCGCTCTGGAAGAAGAGGTGCGAGGCGAGGACCGCGGCGCGCGCACCGCCCGCAGCGGCAGCCGATGTTCTCGGCCCAGCGGTAGCTCGAGTAGCCGGCCCGGCGGAGTCGGTCGCCCGGGATTGCCGCCGATGAAGTGGCTGCAGTCGGCGCCCACCGCGAGCCGCTTGGCGTACGGCCGGCTGACCTTCGAGCTGATCCCGGCGTCGAGCTTGAGCGGGGCGACATTGCGGCCACCGGGGCTGCTGCAGGCACCTGACGAGGTGACCCAGCCGCCGGTCCGCGTGCAGTTCATGAGACCGAGGTAGTAGGTCTCGACCGCCGCCCAGCTGCCACCGCCGCCCGGCTTGCCGCCGCCGCTGATCTTCACGCTGCCGACCGACGGCGTCGGGGCCGACGGATCCACCGCTCGTCCGGATCGTCGCCTGGACGGGGGTGGCGAGCGGGACGCCGGCGGTGTCCGTCGCGGCGACGTGCGACGCGTCATCGCGACGTCTCGCCCGGCCGGCAGCGCGCGCGTCGGCGTGAACACGAGGACCGTGTCGTGCTCGGCCCAGTGGATGCTGCCCGCGACGGCCTTGCCCGCGCCCGTGACCGAGAACGCGCGAGCGGTGGTCCGATGGTCCATCGGCCGGCTGAAACGGACCGACAGGGCGCGACGTCGCGGGCGACGGCCGGTCGCGTCGGTCGCGCGGCCGGAACCGGACGACGCCGGGGGCCGGGGCCGTCCGGACCGCGGGCTCGTCCGGACCTCGAGCGAGACGGGACTGAGCATCAGACCATCGACGTCGCGGACGCCCGACACGATCAGCCGGTACGTCGACATCCGGGCGCAGCGGCGCCGTCGGCTCGAAGGTGAAGCGGTCTGGGCGCATCGGTCGGGCTGCTCGGCGTGCACGACCCCGGGCACCGGCGGATCGAGCCGGATCGCGGTCGCGACGGTCGCGGCGTCGACGGGCCGGGCGAAGGAGACGTCGAACGCCGTCGACACGGCGACGCGGTCGCCGGCGGTGGTCGTCGCGACGATCGAGCCGGTCGTCGCGCCGCGGGTCAGGAAGACGGCACGCGCGGGCCGGGCGAGCGGCTGGCCCGAGGTGGCGAGGGCGCCCGCCTCGACGGTGACGGTGTGGAAGGTACCCGCCGAGCCAGCGCGTGCGCGGCGAGACGATGAGCTCGGTCCCGGTCTCGTGCCCAGGCGAGGTCGACGGCCGTGGCGGGCTCGACGTCGACGGCCGCCGCGACCGAGGCCGGGTCCATCGGGGTGCTGAAATGGATCGTGACGGGCTCGGTCAGGCCGTGATCGGTGTCGACGACCGCCGTGAACGCCGACTGGGTCAGCGGCACGATCGGGACGGGCGGGACCGCCACGGTGATGGCCGGCGGAGTGGTGCGAAGACGCCGATACCGGTGACCAGGGCCAGGCCGATCGCCACGGCGTATCGGGCGGCCCCCGAACGTCGCAGCAGCGCCGCGAAGGTGGCCGCGACGATGAGCGGGGCGGCCAGCAGCGCATGGACGGCCTGACGCAATAGACGCTCCTGCTCGTCGGTCTGGGGACCCATCGAGGGCGGGGACTTCGGCCGCCCTGGGGGCGGGCGACCTCGCCGAAGGGTAGCATCGGTCGCGCTCCCCGGGCAAACCCCAACGGGCGCCGGAGCGGGATCGACGACGTCGCCGGTCGGGTCAGCGAGCAGGTCGCGGCCGCTGGCGGCCGTCGCCGGGTCGACGCCGGCGAGGCCGCCGGCCGGTCGGAACCGACCGTGGACGCCGACCACGAGACCGCGTCGCTCGAACATCGTCAGCGCCGCGAGCACGGTCGCGACCGGCCAGCCGGTCACGGCCACGAGCTCGTCGATCGTCGTCCGGCCGAGGACGATCTCGCGGCCGAGCCGGCCGGCCGTCTCGCCGACACCGCCCAGGCTGGCCGCCACGTCGCCGGACACGCCGGGCTCGGCCAGGCGGTCCGCGAGGCCGAGGTCGTCGATGAGCTGCGGGATGCCCGAGACGATCCGGGTCCGCTCCGGGAACTCGCGCAGGAAGGCCAGGCAGCCGGCTGACGCCGGAGCATCGATCGCGCCCGGGACGAGGAAGCAGTCGCGACCCTGTTCGAGCGCCCACGAGGCCGTGATCAGCGCGCCGCTCCGGGCCGGCGCCTCGACCACGACCGTCGCGTCGGCCAGCCCGCTGATGATCCGGTTGCGGCGCGGGAACGTGCCCTGGCTCGGGCCGATGTCGGGGCCGAGCTCCGAGACGACCGCGCCACCCGCTGCCACGATCGAGTCGGCCAGCCGGCTGTGCGCCCGCGGATGCAGGACCGCGTGGCCGGTGCCGATGACCGCGACGGTCGTGCCGCCGGCGTCGACCGCGGCCGCGTGCGCCGCGCCGTCGATGCCGACCGCGAGCCCGGAGACGACGCGCGCGCCGACCTCGACCAGGCTCGTCGCCAGCCTCGAGGCCACGAGCGACCCGGACTCGTCGGCCGGCGCGTGCCGACGATGGCGATGGCCGCATCGCGCCCTCCATCGCGGCCGGATCGCCGAGCACGTACAGCAGGTGTGGCGGCATGTCGATCTGCGCCCAGGCGCGACGGATACGCCGGATCCTCGACCGTCACGACGTCGAGGCCCAGCTCCCGGATGCGGGCGACGGTCGCGGTCGGCCGCCTCGGCCGCCGCCGCGATCGCCGTGGCGAGCTCCGGGGTCAGGTCCGCTCGGCCTCGTCGCGCGTCCGCGCCGTCCGCCTCGGCCGCGGCGACGAGCCGCGCCGGGCCTCCGGTCGACGCCGCCTCGCGCAGGATCTCGACCGCGCTGCCGTACCGCGCGCAGGAGCTGCCCGAAGCCGACCGGCCCGAGCCCCGCACGCCGGCCAGGACGGCCCAGGCGTCCCGTTCCTCGATCCCGGGTGTCGACGGTGCCGTCGGACCCTGCGCGCGGTGTCCGCCGCGTCCTCGGCCTGGGGCGAGGCCGCACCGATCGGTCCGTCGACGCCGACGCCGAGCATGTCAGCGCACCTCGACGGCCGCGAGCCGCACGTCGGCCGACCGGTACCAGGCGGCCTCGTCGAGGTGATCGGGCTCGACGGCCGCGGCGCCCGCGAGATCGGCGATCGTCCGTGCGACCCGGAGCAGGCGTTCCGTGCCGCGGCCACTCGCTCGTTCCATCTCGGCGAGGAGGACGACCTGCCGTTCCGCGCGCGGCCCCAGGCGGCACGCCTCGCGCAATCGCCGGCCGGTCAGCCGGCCGTTGAGCGAGCCGCTCGTCCGGTCCGTGCGCGACGCGACGCGCGGCCTCGATCCGGGCGGCGACGACGGCCGACCCTTCCGGGTCCGGCCCCCGAACGAGCAGCCATCGGCGCGACGCGCGGCATCGCGATCCACAGGTCGATCCGGTCGCGGAGCGGGCCGGAGACGCGTCGCTGGTACCGCTCCGGCACGAGCGTCGGACAGGCGCACGGGCGATCCGACGACCCGGCGAAGCCGCACGGGCACGGGTTCATCGCGGCGACCAGCTGGAACCGCGCCGGGAAGGTCGTCGCGCGCCCGGCCCGCGAGATCGCCACGCGGCCCGCCTCCAGCGGCTGGCGCAGCGCCTCCAGCACGTCGCGGTCGAACTCGGGCAGCTCGTCGAGGAACAGAACGCCCTGGTCGGCCCGGGTCACCTCGCCGGGCGACAGGTGCGGCCCACCGCCGACCATCGCGGCGTAGGACAGGGTGTGGTGCGGGGCGCGGAAGGGCGGCTGGCGGCGCAATCCGTCGATCGGACCCTCGCCGGCCGCCGACGCGACGACGGTCGCGGTCAGCGCCGCGCGATCGTCGAGCGGCGGCAGGAGGCCCGGGATCGTCCGCGCGAGCAGCGTCTTGCCCGACCCGGGCGGCCCGATCAGCAGGAGGCCGTGACCGCCGGCCAGGGCGATCTCCAGACCGCGTCGCGCCTCGACCTGACCGCGCACCTCGGACAGGTCCGGCACGGCCTGTCCCAGCGGACCCGGCGGCCGGCTGCGCGGGCGCCGCCCCGTCGTCGGCGGCACGCGGTCGCGCCGACGAGCTCGATCCGTTGCGGCCGGGCCGGAGCGCGACGGCTCCGGCGGGCCTGGACGAGCTCGACCGCCTCGCGCAGCGACGCGACACCCACCACGTCCATCCCCTCGACCAGCCGCGCCTCGTCGACGGCGTCCGACGCGACCACGACACGCCCCGAGCCCGCGCCGGGCCAGGGCGGCGACCATCGGCAGGACGCCCGGCACGGACCGCACCTCGCCGCCCAGCGACAGCTCCCCGATGAGCGCGACCTCGTCCGGACCGGCCCGGATCTGCTCCGACCCGAGCAGGATGCCGACGGCGATCGCGAGGTCCAGCGACGCGCCCGTCTTGCGCAGGTCCGCCGGCGCGAGGTTGACGGTGATCCGCCGCGGCGGATGGGCGAAGCCGTCGTTGCGCAGCGCGCCGCGGACCCGCTCGCGCGCCTCCTGGAGCGCGGCGTCGGCCAGCCCGACGACCGTGAACCCGGGCAGGCCCGGGGCGACGTCGACCTCGACCCGGATGAAGCGGCCGTCGAGGCCGTGGAGCGTTGCGGACGGGACGATGGCCAGCACGACCCGGAGGCTACGCGCGGGCGCTCACCCCCCGGTCCACCGCGACGTATCGCGGCGTGTGGTCCCTCAGCGGGCGGAGACCGTGGCTCCCGCGGCGACGGGCTTGTCGACCGCCCGCGCGAAGTGGAGCAGCGAGCCGCCGAGGACCGAATCGGCCTTGGTGAACATGAACGGCGCGCCGGAGTTGAGCGCGCTGATCGCGCCGCGGTACTCGTTCACGATCTGGTGCTCGATCGTCCGCTTGAGCGCGCCCTCGGCGTTCTTGACGTTGATGCCGGTGAACGCGTTCGAGCGGTTGAGGACGAGCTGGACCTTGCTCGGGGGATAGCCGAGGTGGTCCATCGTCTCGAGGATGACCCGCACGTTCTTGAGGCACGACAGGTCCGCGGTCATCACGACGTACACGGTCTCGGCCGCCTCGAACACGCCGAGGTTGACGTCGTCGAGCCGCTTGTCGACGTCGATCAGCGTGTAGTCGTAGAGCGACGCGAGCTGCTCGGTGATGAACGGCAGGTGCTCGGGATGGACGAGCTCCGCGGTCTCCGGCGAGGGCGGCGCGAGCAGCAGGTCGATGCCCGAATCGTGCTTGACCATGACCTGCCGGACGAGGTCGCCGTCGATCGACGGCGCGGACACGACGTCGACGATGCTCTTGCGATCGAGGCCGAGGTCGAGGAAGACGCGGTGGTCGCCGAACTGCAGGTTGCCGTCGACCAGGGCAGACCTTCCGCCCGAGCTCGCGGTGGAGCGCGATGGCCGCGTTGATCGCGATGGTCGTCGTGCCGACGCCGCCCTTGGCGCCGTAGAACGCGAGGACGCGCCCGAGCGGCGGCCGGGCCAGCAGGAGTCCTTCGGGGCGAAGCGGGCCAGCAGGCTCTTGATGCGGGCGAGCAGCTCGGCCGGGTGGAACGGCTTGATCAGGTAGTCGTCGGCGCCGGCGCGCAGACCGCGGACCTTCTGCTCGACCTCCCGCTCGGCGGTGAGCATGATGATCGGGACGTGCCTGGCGCTGCCCTCCTCGCTCCGGATCTTCGTCGCGACCTGGTAGCCGTCGAGCTTGGGGAGCTGCACGTCGAGCAGGATCAGGTCGGGCGCCTCGGCGCCCCAGAGCCGGAATCCCTCGGCACCGTCCGGTGCGACGACGACCTCGTAGCCCTCCTGCTTGAGGGTGTACTGCAGGAGCCGCTGGACGTTCGCGTCGTCGTCGACGACGAGGATCTTGGCCGCCATCAAACCTCCACGGAGCTCGCCGGGTCGGACATGTCTGCCGGGTTGGCCGTGTCAGCGTGTCACTGCCCCGGCGTCGCGATTATAGGACCCGCCTTCGGCCGCGACGCACCACCTATCGTGCGGCCACGGCGAGATGGTCGAAGACGAGCCGGCTCCACGTCTCGAGACGGTCGGCGACCTCGGCGACCGCGGCTCCGTCGACGAAAGCGCCGGTCAGCTTGTCGGTCTCGCGGATCGCGACCGGCCGGCCCGCCGCCTCCGCGACGTAGACGGCACCGAGATGGACCGCGCCGACCTCGGTCGTGTCGTCGTTGAGCAGCCCGATCAGCTGGAACGCGGGCACGAAGTCCGCGACGAGCTCCTCGCGCCACTCGCGCGCGAGCCCACCGAGGATCCCGCCGTCGCCCGGGTTCAGGTGACCGCCGACCCCGATCGAGTACCGGCCGTGGAGCCGCGCGTCGCCGCCCCCCGTCGTCCGCTGCATCAGGAAGAACCGGGGTCCGTCGCGCAGGACGAGGTACGGGATGACCTGCTTGCACGACGGATCCCGCTCCATGCGATCCCGCGGCTCGTACCGGCCGTCGCGCTCCAGGGCCGCCACGAACTCGTCCAGCCCGTCGGTCCGCAACCCGTACCAGGCCGCCTCGTCCGGGCACCGCGGCGCGCGGCACGACGTAGACCTGCTCGTCGCTCACCCGGCGTTCGTCCAGGCTCGCGCGGGCGGCCGCCAGGCGATCGCGGACCGCGGCCTCATCGGGGCCGCCGGGCCGCTCGAGCTCGGCCAGCCAGCCGTCGAGGACCGCCCGCAGGTCGCGGATCCGCGCGCCGAGCGCCGGTGCGTTGGTGGCCACGATCGCCGCGCCCATCGCCGGATCGCCGCGAGCGACCCGCGTCGTGTCGCGCCAGCCGCCCGCGGCCAGCTCCATCGCCGAGGCACGATCGTCCTCCGGGCAGGCCGGCGACGCTCTCGGCCAGCGCGGCCGCGACGACCAGCGGCAGGTGGCTGATGGCGGCGACCGCTCGATCGTGCTCGGCGGCGTCGAGCAGGACGACGCGGGCCGCGCAGGCCGTCGCGAGGTCCTCGACCCGGCCCGCGTCGGCGGGCTCGGCGTGCGCACCGCTGACGATCACCCACGGCCGATCGACGAACAGGCGCCCGTCCGCGGCCGCGTAGCCCGTGGTCTCGAGTCCGGCCATCGGGTGCCCGCCGACGAAGCGCAGGCCGGCGGCATCGGCCCGGCCGACGATCGCGCTCTTGGTGCTGGCGACGTCGGTCACGACGGCGTCGGCGGCAGCGCCGCGCGCCACGGACCGGCGAGCGCGTCGATGAGCTCCAGGCAGTCGGTCGCCGGCGCGGCCAGGACGACGAGGTCGGCGTCGGCGAGGGCGGACTCGGGCGTCGTCGCCGCGAGGTCGATGACGCCATCGGCGGCCGCCTGGCGTGGGCCCTCGCCGCTCGGCGACCAGGCGGCCATCGTCCAGTCGCCGGCCGCCGGGTCGAGCCGGACGGCACGGGCGATCGAGCCCGCGATCAGACCGAAGCCGAGGAACGCCAGCCGCATATCGGCGAGTATCGCAGCCGCGACGGTCCCGGGTCAGGCATGGCCCGGGTCACCGTCCGGATCGCGCCCGGTCGCTCGCGGCAGCCGGGCGGATCGATGGCTCAGGCGGACGGCCGCGACGTCCCCGAGCCGCGACGCCGATGAAGCCGGCGCTCGGCGAGCCGGCGCTCGTTCGCGGCCGCGTCCGTCTCGATCGCGGTGGGCTCCGCCGCGTCGGCTCGCCTTCCGCTTGCGCCCGTTCCCGGCAGCCGGGCTCGCGTCCGGCGCGTCCGCCGCGGGTGTCGGCCGGGGCGGACCCGGGTCGTGGGTCGGGTTCGTGCGTCGATGGTGCGTCCGGCGCTCCGTCTCTCGACGCTCCTCCCGGAGGAACGCGCCGCAGCGCGGGCAGCGACGCTCCTCGGCGAAGAGCGCTTCGAGCGGCGCGACGGTGTAGATCTGGCGACCGCAGGACCAGCAGGAGAGTCTGGGCATCTGGGCTCCGATCAGATCTTGGGCAGGCCCGCCAGCGCGGCCTCGACCTTCTCGAGCGGGTATTCGTAGTCCTCGAGCGAGCCGTCCAGGTATCGCTCGTACGCCGACAGGTCGAAATGACCGTGCCCGCACAGGTTGAACAGGATGACCCGCGCCTCGCCCGCTTCCCGGGCCGCCAGGGCCTCGTCGATCGCGACCTTGATCGCGTGGGTCGGCTCCGGGGCCGGCAGGATCCCCTCGGCACGCGCGAACTGGACGCCGGCCGCGAAGGACGCGCGCTGGTGGACGCTCTGCGCCTCGATCAGGTCGTGCTCCTTGAGCAGGCTCACCAGGGGCGACATCCCGTGGTAGCGCAGACCGCCGGCGTGGATCGGCTCCGGGATGAAGTCGGAACCGAGGGTGTGCATCTTGACGATCGGGGCCATCTTGCCGGTGTCGCCGAAGTCGTAGGCGTAGACGCCGCGGGTCAGGCTCGGCGCGGCCTCGGGCTCGACGGCGATGATCCGGTGCTTCGCGCCGTCGCGGAAGTTCCGGCCGAGGAACGGGAAGGTCAGCCCGGCGAAGTTCGAGCCGCCGCCGGTGCACCCGATGATGACGTCGGGCGACTCGCCGGCCATCCCCATCTGCTCGATCGCCTCCTGCCCGATGACCGTCTGGTGGAGCAGGACGTGGTTGAGGACGGAGCCGAGCGCGTACTTGGTGTCGTCACGAGTGGCCGCATCCTCGACCGCCTCGCTGATCGCCATCCCGAGCGAACCCGGGCTGTCCGGCGTCTCGGCGAGGACCGCACGCCCGTAGTTGGTCGAGAGCGACGGGCTGGCCACGACCTCCGCCCCGTACGTCTCCATGAGGATCCGCCGGTACGGCTTCTGGTCGTAGCTCGCGCGGACCATGTAGACCTTGACCTCGAGGTCGAACAGGGCGCCCGCGAACGCGAGCGCGCTGCCCCACTGGCCGGCGCCGGTCTCGGTCGCGAGGCGGGTGACGCCCTCCTCCTTGTTGTAGTACGCCTGCGGGATCGCGGTGTTCGGCTTGTGGCTGCCGGCCGGGCTGCCGCCCTCGTACTTGTAGTAGATGTGGGCCGGGGTATCGAGCACGCGCTCCAGCCGGTGGGCGCGGAACAGCGGGCTCGGCCGGTAGAGCCGATACGCGTCGCGGACGGGTTCCGGGATCTCGATCTCGCGCTCGGCCGAGACCTCCTGACCGATGAGGGCCATCGGGAAGAGCGGAGCGAGGTCGGCCGGCCCGATCGGCTGGTGGGTCCCCGGATGCAGGGGCGGGAACGGCGCGACGGGCAGATCCGCGGCGATGTTGTACCAGGCACGCGGGATCCGCGACTCGTCGAGGACGAACTTCGTCTGCCGGGGATCCGACGGCGCCATGGGAGCCTCCTCGTGGATCTGGGGTCGACCGGCCGTACCGATCGGGGGATCGGAGCCTAGCGCGCTCCGTGTGACGTGCGCAACCGGTGGGCGGACCTGGATCCGCGCGGCGAGTCGACGATGGCCGTCTCGTGATGACGGTCGTGATCGCGTCGCTCGTGGTCCGTCCGATCGCGGTGGTCGGCCCGATCGTGATGGTCCTTCGGCGGGTGCTTCTTCGGCTTCGGGTGCTTGTGGCCGGGCGGCTCCGTCCGGCACCACTTGGGACCCGGTGGATGAGCCTTGCCGGCCTTGCTCGCTCGCCCTTCGGCCCGCGCGGCGGGCAGTCCTTGGCGCCGTGGCCCTGGCTGGGTTTGGGCGACGGGGTGGCCTTGACCGGCGGCGGCGTCACGACCGGCGCCGGCGTGGGCGTCGGCGGAGGCGTGGGCGTGGCCGTCGGCCGGGGCTTGGGCGTGGGCCGGGGCTTCTTCGTCGGGGCCGGGGTCGACGCAGGCGTCGGTTCACGGGTCGGGCGGACGACCACGCCGATCACGGGCCCGCGGGTCGGCTCAGGCGTCGCCTCGGGGATGCTGGGCGTCGGCTCGACGCTCGGCGTGGGCTCCGCGCTGGCGGATGGCGGGGGCACGGCCGACGCCGACGGCTCCACGCCCGTGGACGGCTCCGGGGTCCTCCCCGGGCCACCGGATCCGGCCGCGCCGGGGGTCGGCGTGGACGTGCCGGGTGCGGTGGTCGGGGTCGCCTGCCCGGGCGAGGTGCGCCTGGGCGGTCGGGGGCGGGACGACCGCGATGGGGGCCGTGGGGGTGTTCTGGAACCCGATCCCGAGCGCGACCGACGCGAGCACGAGGTTGACGAGGCCGAGAGCGAGCACCAGCCGGAGTCGTTGTGCCCCTGTCACGTTGGTCCTGACTCCTACGCCTCGGGGCGAGTGCTCACCCGAGCCGCCCCCTCGGCGGCGATGGTAACACCGCGTTCACGAAGCCGGTCCGACGGGCTTCGACCCGGCCAGCCGCGCCAGCTCCAGCGGCTCGTAGCGGGCCGGGCCGCCACCGGTGAGGCTCTCGAACAGGCCGATCCGATCGGCGCGGAACCGGATGTCCAGGTCCGCGGCCACGGTCACCAGGCGTTGGCCGATCGCGGCCGCCGGCCGGCACGCCGTCGGACCGCGCCAGGGTCAGGTGCGGCGACAGCGGTCGCGGCTCGAACGTCCAGCCGGCGGCCGTCAGCTCGGCGTCGACGACCCGGGCGAGCTCGACGAGCTCCTCGGTGCCGGTCCGGATGCCGAGCCACAGCGCTCGCGGCCGTCCGGGCGACGGGAAGGCCCCGGCGCCGCCGATCGACACGTCGAACGGAGCGACCGTCGACCGCGGCGGCGCGCAGCGCGTCGGTCGCCGGCTGGACGCGGTCCTCGAGGGTCGGTCCGAGGAAGCGGAGCGTGAGGTGCAGGCCGTCGAGCCGGACCCAGCGCACGTCGCGTCCACCGCCGGGGACGCCCTCGGCACGGACCGACTCGACGATGTCGCTCGATCGCCGCGGATGCCTCGGCTGGCAGCGGCACCGCGACGAACAGGCGTCGCCCGGGCAGGTCCGCCCCGGGCCAGCGCGGTCGGCGAGCGCCCGCCGTCACCCGGGCCGCAGGCCGGTCTCGCGCTCCCAGACCTCGCGGTCGGTCGCCAGCACCTCGAGGGCCCGCTCGCGCTCGCGCCAGCCGACGACGTCGACGTCCTTCTCCTCGAGCGCCTTGTATGTCTGGAAGAAGTGCTCGATCTCGACCAGGCGATGCGGCCGGACCTGCTCGAGCCGTTCGATGTGCTGCTGGTGGGCGTCGCCGATGGCGACGCACAGCACCTTGAAGTCGAAGCCCTTCTCGTCGCGCATCTCCAGGCCGCCGATGGGCCGGGCCCAGACGTGGCAGCCGGTGAAGGTCGGCTCGTCGATGATCAGCAGGGCGTCGGTGTGGTCGCCGTCGCCGCCGCGCGTGCCCTCGATGAAGCCGTAGTCGAAGTTGTAGAAGACGGCGCTGGACAGCACGCGATCGAGCCGGAAGACGTGCGACTCCTCGTCGTACTCGTACTTGTTGCGGGACCCGCGCGGGATCTCGACGACGATCTCGACGATGTCGGGGAACGGACCGGGCGACTTCACCCGGTCAGTCTAGTGCGGCACGCTGCCATCGGCCTGTCCGGCGGCTCAGCCGGTCCGATGGCAAGGCGGGAGGAGCACGTGAAGCGAGCGCACCCGAAGGTGCGTGAGCGAGGCGCGCGGACGACCAACGCGGCCAGCGGGCCGGATCAGCCGCCGCGACCTAGTCGTTGTAGAGGCGCTCCTCGATCAGCTTCTCCTGAACGGTCCGGCCGTTCGGGTCGAAGCAGCTGAACTCGAAGTGCTTCTCGAACTCGAGGTCGACGTTGTCCTGGCCGCCGCGGTTCTTCTCGACCGAGACGACGACCCAGTCGCGGAAGCGCTGCGCCTGGTACGGGTTGAACTCGATGTTGACCTTGGCGACGATGTGGTACTTCTCGTTGAGGATCAGGATGATGTCCGCCTCGTAGTTGATCGCCGACGAGCCGCGCAGGTGGAAGTTGCGCAGGCGGGAGGCCTTCAGGCCCTCCTTGTCGGCGGCCACGATGCAGACCATCGGCACGTCCTCGGACAGCGCGATGTCCTTGAGCCCGTTGACCAGGTAGGTGACCTTCTCGGTCTCGTTCTCCGGCTCGGGGATCTGGGGCACCTTCTGCAGGTAGTCGACGAAGACGACCAGGCGCCGGTCGCCCGACAGCTGCCGGTGGGCCTGGACCAGCTTGCGCATGTTCTCGATCGTGCTGGCCGTCTGCGAGCCGCGCATCAGGAACAGGTTCTGGCCGTAGCGCGCGATCCGGTCCATCGACGGCCGGAGGCGCGGGTTGTTGGCCATCTGGGCGTTCGACTCGCCCTCCGCCATCCAGGTCCCGAGGATCTCCTTGCGGACGTCCTGGATCTTGATCGCGCCGGTCTTGTGGGGCAGGTGCGCGAGCGCCGATTCCATCGCGATCAGGCGGTTGAGCAGGTACTGCTCGTCGTGCTCGAAGCAGATGTACAGGACGTTGGCCTGACCGCCGGACGCCACGTTGCGCGCCATCTGGAGGGCCATCGTCGTCTTGCCGGTGCCCTGGGCCCCGCCGATGAGGAGGAGCTCGCCGGTGCGCAGGCCGGTCCCGATGGTCTTGTCCAGCGGCGTGAAGCCGAGCGGGACGGGCTGGTACTCGGAGACCTGGCCGGTGGTGACCTTCTCGTTGAGGTCGACCAGGACATCGAGCGCAGACCTGGGTGCCAGGCTGCCGTTGTCGGTGTCGAGACGCCAGGCCGGCGACTTGACGGACGTATCGGGAGCTTCGGTGCTCACGCGGTTGATTCCTCCCGGACGGTTGCGGTCGCCGTAGCGTAGCACCGCCTTTGGCGTGGACAAGCATCCGAACCTCCCAATTCCGCACAGGGACTCTTGGCAGGCACGTCAGCGCGGCAGGTCGACCAGCTCCTCGAACATCCGGGCGAAGGTCCGGATCCCCGTCTCGTAGTTGCCGAGGTCCATCCACTCGTTCGGGGCGTGCGCGTTCTCGTCCGGCGGGGTGATCCCGAGGAGCACGACCGGCAGCCCGAGGATCGAGGCGAAGCTGGCGCAGACCGGGATCGACCCGCCCTCGCGGATGAAGACCGGCGCCCGTCCGAAGGTCGCCTCGAGCGCGCGCGCAGCGGCACGCGTCGCGGGATGGTCCGACGGCGTCGTGCTCGGAGTGCCCGCCGCCCAGGTAGCGCACGGTCGTGGTCACGCCGGGCGGCGCGATCTCCTCGACGTAGGCGCGGAAGGCCTCGAAGATGCGGTCCGGATCCTGCGCGGCCACCAGCCGGCAGCTGACCTTGGCGTGGGCGTGGGCCGGGATGATCGTCTTGCTGCCCTCGCCCGTGAACCCGCCCCAGATGCCGTTGACGTCGAGCGTCGGCCGGGTCGCACGCCGCTCGAGCGTCGAGAAGCCCGGCCTCGCCGACGAGGGCCGGCAGCCCGAGGTGGGCCTGGTACGCGGCCTCGTCGAACGGCAACGCCGCGAGGGCCGCCCGGTCCGCCTCGGACAGCGGCTGGACGTCGTCGTAGAAGCCCGGCACCCGGATCCGCCCGTCCGGACCCTTGAGCCCGGCGATGATCTGAGCGAGCGCGTTGGCCGGGTTCTGGACGGCGCCGCCGTAGCTGCCCGAATGCAGGTCGACGGCCGTGCCGACGACGTCGATCTGGGCATACATCAGGCCGCGCAGGCTGAGCGTGATGGCCGGCAGGTTGCCCTCGAAGAAGCCCGTGTCGCTGATGATCGCGACGTCCGCGCTGAGGCGCTCCTTGCTCGCGGCGAGCCAGGCATCGAGGTGGGCCGAGCTCGACTCCTCCTCGCCCTCGAAGACGTACTTGACGTTGACCGGGTACCGGCCGTGCGTCGCCAGGATCGCCGCCGGCGGCCATCACGTGGGCGTGGACCTGGCCCTTGTCGTCGGCCGCGCCGCGGGCGAGGATCCGGTCGCCGACCACGACCGGCTCGAAGGGCGGCGAGGTCCACAGGTCGAGCGGGTCGACCGGCTGGACGTCGTAGTGGCCGTAGACGATGACGGTCGGGGCGTCCGGCGCGTGGAGCCAGTCGGCATAGACGATCGGGTGGCCGCCGGTCTCGATGACCTCGGCGTTCTCGACGCCGGCCTCGGTCAGCGCCGCGACCAGCCACTCGGCGGCACGGCGACAGTCGTCGGCGTAGGCCGGGATGGCCGAGATGCTCGGGATGCGCAGGAACGCCTTGTACGACTCGAGTCGGGCGTCGCGCGTCTGGTCGAGATGGGCGTCGAGGGCGGCGTCAGTGGTCGGCATCGGGGCATTGTAGGCAACCGACGCCCCACGGAATCGAACGAGCGGACCGTTGCCGGTCCGCTCGTCGGTGCGGTGCTGGATCGACCGGCCGGTCAGGCCGGCTGCGGGTTGGAGTCCGGGATCGGGATGGGCTGGCCGGGCCCGACGATGGTCGGGATGCCGTGGACGTTCTCCTTCGCCGGCAGGTCGGTGAAGAAGGCCTCGAAGCCGTCCGAGTCGACGGTCTCCTCGGCGACGAGCTTCTCGGCCAGGGCGACGAGCTTGTCGCGGTGGGTCGTGAGGACCTCCGTCGCACGCTCGTAGGCCTTGTCGATGATGGCCCGCACTTCCTCGTCGATCGTCCGGGCGACCTCGTCGCTGTAGTCGCGCTGCTCGCCCATCGAGCGGCCCAGGAAGACCATCTCGTCGCGCTTGCCGAACGACAGCGGGCCGAGCTTGTCGCTCATCCCGAACTCGGTGACCATCCGGCGGGCCAGGTCGGTCGCCTTCTCGATGTCATTGCTGGCACCGGTCGTGGTGTCGCCGAAGATCAGCCGCTCGGCGACGTTGCCGCCGAGGAGGCCTGCGATCTTGTCCTCGAACTCGGTCTTGCTCTGGAGGTAGCGGTCCTCGGTCGGCAGGGCCATCGTGTAGCCGAGGGCCATGCCGCGGCTGATGATCGTGACCTTGGCGACCGGGTCGCACTTGGGCAGGATCCGCTGGACGACCGCGTGGCCGCCCTCGTGGTAGGCGATGATCGCCTTCTCCGCGTCCGAGATGACCCGGGACTTGCGCTCCGGGCCGGCGACGATCCGCTCCAGGGCCTCCTGGAACTCGGACATCCCGATGACCTTCTTGTTGCGTCGGGCGGCGAGGATGGCGGCCTCGTTGACGAGGTTGGCCAGGTCCGCGCCGGAGAAGCCCGGCGACTGGCGGGCGACGCCTTCGACCTCGACGCCCTTGTCGAGCGGCTTGCCCTTGGTGTGGACCTTGAGGATCTCGGTGCGGCCCTTCATGTCCGGCCGGTCGAGGATGACCTGGCGGTCGAACCGGCCCGGGCGCAGGAGCGCCGGGTCGAGGACGTCCGGCCGGTTGGTCGCGGCGACGACGATCACGTTGGTGTTCGTGTCGAAGCCGTCCATCTCGACCAGGATCTGGTTGAGGGTCTGCTCACGCTCGTCGTGGCTGCCACCGAGGCCGGCGCCGCGCTGGCGACCGACCGCGTCGATCTCGTCGACGAAGACGATGCAGGGCGAGTTGCGCTTGGCCTGGTCGAACAGGTCGCGGACGCGGCTGGCGCCGACGCCGACGAACATCTCGACGAACTCGGAGCCGGAGATGCTGAAGAACGGCACGCCGGCCTCACCGGCCACGGCGCGGGCCATCAGCGTCTTGCCGGTGCCGGGAGGCCCGACCAGCAGCACGCCGCGCGGGATCCGCGCACCGAGCGAGTTGAACTTCTCCGGGTACTTGAGGAACTCGACGACTTCCTGGAGCTCCGTCTTGGCCTCGTCCACGCCGGCCACGTCGTTGAACGTGACGACGGTCTTGTTGCCGAGGAACATCCGCGCCCGGCTCTTGCCGAACGAGAGGGCCTGGTTATTGGTGCCCTGGGCCTGGCGCATCATGAAGAAGATGAAGCCGCCGATCACGAGCAGCGGCAGCAGCCCCGTCAGGAGCAGCCCGAGCCACGACGTGTCGGGCGTCGGATCGGCCTTGTAGATGTCGGCGGCGAGGTCGACGCCACCGGCCTTGGCGGCCGCCTGCATGTCGTCCGGGTAGACCTTGGTCACGACCGGCGCGGGGACGGTCACGCTGTACGGCGTGAGGGGCGGGGTCTTCGGTGTGACGGTCAGCGTCTCGCCCTGCTGGACGACGTGCGCCACGTTGCCCTTGCCGACGTTGGTCAGGAATTCGGAATAGCCGATCGTGGGTGCCTGGGTCGTGGACTGCAGCCACGTGAACAGCAGCGCCGCGGTGCCAACGACGAGCACCAGCATGACGATGCCGTTCCGGAAGAACTTGGGGTTCAAAGGGAGCCTCCGGGGTCGAACGAGCGGCGACCGTGCGTCGCCGGTCCGTCGAGTATAGCGTCGAGTGTCGTGACCACCCTGTGACGGTGGTCCTGGGTCTCGATCAGGGATACGGACGGCGGACGCGACCGGATGGTGGCGTCGCCGAAGGTGAAGGATTCGCTACGGCCCTCCGTGGGGAGGGCCGACACGTCACGGGTCGAGGTTGGTAGCGGAGGGCGGATTTGAACCACCGACCAAGGGCTTATGAGTCCCCTGCTCTACCACTGAGCTACTCCGCCACGGCGTCCCGCGAGCTCCGCCCGCGGTCCATGCACGCACAATCCTACAGCCGAGGCCGATATCCCGGCCAATCCAGCCGGGTCAGCGGCCGGGAACGCTGACGATCCGCTGGTCGCTGTAGCCGTGCTCGGCGATCTCGGCGGCACGCGCCCGGTACGCCTCCGCGGTCGGCGGTGTCGGCGCCCGGAAGCCATCGACCATCCGGTTGTACATCGAGAAGGCGGCCGCGATGAGCACGGCCAGCTGGACGTCGCCGTCCGTCGCACCGGCGGCCTGCGCGGTCGCCACGTCCTCGGCCGTGAGCGCAAGAGCGTCGCGCCGCACCGTGCGCGCGATGTGCAGCAACGCCTGCATCTTGGCGTCGAGACCGTCGGACGAGCCGAGCTTGATCCCCTCGACCAGCGGGACCAGCTCCGCGTTGCCGTCCCGCTCGAGGACGGCGCTGGCGAACGCGCCGTGCGAGTCCATGCAGTAGAAGCAGTCGTTGGCCGCCGAGACCGCCGTCGCCAGCATCTCCCGATCCGAGCGGCTGATGGTGGCACCCGGATGATCGTTGACCAGCAGCTCGTCGGCGAGGCCACGCAGGTGGACGCCGAGACCCGGCGTCAGCCGGATCGCGGCCAGGATCCCGGGTGCGTCGGGCAGGCTGCCCACCAGCGGCTGCTGCCGGGAACGAAGGAGGCGCTCGTCATCGCGGTCGGTCATGTCGTCCTACTCCGGTCTGAGGCTGTCGGATGAACCCGAAGTATGATGCGCAACCCGTGAAGGCTGTCCACGCTCCGCTCCTGCGCGTCCCCCGTCCGAGCAGGCGTCGGCCCGTGCCTGCACGCGGGCACCGTCCGTGACCGCCCGGACGCTGACGGTCGGCGGGGGCACGTACCCGCTCGTCCTGCCGAGCATCCGCGATCCGCGGCTGCACGTCGCGGCGGTGATCATCACGATCCACGTCCTCGGCCAGCTGGGCCTCGACTTCTGGGTGACCATCCCCCAGATCCTGGCGGCGATCCTGACCTGCGCGATCATCGAGGTCAGCCTGACCTTCCGGCAGAGCCGGTCCTTCGTCTGGCCGGCCAGCGCGATGCTCACCGGCAGCGGCGTCGCGCTGATCCTCCGCGTCGTCGGGACGCCGCAGGACCAGCCCTGGGACACCTACGCCTGGTACGTCTTCGCCGCCGTTGCCGGTCTGTCGCTGCTGACCAAGTACGTCATCCGCTACAAGGGCTCGCACGTCTTCAACCCGTCCAACATCGGACTGGTCCTCGCCTTCGTCATCCTCGGCAGCACCCGGGTGGAGCCGCTCGACTTCTGGTGGGGTCCCCTGGACATCTGGATGCTGATCGCCTACACGGTGATCATCGGCGGCGGGCTGCTGATCACCCGTCGCCTGCGTCTGCTCGCCCTGGCCGCGACGTTCTGGGTGACGCTCTCGATCGGGGTCGGGATGCTCGCCGCGTCCGGTCACTGCATGACCGCGCGATGGGCGTTCGAGCCCGTCTGCGGCGCCGACTACGCGCGGGTCATCGTCACCTCGCCGGAGGTGCTGATCTTCCTGTTCTTCATGATCACCGACCCGAAGACCTCGCCCGCCGGTCGGGTCGGACGGGTCATCTTCGGCTTCCTGGTCGCCGTCGCGAGCGTCCTGCTCATGGCGCCCCAGACCAACGAGTTCGGGACCAAGGTCGGGCTGCTGGCCGGACTGGTCGTCGTGTGCGCGGCCCGGCCCGTTCTCGACCGCTTCCTGCCCGAGCCGAAGTCAGCCGCCGACCGGATCGGCGTCTTCGCGAGACGCGTGGCGGTCGGCCGAGGCCCGCACCCGGGCGTCGGCCGCATCGCGGCACGCGTCGGTCTCGTGGTGGCGGCCGTCTTCATCCTGGGAGCCGGCATCGTCGTCGCCGGGACGCCGGCGCGCGGGACGGTCGCCGCGGACACCTCGGAGCTGCTGGCGGGCGTGCCCCACGAGGTCGATCCGGCGACCTTCCCGGCGATCACCGTCGACGTCGAGGCCTGGGACGGCTCGACCGCCGCGCCGATCGCCCAGGGCATCCTGGTGACCCTCGCCGAGAACCTCGAGCTCGAGAACCAGGCACTCCTGCGACGCGACCCGACGCTCCTCACCGCGGTCGACCACGGCGACCGGCTGACCGAGATGCAGGCCCGCCTCAAGGAGGCCGAGACGACCGGTCGGACGGTCGTGTCGCATTACCAGTTCGATTCGGTCCACGTCGTCGTCATCGCGCCCTTCGGCGTGCAGACGCTCGGCAGCATCGGCTTCGAGTCGCGCGGCACCGTCACCGAGGAGACCTACGACGCGAGCGGTGCGCTGGTCGACCGGACGACGTCGCCGTTCGCGCGGACGTTCGCGGTCCGGCGGCCGACCGGCGACCGCTGGCTCAACGTCGGCGACCTGCCGCTGGAGGGCGGCGGCTGACCTCGATCTGGCGACATCGTCACGTCCCGCATGGGTCTACCATCCGGCGAACCTTGTCATCGCTCAACCGCCTGAGGAGCCCGGCCAATGTCGGTGCCGATCGAGAGTCGTATTGCGGCCGTGCTGCTGTGGGTCGTCGCATTCGGATGGGCGCTGCTGCCGACTCCGTGGCTGATGTGGTGGGTGGTCGTCCGTGGTCGCCTCCCAGTCCTGCCGCTCATCGGCGAGCCCAACGGCGGCCCCTTCTACCTGAACTATTCGCACGCGGTCTTCGTGGTGCTGCTCGCCGCTGCGTTCGTCCTCGCGCTCGTGCAGGTCTGGGCTGGCTGGTTGCTGTGGAACGGCCAGCGGTCGGGTGCTCTGCTGCAATTCGCGCTACTGCCTGTCGAGGCGGTGTTCTGGTATGGGTTCGAGATTCCCATTCCGCCGTTCCTCGCGCTAGCCCGCGTCATCCTCGTGGTGTTGGCCTGGCCACGATTGGTCTGATGCCGCATCGACGAAGCACCCGGACGGATACGGTAAACATGCAGCTTGACCTCGGCGCCAGACAGGACTCAGGACCTTGGCGCAGTTGCCGCATCGTGTGCCCTGCCCCGCCTGGCTGAAGGCGTGGAGGCCTGTCGGCTCACGACCAGCCGCGAGGCTGGCCAACTTGGTTATATACCCTGTCGGAGGCGTCCATCCAAGCTCTGGCACACATATACGATGAGTCGATCATCGACATCGACACCCGCCATCCGGTGACGAGGCCGTACCGGGAGGTCGCCGAGCTGCGGTTCGCGCGACCGGTGATGAGGGCCCCTTAGACCCCCAGCGCGCTTGATGCCATCGCCGTCCCGGTGATTCGCGCCTGGATCTTGGCGAAGGCCGTGTCCCGTGACGTGCTTGCGTCATCGCCGAACGGCGAGAAACCGCAGTCGTCGGTCGTGCCGAGGTGGCTCGGGTCGATGAACCGGGCCGCCTCGAGGATCCGGTCGCGGACCTCCTCCGGCGTCTCGATGCGCGGGTCGATCGGGTCGATGACCCCGACGAAGATCCGGCGGTTGCCGGCCCGCTCGCCGAGGACCTTGAGCGCGGGCTCGCGATCCTTCTCGCCGGCCATCTCGACGTAGAACGAGCCCACGTTGAGCCGGCACAGCGCCGGCAGCAGCTCCGCGTAGTCCACGTCGGCGCTGTGCGTCGAGTCCTGGTCGCCGCCCGGACAGCTGTGCACCCCGACCCGCGATCGCTCCTCGTCGCTGAGCCCGTCGAGGACACGGTTGTTGAGGTCGACGAATGCACCGAGCAGGCCGCCGGACGGGTCGAGCTTCAGTGACAGACGGGCCTCGGTGAAGTCGATCTGGACGATCGCGCCGCGGTCCAGGCAGCCGCGCATCTCGGAGGCCGCCTCTCGGACGAGGTCCTCGATGAAGGCCTCACGTGGGTAGCCAGGGATGCCGTCGGCGGGATACATGAGGCTGATCGCGGACGCGGAGATGACGGCCTGCTTGAGCTGGGCGCCGGTGTGCGGCCGGGCGCCGTCGAGGTACGACCAAGCGTACGTCGCGTAGTGGAACGGGGCCGTCGTCAGGACGGGCAGCTGGCGGGTGTGGCCGTCCTCGAACGGGATCGTCACACCGCCCCCGGCGAGCGGGAGGCCCGCGACCGGGTAGGTCGCGAAGCTCGGCTTGCGCTGCTCGCCGTCGGTCACGACCGGCGACCCGGTGGCCTCGAACCGGCGCAGCGTGTCGGCCACGGCGTCGTCATAGAGTGCGTCGAGCTGCTCGGCGGTGATCTGCCCGGCCGCCGCGGCCCCCATGCCGTCCTGCAACGCCTTGGGGCGCGGGATGCTCCCGATCGGTTCGGTGGGCAGGCTCATCGGTCCCCTCCTGATCCACGGTGACGGTGCCGGATCGGCCCCGCGATGGTAGCGGCCGCGGGGCGGGCCTGCCTCAGTTCGTCGGGCCGAACAGCAGGCTGAGCCAGCGCTCCAGCGGCGGGACGGAGGTCGGCGCGCCGAGCCGGACGGCAGCCGACCCGGGCGCATCGGGCGACAGCGACGGGGCGCCGGCGGCCAGGCTGAACGAGATCTCGTGCGAGCCGCCCAGGCCGTATCCGCGCGCCTGCTGGAGGATGTAGCGCCGATCGCCGATCTCTTCCAGCTCGCGCTCGAGTCCCGCGACCTCGGCCGTCCGCTGGGCGTTGGACGCGATCATGCCTTCGGCCCGGCCGGTGGCGGCCGAGGCGTCGCTGACCTGGCGGGCGAAGACGATGACGATCCAACCCGCGACCAGGACCCCGAGCAGGGTCGCCGCACGACGCCGCGTGATGCCGATGATCGGCAGCGTCGCCAGGTCCGGTTCGCCCGGGCGGACGGCGGGCGCGCCCGCGGATGGGGTCGGGTCCATCTCGGCGGGGTCGTCGGTCGGCGTCGGGGGGGTCCGGCGAACCATTGCCGGAGGGTCAGCTACGAGCAGCTGCGGTGTCAAATCGGTTCCGTGTGACAGATGAGGTGTCACGCCACGGCGCGACCGTCTGCTAGACTCGCGCCGTTTCGAACATCCGTTCGTTCTGAGGCACCGACATGCGCACCTATGCCCCCGCCGAGACCGAGGCCGTCCTGGCCGGCCTGCTGGACGAGCCGTCCATCGCCCGGGGCGTGGTCCACCACGCCGTCCTGCCCGCCCGCGCCGCGGACTTCGCGGACTTCCCCGACTGGCTCGAGCCGCGGATCGTCGACGGTCTCGGACGGCGCGGCATCGCCCGGCCGTACACCCACCAGGCGGCGGCGATCGAGATCGCCCATCGCGGCGAGGACGTGGTCATCGTCACCCCGACCGCGTCGGGCAAGTCGCTGTGCTACACGCTGCCGATCCTCCAGGCCATCGCGGACGACCCCGCGTCGCGAGCCCTGCTGCTGTTCCCGACCAAGGCGCTCGGCCAGGACCAGGTGTCCGAGTTCGGCGAGCTGACGGCGGCCGCCGGGCCTGTCCATCTCGACCTCGACCTACGACGGCGACACGCCGGCGCCGATCCGTTCCGCGATCCGGGCCGCCGGCCAGGTCGTCGTGACCAACCCGGACATGCTCCACTCGGCGATCCTGCCGCACCACACCAAGTGGTTCCAGCTGTTCGAGCAGCTGCGCTACATCGTCGTGGACGAGCTCCACACGTACCGCGGCGTGTTCGGCAGCCACGTCGCCAACGTCCTGCGCCGGCTGCTGCGGATCTGCGCGCACTACGGCAGCCACCCGGTGATCGTGTGCTGCTCGGCGACCATCGGCAACCCGGCCGAGCTGGCGGAGATGCTGACCGGGCGACCGGCGGCCCTCGTCGACCGGAACGGCGCGCCGGCCGGCGAGCGCCACGTGGTCCTCGTCGATCCACCGATCCTCCACCCGGAGAGTGGCGCCCGCGGCTCGGCCGCGACGCTCGCCCAGCGCTGGGCCCTGCCGTTCCTGCGGGCCGGGCGCCAGACGATCGTATTCGGTCGCTCGCGCGTCGCGGTCGAGATCCTGCTCACCGGCCTGCGCGAGTCGCTGCGCGAGAGCTTCGGGCCCCGGAGCCGGGTCCGCGGCTACCGGGGCGGCTACCTGCCGACGGAACGGCGCTCGATCGAGCATGGCCTGCGCGACGGCGAGATCCTCGGGGTCGTCGCCACCAACGCGCTCGAGCTGGGCGTCGACATCGGTCGCCTGGACGTGTCGATCCTGGCCGGCTACCCGGGCTCCGTGGCGGCGACGTGGCAGCAGTTCGGGCGGGCCGGCCGGCGCCAGGGGACGAGCGTGGCGGTGCTCGTCGCCTCGGGCGCACCGGTCGACCAGTACGTCATCCACCACCCCGAGTTCCTCCTGGAGGGCACGCCCGAGGAGGCCCGCCTGGACCCGGACAACCTCCACGTCCTCCTCGCCCACCTGCGGGCCGCGACATTCGAGCTGCCGTTCGAGCCCGGCGAGCGGTTCGGGCCGGCACCCGCGGACGACCTGCTCGCGTTCCTGGCCGAGCAGGGGCACGTCCGCCAGGCCGGCGACGGCCGCTGGTACTGGGCCAGCGAGAACTTCCCGGCGTCGGAGATCTCCCTGCGGACGGCCGCCCCGGAGAACGTCGTGATCATCGACACCACGCCGGACCGCCCGCGGGTCCTCGGCGAGGTGGATCTGTTCAGCGCCCAGGTCCTCGTCCACGAGCGGGCGATCTACATCCACGAGTCGGTCCAGTACTACGTCGACCGCCTCGAGTGGCACGAGCGCAAGGCCTACGTCCACCGGGTCGACGTCGACCACTACACCTACGCCAACCGGGCGGTCACGCTCAAGCCGCTGGACGTGTTCGCCGAGGCGCCGGCGGTGGGCGGACGGCGTCTCCACGGCGAGGTGATGGTCGCGAGCCTCGTGACCCTGTTCAAGAAGCTCAAGTTCGTGACCGACGAGAACGTCGGCTGGGGTCCCATCGACCTGCCCGAGCTCGAGCTCCAGACCACCGCCTACTGGCTCACCGCCGAAGCCCAGCGCGACCGCTGGCGGCGGGACGACCTCGACATCGCCCTGCTGGGAGCCGGCCGGGCGATCCAGACGGTCGCGGCCATCCACCTGATGGTCGATCCGCGCGACCTCGGCCTCGTCACCCAGGTCCGCTCGCCCCACTCCGAGGAGCCGACGATCTACCTGTACGAGGCGGTCCCCGGCGGGATCGGGCTGTCGGAGCGGCTGTGGGACCGGCACGCCGAGCTGCTGGCGGCCGCGGCCGGGCTGATCGCGGCGTGTGGCTGCGACGCGGGCTGCCCGTCCTGCACGGGGCCGCGGCTCGAACCGGGCGTGGACGCCCGGGCGCTCGCCCTGCGGCTGCTGGCCGAGCTCGGGGCGCCGATCGCCGTCGCGACCGCCTGACGAGCCGACCGTGATCGATGGCGCCGCGACCCTCGCCCGCCGGCTCGAGCGGTTCCGTGCCGCGCTGCCGCAGGTCACGCCGCCCGCCGCGATCGACGCGCGCGGCGACGGTCGCGTCGCGGCCGGTCTGGCAGCGCGCCTTGCCGCGGCGGTGGATGGCGAGGTCGTCACCACCGACGAGGGCTGCATCGTGCGGTGCGAGCCGCCGGACCGCCACCTCCCGGTCGATCGCGAGCGGCTGGCGACGCTCCCCGGTCAGCCACCGGCGGACGTGCCGCTGGTCTGCCTCGACACCGAGACGACCGGCCTCGCCACCGCGGCCGGCACCGCGGCCTTCCTGATCGGGCTCGGCTGGTGGGTCGGCGACCGGTTCCGGCAGGTCCAGCTGCTGCTCCCCGACCACGGCGAGGAACGGGCGCTCCTGACGGCCCTCGAGGCGGCGATCCCGCCCGACGCCTGGCTCGTCACCTACAACGGGCGCGGCTTCGACTGGCCGTTGCTGACGACACGCTACCGGCTGTCGCGTCGAGCGGCGCCGGCCCATGCCGGCCACCTGGACCTGCTGCCGATCGTCCGCCGGCTGTACCGGCACCGGATGCCGGACGCACGGCTGCGGACCGCCGAGGCGGAGCTGCTCGGCATGCACCGCGTCGGCGACGTCGAGGGCTGGCAGATCCCGGGTCGCTACCTCGAGTTCCTGCGGGGCGGCCCCGCCGAGGCCCTCGCCGAGGTCGCCCGCCACAACGACCAGGACGTGCGGTCGCTGGGCTGGCTGCTCGCCCACATCGAACGCCGGCTGGGCGACCCGGCGGCGCGGGCCGTGGCCCCGCCCGGCGACCTCGCCGGTCTGGCCCGCGCGTTCACCCGGGAGCGACGGCTGCCCGAGGCTCTCGACTGTCTCGACGCCGCCGCGGACCGGCCCGACGAGGTGCGGGCGCCGGATCGGCCGGCGACCCCACCCGCCCCGCTCGTCACGTCGCGTGTCGCCGCGCGGGAGACGCTCGAGGACGCGCCCTGGTGGTCGCCCAGGCGACCGGCCGACTTCGGCGGACCGCCGACGGCGTGTCCCGCCGTCACCGTTCGGGTCCGGCAGCGCGCCGGTCGGGGTCGCCTGGACGATGGAGCGGATCGCCGTCGATCGCGCCCACCTCCTGCGCCGCCTCGGCAGGTACGAGGACGCGGTCGGGGCCTGGTCGGCGCTGGCCGCCGGGCCGGGTCGCACGGCCGTCGTCGCCGCGATCGAGCTGGCCAAGATCCACGAGCATCGCCGGCACGATCCGGCGGCGGCGCTCGCGGCCGCCAACCGGGGGCTCGGCGCGATCGAGCGCCGCCGCCGACTGGGGACGGCCCGAGCCCGCGCTCGAGGCCGACCTGCTGCGGCGCGTCGTCCGGCTCCGATCGCGGAGCCTGTCAGCCCTCGGCCCGGCGCTGGACCCTAGCCCTGTTCGACCGGCTCGACCTGCGCGTCCTCGCTCGGGCTGACCGCCAGGCGGACTCGTTCCCGGGCACGGCGGACCAGGACGGCAGCCCGATCCGGGACCCCGGCCAGGCCGACGTCCTCGACCGCGAGCGAGCCGGCGGCGGCCGCGAAGCGAAGATCCGGGGACCGTCGGGCGCGCGCCCGCCCGACGATCGCCGGTCGCAGCACGGAGGCCATCAGGGCCGCCAGGAACGTGTCGCCGGCGCCGGTCGGATCGGTCTCCCGGTCCGTGGCGGTCGGCCGGTAGCGGACCGTGCCCTCCGGCGCCGTCGGTGCCGACCCGGAGCAGCGTGCCGCCCTGGGCGCCTTCGGTGACGAGGAGGTCGGCTCCCGGGTGGAGGAACGCGGTCAGGTCGGCCAGGCTGGTGCCCGCGGGAACATCGTGGTGGCTCACGCCGACCAGGTCGGCCCGGCGGAGCAGCGCGGACGGCGTCGGGGCGCGTCGGGCGACCTCCCGGCCCGGAACGAGCTCGCGGAGCATCCCCTGCCAGCCGAGCGTGACGTAGCCGCCCGCCGGGATGACCGCCGCCCAGCTCTCGTCGACCTCCCCCGCGACCGGGACCAGCGACCAGCCCGGAGCCTCGAGCCACGATGCCGGCACGACCGGTCGGCCGAGCGACCGGCCGACCGCGTGACAGGTCTGGACGCGTCCGGCCGGCGTCTCGCGGTTCTCGAAGACGGGGCCTTCGGCGAGACGGACGAGTCGGAGGTCCACCCCGGCGTCACGCAGCAGGTCGAGCTCGTCGGCGTCCGCCGCGGCCTCGTCGACCCCGATGAGCGCGGCCGTGCGGAGACCGAGGCGGGCGGTGGTCAGCGCGGCGTACGTCGCGCCGCCACCGAGCCGCCAGCCACGCGGATCGTCGGGGGTGAGGTCGCGGCTGGCAGAGCCGACGTGCACGACCTCGATGGCGGGCCTGACCATCGCCTCCTCGCCGACCGGGCCTCGAGGGGACCGGTCGTATACTTGGGGACCCCGATCCACCCAAGGATGGAGTCGACGTGTTCTTCTACGAGTTGCATGAGGGCGACAACGAGGTCTACGCGGACGTCCTCGTGGTCAGCGAATCCGAGTGGGAGCCCGAGGAGTTCTTCGAGCTCGTCCAGTCGATCCGTCGCCGGATCCAGGACACCTACCACCACGATACCCTCAGCGAGGCGATCGCCGTCGAGCTCGAGCGCGAGCACGGGTTCATCTACGTCAGCGACGACAGCCTGGTCGCGGCGGTCAACATCAGCACCGACGAGAGCGACAACTTCCTGGTCAGGACCGAGGTCGAGCTGGCCGACGCCGACGAGGACGACGACGACGACGATGATGACGACGACGACGAAGACGAGGACGTCGACTACAAGGCCGTCATCGTCGAGCTCGATCCGGGGTTGCGCCTCAACTGATCACGTGTGATCAGCGCGAGAACAGGATCTCCAGCACGTCCCCGTCCTTGACCCGATAGGTCTTGCCCTCCGAGCGGAGCCGGCCGGCCTTGCGCGCCTCGGCCATCGATCCGAGCGTGATGAGATCCTCGTAGGCGACCGTCTCGGCCCGGATGAAGCCCTTGGCCAGGTCCGTGTGGATCGCCGCGGCGGCGTCGACGGCCGTCGAGCCGTCCGGGATCGGCCAGGCGCGGACCTCGTCCGGCCCCGCGGTCAGGAACGAGATCAGGCCGAGCAGCCGGTACGACAGGTCGATCACCCGACCCAGCCCGGAGGCCGCGATGCCGAGCTCCTCCATGAACACGGCCGCCTCGTCGGGCTCCAGCTCGCCGAGCTCCATCTCGATCTTGGCCGACAGCGCCTCGAGCATGGCGTGCTGGTGCGGGTACGCCGCGGCGATGCCACCGACGAGCTCGGGTGCCGCCGCCAGGTCGCCCTCGCCGACGTTGAGGAGCACGAGCACGGGCTTCTGGGTCAGGAAGCGGAAGCCGCGGATCGCCTTCTCGTCGTCCGGATCGAGGGCGAGGTCGCGGATCGGGGCGCCCGCCTCGAGCCCGGCGTGGATCCGCCGCAGGACCGCGTCCTCGCGCTCGGCCGCCTCGCGTTCGGCGGGGTTGCCGTGACGCGCGCTGGTCTTGAGCCGCTCGATCCGCCGCTCGGCCATCGACAGGTCCGCCAGCAGGAACTCGAGATCGAGCCGCTCGAGGTCGCGCGCCGGGTCCACGCTGCCGTCCGGGTGCGGGTTGGCCGGATCCTCGAACGCGCGGACGACGTGGAGCAGCGCATCCGAGTCGCGCAGCCGCGCGAGGTGGTCGGGCGGCAGCTCCTCGGTGCCGACGTGGCCCTCGGTCGACGGCGGCGGCGCGGGGAGGTCGGCGTAGGTGACGTCCGCCTGGATGATCTTCTTGGGCTTGAAGATCCCGGCCAGCGTGTCGAGCCGATCGTCGGGGACCTTGACGACGCCGACGTTGAGGGTCACCCCGCCGTAGCCGCCGGTCTCGGCGTGGCCGCGGGTGAGGGTGTTGAACACGGTGGTCTTGCCCGAGCCGGCAAGCCCGACGATGGCGATCTGCATCCGCGGATCGTCGCCGGGATCAGTAGCCGGCGTTCGGATCGACCACGTTGAGCAGCGGCTCGCCGGTCGCGAACCGGCGGAGGTTGTCGCAGAACAGCTCGACGCTGCGGTCGAGGACCCGGCCGCTGGACCAGGCCGTGTGGGGCGTGACGATGACGTTCGGCAGGTCGTAGAACGTCGACATCGGCGGCAGCGGCTCGTCGCGGAACGTGTCCAGCACGGCGCCGCCCAGATGCCCGTCGCGGAGCGCGCGGAGGAGGGCCCGCTCGTCGATCAGCCGGCCTCGCGCGACGTTGATGAGCCACGCCCCGGGCTTGACCATGGCCAGCGTCTCGGCGTTGATCATGTCCTCGGTCTCGGGCGTCAGCGGCGCGGCCAGGACGATGAAGTCGGACTCGGCCAGGAGCTCGGGCAGCGTCTCCGGGCCGCCCACGCGATCGAGGCGCAGCTCGCTCGCCGGTCGCGCCGGTCCCACTGGGCTCACCGGTCGGCGGACCCGCGTCACCGCGACGGCGAACGGCGACGACCCGGCACCCGAACGCCGACGCGAGCTCGGCCACGGCCCGCCCGATCGAGCCCAGCCCGACGATGCCGACGGTGACGTCGCGCAGCTCGGTGCCCTCGAGCGGCTGCCACGTCCGCTCGCGCTGGAGCTCGAGGAGCTGCGGGAGCCGGCGGCTGACCGACAGGATCATCATCAGCACGTACTCGGCGATCGGCCGGCTGAAGACGCCGCGCGCATTGGTCACGACCACCCCGCGCTCGAGCGCGGCCGGGGTCAGGGCCCGCTCCACGCCGGACGTCGCCGAGTGGACCCAGCTGAGCCGGGGGGCGCGGGCGAGGATGCGGTCGAACGCGTCGGAGCTCAGCCAGCCCCGGAGCATGACCTCGACGTCCTCGAGCGGACCGTCGGCCAGCCCCTCGACCGAGACGGACACGATCGTCGCGTCGGGCGCCGCCGCCCGGATCCGCTCGAGATCGCGCTGGCGGTAGCGCGCGGAGAGGATCGGGCTGAGCGCGATGGCCGTCGGCGCGCCGCCGCGGCCGGTGCCCGGACCGGCCCGCCGGCCCGATCCATCGCTCATCCGGCCGGACCGTCGAGGACGCGGGCGATCCACCGGTCGGGTGCTTCGATCTCGCCGTCCCGTGGCAGGGTCTCGGGGCCGGTCCACAACGTCGACAGCGCGGCCGGTCCGCGGCGCTCGGCGATGGCCCGGACGAACAGCTCGCCCTTGCGGTACTGCTCGAGCTTGAGGTCCATGCCGGTGATCCGGAGCATCGACTTCTCGAACGGCGTTCGCTTCGTCCGGCGCTCGTGGAACCGCTGGCTGATCCGGGCGACGTCCGGCACCAGGTCGCGCCCGACCTCGTCCATGACGTAGTCGCTGAACCCCTCGAGCAGGCTCATGACGGCCTGCGTCTCGCGGAAGAGCGCCTTCTGCTCGGGTCCCATCATCCGTTCGATCCAGTGCTCGCCGCCGGCCTCGCCACGGATCGACCGGCCCAGCCCCCGGAGCGCTTCCCGGCCGAGCCCGCGGGCGTCCTTGCCGAACAGCGTGAGCTGGCGCTCGAGCCGATCGGCCAGGTACGGCCGGAGCCACGGGTGCGCCTCGAACTCGAAGGCGTGGGTCGTCTCGTGGAGGGCGATCCACGTCCGGAACGGCCCGAGCGGGACGCCCAGCGCACGCGCCGTGCCCCGGATGTTCTCCTCGACGAAGAGCAGCTTGCCCGGCGCGGCTTCGGTGGACAGGAGGGCCAGGTCGTACTGGCCCAGGACGCGGCTGCCCATGAACCCGAGCAGGAAGCCGAGCTGTCGGGTGGAGACCCAGCGATTGGCCAGCGCGACGGTCGCCTTGGCGAGGCCGCCGCCGGGCGGCATGACCTGGTCGAGCAGGTCCTTCTCGAGCTTCGACATCAGCGATGCGAACGAGCCGGTGTTGGCGCGCACCCAGCCCGCCCGGTCGACCACACCCGACCGCTCCACGACCCCCGGCAAGGGGCTGCCGAGCGCGGCCGTCAGGGCCGGCACGATCCGGGCCATCGCCTCCGCGTAGGCCGGCTCGGCCGCTCGCAGCTCGGCCGCATCGAGGGTGCCGGGAGCGTTGCGCAGCCGGTTGATGGCGATGCGCTCGACCTCCGGCCAGTCGATGAGCCCGCCCTTGCGAGCCGACTGCTCGGCACGCCGGCCGGCGACCGTCGCGGCCGCCCCCAGCGCCGACCCGATCAGGAACCCGGCCTGCCACACCCGGTCGTCGCGCCACGCCGGCCGGCCGTCCGATCGGTCGCGTCGATCGCTCATCGGGCCGCCACCGCGAGGTCGACCTGCTCCACCGTCGGGAAGGCCGACCCGAACAGCCGGCTGGCGAGGGCGTGGAACGCGGCCGGATCGCCGGTCGTGAGCTGGAGATGGCCCGCCGCGACGGCGGCCGGGGCAGCCGGCGTCGCCCCGTGCGCGGCGTCGGCGCCGTTGGTGAGGCCGCCCTCCCCCACCCCGACCGGTCCCGCGGCCTCGAGCCCGTTGATGCTCAGGAGCTCGGCCAGCGCAGACGCCGTGGCCGTCGCCGAATCGACGATCGCGACCCGGTCCCCGGCGATCGCCGCGATGAGCGCCCGCAGCAGCGGGTAGTGGGTGCAGCCGAGGAGGAGCGTGTCGATCGTGGCGCCGGGCGGCCGCGGGAAGATCGACTCGCCGGCCGCGTCGCGCTCGCCGAGCAGCGGCGCCAGGGAGTCGGCCACCGCGGCTTCGGCGATCGGCCCGGCCAGCTCGCCGGCCTCGACCAGCGGCACGAGCGTCGGCGTCGCGTGCTCGTAGACCTCGATCGCCGGGTTCTCGTCCTTGATCGCCGCGAAATAGGCGTGTGAGCGGATCGTCGCGGGCGTCGCGATGACCCCGACCCGCCGGTTGCGGGTGGCCAGGGCCGCCGCGGAGGCGCCGGGCCGGATCACGCCCAGGATCGGCAGGTCGTAGCGCCGCCGGAGGGCGCCGATGGCGACCGCGGTCGAGGTGTTGCAGGCGACCACGATCGCCTTGACGTCGCGCTCGGCCAGGCGGTCGAGCGACTGGGCCGAGAAGGCCAGGACCTCGTCGTCGGACCGGACGCCGTACGGGGCGCGAGCGTTGTCGCCCAGGTAGATCGTCGATTCAGCCGGCGACCGCCGGACGATCTCCCGAAGCACCGTCAGACCGCCCACGCCGGAGTCGAAGACTCCGATGGGACGCGGATCCGGCATGCCCGCTCAGGACCGCCCGGCCGCCGCGAAGACCTTGCCCGCGTCGAGCAGCTCCGCCGCGACCCGCAGGAGGTCCTTGCTGATCGCCGCGTCCGGGCTGGCCAGCACGAACGGGACGCCCTCGTTGTTCGACTGGACGACGAGCATCCCGTCGGACACGACCCGATGCTCCGGCACGCGACCCAGCGCCCGCTCGAGGTCGGCCGGGTTGATGCCACCGGGCGAATCCGCGCGGTTGACGAGGTAGCGGACCTTGGAGGCCGGGTAGCCGATCGAGCGGAACGTGTCCGCGATGGCGACCGTGTTGTGGATCGTCGTCGAGTCGTAGGTGACGATCTCGATGATCGAGTCGCTGGCGTCGAGGAACGCCAGGTTGATGTCGTTGAGGTGGCTCGACATGTCGATGACGATCGACTCGTAGACCCGCCGCAGCAGCGACAGCACCTTGTCGACGTCGCGCGGGGTCAGCATCTCGGCCATCTCGATGCGCGGCGGCGCGAGGAGGATGTCGATCCCGGACGGGTCGCGCCAGAGCACGTCGCCCAGGTCCGATTCGGAGATGCGGTCCGTCGGCAGGTCGAGGATCGAGGGCGCGTCGGCCGGGACCTTGAGCAGCGATCGCAGGTCGCCGAACTGGAGGCTGCCGTCGATCAGCACCGTGCGCTGGTTGAGCTGGCCGAGGGCGACCGCGAGGTTGAACGCGATGGTCGTCTTGCCCACGCCGCCCTTCGGCGCGAAGACGCTCATGACGCGGTTCGTGGCGAACAGCTGGATCGCCTCGAACTCCTTGCGCGCGTGGCCGATCCGGGTCATCAGGTCGAAGCCGGAGAACGGCATCGACAGGACGCCGTGGATGCCGAGCGACACGTCGGTCTCGACCGGGTTCTGCGGCACGGTCAGGACGATGACCGGGACGCCGAGGTCCGCCTTGTGGATCTCCTCGACCAGCTTGAGACCCTTGATCCGGCCCTGGAGGAGCGCGTCGACGAGGACGATGTCCGGCCGCAGCTCCTTGATCGTGGCGATCGCCCGCGAGCCATCGGCCAGCACGTCGAGGAGCTTGACCCGGGCCTGTGCGTTCAGCAGATCGCGGATGTACTGGGCGACCTGTGGCACATCCTCGACGATGAGCAGCCGCGTCTGATCACTCTGGGCCATCGGCCGGACGATACCACGGGCCACGAACGGGAGACCCACCCGGTGGTCCCGGTCGACCGATAGGCCGCCCGGGCGGGTTCAGGGACGGACGGCCAGCAGGATGGCCCGCTCGCTGCCCGGCCCCATCGGACCCATGTCGTAGCTGCCGGCGAGCATCTCGACGATCAGCCCGGCGTCCTCGGCGAAGCCGCGCAGCTCGTCGGCGGAGACCAGCCGGAGGCGGTCGCGACGGACCCAGCGGCGCGGCGGGCTGCCCTGACCGCCCTCCTCGAAGATCGTGGTCAGGGTGACGCTCGCGCTCGCGGCGTCGTGCTGGGCGGAGCCGGCCTTGGTGACGATGGCGCCGGTCTCGGGATCGAGGCGCGGCCATTCGAGCATGACCCGGCCGTCGAAGCGGGCCAGATCGTCCGCGTCGGGCAGCCAGACGTCGACGACGGCCAGGCCGCCCGGGGCGAGGTGGTCGGCGAGCGCCTGGAGGGCGGCCCGCTGGGCGGCTCGGGTCGGCAGCACGAGCAGCGAGTTGAGCGCGATGAAGGCCAGGCCGTAGCGGCCCGCGTCGGGCAGGCGCAGGCCGACGATGTCGGCCTCGACGAGGGTCAGCCGATCCTCGCCCGCGTTGCCGCTCGCCCGCCGGCGCGCCCGGTCGAGCATGGCCGGGTCGAGGTCGACGCCGGTGACGAGGTGGCCGGCCTCGGCCAGCGGGATGGCCAGCCGGCCCGTCCCGACCGCGAGCTCGAGGATCGGACCCTCGGCCCGATCGGCCAGCGCGAGGTACAGGTCGAGGTCGCCCGGGTCGTCGACGAGGTCGAGGTCGTAGAGACGGGCGAGCGCGGCCGCCGTCGACGGATCGGGCCGGTCGAAGGAGTCGATGGTCAGCCCTCCCAGCGGATGCGCGCGCCGTCGCGACGCCGGACCGCCAGGGCGCTGATCGCCTCGAGGGCGCAGCGGTTGGCCGCCATGGCGGTCGTCTCGGCCTGGTCGTACGGCGGCGACACCTCGACGATGTCCATGCCGGCCAGCTCGACCGCGCCGACGATCTGGCGGATCGCCCGCAGGACCTCGCGGGTGAGCATGCCGCCCGGCTCGGGCGTCCCGGTCCCGGGCGCCATGCCCGGGTCGATGACGTCGATGTCGATCGAGAGGTAGATCGCATCGGGGCCGTCCAGCGCCTCGGCGATCGCGTCGGCGATGACCGGCTCCGCGCCGCGCTCCTCGATCTCGCGCATGAGGTGCCAGCGCAGGCCCTGCTCCTGCATCCAGGCGAACGTCTCCGGCGGCGGCCAGTAGCCGCGCAGCCCGACCTGCACGAAGTTCCGGCCCTTGACGGCGCCCGACTCGATCAGCCGGCGCATCGGCGAGCCGTGGCTGGCGAGCACGCCCCAGGCGTCGTTGGCGGTGTCGGCGTGGGCGTCGAAATGGACGATCCCGATGCTGCCCGGCCGGCGGACCTCGGCGACCGCGGTGGCGGACGGCCAGGTGATCGAGTGGTCGCCGCCGAGGATGATCGGGATCGCGCCGCTCCCGGCGACCTCGAGGACCTTGCGATAGATCATCGCGTGACCGCGCTCGATCCAGGACGGGACGATGTTGGCGTCGCCGGCGTCGACGACCGTCAGGATCTCGAACGGCTCGACGTCGAGCTGGAGCGAGTGGATCGAGCCCGACGTGTACTGCGCCTCGCGGATCGCGCGCGGGCCGAACCGGGCACCGGACCGATGGGTCACGGCGTCGTCGAACGGTGCGCCGACGATCGCGACGTCGACCGCGCGGCTTCGGAGCTCGGCCGGGTCGGTGACCCAGGGCAGGTTCATGAACGTCGTCGGTCCGACGTAGGTCGGCAGGTCGAAGTCGTCGTACGTCTCGAACTCGCCGTCCCAGCCGTTGTGGCGCGCGAAGTCACGGTCGAGATCGGGGTCGTGCGGGCGCTCAGCCACGGAGGTCCTCCGGAGACGGTCGCGGCGGATGCGGCCCGCGGCGGTCAGGTCCGTCTCGTGGGGGGCGCCGCCGGTTCGAAACCGTCGTCCAGCGGGACGCGCCGCAGCGATGGTCGCACTCGGTCGCTCAACCTTCCCCGCGGAACTCCGACCAGGCGGCCGCGACGAGCGCGGGGTCGCGGAACAGGTCCAGCGCCGTCTGCGCGACGAGGAGTGCCGCCAGGAGCGTCGTCTCGTCGCCCTGCGGCGAGATCGCCGCATCGCGGAACCGGATCGAGTGGCCGGGCGTGCCCTCGGGGGCGATCGCGAGGTCCGGATGGATGGTCGGGCAGACCCAGCTGACGTTGGCCATGTCGGTCGAGCCGGCGTTGAGGTCGTCGCCCTGGTCCGCGATCCCGTAGGCGCCCATGTTGGCCCGGAACCGCTCGGCCAGGACGCCGTTGTTGCGCATCGTCCGGGCGCGCCCGGAGAACGTCACCTCGACGGTCGTGTCGGTGGCCAGGGCGGCGGCCTGACACAGGTCGCGGAAGCGCTCGCGCATCACCTCGTACTCGGCCTCGTCGTCGCTGCGGACCATGAACCAGGCCGCCGCGCGGTCCGGGATGATGTTGGCCGCGGTCCCGCCGTCGCGGATGATGCCGTGGACCCGCGCCGTCGGCCGGAGCTGCTGGCGCCACAGGCCGACCGAGGTGAACAGCACGATCAGCGCGTCGAGCGCGTTCTTGCCCAGCCACGGATCGGACGAGGCGTGGGACTGCAACCCGTGGAAGACCACATCGACGTCCTCGGAGGCGAGCGGGTGGCTCTCGACGTGCGAGCGATCGCACGGGTGGTAGAGCAGCGCCGCGTCGATCCCGTCGAACAGGCCGTCCTCGATCATGAATTGCTTGCCGCTGCCGCGCTCCTCGGCCGGCGTGCCGAGGAAGACGATCTCGCCGGGCAGGTCGTCGGCGATCGCGGCCAGGGCGATCGCCGCACCGACCCCGGAGGCGGCCATCGTGTTGTGGCCGCAGCCGTGGCCCAGCCCCGGCAGGGCGTCGTATTCGGCCAGGATCCCGATCCGCGGGCCGTCGCCTGCCGCCGCCGCGTCGCGTCGCCGTGATGGCGGTGGCCAGCCTGCCGGCCGGATGGACGACGTCGTAGCCGTGGCGTCGCAGGATCTCGGCGATCCAGGCCGCGGCGTGGTGCTCCTCGAACGCGGGCTCGGGGTCGGCGTGGATGCGATGGGACAGCTCGAGGATCTCGTCCCGGGCGGCCTCGATGGCCTCGGCGAGACGGACCTTGTCGTCTTCGTGGGGCGTGGCCGGGCGAGTGGCGGTCAACGCGGGCACACGGTCTCCTGCTGGGTGGTGGCGGTCCCCGATGGCGCGAAGCCTAGAGGTGCGGGAAGCCTAGCGTGCCGCCCTCCGGCACGCCCTCAGCGCTCGGCCGACAGGACGGCCTCGGCGACGACGACCATCGCGATGATGAACAGGGCGATCGGAGCTCGAGCAGACCCTGCAGGCGGAGCACGACGAGGACCGCCACGACGATCCCGACCCAGGCCGCGCGGCGGATCGCGCGCATCCAGTCGCCGCGGTAGGCGATCTGGCGATGCCGGCCGAAGACGGTGAGCCAGACCAGCGGCACGATCGTCAGGGCGACGGCCAGACCGATGAGCATCGCGCCGACGAACCCGGCGCTCGGTTCGGCGATCGGGTCGCGGGTCGTCACGACCACGCCGACGAGGACCCACACGATCGCGGCGGCCGCGAAGAAGGCCAGGTTCGCGGTCCGATCGCGCGCTTCCATGACCATCGAGTCTAGGCCCTCCGGGCCCGTCCGACGTGGCCCATGGCCGGATCAGCCGGGCGATCTGCTCCATCCTGCGATCCGGTCCCCTGCTCGCTCGCCCCGAAGATTCCGGGGAGGGTCGCGAACGATGGACCGCCGCAGGGGCGGCGTCGAGTCGGGTGAATGCCCTATCGCGTCGTCAGCGGGCGATGCTCGCCGGGCAGATGTCGCGGAAGGCGCAGTACGCCGCAGGCCACGTAGTCGGGCTTCGGCGTGTAGTCCCGCGCCCGCATCCCCGCCGCCGCCTCCGCGATCCGGTCGCGGGCCTTGGCCAGCCGCCGGGGATCCACCGCCACCTCGCCGACGAGGCCGGACTCGAGGAAGTGCATCGCGACCGCGTCCGGCAGGCGTCCGGTCATCGCCTCGTAGCCCATCGCGTAGATCTGGAGCTGGAGCGACTCGCGGGCGCGCTGCCGGGCCTTGACCGGGTCGCGCACGTCGGACGACTTGTAGTCGGTGATGACGACCCGCTCCGGCCCGAGGATGCCGAGCGTCGGCGAGACCACGTCGGCCGTGGGCTCCAGGTCCGCGCCCGGCGTCGGCGATCCGGCCTCGGTCAGCGGGACGACGTCGACCCGGTCCCAGCGCCCGCGCACCCGGTCGCCGCCGAGGGTGAAGCTGAACTCGCGCTCGACGTAGGTCGGGATCACGGCGTCCGGCTCGAGCTGCGCCAGGCGGAACCGGCGGAGGGCCGCCCGGCCGGCGGTCAGCCGGGCCTCCTCGTGGTCCCGGCTCATGAACCCCTCGTTCGACCAGGCCGAGTCGAACACCTCGTCGAGCTCGGTCTCGCTCATCACGTGACCGCGTGGCGTGCCGGTGGTGGAAGAGCTGGACGGCCTTGTGGAGGGCGGCGCCGTAGACGATCGCGTGGTGCGGGGCGAGCGGCACCCGCAGCACATGGGCGTACTTGTACTTGAGCGGGCAGGTCAGGTAGTCGTCGACCTGGTAGAAGCTCAGCGACAGCGGCTCGGTGATCGGGCCTTCGGCGGCGGTTCGGGCGGGCGTCGACGGCTCGAAGGTGGCCAGCCGCTCGAGCGGCGTGCTGACCTTGGCTCCCGCCCCGGGCACACCCGCGGCGACCGGCAGGTCCAGCGCCTCGAGCACGAACGGCGAGACCCGCCGCGCCCGGGCGCCTCCGTAGTCGGCCGCATGCGACAGGACGAGCTCGTCGCGCGCCCGGGTCATCGCCACGTAGCACAGCCGGCGTTCCTCGGCGAGGGCCGCCTCGGGCGTCAGGGGCTCGCCGCGCCCCAGCCCGGCCGGCAGGGCCAGCGGCTCCGCCCGACCCGATGTCGGGAACCGGCCGGCGACCATGCCCGGGCAGGAACACGACCGGGAACTCGAGGCCCTTGGCCTTGTGGACGGTCAGCACGGCGACCGCGTCCGCGTCGGGATCGAGCTCGGCGGTGGCCGGGTCGTCGCCCGCCTCGATGAGGGTCGCCAGGTGCGGCGCCACGAACACGGCGCGATCGTCGGCCAGCAGCGCCGACTGCGATCGGACGATCTCGAAGAACCGGGCGACGTTCTGGAGCTGCTCCTCGGCGGCCGGCGTGTCCGTCCCGACCAGGCTGCGCGAGCAGGCCGCTCGCGCGCAGGAACCGGTACAGCAGCTCGCCGGCCGGCACCTCGTGGGCCGCCTCGGCGTAGCGGCGCAGGTCGGCCACGAGCTTGTGAACGGCGGCTCGGGTCTCGGGGCCGACCCGCAGGATCCCGGGCTGCCGGTCGAGCTCCTCCAGCACCGCCCAGATCGAGCGGTTCCGCCGGCGCGCCATGGTCACGATCGCGGTCAGGTCCTCGCCGCCGAGCCGGTAGACGTCCGACGCCGCGAGCGCGTACACGTCGACGCTCGAATCGAGGTCCGCCGCGACGCGCAGGAACGCGAGCAGGAGTCGCACCTCGGGCCGGGCGTACAGCCCGGACGTGCCCGAGAAGCGCCACGGGATGCCGGCCATGTTGAACGCCCGCAGGATCGGGTCGGCATGGCCGTTGGCCCGGACCAGGACGGCGTGATCGCGGGGCGCGGCGCCGTCCGCGATCCGCCGGCCGATCTCGGCGGCGATCCAGTCCGCCTCCTCGGCACCCGAGGCGAAGGCCTCCAGCCGGACGGGCCGGGCGACCGGCGAGACGCGCTGCGGACGGAGCCGCTTCACGATGCCGGTCCGGACCTCCAGACGGTCCGGGTCGTTGAAGCGGATGAGCCGGTACGGCGGCGTCGAGGACCGGCGCGAGCGACCGGTAGTTGCGCCGCAGGACGACGGTCCGCGCGCCGAGGTAGCGGTCCTGGAAGGCCAGGATGTTGTCCACGGCCGCGCCGCGGAACGCGTAGATCGCCTGGTCGTCGTCGCCCACCACCGTCACGTTGCGGTGCTCGTCGGCGAGCGCGGCAACGAGCTCGGCCTGGGCGCGGTTGGTGTCCTGGAACTCGTCGACGAGGATGTACCGGAAGCGCCCCGCGATCGCCGTCCGGGCCGACGCCGAGGTGCGGACGAGACGGAGGGCGAGCGCCACCTGGTCGCCGAAGTCGATGCAGCCGTTGGCGGCCATGAGCGACTGGTACGTGGCGTAGGCACGGGCCAGCTCCGCCTGCCGTCGGGCCGCTTCGTCGGCGGCAGCCACGGCCTCGAGGGCGACGGGATCCACGCCGGCCGTCTCGGCCACATGCGCAGCCTCGGCCGCCACGCGGTCCGCATGGGCGAGGAAGTCGGCCGGCGCGATGTCCTCGTCCTTGCAGCGACTGAACAGCGCGGCGAGCGCGGCCAGGAAGCGGGTCGGGTCGCCCAGCGGCCGGTACGCGTCGAGCTCGAACTCGAACAGGTGCTCGCGCAGGAAGATGACGACCTCCGCGCGCGTCAGCACCCGCAGGTCGGTGGGCAGGCCGAGCTCCAGCGCGTACTCGCGGATGATCCGGTCGCCGAAGGCGTGGAAGGTCGAGATCGCGGTGTCCGTGTAGCCGTACGGGACCAGCTGGTCGACCCGGACCGCCATCTCCTCGGCCGCCTTGTCCGTGAACGTCAGGGCCAGGATCTCCGAGGGCCGCGCGCGTCGCGTGGCGATGAGCCAGGCGATCCGGCGGGTGATGACCTGGGTCTTGCCGGTCCCGGCGCCCGCCACCACGAGGAGCGGACCCTGGCCATGGGTCACGGCGCGGAGCTGGTCCGGGTTGAGACCCCCCAGCAGTGCCTCCAGCCCCGATGGCGTCGCATCGCCGACGGCGACGGGGCCATCACCGGCACCAGCTCCGACCACGCCGGCAGCTGATCCAGGGGAGATGGTTCGCGTCGCCGCGAACGGGTGCGGATCACGCCGGTGGACGGCGCGGCGGCGGGTGTCGTGGGGGCCATGACGGGAGCATCGCGGTCCTCCGTGACAGCTAGCCTGTCAGGCCATCGCCTGGCCGATGGCCGCCGATTCCTCGTCCGACAATGCGGCGTCCGCGCGACCGCGCCTTGATCGCCTTGGCGTAGACACGGGTCCCGGACCGGGCGTGCAGGCTCGACAGGACCCAGCCGTCGCCGGCCGCGTCGAGCAGGGCGAGCGCGAAGCTCTGGTTGCCGCCGGTCTCCTCGAACGGGTTGAACCGGACGAACCCGACCCGTTGGAACGCGCGCTTCTGGGCGGCCTCGAGGACGGCCGTCCGGGCTGTCAGCTCGTCGAGCTCCCGCGCAACCGCGAACACCTTGTCCAGGTGTGCGTCGAGGACGGCCTCGAGATCGTTCCCGCCGGCGCCGCGGGTCAAGCCGGCGAGCCGGGCGTCGATCCGGCGCGTGCGGCGAGCCACCGCCAGGAGGAGCACGAGCAGGACCAGGACCGCGATCGAGAGCGCGACGAGGAGCGCGCCCACGTACGGTTGGACGAGCGCGTTGAGATCGATCCGAGGATCCTCCGTTGGGGGCCGGTCGAGTCTAGCAGGGCGTCCTGTCGCGGGATCGGCGGATGGGGTGCTATCCTCTGCCGTCGGCAGCCCGACCGGCCGCCCGAGCGCGTCCGCGCCCGCGGCCGGACCCAGACCCCCGTTGGAGGCCCTCCACAGACCATGGCCAAGCGAGTCCGAGGCACGACGTCCCGACCGGGACAGCGCCCACCCCTCCAGCGAGGGGCGTCGACGCGGCCCGCGACCCAGCCGGTCGCCGTCACTGCCCCGGCGGTGCGACCCGACACGCTGACCGACGAGGAGGAGGCCCGCGCCGCGGAGCTCGAGGCGGCCATCGTCGCCGAGGAGAAGCAGGCCGAGGCCGCGACCAAGCGCACAAAGACGGATCGCACCGTCGAACCTGTCGCGCGCGCGTCCAGCCTCGAGGTCTCGGCGGCCGAGGAATACGCCTACGTGGCTCGGGACGTCCGGCGGATCACGATCGTCGGCGGCTCGCTCATCCTGATCCTGCTCGGCCTCTGGGTGATCGCGCACTTCGCGGGTCTGGGACCGCTCTAGCCCGCGCTACCATCCGCGCATGCCATCCGCGCGGCGAACGACCGGCGCCCGTCCCGAAGCCCTCTTCCAGCCACCGCCCGAGCGCCAGCCGCTGGCGGCCCGGATGCGTCCGCGGAACCTCGACGAGTTCGTCGGGCAGGCGCACCTCGTCGGCGAACGCGGCCCGCTCCGACGGAGCATCGCCCGCGGCCACCTGTCGTCGCTGCTCCTGTGGGGCCCGCCGGGCACCGGCAAGACGAGCCTGGCGCGGCTGCTGGCCGGTGAGATCGGTGCCCACTTCACATCGCTGTCTGCGGTCATGTCCGGTGTCGCGGACGTCCGGTCGACCATCGCCGAGGCGCAGGAGCGGCTGAACCTCCACGGCACCCGGAGCGTGCTGTTCCTCGACGAGATCCATCGCTTCAACAAGGCCCAGCAGGACGCGCTGCTGCCGCACGTCGAGGACGGCACGGTCACGCTCATCGGCGCGACGACCGAGAACCCGTACTTCGAGGTCAACTCCGCGCTCCTCTCGCGGATGCGGGTGTGGCGGCTCGAGGCGCTGACCGACGAGGACGTCGGCACGGTCGTGCGCCGCGCGCTCTCGGACGAGGAACGCGGGCTGGCCGGCCCGCTCGGACCGGCCGGCGGCGTGTCGCTCAGCGACGACGCCTTCGACCACCTGGTCTCGCTGGCCGGCGGCGACGCCCGGGCCGCGCTCAACGTGCTCGAGGGCGCGACGGCGCTGGCCGAGGACGAGGACATCCGCGACGCCGACGGCCGGGTGAGCCCGCGGCTCGAGGACGTCGAGGTCGGCCGCCCAGCAGCGAGTGCTCGGATACGACCGCGCCGGCGACGGCCACTACGACACGGTGTCCGCCTTCATCAAGAGCCTGCGCGGCAACGACCCGGATGCTGCCCTGTACTGGCTGGCGGCGATGATCGCGGCCGGCGAGGACCCGAAGTTCATCGCCCGGCGGCTCATCATCAGCGCGTCCGAGGACGTCGGGAACGCGGATCCGCGAGCCCTCCAGATCGCGGTCGCGGCGGCGCAGGCACTCGACTGGGTCGGCCTGCCGGAGGCGCAATACGCGCTCGCCCACGCGACCGTCTACATCAGCACGACCCCCAAGAGCAACGCGGTCGGACAGGCCTACTGGGCAGCGATGGCCGACGTGCTCGAGGACGGCTCGCTCCCGGTCCCCAACCACCTGCGCACCGCCGGCGACCGCCGGATGAAGCAGCACGGCATCGGCGTCGGCTACAAGTTCCCGCACGAGTTCGAGGGCCACGACGTCGCCCAGCAATACCTGCCCGACAAGCTCCACGAGGCCGGCCGCCGCTACTACGTCCCGACCGAGCAGGGCGTCGAGCGCCAGATCGGCGAACGGATGGAGGCCCGCCAGGCCGCCCGGACAGCAGGACCGCCAAAGCCACGGAAGCCGAGCGGACCGGCGGTCGACAGCATGCGCATCGCGGGCCAGGTCACGCGCATCCGCGAAGGAGCGCGCAAGACGCTGGACGAGACCCAGAAGAAGGACGCCGGCTAGCCGGACGGGCGAACCACCGATGGGGTTCTACCTCTTCCTCCTGGTCGTCGTCGTCCTCGTCGTCGGCTTCGTCGGATGGCTCATCTGGTGGCTGGTGGATCGCGACCGGCCGGATCGCGGCGACCGAGGGTGACGGCCACCAGGTGGCTGGGCACGTCCGCGTCGAGATCGCCGAGCGCTCGTAGGCTTGTCGGATGCCGACCCCGTCCCCCACGACACTGCGCGCGTTCGTGCGGCGCCAGACCCGACTCGAGCCCATTCCCGACGTCCCGGGCGTCCGGCTGCACACGGCCGACGACGTGATGAGCGTCATGGCCGCGGCCGGCGAGGTCCTCGGGCAAGCCGACCCGCCACTGCCGTTCTGGGCCTTCCCGTGGGCGGGCGGCCTCGCCGTCGCCCGATACATCCAGGACCATCCCGACGAGGTGGCCGGCCGGCACGTCGTCGACGTCGCCTCTGGGTCCGGGCTGTGCGCGATCGTCGCGATGCGCATGGGGGCGGCATCGGCCCAGGCCGTCGACATCGACCCGCTCGCGGAGGCCGCTATCGCGCTCAACGCCCGGGCCAATAACGTCCGGATCGGCTTCAGCCGGCGCGACATCCTCGGCGACGACCCGCCGGTCTGCGACGTCATCCTGGCCGGCGACGTCTGCTACGAGGAGATCATGGCCGAGCGCATGATCGCCTGGCTCCGGCGCGCAGCCGACCGTGGCACCCGCGTCCTGGTCGGCGACCCGGGCCGGGCCTACCTGCCGTCCGGCATGCGCTGTCTGGCCACGTACCGCGTCACCACGAGCCGCGAGCTCGAGAACGCCGAGGTCAAGGGATCGGCCGTCTACACCTTCTCGGACACTCCGGGCTGATCGCGACGCCCACGGCGAAGGGCAGGACCTGGCCGATCGCGTCACCCATGGATCACCCCGTCATCGAGCTCCGACCGAGCCGTCGGCCACACCGCATTGTAGGCGGGACGTTTGACGGAATCGCTCCGCGGCCCGATGGTGGGGTGGCAATCGCCGGCGCCGGACCTGCAACTCGTCGGTCCGCAGCGCGCGATGGATCGGATCCCCTCCATGGCTCGAACGTCCTTCTCTGCGCCTGAGGCGCACATCGTCGTGAGCACCGACGGCTACTTCGACGTCTATCCGTCGTCCCCGCGGACGAACGGCGACAAGCCGGCCTATCGCGGTCGGATCGCGGAGCTCGGTGCGGGCATCCGCGGAACCGACGACCGGCTCGCCGTCCGACCCGACTCGCTCGCCCTTGCCGACGCGGTGACCGCGTGGTCGGCCGTCAACGGCGCGGCGGCGCTCGGTGGTGCGCTCGGCGGCGGCCGTGACGGCAACGAGTCCGCCGCGTGAAGCGACGCAAGGTCACCTACCCGGTCGCCCGGACCCACACCAAGGGCGCGCCGCGACCCGGCGCCGGGCCGGAGGTCGCGATCGTCCGACCCAATCTCGTCTCGATCGACCTGACCGCCGGCATGGGCCGCCAAAATCTGAAGGTCGGCGGCCGGGTCCGCATCAACGGCACCGGTCTCTATACCGGCGAAGAAGCGACGATCGAGCGCCTCGTGGCCGGCGTCATCCCGGCGGCGACCGTCCGCACTGATGCCGGCGGGACCCGCCGTGTCCGGACGATCGATTTGGAGCCCATCGGCGGGGCCCACTGACCGCCTCCGGGTGGACGACAATGGCGGGCGTGACTGACCGCGAGCCCGACCCGAACGCGGCCGAGACCCCGGACGTCGAGGCCACGACACCCACCGACGGGTTCGCAGCGCTCGAGCTGGATCCGCGGCTGCTCCACACGATCGCGGCCCTCGGCTACGAGGAGCCCACTCCCGTCCAGCGTGAGGCGATCCCGCCCCTGCTCGCCGGCCGGGACCTGCTGGCCGAGGCTCCGACCGGGACCGGCAAGACGGCGGCCTTCGCCCTGCCCGCCCTCCAGCGCATCCCGATCGGCAAGGCCGGCGAGGGCGGGACGTCCGCGCTCGTCCTGGTCCCGACTCGCGAGCTGGCGATGCAGGTCGCGGAGGCGCTCCTCAAGTACGGCCGGGAGATGGGCGCCCGCGTCCTGCCGATCTACGGCGGCCAGCCGATCGGTCAGCAGCTGCGCGGCCTCCGACGCGGCGTGGACGTCGTCGTCGCCACGCCGGGCCGGGCGGTCGACCATCTCAAGCGCGGCAGCCTGCGGCTCGACGGGGTCCGGGTGGTCATCCTCGACGAGGCCGACGAGATGCTCGACATGGGCTTCGCAGAGGACCTCGAGGCGATCCTCTCGCAGACGCCGGAGGATCGCCAGACCGCGCTCTTCTCGGCCACCATCTCGCCGACCATCACCCGCATCGCCAAGCGCCACCTGCGCGACCCGGCCCGGATCACGGTCCACGCCGAGCGGGCGACCTCGGACGGCGTGGCGCTCGTCCGCCAGGTGGCCTACGTCGTCCGCCGCACCGACAAGCTGGCTGCGCTGTGCCGGATCCTCGACGTCGAGGACCCCGGCTCGACCCTCGTCTTCGCCCGCACCCGCGGCGAGGTGGACGACCTGGCGGAGGCGCTGAGTGCCCGTGGCCATGACGCCGGAGCCCTCCACGGAGGGCTGACCCAGGAGGCCCGCGACCGGATCATGGGCCGCTTCCGGGACGGCACCCTCGACGTCCTCGTCGCGACGGACGTCGCCGCGCGCGGACTCGACATCGAGCACGTCTCGCACGTCGTGAACTTCGACGTGCCGTCCAACCCCGATGCGTACGTCCATCGGATCGGGCGGACAGGACGGGCCGGTCGCGAGGGCGTCGCCATCACGCTCGTGGAGCCGCGCGAGCACCGGATGCTCCGGAACATCGAGACCGCGACGCACACGAAGCTCCAGATCGCCCACCTGCCGACGGTCGCCGACCTGCGGGAGCGCCGGACCGAGATCCTCCGCGCCAACCTGCGCGAGGCCCTCCTCGGTGACGGCTACGACCGGTTCCGGGGCGTGGTCGAGCCGCTGTCCGACGAGTTCGACCTGGTCGACATCGCCCTGGCCGCGGTCAGCCTGATCGAGGGCGCGGGTGGCGACGAGTCCGACGAGGTGGAACTCTCGTCCCCTCCCCTGAACGCCGGTCCGCCGCCACGGTCGCCGCGCGCCGCTCCACCCCGGGGCCGACCCGCTCCCGGTGGTCCGCGGCCGGCCGGTCGCGGTCCCGCCGGACCCGCCGATCGGGGCGGTCCCGATGGCGGCTGGGTCCGGCTGTTCGTCGGCGGCGGTCGCAAGGTCGGCCTCCGTCCAGGCGACCTCGTCGGGGCCATCACCAACGAGGCGCACGTGCCGGGCAGCGTGGTCGGCGCCATCCAGATCAACGAGGGCTTCTCGCTGGTGGACGTCGCGCCGGGCGTGGCCGACCAGGTCGTCGATGCGCTCCGCGACGCGACCATCCGCGGCCGCCGCCTCCAGGTCCGGCGCGACCCGTAGGATCGGTCGACGATGCGATCCGCCGAGCTGCTGGTCCTGTTCGACTACCTGTTCTGGCTCCGCGATCGCATCCTCGCCGCCGCCGCGGACCTGACGCCGGAGGCCTTCATATCGCCCGAGACCGTCACGTCGCGGGACCTCCGGGCCACCCTGGTCCACGAAATGGACGTCGAGTCGAGCTGGCGGGCTCGCCTGACGGGCACGACGGCCTCCCCCGAGACGGAGCTCGACCCGGCCGATTACCCGACCGTCGGGTCGATCGAGACCCAGTGGCGACGCGACGAGGTCGAGACGCGTCGATGGCTGGCCGGCCTGACCGACGAGGGGCTGGCGGCCGACAGCGACGTCGAGGGTGAGACCGGTCATCCGCTCTGGGCGTACGTCGCGCACGTCGCGATCCACGGCATCGGCGAATGCACCGACGCGGCCGTGCTGCTGACGCGGGCCGGTCGGCCGCCGGGCGACATCGCGTTCCTCTACTACATGGATGGCAAGCGCAAGGCGACCGACCCCTGACCGCCCTCGTCGCCACGGCGCGCACGCAGGTCGAGCGCGTCTTCCCGCGCGGCGCGATCGTCCTGTCGGTCCTCTCGCTGACCTACTTCGCGATGGGCATCGTCCGCAACCGGGTCTTCGCCAACACCTACGGCGCGGGCGCCGAGCTGGATGCCTACAACGCCGCGTTCCGGATCCCGGAGGTCGCGCTCGACGTGCTGGTGGCGGCCGGTCTGACCGCACCCTTCGTCCCGATCTACAGCCGCCTGCGCCACGACGACGGTGGCGATGCGGGGGCCAACGACTTCGGGCGGACGGTCCTGACCGGGGCGGTCGGGGTGATGACGATCGCCAGCATCCTCATCTTCATCGCGGCACCGTGGCTGGCCGGGGTCGTCGGCGAGCACTTCGACGCCTCCACCCAGGCCCTGTACGTGGAGCTGGTCCGGATCAACTGTCTTGCCCAGGTCCTCTTCGCCGCCTCGATCGCGCTGGGCGAGATCCTGGTCGCCAACCGCCGGTTCCTGTTCTACGCGCTGGCGCCGGTCCTCTACTCCGGCGGGATCATCGTCTTCACGGTCCTGTTCGCCGGCCGGTTCGGGATCGTGGCCACCGCCTGGGGTGCGGTGGCGGGGGCCGTCGCCCATCTCGGGATCCGTGCCATCGGCACGACCAGGACCTCGTTCCGGATCAGACCCGGGTTCGCGGTCCGGACGGCGGCGTTCGGGGAGTTCCTGCGGCTGATGTTCCCGCGGATGTTCTCGGTCGCCATCGAGCCGCTGACGATCACCTACTTCACCCGCGTCGCGAGCGGTCTCGGCGTCGGCGCGGTGTCGTCGCTCAACTTCGCGCTCGACTACCAGGTGCTGCCGGTCAGCCTGATCGGCGTCGCATTCTCGCTGGCGGTCTTCCCGGTGCTCTCGACGGCGTTCGCGGATGACGACGGCCCGGGCTTTCGCGAGGTCCTCCGCCGGAACCTCGTGACGATCGCGATCCTGACGACGATCTCCGCCCTCGCGATCTTCATCCTGGCCGGGCCGCTCGTGGAGGTGCTGCTCGGCGGTGGACGGTTCGACCCCGACGACGTCGCGCGGACCGTCGCCGATCGTGGCCGCGTTCGCGCTGTCGATCCCGTTCGACGCGCTGTCCTATCCGCTCTCGCGCGGGCTGTACGCGACGCACGACACGCTCCGCCAGGTCGTCGCCTCGTTCGTCGGGCTGGGGGCCGTGATCCTCGCGACGTCCGCGCTCGTCGGCCCGCTCGGGCTCCTCGCCATCCCGTTGGGCTACGCGACCGGGATGATCGTCAAGGACATCCTGCTGGCCGTGTTCCTGGCCACCCGGGTTCGCCGGATCGGGCTCAGCTCACCGGCTTGACGACGACCGTCGGCACGACCGCGATGTACAGGCCGTCCCGCTCCGGGTAGAGACCCTCCGGTCGCTTCCACTTCAGATAGTTGCGTTCCATCTCCGACGTGTTCTGGTAGGTGCCCGGCGGGTCCGAGGGTCCCCAGATGCTCGAGACGTCCGGGTACCAGGGGTCAAGGATGTAGGTGCCCTTGATCGTCGCGTTGGCGAAGAGAGCCGGGTCGGCATCCGCCTTGAAGCCGGTCATCACCCAGGTATGGGCGCCGCGCCAGGCGAGCAGGATCACCGGGGACCCGGTCTTCTCGATCGCCTTGGCGGCTCCCCGGAGCGCCCCCTGGCGGGTCTTGTAGCCCCGGACCTCGTACCCCTTCACGCCGTAGGCATCGAGGGCCAGCGCCATGGCCGACGGTCCCCAATCGCCGTTGTGGCTGTCCTTGTAGCTCTCCCACTCGCGGACGCGGCCCTGGAGCTCGCGCTGGAAGGCGTGGCTCGTGTTCCCCTTCTTGTGGATGGCGAGGACCATCTGGACCCCGGCCGACGCGCACCAGGTGTCCTTGATCTCGTGGGCGAAGACCTTGTCGTGGTTCTTGACGATGTCGACGTCGACCGCGACGCGGGCCGGTGCCGGTCGCGGCGCGGCGGTCGGCGATCCGGCCGGGCTCGCGCTCGCACTCGGAACGCCCGCGGTCGGGCTCGGACTGGCCTCGTCGCTCGGTGCCGACGATCCATCCGCGTCGATCTCGTCAGGCGGGTCGGTCCCCTCGTCGCTCGGATCGTCCGAGGCCACGACCGTGACCGGCGCGACACGGTCCGGGACCGGTCCGGCCAGGAAGCGGCTCACCCTGGCCTCGACCCGGTCGAGGATGTGCCGGGCACCGAGCGCGTCGGTGTAGAGCGCCGCGCTGCCCACGAGGACGGCCGCAAGCCCGAGCGCGACGATGCCCAGGAAGGTGCGGCGGAGTCGGCGGCGGCGGCGCGGCGAGTCGGTCATGCGGTGTTGCTCTCGTGCGGGTGACGGTCCACTGGACGGTCGAGGCGGTGCGCGTGCGACGGACCGAACCGTACCCGACCATCGGAAAACCGGCTGTCGCGCCGGCGTCCACCCGCGCCCGACGATGACGGGGCGGGCCTTGTGTCAGCATACGAACGTGCCGGTGACGAACCGGCGCCGGCGCCCTGCTCCGACCCGTCACGACCCACGAACGGAGGTTCTCCGTGGACCGCTTCGAGCCCAACCTTCGCATCCCCGGCCCGACCGCCCTGCCGCCGACCGTCCGCGAAGCGGGCGCACACCAGATGATCAACCACCGCGGCCCGGAGTTCGCCGCGATGCTCGGCCGGATCCTCGACGGCATGAAGCCGTACTTCGGGACCACCGGCGACATCGCGATGATCTCGAGCGCGGGCACCGGCGGCCTCGAGGCCGCGGTCGTCAACACGCTGTCGCCCGGCGACCGCGTGCTCGGCGTCTCGATCGGCTCGTTCGGTGACCGGTTCGCCAAGATCGCCGCGACCTACGGGGCGGACGTGACCAAGCTCGATGCCGAGTGGGGGTATGCCGCGGCGGCGGACGAGATCCGCGAACGCCTCCGTTCGATCCCGCCCGTCAAGGCCGTGCTGCTGACCCACAACGAGACGTCGACCGGCGTCATGAACCCGATCCCCGAGCTGGCGGCGGCGATCCGGGAGGAGCGTCCCGAGGCGCTCATCCTCGTCGACAGCGTGTCCGGCCTGGGCGCCGTCCCGTTCGAGATGGACGCGTGGGGCATCGACGTCGTCGTGACCGGCTCGCAGAAGGCCTTCATGGCCGCGCCGGGTCTGGCCATGGTCGCGGCCTCGGAGCGCGCCTGGACCGCGATGGAGACCGCGACCATGCCGCGGGTCTACTTCGACCTGCGTGCCCATCGCGACAGCCACGCGTCCGGTGAGACGCCGTGGACGCCGGCCATCGCCGTGGTCTACCAGGTCGACGAGGGCATCCGGCTGATGGGCCTCGAGGGCGCCGAGCACATCTTCGCCCGCCACGAGGCGTGCGCGGCGGCATCGCGCGCCGGTCTCCAGGCGCTCGGCTTCGAGCTCTTCGCCGACCCGGCCCACGCCTCGAAGACGGTCACGGCCGCCCTCGTTCCCGACGACCTCGACTGGAAGTCGTTCAACGGCGAGCTCAAGCGGCGCGGCCTGGTCCTGGCCGGCGGCCAGGGCAAGCTGACCGGCAAGATCTTCCGGCTCGGCCATCTCGGATCGGTCACGGTCGAGGAGATCCTGGGGGCGATGAGCAGCCTCGAGTTCGCGTCGCTCGGCCGTGGGCCGCACCGTCCGTCCGGGCTCGGCGGTGGCCGCCGCGCAAGTCGCCGCGCTCGAGTCGTTCGGCGTCGCCGCTCCGGCGGCCGTCGGGGCTGGTGCGTGAGGGTCCTCGTCGCCGAGCCGGTCGCCGAGGAGGGCATCGAGCTCCTGCGTGCCCGCCACCAGGTCGACGAGCGGCCGGGCCTGTCGCGTGACGAGCTGTGCGCGATCCTGCCCGACTACGACGCGCTGATCGTCCGCAGCCAGGTCCAGGTCGATGCCGAGCTCATCGCGGCGGGGACGCGGCTGGCCGTCATCGGGCGGGCCGGGGTCGGCGTCGACAACGTCGACCTCGAGGCGGCGACCCGCGCGGGCATCGTCGTCGTCAATGCCCCGACCGGCAACACGATCGCGGCGGCCGAGCACACGCTGGCGCTGCTCTACGCGCGTCGCGCGCCGGATCGCAGCGGCCGACGCGTCGCTCCGCCGCGGCGAATGGAAGCGCGCGCAGTTCACCGGTCTCGAGCTGCGCGGCCGGACGCTCGGCATCGTCGGCCTCGGCAAGATCGGACAGGCCATCGCGGTCCGGGCGCGGGCGATGGAGATGACCGTCCTCGGCGTCGACCCGTACCTCACCGCCGAGGCGGCCGCCAACCACGGCGTGGAGCTGGTCGAGCTCGAGGCGATGCTCGACCGCGCCGACGTCGTGACCGTCCACGTCCCGTTGACCCGGGCGACGCGCGGGTTGATCGGCCGCGACGCGATCGCCCGGCTCAAGCCCGGTTCGATCGTCCTCAACGTCGCCCGCGGCGGCGTCGTCGACGAGGCGGCCGTCGCCGAGGCGCTCCGGTCGGGCCATCTCGGCGGCGCCGGCATCGACGTCTTCGAACAGGAGCCACCGACCGGGTCGCCGCTGCTCGACGCGCCCAACACGGTGCTGACGCCGCATCTCGGCGCGTCGACCGCGGAGGCGCAGGTCCTCGTCTCGGAGGAGGTCGCCGCCCAGGTCCTCGACGTGCTCGACGGCCGGAGCGCGCGTTACGCGGTCAATGCCCCGCTGCTCACCCCGGAGACGGCCCGCGCGATCGCGCCGTACCTGCCGCTGGCCGAGGTCCTCGGCCAGTTCTTCGCCCAGTTCTCGCGCGGCGGCGTGCGCACGCTGACCTTCGAGATCGCCGGCGAGCTGGCCGAGTTCGACGGCACGCCGCTGACCGCCGCGATGCTGCGCGGGCTGCTCGAGACCTCGATCTCCGAGCGGGTCAACCTGGTCAACGCCGGCGCCCTCGCCAAGGCCCGCGGGATCACCGTCATCGAGCGCAAGACCCCCGACGCCGGGGCGTTCGCCGCGCTGCTGACCGTGTCGGGCGAGACAGGCGGCCGGACGACGGTGGTGGCCGGGACGGTCGCCGGTGGCGAGCCGCGGATCACCCGGCTCGACGACTACCGCCTGGACATGGCGCCGGCCGACAACATGCTCATCACCCGCCACCTCGACCAGCCCGGGACGGTCGGCCGGGTCGGGCTGATGCTCGGCGAGGCCGACATCAACATCAGCGCGATGCATCTCGCCCGGACCCGCCCGCGCGAGGACGCGTTCATGATCCTGGCGCTCGACGACGACGTGCCGGAGGTCGTGTCCGAGGCGATCCGGACGCAGGAGGCCGTCCGCGACCTGTGGACGATCCGTCTCGGGAGCGGGCGCTGACGGCCGCCGAGCCGCCGCTCATCCCCGACGGCCTCGACGCGACCCTCGTCCTCGTCCGCCACGGCGAATCGACGTTCATCGCGGAGGGCCGCTTCCAGGGCCAGGCCGACAGCGCCGCTGACCGGGATCGGGCGGCAGCAGGCCGGGATGGTCGCCGACGCGTCTGGCGACGCCGCACGCCGCGCCGGCGCTGCCGGTGCCCGCCGGCGCCGCGCTCGGACCTGGTCCACTCCCCTCTCCGGCGCACGACCGAGACGGCCGAGGCCATCGACGACGCGATGCAGCAGCAGGGCTGGGCTGGGTCGTCCGCGACGACCCGATCCCGGGTTCGCCGAGATCGACCAGGGGGCCTGGCAGGGCCTGCACCGCGACGAGGTCGAGGCCCGCTACGGCGCCGAGCTGTCGGCCTGGCGCCGCACGCCCGATCGACAGTCTGGGCGCCCGGCGGCGAGTCGCTGCCCGCCGTCCAGGCACGGGTCCGGCCGGCGCTCGCGCGCGCTCCTGGCGCGGCTCGCCGACGGCCGGCCGCCGGGCACGCTCGATCGGTCGCAGGTCGCCGGGTACGGCGAGCCGCCGCCGGTCCAGCCCTGGTCCGTCGTGGTCGGTCACGACGGGGTCTTCAAGGTCGTCCTGCTGACCCTGTTCGACCTGCCGCTCGAGCGCTTCTGGATGTGGTCGATGGACCTGTGCGCGATCACGATCGTCGAGCTCCGGGCCGGGCGCCCGGTCCTGCGCGCCCACAACCTGACCGCGCACCTCGCGCCGCTCGAGACCGGACCGGCGGCCGCCGACGAAGCGGCGGCCGAGGAGAAGGCCGAGGATCGCAGCCGCACCGGAGCGCTCTAGCCGCCGGGCTCGCAACCCGGGACGTCAGCGGCGGCGAGGCCGGTCCTTCCGGCGGAACGCGAGCCGCAGGAGGCTGACCCGCAGCCGGTTCTGGGCGGCCCGCAGGCTCGCCATGCGGGCGTCACCGAGGATCTCGCCGCGCATACGTCGACTCGACCTTGGCCCGGGCCACCGTCTGGAGCTCCGGCCGGACATCCGGCAGCACCTCGCCCAGCGAGGTGGCGTACTCGTAGACGGTCTGGGCGGGCCGCGGGCCGAACCCGAAGCGTGAGGCGATCCGGGTCACCGAGCCGTAGGCGCCGTCGGCGCTGATCGGCCCGCGCGGACCGCGGCGCCAGGCCAGGAACGCGACCACCACGACGACCACGAGGAGCAGGAAGCCGACCCCGACGAGCGGGCCGAGACCGCCGCGTCCGGTCGGGAGCACGAAGCCGCTCGGCCCCTCGTCGCGTTCGCCGCCTGGGATCCGGTTCGACTGCGGGCAACCGGCTCGTCGAGGCTCGCGGCGCGGCGCTGGCCAGCGGCGGACCGGACGGCAGGACCTGGGCGTGGGAGACGGACGGGCTCGTCGGATCGAATCGGACCCAGCCGTAGCCCGGGAAGTAGACCTCGACCCAGGCGTGCGCCTGGCTGAACTGGACCGTCTCGATCCCGGTCCGGGGGTCGACGTCGCCCGGCAGGAAGCCCTCGACGATGCGTGCCGGGATGTCCACGTCCCGCAGGATCACCGCCATCGTCGTGGCGTAGTACTGGCAGAACCCCTGCTTGAACCGGGCGAAGCACTCGGCGACGCTGAGATCCTGGCACTGGAGCTGGGAGACGTCCGTGCTGTAGTGGAAGGTCGACGACTGCAGCTCGCGCTCGGCGGCCTTGGCGATGTCATACGGCGCGTCGGACTTGGCCTCGGCCAGGATCTTGGCCTCGAGCTGGAGACCGTCCGTCTCGAGCATGCGCGCCGGGAGCGGCGTCAGGTACAGCGCCTTGATGTCGTCCGGATACGTCGTCGATGTCGCCTCGAGGGCCGACTCGTTGAGCTGACCGGGGTCGTTGCCGGGGACCGCGACCATCGCGGTGATCTTGTACGCGCCCTGGCCGCCGTTGCGCTCGAGCGTCCCGAAGTAGCCCGAGGTCCCGGCGGTCGTCAGCTTGACGTTCTCGCTGGCGCTCACCGGCGTCGCCGGCGAGATCATCGTCGGCAGGCGGAACTTCTCCGGGTTGACCGTGAACGAGAAGCTGTGCAGTCCCGTCGTGTCGGGGTTGTCGGCGAGCCCGGCCAGGATCGGCTGGCCCGCGCCGACGTCGATCTCGGCCGCCTTCGTCAGGGCCCAGCCCTTCAGGTCGATCCGGTCATAGGTGTAGGCGCGCCAGTAGTACTCGGTCGTGTCGTTCGGGTCGCGCTGGATGGTCATCGCCACGCCAGGGTCGAAGTTCCACGACTGCTGGACCTGCGTGTTGCTCCCGAAGCTCAGCCCGACCGGGCGAGTCGAGCCGCCCGTCGGCAGGAAGCGCGAGACCGATCGCGACAGGGTGAGGAGGCCGTCCTCGACGCCGTCCCAGGCACCGGCCAGCGGCGCGGATGCCGCCGTCTGGGTCAGGAAGAACGACGAGATGACCGCGACCGTGATGAACACGGTCCCGCCGCGCAGGTAGACCGACGAGATCGTCGACGGATCGCCGATCCGGCGACGGAGCCATTCGGCCTGCTCGTCGTAGACGTGCGAGCGGATGAGCAGGAACAACGAGGCGATGCTGAACAGGACGAGGTACTGGAGCTCGTTCTCGAGGGTGAACGCCATGTTCCCGACGAGGAGGATCCCGACCACGATCACGGCGTTGAGCGGGCGGTGATGGCCGAACACCGCGTACGACGCGAACATGGAGGTCGCCCAGACGAGCATCCCGAGCACGAAGATGTAGTGGAGGTACTGCGAGGTGAACGGCAGGTTGAGGATGGCCAGGTCGATGTAGGCCTGGACGACCGATGTCGCCGTGGTCACGTACAGGTCGTGGATCGAGGCGCCGTTCGGGCGCGCCACCATCCCGATCGAGCAACGGCACGAGGAGGGCCGCGAAGATCGATCCGATCAGGTAGGTCAGCCAGCGGCCCCAGCCGACCTTCGGGCCGATGAACCCGGCCAGGACGCCGCCGATCGCGGTCAGCACCAGCAGGTCGAGGTTCTCCGACCGGCCGAGGACCCAGCGGGCATCGTCGATCGCCCAGGCCAGGGACAGGCCCATCACCACGACGAGGCCGAGGGTGATCCAGCCCTCGGACGGAGCGAGCGGGATGCGCCGGTTCATCGGGCGAGGATCTCGCCGAGCGGGCGGCCCGGGGTGATGACGTAGGAGCGCAGCTCGTACTCGGCCAGGGCGTGGCGGAGCGCGCGGCCGCGCTTGGCGGCCAGCTCGTCGGCCTCCGGGTCCGCGCTCGGCACCTCGACCGGGGTGCCGTCGCTCGTCGTCCGATACTTCGCGAACGCGGCTGCATCCAGGGTCACGACGACGCACGCGACGCCGCGCGTCCGGAGCGACGGCCAGCGGGCGGACCCAGGCCGGGTCGAGGGAGGCGGTGATGATCACCGCGGTCATCCCGCGCCGGAGCCGCCCGACGGTGGTGATCAGCGTCTCGACCAGCGGCGAGCTGCCATCGGCTTCGACGGCCGCCAGGAGCTGCATGATCTTGAGGTGCTGGCGGCCGCCGCGGTCGGGCGGCAGGAACGCCGTCCGGCCGACGTTGACGGTCATCCCGACCGCCCGGTTCTCCTGGAGGGCGCGATCCGCGATCGACGCGGCGGCGCGGACGGCGACCTCGACCGTCGACTCGTCCCCGCGGCCGGTCTGGATGCCGCGCTGGAGGTCGAGGATGATCCACGCGTCGGCGGTCTGCTCGAGGTCGAACTCCTTGACCTGGATCTCGCCGTGGCGAGCGGTCGTCTTCCAGTGGATCCGGTTCATCGCGTCGCCCGGCGCGTAGGGCCGCACCGAGGTCGCCATCGGCGTCGTCTGGAGGGTCCGCACGGGCGAGGCGTGGCTGCCCTCGAGGGCGGCCGCCGGCAGGCGCCAGCGGGGCAGCGGCTCGAGCCGCGGATAGACCACGACGCAGATGCCCTGCCCGACCGTCGCCGACGCCTCGAAGAAGCCGAACGGGTCACCGGTCCGGATGTGGAGCGGCTCGATCCGGAAGTGGCCGCGGCGCGAGAGCGGCGCCCGGATGAGCCACGACCGCTCGGCTCCGGCCGCCCAGCGTGATCGCCCGGCCCGGCAGGCCGCCGGGCAGCGTCGTCGGGTTGTGGATCTCGAGCCACAGCTTCGGGCATCCGGCTCGTGTTGCGCAGCGTGTAGGTGACGCGCATCCGGTCGCCGACGTGGCCGTGGAGCTGGCTGACCGCGTAGCCCGCCTCGAGGTCGGACAGGCCGAGCCGGACCAGGACGTACGAGCCGCCGATGACGAGGATCGCGAGGTAGAGCAGGTAGAACAGGAACGGCAGCGCCGTCGAGAAGGCCGCGACGACGAGGATGACGGCGACGACGAGCAGCTCGAGCTTGCGGATCACCGATCGCGCCTTCCGCTTCTGTCGCCTGGTCGATCCGGTCAGGCGCTCGTCGCGGTCGTCGGACCGCGGTCGCCGGCGCGCAGCTCGGTCGGGCCGCCGCCGGTCGGGCGGATGCCGTCGATCGGCGGTCGATTCGAGCAGCTCGCGGACGACCTGGCCGGCCTGGACGTCGTGGATCGAGGAGCTGGTCTTGATGATCAGGCGGTGCGCCAGCGCCGGCTCGGCCAGCGCCTTGATGTCGTCCGGGATGACGTAGTCGCGGCCGAGCAGCCCGGCCAGCGCCTGGCCGGCGCGGTACAGCGCGATCGATCCGCGCGGCGAGGCGCCGAGATAGACGTCGGGGTGGTTGCGGGTGCCGTTGACCAGCCGGACGATGTAGTCGGACAGCGTCGAGTCGACGTAGATCTCGCGGACCGCGGCCTGCATCTCGCGCAGCTCGTCGACCGTCAGGACCTCCTCGAGGTCCTCGAGCGGGTGCGTCCGCTTCTGCTCGTCGAGGATGACGATCTCCTCGATCGGCTGCGGATAGCCGAGGCGCAGGCGGAGCATGAACCGGTCGAGCTGGGCCTCGGGCAGCGCGAACGTGCCCTCGTACTCGATCGGGTTCTGGGTGGCGATGACGAGGAACGGGTCCGGCATCGTGTAGGTCGTGCCGTCGATCGTCGCCTGCCGCTCCTCCATGCACTCGAGCAGGGCGGACTGCGTCTTGGGCGTCGCCCGGTTGATCTCGTCGGCGAGGACGACCTGGCTGAAGATCGGCCCGGGCCGGAACTCGAACTCCTGGGTCTTCTGGTTGTAGATCGACAGCCCGGACACGTCCGAGGGCAGCAGGTCCGGGGTGAACTGGATCCGCCGGAAGGAGCCGCCGAGGCTCCGGGCGATGGCCTTGGCGAGGACCGTCTTGCCGGTTCCCGGCACGTCCTCGATGAGGAGGTGACCGCGGCACAGGAGGGCCACCAGGGCGAGGCGGACCTCGAGGTGCTTGCCCACGATCACGCGTTCGACATTGGCGAGGACCTTGTCGCCGGTCTCCTGGATCTTCGTCATCGGCCTCTCTCGCGGTCTCGGGCGCCGGTGCGCTGGCGCCGGGGTCGGGGCGGGGTCGCTGCCGACGGGTGGTCATCGGGCGATGTGTCGGCGATGTGTGGTGACAGATAGTACGCCCGAAGCGTTCGGATGGTTCCCGGGCCCGTACTGCCATTGGCGTCGGCCGCTGCGAGATGGTTCCGCATCCGCTCGAGAGCCTCGGATCAGCCGCGGATGAGGGTCAGCAACCCGACCCACAGCGTCATCAGGCAGCCGACCGCGCCCATCACCGCGAGGAAGAGCTCGCCGCCGATCCACGAGGCCGCCGCCACGCCTCCGAACAGGATCGCCAGGACGGCGGCGATCGCGGCCAGGCCGATCCGCTCGATCAGCGGCCGCGGGACCCGGGGCGGCTCGGCGGGCGCGATCTCGGTCGGGTCCGGCGGCCCGGACCGGTCGGAGCCGGTCACTTGGCTCCGTTCAGGTACAGGTCCATCAGGTCGCCGGCGATCGGCGCCGCGACCTCGGCGCCGCGACCGGCCTGCTCGACGAGGACCGCGATGACGACCTTCGGCGCCTCGGCCGGCGCGAACCCGATGAACCACGAGTGTGGCTCGCCGGTGCCGCCCAGCTCGGCGGTCCCGGACTTGCCGGCGGTCGTGACGCCGGGGACCTTGGCCCCGGTCGTGAACTGCCGGCCGAGCGGACCCTCGACCGCCTGCGACCATCGCCGCGTTGATGGCCTGGGCGTCGGCCGCCGGGATGACCCGGCCCATCGACGACGGCCCGATCGTTCGCGTCCCGCTCTTCTCGCTCGAGATCGCGGTCACCAGGCGCGGTCGCATGAGCTCCCCGCCGTTGGCCACGGTCGACGCGACGAGCGCCATCTGGAGCGGGGTCACGAACGTCTCGGCCTGACCGTACGACGCGTTGGCCAGCTCGACGTCGTCGCGGAAGCCGCCCGGCTCCTTGCCGTCGCCGTCGGTGACCTGCGACACGGCCGTCGGCAGGTCGAACGGGATCGCCGCGTCGAAGCCCATCCGGTCGGCGTAGGCGACGAGGTCCGCGCCGCCGGTCTCGAGACCGGTCAGCGCGTAGTAGATGTTGCACGAGACCTCGGTCGCGTCGACGAGGTCGAGCGCGGTCGAGCCGGTCGACGGATGGTGGCCGTCGCGGACCCGGAAGCCCTCGACCAGCAGCCCGGTCTTCTCCGCTGCGGGCTGCTGCTTGTAGGTCGTCGCGGGCGTGATCGCCCCGGAGCCGAGGCCGGCCACGGCGGTCACGATCTTGAAGACCGAGCCCGGCACGTACCGCCCCAGCGTCGCGCGCGGCAGGAGCGGCTGGGCCGGATCGGCCTGGAGTGCCTCGAAGGTCGTCTTGGCCGTGTCCGGGTCGGCGATCGCGGACGCGTCGTACGTCGGCGTCGAGGCGAGCGCCAGCACCTCGCCGGTCGTCGGGTCGAGCATGACGACCGCGCCGCGTCGCTTGCCGAGCGCCGCCACGGCCGCCTTCTGCAGGTCGTAGGACAGCGACAGGGTCAGGTCCTTGGGGTCGTATCGGTCGGCGCCGAACTTGGCGAACGCGTCGCTCAGGTCGTCGCCGGCGAGGCCGCTGAGCTCGGCGTCGTAGGCGCGCTCGAGGCCCGCCCGCCCGTAGGTCGACGACGCGTAGCCGACGACCTGGCTGATGGTCCGTCCGGCGTAGACGCGGACCCGCTCGCCGTTCGCGTCCGTCTTGTTGTCGGCCAGGATCGTGCCGGTCCGATCGAGGATCTTCCCGCGCGGCACGGTCCGGGCGGCGGCGATGACGGCGGCGTCGTCCGGGGAGCGGACGAGGTCGGGCGCCTCGACGACGCCCCAGTAGCCGACCGCACCGGCCAGCAGGCCGAAGGCGAGCGAGATGACGATCGCGACGTGGATCGTGGTCCGACCGAGCGGCCGCCGGGCCGTGCCGTGCCCGAGCATCAGGCCACGCTCCGCCGGAGGGGCCGTCGCCAGCGCGAGCCGACCCGCGGCAGCGGCGGCGGTTCGACGCCCTTGTCCGAGAGAGCCAGCAGCAGGCCGATGACCAGGGCGTTGGCCAGCAGCGACGAGCCGCCGTAGCTGATGAACGGCAGGGTCACGCCGGTGAGCGGCAGGACCTTGAGGTTGCCCGCCGCGATGATGAACGCCTGGACGCCGATGACCAGCGCCAGGCCGATGGCGAGCAGCGACCGGAAGTCGTCCGCCGCAGCGGCACCGATCCGCAGCCCGCGCTCGACGACGACGAGGTAGAGGCCGAGGATCGCGACGACGCCGACGATCCCGAGCTCCTCGCCGAGGGCCGCCAGCGGGAAGTCCGTGTGGACCTCCGGGATCGGCGGCCGGCCGGCGATCTCCGGCAGGCCCGCCCCCAGCCCGACCCCGAGCAGGCCGCCGCGGGCGAACGCGTGCAGCGCCTGGACGACCTGGAAGCCCGAGCCCGAGCGGGTCCGCGAACGGGTCGACCCAGATGTCGATCCGGGTCCGGATGTGGTCGAACAGCATCGCCATCAGCGCGCTGCCGAGGACGAACAGGACGAGCCCGATGATGACGAGGCTGACCCGGCCCGTGGCGATGTAGAGCATCGCCAGGAACACGCCGAAGAACAGGAGGGCGGCTCCGAGGTCGCGCTGGATGACGACGATGCCGAGCGCGATCGCCCACATCGCGACCATCGGCGCGAGGTACGGCAGCGGCGGCAGGCGGAGCGGCCCGAGACGCGTGTCCTGCTCGACGAGGAGCGCCCGGTTCTCCGACAGGTAGCCGGCCAGGAAGACGACGAGGATGACCTTGAGCAGCTCCGTCGGCTGGCCGCTCAGCGGGCCGATGACGAGGGTCAGGCGCTGGCCGTTGATCTCCGTGCCGAGCACGAAGGTCAGCAGCAGCAGGCCGACCCCGACCGCGGCCCACGTGTACTTGTACTGGCGCAGCCAGCGGTCGGAGCGGACGACGATCCCGAGCGTCGTGGCGACGATCAGCGCGCCGAGGAGCCAGATCAGCTGGACCTCGGCCAGGCCCAGCGTGTTGCCGAAGAAGGTCTGGGTGACGAGGTCCTGCGGCAGCCGCTGCATGAGCAGGAGCGAGATGCCGCCGAGCATCGCGACGGTCGGCAGCAGGATCTGGTCCGTGCGGCGCCCGGCGAGGACCTGTGCGGCATGGGCGACGAACAGCGCCGCGATGTAGACGAGCAGGCCCTGCGCGTCGTACAGGCGGAACTCGCCGTTGACCGTCGCGCCGAGCGACACGCTGCCCAGCGAGCAAGCGTCACGCGCGACCAGGCCGAGCAGGCGGAACTCGAGCCAGCGCGGGCGCGGGCGGATCCGGCGGATCGCGCGTTCGAGGCCCGGACGGCCGGGCGCTCGGAGCCGCGGTCGCGCTCACGGCGGGCCCGCTCGAGCCGCATCCGGACCTGGCCGATCTGCAGCTCGTCGCCGAAGCCGATCGGGGCGACGCCCTCGACCCGCCGGCCGTTGACGTACGAGCCGTTCGTGCTGTCGAGGTCCTCGATGTACCAGGTCCGGCCGCGGTAGGTCAGGACGGCGTGATCGGCCGACGCGAACGGGTCGTCGATGACGATGGCGTTGTTGACGTCGCGCCCGAGCGCGGTGATGACGTCGAGCCCGAACGACAGGCCGGCCGGCGGCTCACCGCTCGGCGAATCGAGGACGACCAGCCGCCCGGGCCGATCCGCCGGCTCGCGCGCCGCTGCGCGGAGGTCGCGCAGGAGCGCCCGCATGACCCGGCACAGGAACAGGTAGATGAGGCCGAGGAAGAGCAGCCGGACGGCCCACAGGACGAGGAGGTAGCCGTCCATCAGTCGGGCGCCCCGGCGACCTCGACGACGATCGCGGTGTCCCCCACCTCGAGCCGGTCACCGACGCCGAGGACGACCTCCGTGACCGGCACGCCGTTGACGCGCGAGCCGTTGGTGCTGCCGAGGTCCGAGTAGACCAGCGTCCCGCGCCGCCCGACGATGCGGCCGTGGTGGCGCGAGACCCGGCCGTCCATGGCGGACGAGATCGTTGTCGGTCGCCCGGCCGATGGTCAGGCCGCCCGGCTGGACGACGACGTCGCGGACGCGGCCATCGGGGTCGGTCACGCGCAGGACCGCCCGTGGCGCGGTCGGGCTTCGGGATGGCGAACACGCGGGTCGCCGTCGGGTCGGGCTCGTCGGTCGGCCGGTCGCCCTCGGGCGCCAGCGCGACCGGCCCGTGACCGGCCCGCCCGACGACGGGCTCGGCGAAGCGGGCGTCGACGCGGATGTCGGTCCGTTCGATCTTCGGATCGGCCAGCAGGTCCACCCGCGGGCGGTCGACGACGGTGTAGCGATGCGCGCGCGCGAACGACAGCGCGCCGTCGGCCAGCTCCGAGGCGAGCGCTGCCGCTCATCTCCCCGAACTCGTCGAGATCGGCCGGGTGGAGGTGGACGACGAAGCGGTTCGGGACGAGGGTCCGGTCGGAGGTCGTCAGGCGCTCGCCCTCCATCGCCCGCTCGATCCGTCGCTGCAGCTGGACCGGCTGCAGGCGCGCCCGGAAGAGGCGTGCCGAGGGGCGTTCAAACAGGCGTTCGAAGAACCGCTCGATGGCGGTGAGAGGCGGCATGGTCGGTCGCGATTCTACCAGAGGGTCCTGAGAACCCCGCCCGGCGGGTTTCACCCTGACAATCGCCGCGTGTCGGGGGTACCCACGGTGGAAGGGCGTTTGGCACCCTGCGCTATACTCTCGACCCGTTCGGGCGGCTCAGACGTCCCGGGCGTCGTGCCGCGCGATCCTCGGGGACCGATGACCGAGATCCTGACCGAATCATTCTGCGAACGATGCGGCACTCGCTACACGTTCGAGTCCGCGCGTCCGAAGTCCCGGCTGAAGGGCGTCAAGGTCATGACGCGCGGGCTGAAGAACTTCGTCCTGTCCGACGACACGTCCATGGACGAGGCGATGGCCGCCGCGCGGAGCGAGACCGAGCGCGAATCCACCGCCTACCAGCTCGACGCCTTCCACAAGACCTTCAACTTCTGCATGCAGTGCCGGCAGTACACCTGCCCGAACTGCTGGAACGAGGCCGAGGCGCGCTGCCTGACCTGCGCCCCGCATCTCGGTCACGAGATCATGCCCGCGCCGTTCCCGGACCTGCCTCCGGCGAGCGCCTACCTCGCCGAACCGATCGCCACCGAGGCGATCGACGGCCAGAACGGCAACGGCAGCAATGGCTGGCATCAGACCAACGGCCTGACGCATGACACCGAACCGGGCTTCGACTTCGCGGCGCGCCTGGCTGCGCTGACCGCACTGCCCGACGCGGCGCCGATCGCGAAGCCGGAGCCGGCCGCGCCGCCCGAGCCCGAGCCCGAGCCGATCGAGGCAGTCGTCGAAGAGGCCCCGGTCGAGGTCGAGCCGGTCGTCGAGGAGCCTGTGGCGGTCGCGCCCGAGCCGGTCGCGCCCGAGCCCGTGGCCGCTGCGCCGAGCCCGTGGCCGCTGCGCCCGTCGTCGCCGAGCCCGAGCCCGAGCCCGTGGCCGCCCCGCCCGAGCCGGTCGCGCCCGAGCCGGTGGCCGCTCCGCCGGAGCCGGTCGCCGAGGTCGCACCGCCCACACCGCCCGCTCCTGTCGTCGTCCCGGCCCCCGAGCCCGTCGCCGCTCCGCCCGAGCCGGTCGTCGAACCGGCCGCCGCGGTCGACGATGGCGCCCGCGACGCCGCGGCGCGATTGGCCGCTCTCGGCACGGCGGCGGTCATCGCCGACGCCGCGACGCCCGAGCCGGCCGGAGCGGACCGGACTCTCGACGACAAGATGGCGAGCCAGACGACCGGGCTGCTCAAGCGCTTCCGGCCGGGCCAGAGCCTCGACGCCGAGATCGCGTCGTACGAGCGCACGCAGGAAGCCCCCGTCGAGGTGGCCGAGGCCGTCGTCGCAGCCGAGGTGATCTCGTCCGCCGCGGAGCCGGCCGAGACGACCGAGACCGCCCCGAGCCCGTCGCCGCAGCCCCGACACCCGAACCGGTCGTCCGCGAGCCGGATCCCGTGGTCCCGGTCGCGCCGGCGCCCACCGAGCCCGTTCCGCCCACGGCCGACGTCGTCCGCCAGCCCACCTGGCAGATGGTCGCCCCGGATCCGGCGACAGACGCCCCGTCCGGCGAGCCGTCGGCGCATGCCGGCCGCCGCGAGCGCAGTCGAACCCGGCCGCCGAACCGCAGTGGCCGGCGCGGCCGCAATGGCTCGGAGGCGGCGGCGGCCAACGGCCTGCCGTTCCTCAACCGACCGGCGACACCGCAGGGCGGGATCGAGGCCCTCTGGGCCCAGTCGAACGCCGAGGTCGCCGATCCGACCGGCCCGTCCAAGCCGGCGGGCGGGACGCAGCCCTGCGTCAGCTGCGGGCTGTCACTCTCCGCCACCGCCCGGTTCTGCCGGCGCTGCGGGACCCCCCAGGCCGGCTGACGCCGCGAGCTCGTTCCGGTCGCGGACGCGGACCCACGCCGCGCCGTACAGCAGGGCCTGGAACGTGAACGACAGCCAGGCCAGCGCGATGAAGGCCGACGCCAGCGAACCGGCCAGCGCCGCCACCCCGACGAGCCGCGGCACCAGGAACGTGAAGATCTGGCTGAGGCCGATGATGATCAGACCGATGACGACGGCCGGGACGAGGGCCGACCGCCAGCTGGGCGCCCGCGGCGGCAGCGTTCGATAGACCACGAGGACCGCCCGCGATCGACAGCGCGATCAGGACGGGGATCGAGCCGAGCCAGCCGGCCAGCGACCCGCCGATCGGGACATCGGCGGGATGGAGCGCATCGATCGCCGCGCCGATGGTCGAGATCACGATCAACCCGACGATGACGACGACCAGGATGCCGACGACGAGCAGCCCCCGCGCCGTCCGGTGGACGATGTCGCGTTCGGGGTCCGTCGAGTAGATCCGCGCGAACGCCACGATCGAGCGCGCCGTACAGCTGGCTGACGGTCCAGACGAGACCGATGATGCCGAGGATCGAGGTGAACGCCGCGCCGTGCGACAGGGCCGTCAGCGACTCGTCGATCAGGTCCGCCAGCGGCGGGAAGGTCGTGCTCAGCAGATCGACCACGGCCGCCCGGACCGTCGTGTCGTTGGTCAGCCAGCCGGCCACGCCGACGATCAGGAGCGTCGTCGGGATCGCGGCGAACAGCGCCGAGAACGCCAGGCCGTTCGCCAGCAGCCCGCCGGCCGCGGCTCCGTAGATGTCGAGGACCGCCCGGATCCGCGCGATCTGCGGTACGTCGAGGAAGCGCCCGAGCAGCGCCAGCGCCCTGGTCTGCCAGTCTGGCGTCAGCTGCCGAGGTCCTCGAACAGGACGGGCTGGATGTCCTCCGCCCGGACGCGTCGAGGGGCCGCGACGAGCGCCCGGACCTCGCCACGCCGGACGAACCGGCGTCCGCCGAGCTTGATGCTCTGGAGACGACCGGCCCGCGCCCAGCCACCGATCGTCGCCGGCGTGAAGTGGACGTTGGCGGCGGCCAGGATCTCGGCCGCCTCGCCGAGCGTGATCCAGTCCGTCGGCCCGGCCATCTCGCTCAGTCCTTGGTGCTGGCGGTCCCGGTCTCGGACGCCTTCGTCGAGGTCGCCGTGGAGCCCGACGCCGGGCGTGGCGGATCCGGCCTCCTCCGACGATCCGCCGCCGGCCTTCGAGCCGGCCTCCTCGCTCGACCCGCTGTCGGCGGACGACTTGGCCGTCCCGGGGGTCGCGGTCGCGCGGCGTTCCTTCTTGGCCCAGCCCGATCCCTTGTAGTGGATGGCCGGTGCGCTGATCGCCTTGCGGATCGGGCCCTTGCCGCACAGCGGGCAGGTCGTCGGGACCGTCGGCGTGGACGCCGTGGACGACCTCGAACCGCCGGCCGCAGGCGGCGCAGTCGTAGTCGTAGGCGGGCATCGGGCGGTCCGGCCTCAGCCGCGCAGGAGGCGCATGCCGCACTTCGGGCAGTAGAACGCCCGCTCGTGGGCGGACGCGAACCCGCAGTGGGCGCAGACCAGACCGCCCCGGCCGGCGGCCGGCACCGGCCGCTCGATGGGCGTCAGGCCCAGGGCGTACTGGCTGGCCAGGATGTTGCTGAGGATCCCGCCGAGGAGCTTGGCCCCGATCCGGTCCGTGTCGCCGCGGACGCCCTTGCCGCCCCAGCCCACGACGGCGCGGCAGATCATGTCGCCGGTCGCCTCGTCCCAGTGAGCGGCGACGCCGCCGACGATCGCGTTGTACTCCGGGTAGCCGGACGTGTCGACCTCGCCGTCGAGCAGCGCGCAGACGAACGTGTCGAAGGCCAGGTCGACCGCATCGATCGATTCGAGGACGACCAGCGCGTGCCGGGTGATCGGTGAGTGGATGTGGTGGGCGTTGAGCCACTGCATCGCCTCGGACGGGCTGACGATCGTCGGCGTCGCCTGGCTGAACTCGATCGGCAGCGGATCGACGACCTCGATCTCGGAATGCGCCAGCCCGACCAGCATCGTCGGCAGCTCGGCGATCGCGGCCGGACCGGCCTTCAGGCGGACGCCGTCGCTGCTCTTGCCGGCGTAGTACAGCTTGAGCTGGTGATCCTGGGCGACGACCTCCTCGGGCAGGAGCGCGGACGCCGGCGCCTTCGCAGCCGGATCGGCTGCGGCGGGATCGGTATTGCCCTTTCGCTTCAGGAAATCGAGCGGCACGTGGTGCTCCCCGGGCGTGGCTGGCGTGGACCGGCCGTCATGGTAGCAGGGGCGCCCGCCGCTGCCGGTCAGCGGGCCGCCTCGAGGATCGATCGCCTCGTCCGGCTCGATGCTCGATCGTGGTGCCGGAGGCCAGTGGCGCGTCGCCGCCCGATCCGGCGCCAGTGCGCGAGCCGAGGCTGCCAGCCGGTCCGACCCGGGACGTCCGGCAGGCGCCACGTGTCGCGGTCCGGCCGACGTTCAGGACCACGAGGACGATCGAGTCCGCTGCCGTCCGCCGGTACGCGACGATGTCATCGTCACCGTCGGGCTCGAGGCTCAGGTCGCCGACCTGGAGCGCCGGCGTGGCGGCTCGCAGGGCGATCAGGCGCCGGTACAGGGCCAGGACAGAGCCTGGATCGGCACGTTGCGCGGCGACGTTCCGTGTCGCCGACATCGGACCCGAACCGCAGCCACGGACGGCCGCTGGTGAACCCGGCGCCGGGACCGTCGGTCCACGGCATCGGCGTGCGGCTGCGCGAGCGATCCCACCAGTCGAATTCCGGGCCGACCCAGGCCGCGGGCGGGTCGACGCTCTCCGTCGCGGCGGCACGTCGACGTCGTGCAGGCCGAGCTCTTCGCCGTAGTACAGGAACGGCGTCCCCCGCTGGGTCAGGAGCAGGACCGCGGCGGCGCGCGCGATCGCATCGCTGGCCTCGACACCGATGGAGGCGGCCAGCCGCGGTGACGTGGCGCGACTGATCGTGGTTCGACAGCACGGCCGTCGGCCAGCGCGCGTCGCCGAACGCGGCCTCGCGCTCCGCGATCGCCGCCCGGATCGCGACGGCCGCCCACGGCGCTCCGAGCAGGGCCCAGTCGAAGACGAGGTGCCGATCGGTCGCGAAGCCGGCGGCGGTCTCGACCGTGCCGTCGAACAGCTCGCCGACGGACATCCGGCCGGGCGCCTCGTCGAGGATCGCCCGGAAGCGGCCGATGAGCTCCGGGAAGTCGGGCTGGTCGCGGTCGTACAGGTGGACCTGCCGGTCCCAGGCCGTCCTGCCCTCGGCCGGGTCGGGTTCGACCGCAGCTCGGGCGTCCTTCAGGAAGGCGTTGAAGACGTCCAGCCGGAACCCGTCGACGCCGCGGGCGAGCCAGCCGCGGACCATCGCGAGCTGGGCCGCCTCGACGCCGGGCGCCCGCCAGTTCGAGCTCCGGCTGCTCGGCGAGGAACGTGTGGTAGTAGAACTGCGCTCGCGCGCGGCTCCCACTGCCAGCCCGGGCCGCCGAAGTACGAGACCCAGTTGTTGGGCGGCAACGGCGCGCCGTCGGGCGCGTCGCCCGGCGGGATCGCGCCACAGGTACCAGTCGGCGTACGGGCCCGTGCGGCCGGCACTCGACGCGACGAACCACGGGTGGGCGTCGCTGGTGTGGTTCATGACCAGGTCGAGCACGACCCGGATCCCGCGCCGGTGCGCCTCCGCGACGAGCCGGTCGAAGTCCGCCTCCGATCCCGAACAGCGGATCGACCGTCGTTCGTGGTCGCTGACGTCGTAGCCGAGATCGAGCCCCGGCGACGGGTAGATCGGCGACAGCCAGATCGCGTCGACCCCGAGGCCCGTCCGGGCCGAGGTGGTCGAGGTGGTCGATGATCCCGGGCAGGTCCCCCACCCCGTCGCCGTCGATGTCGGCGAAGCTCCGGGGATAGACCTGGTAGACGACCCCGCGCTGCCACCAGTCGTCGCCGAAACGGGGCGATCGAACGACGGATGTCACGCGCGCGGATCGAACACACGGTCTCCTGTTGACGTCACCGGCCAACGATACCGGATGACCACGACGCGTTCCCGGCAGGCCGACCGGGTCCGTGGCGGAGCGCGTACGATCGACGCGATGAGCCCATCGCCCGACGTTCGAGACCGACCCGGCCCGGCTGGCCCGAGCCTTTCCGGCCGACTTCGCGTGGGGCTTCGCCGCCTCCGCCTACCAGATCGAGGGGGCAGCCGCCGAGGACGGCCGAGGACCGTCGATCTGGGACACCTTCTCGCGCCGACCGGGCGCGATCGCCGATGGCAGCACGGGCGACGTCGCGTGCGACCACTACCACCGCTACCCGGAGGACGTCGGCCTGATGGCCGAGCTCGGGGCGCGCGCATACCGGTTCAGCATCAGCTGGTCGCGCATCCTGCCCACGGGGACCGGCGCCATCAACCAGCCTGGCCTCGACTTCTACCAGCGCCTCGTCGACGCCCTGCTCGACGCGGGCGTCCAACCGCTGGTCAACCTGTTCCACTGGGACCTGCCGCAGGCGTTGCAGGACCGCGGCGGCTTCGCCAACCCGGAGGTCGCGGGCTGGTTCAGCGACTACGCCGCGCTCCTCGCGTCGAACCTGGGCGATCGCGTCAAGGACTGGATGACGTTCAACGAGCCGGCCGTGTACGCCTTCCTCGGCCACGCCGACGGCATCCATGCGCCGGGGCTGCGCGACTGGCCGACGGCGATCCGGGTCGCCGACAACGAGCTGCGCGCTCACGCGGTCGCCGCCCAGGCGATCCGCGCCCAGGTCGACGGCGCCAAGATCGGCGTGGCGATCGACGTCAACCAGGTCGCGCCGGCGACCGACTCGGATCGGGATCGCGTCGCTGCCGACCAGTGGAGCTCCGCTCGCGACGCGTGGTTCCTCGATCCGCTCTACGGGCGTGGCTACCCGACGCTGGGACTCGAGGCACACCGCGAGGCGGGTCACCTCGAGGGGATCGACCTCACCGATCCGCCCGCCGGCGACCTCGATTACCTCGGGCCTGAACTACTACCGGCGCGACTCCGTCAGCGCGAGGTCGGACCGCGCGTTCGACTGGGAGATCGGCGCCGTGCCGGACTCGGAGCAGACCCAGATGGGCTGGCACGTCGCCGCCGACGGTCTGCGCGACACCCTGATCGACCTCAACCGGACGTACGCGCCGCGCGAGATCGTGATCACCGAGAACGGCGCCGCGTACCCCGACACCGTCGATCCCGACGGCCGCGTGCGCGACGTCCGCCGGGTGGACTACCTGGCGCGCCACGTCGGCGCGGTCTCCGAGGCACTCGGCGCGGGCGTGCCGGTGACGGGCTACTACGTCTGGTCGTTCCTCGACAACTACGAGTGGAGCCTCGGCTACTCGCCGGCGGTTCGGTCTGGTCCACGTCGACTTCCCGACCCAGCGCCGCACGCCCAAGGACAGCGCGACGCTGGTATCAGCGGCTCATCGCCGGCGGGTAGGTCCGCGGCGCGGCCGGCGGCGTCGCGGCGCTCGCTAGCGCGTCTCGGTGACCTTGCTGATGCTGCGCGGATGGTCGGGGTCGAGGCCGCGCGCGACGGTCAGGTGATAGGCATACAGCTGAGCGGGCAGGATGTCGACGATCGGCGCCAGCCACGGCGGGATGCCCGCCGGCAACGCCAGCCCCTCGTCGATCCCACGAGCCGCCGGCGCGTCCGAGATCACCAGCAGGCGCGCCCCATGGTCCTCCTTCAGGCGGCCCAGGAGCGCGACCTGCGCCTCGAGCTCGGTGCCGCTCGGGGCCACCGCCAGCACCGGCAAGCCGGGCTCGGCCAGCGCCAGCGGCCCGTGCTCGAAGTCGGCCGCCGAGTACGGCATGGCAGCGACCAGCGCCATCTCCTGCAGCTTGAGCGCCCACTCGCGAGCGCTGGGATAGCTGTAGCCACGGCCGAGCACGACGGCACGCTGGCGCTTGGCGTGCGCGGCGGCCAGGTCGCGCGCGTCCGGCTCCGCCGTCAGCGCGACCGACATCAGGGCGGGCAGGCCGGCGAGGTCGGCCGACTCCCCCGGCGTCGGCGGGTCGAGGGCCGTCGACAGCAGCGCCGCCGCGAGGAGCTCGGTCGTATAGGTCTTGGTCGCGGCCGTCGCCAGCTCGGGTCCGGCGCACAGGTCGACCACGTGGTCGGCCATGTCGGCCAGCGGCGAGTCCGTGTCGTTGGTCAGCGCGACGGTCAGCGCTCCCTGCCGCTTCGCCTCCTCGACGACCGCGACGATGTCTGGTGAGCGGCCCGACTGCGACATGCCGACGACCAGTGCGTCGGCCATGTCCGGGCGCGCTCCGTAGAGCGTGATCGTCGACGGCGCCGCCAGGGCGACGACCAGACCGTTCCGGATCGCCAGCAGGTACTGCGCGTAGATGCCGGCGTTGTCGGAGGTGCCGCGCGCGGCGATGACGGCGAACCGCGGCCGGCGTGCCCGCACCGCGGCGGCGATCGGAGCGAATGCCGTCGGCGCAGTGTCCAGCAGGCGCTGCGCGGCAGCCGGCTGCTCGAGGATCTCGTCCCTCAGCCCCATGGCGTGAGCCCGTGACCGCGTGCGCCTGGAGCGGAGGCCGGCACGCGCCGCGCCGGGGTCACGACTTGACTGAGCCGGCCAGGATCCCTCTCACGAATGCCCGCTGGAGAAGCAGGAAGACGATCAGCGGCACGACCATCGTGATGAACGCGCCCGCGGTCAGCAGATGCCACGACCCACCGCGGCTTCCGATCAGGTTGTAGAGGGCGGTCGGCAGGACGCGAACGTCGGCGCCGGGACCCAGGAAGACGAGCGCCACCAGCAGGTCATTCCAGACCCACAGGAACTGGAAGATGGCGATCGCACCGAGCGCCGGGATGGACAGCGGCAGGACGAGCCGCATGAACGTCTGGAGATGCGTGGCGCCATCGATCGCGGCGGACTCGAACAGGTCGCGCGGCAGCTGCGACATGTAGTTGTAGAGCAGGAAGATCGCCAGCGGCAGGCCGAAGCCCGTGTGCGCCAGCCAGATGCCGAGGAACGAGCCGTACAGGTTCCCGGCGCAGTAGATCTGCAGGATCGGGATCAGCGACATCTGGATCGGCACGACCAGCAGCGCCACCACGATCGTGAACAGGATGCCGCGGCCGCGGAACGGGACCCACGCGAAGGCGTACGCGGCAAAGGCGGCGATGGTGATCGGGATGGCCACGGACGGGACGGTGACGATCAGGCTGTTGATGAACGCGTTGCCCATGCCGTCGCTCGCGATGCACGGTCTGGTAGTTCGACAACGTCCACTGGTTGGCTTCGAACGGATGGAGCAGCGCCGTCCACCAGCCGGACGTCGCGATGTTCTTCGGATCCCGCACGGAGGTGACGAGCAGGCCGAGCGTCGGGATCGTCCACAGCAGGCAGATGAGGAAGACCGACAGCCGGAGTGGCACGCTCCGGATGAAGGCCGGCCGCCACGCGGACACGCGCGCCGTCGGGCTGTTCGATCGGCTGGGCCGGCGCCGTCATGCTTCCACCTGCTGTCGCCTGAAGTTGCGGAGGTTGATGTACATCACGGGCAGGACGGCGATGAAGAGCAGCGTCGCGAGCGCGGCGCCGCGGCCATCCTCGAAGAACTGGAAGATCTCGTGGAACATCCGGTTGGCCACGACGTCGTCACCGAACCGTCCACCGGTCGTCACGTAGACGATGTCGAAGATCTTGAGGGTGACGATGGCGATGGTCGTCGAGACCGTCACGATCGAGCCGCGGATCATCGGGATGATCACGCGGAGGAAGAGCTGGCGCTCGGAGGCGCCGTCGAGCCGGGCTGCCTCGAGGACCTCGCCCGGCACGCCCTTGATCGACGCCGAGAAGACGACCATCGCGAAACCGGTCTGGAGCCAGACCAGGATCGCGATCTCGCAGAAGATGTTGATCGGGTTGGTCGTGAGCCACGAGATCGGCTTGCCACCGAGGCCGACCAGGACGGCGTTCAGGAGCCCGATCTGCGGCTGGCCGGCGGGCTGCAAGGCGTACACGAAGCCCCAGATGACCGATGCGCCGACGAGTGAGATCGCCAGCGGCAGGAAGACGATCGTCTTGGCCAGCGACTCGCGCCGGACGCGATCGAAGAGCCAGGCGAAGATGAGTCCGAGGACCACGCTCGCGCCGGTGCCGACGATCAGCCAGATGGCGTTGTTGCGCAGGATCTGGGTGAATTCGGGCTCGACCATCACCGCGAAGTTCGCGAGCGTGAGCTGGCCCTTGTCGTCCTGGAAGCTGCGCAGGATCGTCCCCGCCGCGGGGTAGACCAGGAAGATCGCCAGCAGCGCCAGGGCGGGCCCGACGAAGACCCACGGCAGGATCCGGTCGCGCCACTTCGCCTGGAGCAGGCCGACCAGCTCCGCCCACGCCGAGGAACAGCAGCCAGATGCCGCCGACGCCCACGATCAGGGCGATCACCGCGAGCAGGAGCTTGGCGATCACCTGATCGCCCTGACCGTTGCGCAGGTCGGTCGCGCCGGACGTGTTGCCCGATGGCGTCGTAGATCGAGGCCAGGAGGTTCGGCCCGCCCTGCGGGTCGTACAGGACGAGGATGCCGGCGCCGCACAGACCCAGGCCGATCAGCCCCAGGATCGGCAGGATGAACCGCGACAGCCCGGGACTCTCAGCTTGAGCTTGAGCGACGGCCATCGACTCTCCTCCTCCCGGAAATAGTAACGGGGCGCGCCACCGTCAGGTGACGCGCCCCGCAAGCCATCAGATCGTCAGCTGGCGGGCCAGCTGTCGTCGATGGCCTTCAGAGTGGCATCCGTGTTGGTGCCACCCTGGTTGACCCAATCGTCCATCTTGGTCCAGAAGGTTCCGGCGCCGACCTTGCCCGGCATGAGGTCGGACGCGTCGAAGCCGATGCCCTTGGCCTTGCGTTCGCGATCTCGGACGCGACCTTGAGCTTGTAGGCGCCGGCATACCAGTCGGCAGGGGTGGTGGAGTTGGTCGAGATGGCGCTGCCGGCCGCGATCCACTTCTGGAGGCCTTGCGGCGTCGCGAGGAACTCGGCGACGGCACGGACTTCGGGCCGATCGGCGAGCACCATGATCGTGTCGGCCGAGCCCTCGGCGTAGGTCTGGGCCGGGTCGATGGTCGGGAACGGGAAGATGCCGACATCCGTCCCGATGACGTACTTCGACGGCGTGCCGCTGGCCCGCTGATCCGGGAAGAAGTCCGGGCCGTACCAGGTCGGGATCTTCTGCATCCAGCACTTCGGATTGGCCAGATCGTCGGTGAACATCGGGTCCATCGTCGTCTTCTGGTCCTGGGGAACGATCGCGGTGTTGGTGCCGAAGACGTAGTTCGGCGTGAAGAAGATCTTGCCGACGTACTTGTCGAAGGCGTCCTTGATGCCCGGATCCTCGAACGTGACCTTGTGGCTGATCCAGTCGTTGTAGTAGTCGGCGCCCTTGGTCTTGAGGACGACTTCCTCGACCCAGTCGGTGAGCTGCCAGCCGGTCGCGTCGCCGGGGCCGCCGGCGCTGACGCACCACGGGTTGGAGCCGTCGGCGACGATCTTGTCGGACAGGGCGATCAGCTCGTCCCACGTCGTCGGGACCTTGTAGCCCTTGGCTTCGAAGGCCTTGATCGGGTACCAGATGGTCGACTTGACGTCGGCCTTGTACGGGATGCCCCAGATGTTCGCTGCCCTGGGTGACCAGGCCGATGGTGTTCGCGTGCTCATCGCTGAGCTTCTTGGCATCCATGAACGTGGCGACGTCGATGACCTTGCCCTGGGCCGCGTAGGCCAGGACGGGCGTCGGCTGGGCGAGCTGCGCCAGGTCTGGCGGCTTGCCACCCTCGATGCGGGTCTTCAGCACGGTCTCGTGGCTCGAGCCGATGCTGTCGATCTGGATCTTGATACCGGTCGCCTTCGCGAAGTCGGCGACCGAGGCCGCGAAGTTGGTGCCCTCGCCGCCGATCCACTGGGTCTGGATCGACACCTTCTTGCCGGCGAACGGCATCTTGCCGTCGGCGCCCTTGGTCAATGCCGTGTCCAGCTCGGTGTAGCCGGTCGGGACCGTCGGGACGGCTGCCGCCGGGGCAGCCGACGGGGCCGCCGCGGCGGACGCGCTCGGCGCGGCTGATGCGGCTGCGCTCGCCGCTGCGCTCGGCGGCGCGGCTACGCTCGCCGCGGCCGATGCCGACGGCGATGTGGTGCTGCTTCCGCATGCACTGACCAGCAAGACGGCGATCACCGCCAACGCTGGCGTTGTCCGTAGTCTGTTACCCATGAAATCCTCCTCCTGAGACCTGCCATGATCGGCAGACGATTGGCTCCCTGGGTCCACGCATGGTATCCGACTCCAGAAAAGGCACCGCGTAGGTTATCGTTCGCCCACCCCCTCTCGCTGAGGCAAGCCGATGCGGTGGCGAGCGATCGCCGCCGCCCCGCGCGCGCCAGGCGCTTCGGTGGGCGACAGCAGCTCGACGCTGGCATCGCCCAGGGCGGCCTGGACAAGTGGCGAGTCCGCGCATTCGCGGAGGATGCGCGACCGGATGGGTTCGAGAAGAGCGGGTCCGGCGGCCGCCACGCCGCCACCGATGACGACGCGCTTGACCCCGAGGGTCAGGGCGAGCGAGCGGATCGCCCGGGCCAGGTGGTCGGCCACGCGGTCGGTGATCTCGAGCGCGACCTCGTCGCCGGCAGACGCCGCGCGGAAGACATCTCCGGCACTCGCATCGGGCGACAGGACCGTGCTCCGACCGGCGGCGATCGCCTCGGCGGCCTGGCGAGCGATCCCCGGACCGGCGGCGATCGTCTCGAGGCAGCCGCGCAGACCGCACGCGCAGACCACGCCGTCCGGATCGGCGACGAGGTGGCCGACCTCACCGGCGAAGTTGTTGTCACCGCGGAGCACTGCCCCGTCGAGGACGATGCCGGCCGAGATCCCGGTCCCGATCGCGAGGAAGGCGATGCTCGCCGGCGCGTCAGCCCACCCGTCGACCGCTTGCCGGCTCAGCCAGAGGGCCGCCGCGCGAGCGTCATGCTCGACGAAGACCGGGACTCCGAGCTCCGCCTGCAGCATCGATCCGAGGGGCAGATGGGTGATGCCCAGGTTGACGGCCATGCTGACGGAGCCGTCCGCCGGGTCGACGTGGCCGGGGATGGCGACGGCGACCGCGGCGACGTCCTGCCGCAGGTGACGCCGGGCATCATCGACGAGTCCGGCGATCTGGTCGACGAGCGCTGACCGGTCCGTCGGCGCCGCATGCTCATAGAGGACGCGGTCCTGGCGGTCCGTGACGACGACCAGCGTCTTCGTGCCGCCGACGTCCACGCCGGCGACCAGCGGCCCGTCGAGCCCCGGCTCATGGATCGTGGTCATCGGACCAACGCCAGGCCGAGCTGCTGCTCCATCAGCAGCGCCGACGCCCCGAGCACGACGACATCGTCATGGACGTGGCCGAACTCGATCTGCGTGTCGCGTGCGAGCAGAGGCAGGACGCTCGCCCGGGCGTGCCGTCGGACCTCGCCGAGCCATTCGTCGCCGAACTGCGCGACCGGGCCGACCAGCAGCACGTGGCGAACGTTGAGCACGCCGATCAGCCAGCCGATCGCGATGCCGAGCTCGCGCGCGGCATCGAGGACGATCCGCCGGATGCCGGTGACGCCGGCCAGGAAGGCGGCCACGAGGCCGCGCTCAGTGGTGATCGACGGTTCGACGACACACGCGGCGTCGACCAGCGCCCGCATGCTCGCCATCGTCTCGAGGCAGCCCTCTTTCCCGCAGCGGCACGGTGCGTGGGCGCCGCTCATCGAGACGTGGCCGAACTCGCCCGCACCGTAGCCGTCGCCCTGGAACAGCTGGCCATTGAGGATGATCCCGGCACCGACGCCGCGACCCACCCTGATCACGATCAGGTTGTTCGGCCGCGGGCGGCGGAAGAAGGTCAGCTCGGCCAGGGCGGCAGCGTGACTGTCGTTGGCGACCACGACCGGCATGCCGTAGCGCTCCTCGAGCTCCGGCCCGAGGCGGAGCTCCGCCCAGTTCAGGACCGACCAGCGGACGGTCCCCGTGCTCGTGTCGATGATGCCTGGCGCGCCGACGCCGATCCCGAGGAGGCGAGATCGGTCATCGGCACGCAGGGCGTCGACAAGCTCGAACACGAGCTCGAGGGCGGCTTCGCCATCGCGCCCATCGAGAGGGAGATGGATGGAGCGCAGGATCTCGCCGTTCAGGTTGACGACCGCGCCGCTGAACTGCGCCTCGCCGAGGTCGAGGCCGATCAGATGACGGCCGTCCGGGGCGACGCGAAGGAGGATCGGAGACTTCCCGCCGCTGGACCGGCCGCGACCGATCTCCTCGATCAGATCGTCCTCGATGAGGCTGCCGACGAGACCGCTGACGGATGTTCGCGTCAGGCCGGTCAGTCGGGCCAGGTCGGCGCGCGACAGTGGGCTGTGGTCGTGAAGGGCGCGCAGCACGAGCTGCTGGTTGAACGTTCGCGTCTGCTGGTGCGTGGCCTTTTCGGGCAGCACCACCGGGCTGGCGCTCATGTGCCGACGACGCTCCTCCTGCCGAGTCCCTCCCGCCGCAAGGCTTTGGCAAGGGACTTGACAAAGTCGGATGGTGCGACCCGCCCGAGGCTTTGTCAAGTCGGTGGACAAACAAGGATCAGGTCCGCGGCTCGTGCCGTCGGCGTCCGCGAGGGACGGTTAGAGGGGACGCCTCGGGGTGCCGCACGGGGCGGCTTGGCCCGCCGTCTCCCCTACCCGCCGGTCAACGGTCCAGGCGGTCTCGCAGGCGGGCGACCTGATCGGCCAGCTCGGCTTCGCGGGCCCGTGCGCCGTCGACCACCTCGGTCGGCGCGCGGGACACGAATGAGGGGTTCCCGAGGCGCTCGCGAGCCGCAGCCAGCCAGCCCTCGGCCTCGGCGAGCTCGCGTTCCAGCCGATCGCGTTCCAGGTCGGCCGAGTCGGCATGCGGGGTGCCGACCCGGACGGCCGCCTCGAGCTCGCCGCCGGCCACGATGATCGTCAGGTCTCCGGTGGTCGTCGCCGCCTCGAGCGCCTCCGGGGTCAGCTCGCGCCGCAGCGGACGCGCCCGGGCCAGGCGTTCGATGGCCGGCCGGAGCGCCTCGAAGGTGTGGCCGAGCTCGAGCGGCACGAAGACCAGCGTCTCGAGCCAGTCCGCGGCGGGCAGCCTGCGCCGAGGCGCGGGCGTTCCGGATCTCCGTGACCAGGTCGATGAGCGCACCGACCTGGGCCTCGGCCTCGGCGTCCCGCTCCCCCACCCCGGGCCAGCGCGCCACGATGAGGAGCTCCGGGTCGGACGCCCGATGCGGCAGGGTCGCCCAGAGCGCCTCGGTGACGAAGGGCATCACCGGATGGAGCAGCCGCAGGTACGTGTCGAGGACCTCGACCAGCGTCCACCACGTGGCCTCGCGCGTCGGCGCATCGAGGGTCGCATCCGACAGGCGGACCTTGGCAAGCTCCAGACCCCAGTCGCAGTACTCGCTCCAGATCGCCTCGTACAGGACGCGGGTCAGCTCGCCGAACGTGTAGCCGGTCACGGCCGCGTCGGCCGCCTCGGTCGTGGCCGAGGCGCGCGACAGCAGCCAGCGCTCCACAGGCCCGAGGTGGCGCGCGTCCGGCAGGCGGCGTTCTGCACCCTCCGGGATCGAGCTCGGCCGGGCACCCGTCACATAGCGGGTCGCATTCCACAGCTTGTTGGCGAAGTTGCGCGCCTGCTCCAGCTTGGCCGGCCCGAACCGCTGGTCGTTGCCGGGAGTCGCCCCGTGGATGACCGCGAACCGCAGGGCGTCGGCGCCGGACTCGTCGATGGCGCCCAGGGGGTCCACGACGTTGCCCTTGGTCTTGGACATCTTCTGACCGAGCGGGTCGCGGATGAGGCCCGACAGGTAGACCGTGTGGAACGGCTCGGTCCCGGTCAGCTCGATGCCCAGCATCATCATCCGGGCGACCCAGAAGAAGATGATGTCGTAGCCGGTCTCCATCACCGACGTCGGGTAGTACGTCGCGTAGTCGGCGGTCTCGTCCGGCCAGCCGAGGGTCGAGAACGGCCACAGCCCTGAGCTGAACCAGGTGTCGAAGATGTCCGGATCCTGCTGGAGCTCAGCCGCCGGCCGGCCGCAGACGGAACAGGCGTCCGGGCCGCCGATCTCGGCCGACACCGTCACGTGCCCGTCCGGGCAGTACCAGGCCGGGATGCGGTGGCCCCACCACAGCTGGCGCGAGACGTTCCAGTCCCGGATGTTGGTGAGCCAGTGCTCCCAGGTCTTCTCGAATCGCTCGGGCAGGATCCGGGTCCGGCCCGATCGGGTCGCATCGAGCGCCCGGGCCGCGAGCGGACCGGTCCGGATGAACCACTGCGTCTTGAGGCGCGGCTCGATGATGTCGTTGCTGCGCTGGCAGCGTCCGATGACCATCTCGTGGGGCTGCTGGCCGGCGAGGTCGCCGCGCGCCTCGAGCTCGGCCACGATCGCCTCGCGCGCGGCGAAGCGGTCGAGCCCGTCGTAGCGCGTGTTCGTGCCGGCGATGCTGCCGTCGTCGGCCAGGATGGACGGCGCCGGGAGACCGTGACGCAGGCCGGTGGCGTGGTCGTCGTGATCGTGCGCCGGCGTGATCTTGACCGCGCCGGTGCCGAAGGCAGGATCGACGACGTCGTCGGCGATGATCGGGACGTCGCGCTCGACGAACGGGATACGCACCAGCCGGCCGACGAGGGCGGCGTAGCGCGGGTCGTCGGGGTGGACCGCGACGGCCGTGTCGCCGAGGATCGTCTCCGGCCTGGTCGTCGCGATCGTGATCGTCGCCACCGGATCGGGCGCGCCGGTGTCGGGGTCGATCAGGTGATAGCGGACCGACCAGAGCGTGCCCGTCTCGGGCGTGGCGACGACCTCGAGGTCGCTGACGCTCGTCCGGCAGCCCGGACACCAGTTGACCAGCGCCTCGGTGCGGTAGGCGAGGTCCGCCTCGTACAGGCGGGTGAACGCGACCCGGACGGCCTTGGCCGAGCCGTCGTCCATCGTGTACCGGAGACGGCCCCAGTCGGCCGAGGCGCCGACCCGTCGCTGCTGGGCGAGCATGACCTCGCGGGTCGTCGCCACGAACTCGCGCATCCGCTCGAGGTAGCGCTCGCGACCGAGCGACTGGCGGGTCTCCCCCTCCTTGGCGAGGATGCCGTCGAGCACGAACTGGGCGGCGATCGAGGCATGGTCCAGCCCGGGCAGGAACAGCGCCCGGTGGCCGCGCATCCGGGCGTGCCGGATCATCAGGTCCTCCACCGCGGTGCGCTGCGCGTGGCCCAGGTGGAGCGAGCCGGTGATGTTCGGTGGCGGCTGGATGATCGTGAAGGGCGGCAGCGCCGGATCGGCGGTCGAGCCGGCGCCATCGGGGGCGAACACGTCCGCGGCGAGCCAGCGCTCGTAGATCGCGCCCTCCACGTCGCGTGGCGTATAGGCCTTCGGCAGCTCCGGCATCGTCGGTCCTCGAATCAGAACGACCCCTTCGTCCAGCGGACGAACGGGTCGTGGTACCACCTGCTGGTTCGGCAAGCGGGGTTCGGTCCGGTCATCCCGGCCCGTCGCCTCGTCGGCGCCCGGTGCCCTCTCGACGCGCTAACGGGCGTCACCCGCACGGCTCGCGAGCGACCTTCGCGTCATCTGCCCGCGCGGCTCACACCATCCCGCGCTCGCTTCGGGGCCGACCCGACACTACTCTTCCCGGTCGTCGCCGTGAGGGCCGGAGTGTAGCACGGGCCTCCTGGGTGACCGGCCTACGCGCTCTCGCCGCGCTCCGCCAGCCAGCCTTCGTAGTTGGTCTCGTCGACACCCTTGTCGACGTCCGACTTGGTCAGCAGGAGGGGCAGACGGCCGGAGCGGATCGTCTCCTCGGTGATGATGCACTTGCGGATGTCGGTCCGGTCCGGGATGTCGTACATGACCTCGAGGAGCGACTCCTCGACGATCGAGCGCAGGGCTCGCGCGCCGGTCTTGCGATCGAGGGCGACCTCGGCGGCGGCTCGGAGCGCGCCGGGCGTGAAGGCGAGCTCCACCTTGTCGAGCGACAGGAACTTCTCGAACTGGCGGGTGACCGCGTTCTTCGGCTCGGTCAGGACGCGGACCAGGTCCTCCGCCGACAGCGCCGACAGCGTGACCATGACCGGCAGGCGGCCGATGAACTCCGGGATCAGCCCGAACTTCAGCAGGTCCTCCGGCATGACCTTCTCGAGGATCCGGCCGCGTTCCACCGGGCCCATCGCGGACTTCGAGCCGAAGCCGATCGACCGGCGGCCGACCCGCTCCTCGACGATGCGCTCGAGACCGTCGAAGGCGCCGCCGCAGATGAACAGCACGTTGGTCGTGTCGATCTGGATGAAGTCCTGGTGGGGATGCTTCCGGCCACCCTGGGGCGGCACGTTGGCGACGGTCCCCTCGAGGATCTTGAGGAGCGCCTGCTGGACGCCCTCGCCGGACACGTCGCGGGTGATCGAGGGGTTGTCCGCCTTGCGCGCGATCTTGTCGATCTCGTCGATGTAGATGATCCCGCGCTGCGCCCGCGCGACGTCGAAGTCGGCCGCCTGGATGAGCCGCAGCAGGATGTTCTCGACGTCCTCGCCGACGTAGCCGGCCTCGGTCAGCGAGGTCGCGTCCGCGATGCAGAACGGGACGTCCAGGACCCGGGCCAGGGTCTGGGCCAGCAGCGTCTTGCCGCTGCCGGTCGGGCCGACCAGCAGCACGTTCGACTTCTGGAGCTCGACCTCATCGACCTGGTGGCCGGCGTTGACCCGCTTGTAGTGGTTGTAGACCGCGACCGACAGGACCTTCTTGGCCCGTTCCTGGCTGATGACGTACTGGTCCAGCGCGTCCTTGATCTGGTGCGGGTTCGGGAGCTTGCCGCCGGCGGCCTTGGGGCGCGGCGTCTCGAGGAGCTCCTCCTCGATGATCTCCTGGCACAGGTTGATGCACTCGTCGCAGATGTAGACGCCCTGGCCCGCGATGAGCTTGCGGACCTGCTCCTGGCTCTTCCCGCAGAAGGAACAGCGATACGGGACCTTGGGTCCCTTGGTGCTGCTGTTCGATGACGTCACGTTCGCCCGTCCCGGCCTACTGGTCCTTGGTCTTCTTCGGCGTCTCGGCCGACTCGGCGGCCTCGGCCGCTTCCTCGGCTGCCTTCGATCCCTCGCCGCCGGCCATCCCGGCGTCGTGCGCCTGCGCGATCAGCGAGCTGCTCTCGACCGCGTAGACCGCGTCGATGATGCCATAGTCCTTCGCATCCTCGGGCGACATGAAGTGGTCGCGGTCCGTGTCGTGGACGATCTTGTCCAGCGGCTGGCCGGTGTGCCGCGAGAGGATCTCGTGGTTGCGCTGGACGAGGTACTCCCATTCCTTCATCTGGATGACCGCGTCCGGGGCATTGCCGCGGAAGCCGCCGGATCCCTGGTGGATCATGATCCGGCTGTTGGGCAGGGCGTAGCGCTTGCCGTTCGCGCCGGCCGCCAGGAGGACCGCCGCCATCGAGGCGGCCATGCCGATGCAGATCGTGCTGACCGGCGCCCGCAGGTACTGCATGGTGTCGTAGATCGCCAGGCCGGACGTCACCTGCCCGCCGGGCGAGTTGATGTACAGGCTGATGTCCTTCTCGGGATCCTCGGACTCCAGGAAGAGCAGCTGGGCGATGACCAGGTTGGCGAGATGGTCCTCGATCGCGTCACCCAGGAAGATGATCCGTTCGCGCAGCAGGCGCGAGTAGATGTCGTAGGCGCGCTCCCCCCGGCTGGAGGACTCGATGACCATGGGGACGAGCATGCTTGGACTCCCTCGTTCAGGTGGCACTGGCGGGCGGGTCAGCCGGCCGGTGTCGGGACATCATCGAGGATGGAGCCCGGATCGGTGGCGTCGATGGCGGCGTTCGCGGCGGCCCCCTCACTCTCGACGGCCGACGCCGGCCCGTCCTCGAGGTGCGGCAGAGGCCCGAAGTCGGGATGGTCGGCCAGCCAGCCGTCGATCAGGCCTTCGACGACCCGGCTGCGCCGGAGCGTGCTGCGGATGTAGGCGCGACCACGGTCGGAGTCGAAGTACTCCTGGAGCTTCACGTCGTCCGGATAGCGCTCGCGACCACGGGCGACCTCGGCCTCGACCTCCGCGTCCGGGACGGACAGCCCCTCGGCATCGGCGACCTTCGAGAGCACGAGCAGGGTCTTGACGCGCTTCTCGGCGCCCGGCCGGAACTCGGTGTGAAGGTCTGCCTCGGTCTTGTCCACGGCCTTGAGGTACGCGTCCTCGGCGATCCCCTGGCGCGCCAGCGTGCCGCGGAACTCGTCGTGCATCACCTCGACCTCCTGGTCGACCAGGATGTCCGGCAGCTCCAGCGTGGCGTTGGCCACGGCGTATTCGATGATCTTGTCGGCGAACTCGTGGCGGGCGCGGTCCAGGGCGTTGCGCTCCAGCCGGGTCTTCACATCCGCCCGCAGCGCGTCGACGTCCGCGAAGTCGCCGAGTGTCCCGACGAAGTCCTCGTCGAGCTCGGGCAGGACCTTCTCCCGGAGCTCGCGCAGCTCGACCGCGAAATGCGCGGTCTGACCGGCCAGCTCCGTCTCCGGGTAGTCGTCCGGGAAGGTGATGTCGAACTCGGTCGAGCCGCCGACGTCGAGCCCGACGAGGTTCGCCTCGAAACCCGGGATGAGCCGCTCCTGGCCGAGGATCAGGGGCATCCGCTCGGACGTGCCGCCCTCGAACGGCTCACCGTCGCGGGTGCCGACGAAGGAGATGACCGCGTAGTCGCCGTCCTTGGCGCCGCGGCCCTCGACGGCCGTCAGCGTCGCGTTCTGGTCGCGCAGCTCCTCGATGACCTGGTCGACCCGGGCGTCGTCGATCGTGTCGATCTCGGGTCGGAAGTTGAAGCTCTTGTAGTCGCCGAGCTCGACCTCCGGGCGGACCTGGACGATCGCCTTGAAGATGACCGGCTGGCCCTCCTCGGCCTGGACGATGTCGACCTCGGCATTGGTCAGCGGCAGGATGTCCGACTCGACGAGGGCCTCGCGGTAGGCGTCCTGGACGAGGTGCTCGACGGCCTCCTCGTGGACCACGCCCGGCCCGAGATGCCGTTCCAGGACGGGACGAGGGGCCTTGCCCGGGCGGAACCCCGGGACGCGCGTCCGGCGCGACAGCCGGCGGACGGCGTCGTCCGTGGCGCGGGCGAGCCGGTCGGCGGGCAGCTCGATCTCGAGCTCGATCGTCGACTTGGGACCGGGTGTCTTGGTGATCTGCATCGCGGGGAAGTATACGGGGGAGGCCGGGACGAGGGTCCGGATGGCGCCGTCGGCTGCCGATCTCGTAGGCGAGAGAGGGATCGAACCTCCACGCCGCTTACGCGGCACCGGCTCCTAAGGCCGGCGCGTCTGCCATTCCGCCACTCGCCCGCCCGCAGTCTAGCGTGGCCCGCCGGTGGGGCGGTCAGGCGCCGGGAGCGTCCCCATCGACGGCTGGCGGCGCGTCGATGTCGATGGACGGCGTGCCCTCGGTCTGCCGCTTCGTCCGTTCGCGGATCTGGGCGAGACGGGCCTGGAAGCCCTCGTCATCGGTGCGGAACAGCCAGCCCGCCGCGGATTTGGTGGCGGCCGACAGCAGCGGTCGGGCGACCGTCAGCAGCAGCAACGTCCGGACGCTGGCGCGGTCCCGCTGGGCCTGCTTGGCATAGGTCGCGAAATCGCGCTCCAGCGCGCCCCGGACCTTGGCCCCGTCGTCACCCAGGTAGCGCAGGGTCTTCTCGACCTCCTTGGGCAGCATCGCCTCGGGCAGCGGCTCCGGGGCGCCCGTGACCGCCCGCCTCCCTGCCCGGAAGACGCGGCGCGGCCCGCCCAGCACGACGAAGGCCGTCCCGCCCGCGATGGCGGCGGTCTTGCCGGGGCTGCGTCGGATCTTGGCCGGGACGTCCGCGGCGGCTCGGGCGGAGGCCTCGAGGGTCTCCAGCTCGTCGCCCAGCGCGGCGCGTGCCGCTAGGACCCGATCCCGGGCGGCATCCGTTTCTGTAGCCACTCGAGCGTCTCCTTGCCTGTGTCGATCGTCTGGACGGGGTAGAAGCGGTTCTTGAGGGCCTCGACGTCGATGCCGGTCCGCGCCACGTCGGTGCCCATGAGCGCCATCCAGGTGAGGTAGCCGACGGTGATCCCGATCCCGGCCCCGACCTGCGGCCCGAACGTGATCGCGGTGAACGCTCCGAGCGCAAAGCCGAGGACGGTCAGGCCGGCGAGTGCCGCGAAGCGACCACCAGCCGCGGCGTTCATCTGTACCGCCGCGAAGAGGCCCGCGATGAGCCCGATGAAGCCGCCGATCAGCAGCCCGACGACGAGCGGCCGGATGCCCGGATCCACCGGCAGCCCCGTGGCGTCGCCGATGGCGGCATAGGCCTGATTGGGCAGGTTCAGCGCGAGCGCGACCCCGATGACGAGGCCGACGACGATGCCGCCGGCCAATGCCCGGACGATCCTCGCGGGAGCGATGCCGACGGCGAGCAGGATGGCCGCCATCGCGACCGCAAGGAAGAGCTCGACGCCGTGGACGACGCCCCAGCCCATCGAGCCGAGGACCCACTCCCCGATCCCGAGCGACAGGCCGATGACGAGGAGGAAGACGGCGAAGATGACGAGGGCGATCGCCAGGGCACCGAGCGCCGCGACACGACCGACCTCGCCCGCGATCGCGCCCGCTTCCGCCTTGGCCAGGTCGATATGGGCGATGACGAGCGCCATGAGCGCGTCGCGGGTCGCACCGATCTGCGCGCGAAGTCCCGGGGGCGGCTTCCGCGGTCCGCGCGGACCTCCCGCCGGTGGGGGCGGCGTCGACGGCGGGGGCGGCGGTGGGGTCGATGGGGTCGAGCTGTCGGCTGGGTCGTCCAGGATCGTGCTCCAGCTCTCGATCGGTCGAGGGGGTCAGCCGCGATGATAGCAGCCGGTCGACCGGCCCCCGACGCGCGGGTCGAGCGGACGCTACGCTGGCCGCGATGTCCGCCCCCCCGCCGCGACGCCTGCTGACCGCCGAGCTGCTGAGCATCGGCTCCGAGCTGACCGTCGGTGAGACCCGCGACACGAACGCGGGCGAGCTGGCCCGGGCGCTGACGGAGCGGGGCGTCCGCGTGACCCGCCTGACGGCCCTGCCGGACGACCTCATCGAGGTCGAGGCGGCGATCACGGGCCGGGCTCGGGCGGTGCGACCTCATCGTCTCCACGGGCGGCCTGGGCCCGACGCCGGACGATCTCACCCGGGAGGCGATCGCCGGGGCCTGCGGCGAGACGCCGTCCGTCGACCCGGACCTCGAGGCGTGGCTGCGCGAGCTGTGGGCGCGGCGCGGGATGCCGTTCCCGGAGCTCAACCTCAAGCAGGCCTGGCGGATCCCGTCGGCAGTCAGCCTGGCCAACCCGAACGGGACCGCGCCCGGCTGGTTCGTCACGCGTCCGGACGGCCGGGTCATCGTCGCGCTGCCCGGCCCTCCGCGGGAGATGCGCCCGATGTGGTCCGACGAGGTCGTGCCCCGCCTCGACGCGCTCGGGCTCGGGGCGGAGGTCGCCTCGCGGACCTATCGGCTGGCCGGGATCGGCGAGTCGCAGGTCGCCGAGCTCCTCGGTGAGCCGATGTTGCGGGCGACCAACCCGATCGTCGCGACATACGCGCGCGTGGAAGCGGTCGACGTGCGGATCTCCGCCGTGGCCGACGACCTCGCCGTGGCCGACGACCTCGTGGAGACCGCTTCCACGGTCGTCCTCGAGCGGCTCGGGTCGTATGTCTGGGCGACCGGCGAGACGACCTGGAGCGATGCCATCGGCCGGCGCATGCAGGTGCTCGGCTGGACGCTGGCGGTCGTGGAGATCGGGACGGGCGGCAGCATCGACGGTCTGTTCGGAGATGCTCCCTGGGTCCGGTTCGACGAGTCGATCGCGCCCGATGCGCCCGCCGCCCGGGCGCACGGGTCGGGCGAGGCGGCGCCCGCGGACGCCGTCGCGCCCGCGGATGAGGCGGATGACGACGCGGTCCCCGATGACCTCGTCCTCTTCGCGCGGCGCGCCCGCGAGCTCGGCGGCTCCGAGGTCGGATTGGCCGTTCGCGCACGGCCGCGGACCGGGGATACGGCGGTCTCCATCGCCATCTCGACGCCCGACCGCGAGATCCGTGTCCGACGGGTCGTCTTCCTGACCGGACCGATGGGCCGCTCCCGCGTGGCGCTGGCGGCGGCCGCGGTCCTCCTCGAGGCACTGGGCGAGGCCGAGCCGGACCGCTGACTGCGCCGGCGTCGGCCGGCCTCTAGCGTCGGGACGCCGCCGTGAGACCCCGCAGGTCCACGACCCAGATCCCGTCCCTGTCGAGCCGGATCAGGCCGTCGTCCGAGAACTGGCCGAGGAGCTTGTTCACGCTCTGGCGCGTGCAGCCGACCATCGAGGCGAGCTCCGCCTGGGTCAGCGTCGCGCGCAGCCGGATCGCACCGTTGGCGTCGATCGGACCGGCCTCGCCCGACAGCCGGACCAGCATGGCGGCCAGGCGGCCCGGTGATGTCGAGGAAGTGCAGCTCCTCGACGTGGTTGGTCAGCCGGCGCAGCTCCCCGGCGAGGGATGCGAGCAGGGCATCACGGACGGCCGGCTCGGTGGCGATCAGCTCGCGGAACTGTTCGCGCGGCAGCACGACCACCTCCGTGGCCACGAGGGCGGCCGCCGTCGCCGAGCGGGGCGCGCCGTCGAGAAGGGCCAGCTCGCCGAAGACGTCGCCGTCGCCGAGCGTCACGAGGATGGCCTCCTCGCCGGACTCCGAGGGGACCGCGATCTTGACCTCGCCCGACACGATGATGAACAGCGCGTCGCCCGGATCGCCGGCGTGGAAGATGATGTCGCCGCGCCGGAACCGCCGCGTTCGCATCCCGTCGGCGAGTCGCTCGAGGGCGGCAGTGTCCAGCCCGGCGAAGAAGGGGATCCGAGCCAGTGACGCGACGAGCGGCCGACGAGCCAGCATGTCGCGCATCGTAGCGCCCCCATGTGGGCGCTCCGGCGGTCGTCGGGAGCCGCCGGGCGGTCGTCGCGGAGCCATCGGGCGGTTGTCAGATGACCGACACCCGCGCCGTCATCTGCGGCCCATCGGCGCCTTGCTCCAGCCGATACCATCCACGCGATGAGCGTCGTCCTGCCCGGCCGCCTCCGACTGACCGTGCTCGGATGCAGCAATGCGGTCCCCCACCCCGATGCGCCCGCCTCGGGCTACCTCGTGGAATGGGCGGAGACCGCGGTCCTCCTCGACGTCGGCCAGGGTGTCGCCCGCCGGCTCGAACGCCTGATGGATCCGCGGACGCTGGCGGCGGTCTTCGTCGGCCACATGCACGCCGACCACTATCTCGACCTGGCCGGCATGCGCTATCTGTACCCGTGGGCCGGGCGCCCGCCGCGCCGGTTGCCCGTCCACCTGCCGCCCGGTGGGCGCGCCCGGCTCGATGCCCTGACGGTCGCGATCTCGGAGCGGCCCACGTTCTTCGACGACGCCTTCGAGATCGCCGAGTACACGTCAGATGACGTCCTCCGCGTCGGTCCCCTGACCCTCCGGTTCCAGCGCAGCCGGCACTACGTTCCCGCCTGGGGCGTGTCGATCGAGGCGCCCGACGGGACCCGCATCGTGTACACCGGCGACACCGGCCCGAACGAGGAGATGGTCGACTTCGCGTGCGACGCCGACTTGCTGCTCGTCGAGGCCGCCTTGCGCAGCACCGCGGACGATGACCCCGAGCGCGGTCATCTCACCGCCGACGAGGCGGTCGATCTCGCGTCCCGGGCCCGGGCGCGGGCCGCCCTGATCGTCCACTACGACCCCACCCGTCGGGCCGACCTCGAGGCACTGTGCGACGCGACCGGCCCATGGATCAGACCCGCCATCGCCGGCCTGGTCCGGACCGTCTCGCCGCGGCCGGTGGTGGCCGGCTCGGGCGCGCCGCTGGTGCTGGAGCCCTAGCCCGGTCGTCCGGCCCGGGCGGCCGACATCGCCGCACCGGCAGCGTCGCGGAAGCGGGCCACAGCAGCCGGGTCCGTCGCGAGGTCCGCGGCGGTCCGCCAGAACCCCGCCGCCTCGGCCGCGGCACCCATCGCGAGGGCGGACGTCGCCGCCTCGTCGAGCAACGGGATGGCCCGGGCCGCGTCGCCGGAGGCCGCCCGGTGGGTCGCGATCATCGCGACCGAGGTGGTCGTGGGCCGGGCCTCGAGCGAGTCCGCGAGGAGCGCGTGGAGCCGGCGGCGCCTCGTGGCCAGGATCCCGGCGTACGCCGCGTCGTGGACCAGCGGATGGCTGAACCGCCACTGCCCTGCGTCGAGGGGCACGATCAGCGCGGCGTCGACCAGCCGGTCGAGCGTGGCAGGTCCGACCGGCTGACCCATGAGGTCGACCACATCGCCCTCCTGGAACGCCATCCCGATCACGGACGCGACGCCGATCACGTCGCGGGCAGGCTCGTCCAGGCCGTCGATGCGAGCGCCCAGAACGGCGCGCAGGCTCAGCGGGAGCCGGGGCGGACCGGCCTCGGTGAGGGTCATCCGGCCGTTGCGCAGCTCGAGCGTGCCGTCCTCGATGGACGCCCGCACGGTCTCGCCGATGAACAACGGGTTGCCCTCGGTCCGCTCATGGATCAGCCGTGCGTCGTCGGCATCGAGGGCGGCCCGGGCGACGATCGTCGCGAGCTGGGCCGTCTCCGGTGGAGCCAGGCCGTCGAGCTGCAGCCGCACGACGTGCGGCTGGTCGGCCCAGTCCGGAGCGTGACCCGGACGCATCGTGGCGATGACGACCAGCGCGCGTCGGGCGGCGGTCGCGACGACGATCTCGACCATCCCCGCGCTCGAGAGGTCGATCCAGTGGACGTCGTCGAGGACGACGACGCGCGGTCCGTCGGTGGTCAGGATCCCGTTCAGGTAGGCCGTGGCGACGTCGGTGAGGGCGGAGGCCGTCTCCGCCGGATCGGCGGGCACATCCGCCGCTTCGGCTTCCCAGCCGGTGAACGCCGCGTCGCGCGCGACGGCAGCGATCGCGCCGCCGTAGCGCCGGATCGTCGCGGGATCCGTTCCCGGTCCCAGCAGCAGCTGCCGGACATAGCTGCCGGAGTCGATGCCGTGCTCGTCCGCGATGGTCTGCGCGAAGAGGCGTGCGAACCGGTACGGCTCACCGCGGCCGTAGGAGACGCACTCGGTCCAGGTCCACGCGTAGCCCATCGCCCGCGCATCGGGCTCGACCTCGGCGACGAGCCGCGACTTGCCCATCCCCGCGTCGCCGCTCACGAGCACGACCGCGCCGCGCCCCGAGCGCCTGGCCCGGCGCAGGGTCCTGCGGATGACCGCCATCTCGGCCGCCCGACCGACGAGCGGCTGATCCGTCCCAGACCCGCGCCGGCGCGTCGTCTCGAGGCCGTGCTCCCCGGTGAGGGCGAACAGCCGGACCACCGAGGATTGGCCGCGCAGCACGACCGAGCCGTGGTCGTCCACCAGGAGACGATCCCGGGCACCGCGGACGGTCGCCTCGTCGAGGAGGATCTCACCGGGCCGGGCGAGGGACTGGATGCGTGCGGCGGTCGTGATCGCCTCGCCGGTCACGGCCAGGTCGCCGGAGCGATCCTCCCGGGATGCGGCGACGACCTCGCCCGTGGCGATCCCGATGCGGACCTCCAGCGGTTCGCTGCCGTCGTCCGGCTCGCGCAGCATCGCCCGGATGGCGAGGGCGGCCAGCGACGCCCGGACCGGGTCGTCGTCGTGGGCGATCGGCCAGCCGAAGACCGCGAACACGGCGTCACCGATGAACTTCTCGCGCGTCCCCTCCAGCCGCTCGATGGCCTCGCCCATCCGCCGCAGCGCGGCGCCGACCCGTGCCCTGACCACCTCCGGGTCGTGCTCGGCGATCATCCGGACGTAGTCGACGAGGTCGGCGAACACCGCCGTCACCACGCGCCGGTCGCCGGCCTCCGGTGATGGCCCGGGCCCCGTCGCGCTCGCCGCCGTCGTCGGGGCGTCCGGATCCACCAGACGGGCACCGCACTGGTCGCAGAAGCGGGCCTGTCGGCTGGTTCGGGCCCCGCACGATGGGCACTGCACAGCGGTTCCTCGGCGGCGCGCTCGGTACGGCAGTCTAGCCTGTGCGTCGACCCCGATCAGGAGATGGTCAGCACCGGTTGGGCTGCGCCCTGGGCTGCGCGGACGCTCATCCGGGCAGCGACGATGCTGGCGATCGAGGTGAGGGCGCGACCGGCCGGACCCTGCTCGCGCTGGGCGACCGCCGGGACGCCCACGTCGCCGCCCTGGCGGACCGTGATGTCGAGCGGCACGCCGCCGAGGTATTCGAGCTTGTGCTCCGCCGCGAACCGCTCGCCGCCACCCCGACCGAAGATCTCGGTCAGCTCGCCGCAGTGCGGGCAGGCGAAGGCGGTCATGTTCTCGACGAGGCCGATGACGGGCACGCTCATGCGGTGGAACATCGCGAGCGCCTTGCCGACGTCGGCGAGGGAGACGGCCTGCGGGGTGGTCACGAGGACCGCACCCGAGATCGGGACGGCCTGCGCCAGCGTCAGCTGGGCATCCGACGTGCCGGGCGGCAGGTCGATGACGAGGTAGTCGAGCTCGCCCCAGTCGACGTCGCGCAGGAACTGCTGGATGGCGCCACCCACGAGCGGCCCGCGCCAGACGATCGGCTGGCCCTCCGGCACGAAGAACTGGATCGAGATGGCCTTGACGCCGTAGCGCTCAAGCGGCGTGATCTTGTTGTTCTCGCTGGCCTTGGGCTGGCCCTCCAGCCCGAGCATCATCGGGATGTTCGGTCCGGTGATGTCGGCGTCGAGCAGCCCGACCGATGCGCCGGCCTGGGCCAGCGCGACCGCGAGGTTGACGCTGACCGTGCTCTTGCCGACGCCGCCCTTGCCGGACGCGACGGCGAGGATGTTCTTGACCCCGGGCACCAGCTGCTCCGCCTGGCGCGGCTGCGACCGCCGGACCATCGCGCCCCAGGTGATGTCCACCCGGGTCGCTCCGATGGCGTCCAGCGCGGCGTGGGTCGTCCGCTCGATCTCGTCCTTGAGCGGACAGGCGGGCGTCGTGAGCTCGATCGTCATCGAGAGGTCGGAGCCGTCGATGACGACGTTCTTGACCATGTCGAGCGAGACGAGGTCGCGCCCGAGCTCCGGCTCCTGGACCGTGCGCATCGCGTCGATGACGGCGTCGTGGGTGAGGCTGGGCATCGGCGGTCGGGTCCCTCTCGGACGTGGCGTGAGCGGTGGGTTCTGACGTTGGTCGCGTCGATATCGTACAGCGGCGTCACGGCTGCCGCCGTGGGCTCCGCGTCCCGTCGCATCTTCGACGGATTCCACCGGCGGTGGTGCATCGATCGGTGCGAATCTCGCAGAATCGTCCCCGTCGGCGACTGGGTTCGCTTCCTTGACACCCGGAGACCGGCGCCCATATCCTCGGCCGCATCCGAGTCGCGCGGGGGGTCGCGGCGCATCGTCCCACGAGGAGTGCGAACGAACGTGCCCACCATCGATGTCCGACTCGTCGATGTCGTGAAGCGCTACGGCGAGGCCGTCGTCGTCGACCACATCAACCTCGAGGTCCAGGCCGGGGAATTCTTCACGCTCCTTGGCCCGTCGGGCTGCGGCAAGACCACCACCCTGCGGATGATCGGCGGCTTCGAGGCGCCGACCTCGGGCCTGATCGAGCTGAAGGGCGAGGACGTCACCTGGCTGCCGCCCTACAAGCGCAACGTCAACACGGTCTTCCAGAACTACGCGCTCTTCCCGCACCTGACGATCTACGAGAACGTCGCCTTCGGCCTCCGCCGAACGAAGGTCGACGACGCCGAGATCAGGACCCGGGTCACCGACATGCTCAAGCTCGTCGAGCTGCCCGGGTACGAGCGCCGCAAGCCGACCCAGCTGTCGGGCGGCCAGGCCCAGCGCGTCGCGCTCGCCCGGGCGCTCATCAACCGGCCGTCGGTGCTGCTGCTCGACGAGCCGCTCGGGGCCCTCGACCTGAAGCTGCGCAAGCAGATGCAGATCGAGCTGAAGCGGATCCAGCAGGAGGTCGGGATCACGTTCATCTTCGTGACCCACGACCAGGAAGAAGCGATGACGATGTCCGATCGCATCGCGGTCATGAACCACGGCAGGTACGAGCAGCTGGGCGATCCGGCCGGCCTGTACGAACGTCCGCGGACCCGGTTCGTCGCAGGGTTCCTCGGCGTCAGCAACCTCCTGGCGACGACGCCGGAGGGCGTCGACGGTGACTTCGCCGTCTCCAAGCTCGCGGACGGGACCGCGGTCCGGGTCCCGGCTGCCCTGACCGAGGGCCTGGCCGGCTACGAGATCGGCGTCCGTCCGGAGAAGATCCGGCTGCTCGAGCTGACCGATCCCGTCCCCGATGGCGTCAACCAGCTGCTCGGCACCGTCCGCGACGTCTCGTACCTCGGCGTCTCGACGAGCTACATCGTCGAGACGCGCGGCGGCGGCTCGATGACGGTCTACGAGCAGAACGTCCAGCGCGCGACCCGCGCCGAGCTGTGGGAACCGGGCGAAGAGGTCCGGCTGGTCTTCTCGCCGTCCCACACGTTCGCGGTCGAAGCCGGCGGGGAGCCGCCACCCGACCTGCCGGTCGCGGGCGTCCTCGCCGCGGGCGGCGCGCCCGTGCCCCCGCCCCCGTCCGGCATCTCGCGCCGACGGTTCGTCGTCGGCGGCGCACTCGCCGTGGCGGCGGTCGGCTTCGGGGCCTTCCTCGCCTCGACCGCCGGGAGGGGCACGAATCCAGCCCCATCGAGCAGCACCGCCGCTGGCATCGTCGACGCCCGTGCCTCCGAGCGCGAGCCCGTCCGCGGCAGCGTCCGCCAGCGCCGAGGCGAGCGCCGAGCCCGTCGCCAGCCTCCCGCCCGCGACCGGAACCCTCCGGTTCGCGAACTGGGAGGGCTACATGGACATCGACGAGGCGACGAACGGCTTCCCGACCCTCGAGCGGTTCACGAAGGAGACCGGGATCAAGGTCGACTACGTCGAGGCCATCGACGGGAACGAGACCTTCTTCACGGCGCAGCTGTCCGGGCCGCTCGGCGCCGGGTCTTCCCACCGAGTGGGATCTCGTCGTCATGACCGACTGGATGATCGCCCGGCTCATCCGCCTCGGCTGGCTCGAGACCATCGAGCCGACGCCGAACTTCCCGGCGAACCTGCTCGACATCTACCACGGCCGCTCGTTCGACCCGGACACGAACCTCGCCGCGCCGTATCAGTCCGGGATGACCGGCCTGATGTATCGACGAGAAGAAGACAGGGCCGCAGGACTCGCTCGCGGTCCTGTTCAGCGACCAGTTCGCCGGCAAGATGACGTACCTCGACGAGTGGCGCGACACGGTCGGGCTCAGCGCACTGGACCTCGGGTCCGACCCGGCGAACCTCACCCAGGAGCAGTTCGACGCCTCGCTCGCCCAGATCGAGACGGCGGTGAAGAGCGGCTGGGTGCGCCAGATCAAGGGCAACTCGTACACCGAGGACCTCGCCGGCGGGGGCGCCGTGCTGGCGATGGGCTGGTCCGGGGACATCACGCTCATCCAGCCCGGCCAGACCAAGACGCAGGACTTCAAGTGGGCCCTCGCCAAAGAGGGCGGCATGCTCTGGACGGACAACATGGCCATCCCGAAGGGCTCGCCGAACAAGCTCCTGGCGCGAGCACTGGATCGACTTCTACTACGACCCGAAGAACGCGGCGGTGATCGAGGCGTACGTCAACTACGTCTGCCCGGTCAAGCGGCGCCCGCGACGTGATGCTGACGATCGATCCCGAGCTCGCCAACAATCCGCTCATCTTCCCGCCGGTGGACTGGCTGGCGCGGCTCCATCAGTTCCGTGACACGACGGCCGAGGAGGAAGTCGCCTGGACCGAGGCCTTCACCAAGGCCACGGGCTTCTAGGGACCGACATGCGTCGCGCGATCAGCTTCAGGTCGATCGCCCCATACGCCCTGCTGGCGCCGGGCCTGATCTGGCTGGCGATCTTCTTCGTCTACCCGGCGATCCAGATGTTCCTCGTCTCGCTTGTGGACCGGCAACGTCCAGGACGGGTTCCAGCAGACGTGGAACTGGGGGATCTACCCCGAGGCGTTCCAGGAGTACTGGCCGTGGATCGCCCGCTCGATCGTGTACGGCGGCCTCGCCACGATCCTCGCCTTCGCGCTCGGCTTCCCGCTCGCCTACGCGATCGCCTTCCGCGGCGGCGCCTACAAGAACCTCCTGCTGTTCCTCGTCATCGCCCCGTTCTTCACGAGCTTCCTGCTGCGGACCCTGTCCTGGAAGATCATCTTCTCGGACGACGGGATCTTCCTCGGTCCGCTCAAGACGATCGGGATCATCCCGGCCGACTTCCAGCTGCTGGCCACGCCGGCAGCGGTCATCGCCGGCATCACCTACAACTTCCTGCCGTTCATGACCCTGCCGCTGTACGTCGCGCTCGAGAAGATCGATCGACGGCTTCTCGAGGCGGCCGAGGACCTCTACGCCGGTCCGTGGCGGCCGCGCGGGACGTTCGTCGGGGCCATCCTGGGCGGGCTGCTCGGCGTCGTGGTCGGCGTGGTCATGGACTACGGGCCGATCGTGCTGGGCATCCCGGGCCTCATCGCGGGTGCGGTCGATCGGCACGTGGCTCATCAGCGAGGCGTTCATCCGGGTGACCCTGCCGCTCGCGGCGCCGGGCATCTTCGCCGGCTCGCTGCTGGTGTTCATCCCCGCGGTCGGCGACTACATCAACGCCGAGCTGCTCGGGAACCCGCAGTCGCTGATGATCGGCAACGTCATCCAGGCCCGCTACCTGCGGGTCACGGACTATCCGACGGCGTCGGCGCTGTCGTTCATCCTGATGGCGGCGATCCTCGATCGGCGTCTTCCTCTACGTCCGCGTGCTCGGTAGCGAGGAGCTCGTCTGATGGCCGTCGCCGTCGCGACGATCAAGGAGCCGATCTCGCTCGGGACGCGGATCCATCGATGCGGCGGATCGATGGCTGCTGCCGATCTACGTCCTCGGCGTGACCCTGTACCTGGTCCTGCCGGTCGTGGTCATGATCGCGTTCAGCTTCAACGACCCGGCGGGACGATCGAACCTGCAATGGGGCTCGTTCTCGATCGATGCGTGGCTGGATCCGCTCGGGCGGCCCGGCCTGCCGGAGGCCGTCCGCAACAGCCTCGTCATCGCGGTCCTCGTCGACGATCGTCGCGACCATCCTCGGGACGCTCATCGCGCTCGCCCTGGTCCGCTACGACTTCCGCGGTCGGGGCAGCACCAACCTGCTCATCTTCCTGCCGATGTCGACGCCGGAGATCGTCCTCGGCGCCTCGCTGCTGACGACCTTCATCGCGTCGATCGCAGCTGCCGTTCATCCCGGAGGGCGTGGTCTACCCGCTCAGCATCCTGACCATCATCCTGGCCCACATCATGTTCAACATCAGCTTCGTGGTCGTGACCGTGAAGGCCCGGCTGTCGGGCTTCCCGCGCCATCTCGAGGAGGCGGCGATGGACCTCGGGGCGAACGAGTGGATGACCTTCTGGAAGGTGACCTTCCCGCTCATCCTGCCCGGCATCGCGGCAGCGGCGCTGCTGGCGTTCAGCCTGTCGATCGACGACTACGTCATCACGAGCTTCACGGCCGGCCAGACGCAGACCTTCCCGCTGTTCATCTACGGGTCGCAGCTGCGCGGCATCCCGGTGCAGGTCAACGTCATCGGGACCATCATCTTCGTCGTCGCCGTCGGCTTCGTCCTGCTGACGACCCTGTGGCAGCGCCGCGTCGCGGCGCAGGATTACAAGGCCAGCACGGCCGCCTGACCCGGCGGCCCCACCGGAGGCCCAGCGCCATGGTCGAGACAGCCGAGAACCGCGCTCGCCGCGGCGACTCCCCTGCCCGACCACGCGGTCGTGCCGCCGGTCTGGAGCCGGATCACGAACCTCGACGTCGATCGCGGCGAGGGGTCGTGGCTGATCACCCGTGACGGCACGCGGTACCTCGACTATTCGTCCGGGATCGGCGTCACCAACACGGGCCACGCCCATCCGCGGGTGGCGGCGGCCATCGCGCTCCAGGCCACCAAGCTGCTCCACGGGCAGCAGAACATCCTGTACCACGAGCCCGGCCTGCGGCTGTACGACCGTCTCCGGACGGTGCTCCCGGGCGGGCCGTGGCAGGCGTTCCTGTCCAACTCGGGCGCGGAGGCGGTCGAGGCATCGGTCAAGCTGGCGCGGGTCGCGACCGGCCGGCCGGCGGTCATGGCGTTCCGCTACGGCTACCACGGCCGGACCGCCCAGACCATGGCGCTGACCACGGCCAAGGACGTCTACCGGGCCGCCTTCGAGCCGCTGCCGGGCTCCGTCTACCACACGGCCTATCCGTACTGCTATCGAGCCGCCGGCGGCGCCCACGCGCCCGAGGCGTGCACCTGCGACTGGGAGGCGCAGCTCGACCTGACCTTCCACCAGTTCATCTACCCGGACAAGGTCGCGGCGATCATCATCGAGCCGGTCCTCGGCGAGGGCGGCTACGTCGTCCCGCCGCCCGGCTTCCTGCCGCGTCTCCGCGAGATCACCCGCCAGCACGGCATCCTGCTCATCGCCGACGAGGTCCAGACCGGGTTCGGGCGGACCGGCGAGATGTTCGCGGTCCAGCACTGGGACGTGGAGCCGGACATCCTCGTCATGGCCAAGGGCATCGCGTCCGGCCTGCCGCTGTCCGGGATCCTGGCCCGGGCGGAGCTCATGGCAGCCTGGAAGCCCGGCACCCACGGCGGCACGTACGGCGGCAACGTCGTGTCGTGCGCGGCGGCCAACGCCACGCTCGACGTCATCGAGGACGAGGGCCTCGTCGCGAACGCGCGCGAGCGCGGCGACCAGTTCCTGGCGGGCCTGCGCCGGCTGGCCGGCAAGTACGAGTCCATCGGCGACGCGCGCGGGCTCGGGCTCATGGTCGCGATCGAGCTGATCAAGCCGGGCGTCGGTGACGGCCGGGTCCCGGACCCGGACCTGACCAAGCGGATCCAGGCCGAGGCGCTGGCACGCAACCTGATCGTGCTGACCGCCGGGACGTACGTGAACGTCGTCCGGATCATCCCGCCGCTCGTCACGACGGCCGACGGAGGTCGACCTGGCGCTGGCGATCCTCGACGAAAGCCTGGCCGCAGCGGGCGCCTGAGGGGCGATGCAGTCTCCACCGGATCCCGGCATGGAGGCGGCGCGGACGCGCGTTGCGGCGCTGCTCGACACGTTGCCGCTTGATCGACCTGCAGGTCGTGGTCGTCTCCATGCCGGACGAGACGCGACAAGCGGCCCGCGCCAAGGCCATCGAGGCGGCCACGGCGGCCGGTCGCGGCGGCTTGCTGGACGAGGCGACCAGCGCGGTCCGCGAGGCCGTCCTTGGGATCTTCTCCCGATCGGGTTTCAGCGGCACCTGGGCCTTGACCGACATGGCGGTGTCCGTGACACGCGCCGAAGACCGAGTGGCGGCTGCCGCCGCGCTCGAGGAGGCCGCGATGGCGGCCGTCGTCGAGGACATCGTGGACGAGGAGACGACCGATATCCTGCGATCGACGACCGCTGGGTTGTTCGACATGACCGGCATGCCGACGCCCGGTTCGCTGTCGTCGTTCGCGACGCCGAAGGTCGGATCCGCCAGGGGACCGATCGAGGTCGCCGTCCTGATCGCGTACGCGGTCGTCTGCATCGTCATCGCGGCGCTCTTCAGCCTGGGCATCGGGCTCCTCGCGCTCGGCGCGGGCATGGCGGTCGCGGCCGGCCTGACCCGCCAACGACGATCCGTCGAGTCCTGACCACGGGCTGCGACGTCACCCGAGCCTAGCCTCGGAGCGCTCGCACGACCTCGTCGTGGAGGAGCCCATTGGTCGCCAGCGCCGTCCCCGCGTGGATCGATCGCACGCCATGGAGGTCCGTCATCCGGCCGCCCGCCTCCTCGACGACGATCGACGGCGCGGCGAGGTCCCAGCTCTTCGGACCGACCTCGATCATCGCCTCCGCCGCGCCTTCGGCGACCAGCGCGTAGCCCCAGAAGTCACCGAACCCGCGATCGCGCCACGCCGACCGCACCAGGGCATCGAAGCCCGGCGCCTCCCCGCTCGCCTCGATGTCGAGCGGCGACGAATAGAGGACCTGCGAATCGGCGATCGCGCCGATCTTCGAGACACCGATCCGGCGCGGCGTCCCGGCGGACGGCCCCAGCGAGCCGACCGCCCACGCGCCGCCACCGCGTGTCGCGTACCAGCGCTCGCCCAGTGCCGGCGCGCTCATCACGCCGGCGACCACCTCGCCGTCCTCCTCGACCGCGAGCAGCGTCCCGAACAGGGAGACGCCGCGCATGAAGTTGTGCGTGCCGTCGATCGGGTCGATGTACCAGCGCACGGTTCCCGCGCCGTCCTCCGTGCCGTATTCCTCGCCGACGAGGCCGTGGTCGGGATAGGCGCGGCCGATGCGCTCGCGGATCAGACGCTCGATGGCCGTGTCGGCCTGGGTGACGAACGTGCGGTCGGGCTTCGTCTCGATGATCAGGTCCCGGCGGAAGTGCTCGAGAGCGAGCCGGTCCGCCTCGTCGGCGCTCGCGAGCGCGAACGTGAGCCACTCGTCATGGCGGGCCTCGGTCACGCGCGGATCCTCGCGCCATCGGGGTCGTACAGCGGCTCACGGGCGACCTCGAAGCCGACCCACTCGCCGAAGACCTCGACCTCGCCCCGCGCGCCGATCGCCGCCCCGGGCGGCAGGTACGCGTACGCGATCGACCGTTCGACGGCGAACCCGTAGCCGCCGGTCGTCACCCGGCCGACGATCTCGCCATCGAGGCGCACGGGCTCGTTGCCGAGGCAGACGGACCGCGGGTCGTCCAGGACGAGACAGCGCAGCCGCTTGCGCGGACCGGCCGCCTTGGCCGCCACCAGCGCGTCGCGGCCGATGAAATCGACGCCCTTGTCGAGCGCGACCGCGAACCCGATCCCCGCCTCGTACGGCGTCTCGTCCGGCGTGATGTCGCTCGACCAGACGCGGTAGCCCTTCTCGATGCGCAGCGCGTCGATCGCGCGATAGCCGCCGGCGACCATGCCGTGCGGCTGACCCGCCTCCCAGAGCGTCCGCCAGAGCGCGACCCCGAACTCGGTGTGCGCGTAGAGCTCCCAGCCGAGCTCCCCGACGTAGGTGACACGCAACGCGTAGACCGGCACGGAGCCGACCGTGATGGCGCGCGCGGTGAGGAACGGGAAGGCGGCGTCGGAGACGTCGTCGCGCGTGACCGAGGCCAGGATGTCGCGCGCCCGTGGGCCCCACAGCGCGAAGCACACGCGACCGGATGTCAGGTCGTTGAGAAGCACGCCGCCATCGGCCGGCAGGTGGCGGCGCAGCCAGGCCAGGTCGTGCTGCCCGAACGCGGTGCCCGTGATGAACAGGTAGCGGTCGGCCGTGACCCGCGTCACGGTCACGTCGCACTCGATGCCGCCGCGCCGGTTGAGGAGCTGGGTGTAGGTGATCCGCCCGACCGGCACGTCGACGTCGTTCGCGCACATCGACTGCAGGAACGCGACCGCACCCGGCCCGACGATCTCGATCTTGGCGAACGACGTCTCGTCGAACAGACCGGCCGCCCGCCGCGTCGCGAGCGCCTCGGCGCCGATCGCGGGCGACCAGTGCTCGCCGGCCCAGCCGCGCGGTCGGAGCGCTCTCGTCGCCGGCGGCGGCGTTCGAGTCGAACCAGTTCGGGCGCTCCCAGCCGGACTTCTCGCCGAAGGACGCGCCGAGTCCCTCGAGGATCGGATACGTCGGTGCCATGCGGAGCGGCCGGCCGGACTGACGCTCCTCGTTCGGGTAGTGGATGTCGTAGTAGGTCGCGTAGTTCTCGATCGAGCGCGCGAGCGTGTAGCCCTGGCTTCGATACGCCGGCCCGAAGCGCCGGATGTCCATCCTCCAGAGGTCGAGCTCGGGCTCGCCGTCGACGATCCACGACGCGACCTGGCGACCGATCCCGCCCGCTCCCGCGATGCCGTGCGCGGAGAACCCGGCGGCCACGAAGAACCCACCGACCTCGGACTCGCCGAGGATGAACTCGTTGTCCGGCGTGAACCCCTCCGGGCCGTTGATGACGCGGTTGACGCCCGCGTCGGCCATCGCCGGGCACGCGCCGGATCGCGCCCTCCATGATCGGCCCGAACCGCTCCATGTCGGGCGCCAGGAGCTTCCCGTTGAAGTCGGCCGGGATGCCGTCGAGCGACCACGGCGCCGGGTCGCGCTCGTAGCCACCCATGCACAGCCCGCCGACCTCCTCGCGGTAGTAGACGAGGTTGTCCGGGTCGCGCAGCTGGGGCAGGCCCGGGTGGACGCCCTCGATCGGCTCGGTGAAGAGGTACTGGTGCGCCATCGGGATGATCGGCACGGTCACGCCGGCCAGCCGGCCGATCTCGGGCGCGAACATCCCGCCGGCGTTGACCACGACGTCGGCGCGGATCTCGGTGCGTTCGCCGGCGTGCTCGACCGTCACGCCGGTCACGCGGCCGCGGTCCGTGCCGATGGCGACGACCCGGGTCCTGGTCCGGATCCGGGCGCCCTTCTGGCGCGCGCCGGCGGCCAGCGCGTTGGCCAGCCCGGACGGGTCCAGCCAGCCGTCGGTCGGCAGCCAGACTGCGCCAAGGACGCCGTCCGTCGACATCAGCGGGAAGCGATCCTGGGCCTCCCGCGCCGTGATGAGCTCGAGCGGGAGGCCGAACGTCTTGGCCCAGCCGGCCTGCCGGCGAAGCTCCTCGAAACGCTCCGGGCTGGAGGCGAGACGAAGCGAGCCGACCTCGTGCCATGACGGGTCCGTCCCGGTCTCGGCCGCGAGCCGCCGGTACAGGTCGGAGCCGTACATCATCATCTTGGTGAGGGTGACCGAGCCCCGCAGCTGGCCGACCAGGCCCGCCGAGTGGAAGGTCGATCCGGAGGTCAGCTCCGCTCGATCGACGAGCACGATGTCGGTCCATCCGCGCTCCGCGAGGTGGTAGGCGATGCTCGTCCCGCCGACGCCGCCGCCGATGATGACCGCACGTGCGTGTTCCACCGGCGAAGCGTAGCGGCTGGGCTATCGGCGGGTGAGCGTCTCCGCGCCGTGGACGGCCGGCTAGGGCTGCGTCACCGGCGGCCGACCGGCCAGGGCATCGGTGGCCGGCAGCAGCTGGCGCACGGCCACCTCGCGCAGCGGCGTCGATGGGATGTGCGGGAAACGTCGCGCCCGTTCGGTCGTGTCGGCGGTCATGTCTCGGGTGTCCATCACGACCGCGGCCGCCATCTGTCCGGCCAGGACGGGCTTGATCGGGCGAAGGATGACGGACATCAGCCGGAGCATCGGGAGTGGAACGTGGTTCACGGTCCCGGTCGCGCCGGTCGTCGCTTTCACGGTCTCCACGAACTCGTCGAAGGTGAGGTTCTCGGGTCCCTGCACGTCCACGCTTTCGCCACGGAGTGCGGGCTCGGTCACGGCGAGGTCGACGAGGCGCGCGACGTCTCCTGCCGAGACGAAGTTGATCGGGTTCTGGCCGCGCCCGAAGACCCGGGTGCTGCCGGTCGTCACGAGTGGCCGTCCGACGATCTCGAGCCACGTCTCCTGGTAGGCGGTCGGTCGGACCATGGTCCAGGACAGGCCGCTCGCCCTGAGCCGCCCCTCGGCCGCGGCCTTCATCCGGAAGAGCTCGATGGGATGATCGGCCGCCGCCTGCTGGATCGACACCAGGACGAAGTGTTCGACGCCGGCCGCTTCGGCCGCGTCGATGAGGTTGAGGTTGCCGTCGCGGTCGATGGCCTTCACGCCAAGGGCTCCGTCGCCACCGAAGCCGTTGATCGCCGAGATGACGGTGCGCACCCCGACCATCGCGCGCCGGAGCGTTTCCGGGTCCCGAACATCGCCGATCACCGCCTCGATCCCCGGCAGCGCGAGCTGCGGACTCGGCCGGCCTCCACGGGTCAGCACCCGGATCGGTTCTCCATGTCCCGCCAGGAGCGGGATCAGCGAGCGGCCGAGCATCCCCGTCCCGCCCGCGACCAGGATCATCGCTGCACCGCCGGTGCCATCGACGCGTCGCCCGCCACGATCCGCCGGACCGCTTCCCCGGCCGCGGGACCGCTCTCGTCGACGGGCTCCATGTAGAAACGGACCGAGACCGCGCGGGAATCCCTGACCCGCTGGATGGTCACCCCACGCATCCGGTGCGCCGAGCCATCGCGACGGGTGCCGTGCCAGTCCCACTCCGACCAGACCGTGTCGCCGTCGACGACGGCATCCAGGAGGTCGGCCTGCAGATCGGGCACGCCGGCGAAGATCCCCTCCCAGTTGCGACGCACCTGGTCAGCGCCGCGGAAGGTACGCTGCGGATGCGCCGGCGTCTCGCTGACGAAGTCCGGATCGAATACGTCCACGAGGGCCTCGAGATCGTGCTCGTTCATCGCATCCCGGAGTCGTGTCACCACCGCCAACATCGGATCCGCCGCCTGCTCGAGCATCCCAGTCTCCGATCGTACTATCACCAGACTGTCTGTATGGTGGTTATACTGGCAGTCTGATGAACACCGAACCGGATGTCAAGCGGTCCTACGATTCGCCGCTGCGCAAGGCTCAGGCAGCGGCGACTCGGCGCGCGATCATCGATGCCGCCGCCGCCTCCTTCATCGAGCGCGGCTACGTGGCGACGTCGATGGAGACGATCGCCGAGGCGGCCGGTGTGAGTCGCGCCACGGTCTTCACATCGGTCGGCGGCAAGAAGGAGCTCCTCAAGAAGGCGTACGACGTCGCCCTGGTCGGCGATGACGAACCGATCCCGTTCCCCCTTCGGCCGGCCTCGATGGCGGTCCGAGCGGAACCGGATCCGAGGCGGTTCCTCGTCGGGTACGCGGGCCTCCTCATCGACATGCATGCCCGGCTCGCGCCGATCTATGAAGCCGTGCGCGGGGCGGCGAGCGCAGATCCGGAGGTGCGCGACGTCTTCGAGGCGATCGTGACGGAACGTCGCATCGGCGCGGGGAACGTCGTCCGCGACCTCCTTGCCAAGGGCGCCACGCTCCGCGACGGACTCGACGAGGAAGCTGCGGCGGACATCCTGTGGGTCCTCATCGATGCCGGGCTGTTCCATCTCCTCGTCAATCGACGCGGCTGGACGAAGGACCGCTTCCAGGCGTGGCTGGCCGAGACCATGCAGCGACAGCTGCTCGCGCTGACGCGGCCGTGACCATCCCCTCGATCGAGCAGGTCATCGCGGCGATCCCGGACTGGGACGGGCGCGTCGTCACGGCCGAGCGGATCCCGGCCGGGCTGACGAACACGAACTGGCGGGTCGTCGTGGACGGGACGCCGTTCTTCGTGCGCATCCCCGGCGCGGACACGGAGCTGCTCGCCGTCGACCGCGGGAACGAGATCCACAACACCGTCGCGGCGGCGACGGCCGGCGTCGCGCCACGGGTCGTCGCGACGCGTGCCGGAGTGGGATGTCTTCGCGCTCGAGTGGCTCGACGCCCGGACGATGTCGAACGAGGGTCTCCGGGTCGGCCGGGATGCCCGAGCGGATCGCCGCGGCACGTCCGGCAGCTCCATGCCGGTCCGCGCTTTCGGGACGACTTCGACATGTTCCGCGTCGCCGAGCGGTACCTCGTGCTCGTCGACGAGCGGTCGATCGCCATCCCGACCGGCTATCGCGAGCACCTCGGCCAGGTGCCGCGCATCGAGGCCGCGCTGACGGCGCATCCGCTGCCGACCGTCCCGTGCCACAACGACCTGCTCGCCGAGAACTACCTCGACGACGGCGCGCGCCTGTGGCTGGTGGACTGGGAATACAGCGGCAACAACGACCCGACGTTCGAGCTCGGCAACACGGCCCAGGAGCTCGGCTACGACGACCGCCAGGTCGAGGAGCTGTGCGCCGCCTACTTCGGCGAGGCATCCCCTGCCCTGCTCGCCCGGATGCGCCTCCAGATGATCATGTCCGACGTCGGCTGGACGCTCTGGGCGGCCATCCAGGCGCGCATCTCGACGATCGACTACGACTTCACCGGCTGGGCCGAGGAACGCTGGGCACGAGCTGAGGCGGCCCTCGACGGGCCGGACTTCGAGTCGTGGCTCGAGGCCGTCCGTCCGACCTGACGTGGCCCCCCGGCCCATTCGCAGCACCTACACTTCAGCGACGGATCGGGTGCGTCGACCCGCGGCTGAAGGAGGACTCTCGAAGCGATGTGCTGCGTCGTCGCCGCCCTGTTCACGCTAGGTCCGCGAGCCGCGATCCTGTTCTGGTGGCTCGTCGAGCCCGTGCGCTGGAGCGCGACGTTCGACACGTTCGTGTGGCCGTTCATCGGCTTCCTGATCCTGCCGTGGACGACGCTGATGTATGTCCTGGTCTACCCGGCCGGGATCAACGGCTTCGACTACATCTGGCTCGGCATCGCCGTGGCGTTCGACGTGTTCAGCTGGGCCGGCGGCGGATACACGAACCGGGATCGACTGCCGACGTCTGCCGCCTGACGGGTCCCTCAGGCGATGGCCGCGTGCAAACGCGCGACGCCGGGGCGCCGTGATCAGGTCCGGAGGTCACGCTCGACGTCGACGAACGTCGCTTCGAGGCGCTCCGCGATCTCGGCGATGTCGGCCTCGGTGACGATCAGCGGCGGGTAGAGGGAGATGATGTCGCCCCGCGCTCCGTCGGCCATGCCCGAGCCGGGGTAGGTCACGATCCCGTTCCGCAAGCCGGCCTCGCGAACGCGCGTCCCGAACTTCATCGACGGATCGAACGGCTCCTTGGTCTCACGGTCGGCGACGAACTCGATGCCGGCCATCAGGCCGGTCACCCGGACGTCGCCGACGAATGGATGCTCGCGAAGCCGATCGAGCGCGGCGGTGAAGGCGGCCTCGAGTCCCGCAGCCCGCTCCGTGAGCCCCTCTCGCTCCCAGATATCGAGCACGGCGAGCCCGGCCGCCGCCGACACCGGATGGCCGCCGAACGTGAAGACGTGCTCGAACGCTGCGCCCTGGTTCTCGAACGCGTCACGCACGTGCTGACGCGCCGCGACGCCGCCGAGCGGTGCATACCCGCCACTCACGCCCTTGCCCATCGTGAGCAGGTCGGGCACGACGCCCCAATGGTCGGCGGCGAAACGGCGCCCGGTTCGTCCGAAGCCGGTGAGCACCTCGTCGAGGATCAGCAGCACGCCGTGGCGGTCGCAGATCTCGCGCACCAGCGGCCAGTAGTCGTCCTGTGGCCGGATCGCGCCACCGACCGAGGCGATGATGGGCTCCCCGATCACGGCGGCGACACGGCCGGGTCCCGCGTCCAGGATCGCGGCCTCGATCTCGGCGGCGGCGGCGGCGCCGCAGTCCGGATGGGCGTCGGGCCATGGGCAGCGGTAGCAGTAGGGCGTCCGGACGTGCGGCGTCTGGAGCAACATCGGCTCGTACACCTTCCGCCGGAGCTTCGAGCCGCCGACGGTGAGCGTCCCGAGCGTCGCCCCGTGGTAGTTCGTCCAGCGCGAGACGAACACCGAGCGGTCGGGCTCGCCGCGGAGCACGTGGTAGTGGCGGGCCATCTTCAGCGCGACCTCGACGGCCTCCGAGCCGCCCGACGTGAAGATCACGTGGTCGAGGTCGCCGGGCGTCAGACGCGCGATCCGCTCGGCGAGGGCGATCGCGGGCTCGGTCGCGAAGATGTTGCTGACGGCGTACGGCAAGCGCGCGGCCTGGTCGGCGATCGCGTCGACCACCTCCTGCCGGCCGTACCCGATGTTGGCGACCGCGATCCCGGCGATCGCATCCAGGTACTCGCGTCCGTCGCTGTCCCAGACGCGGATGCCGTCGGCACGCTCGAGCACCGGGTAGGTCCGCGTCGGGTCGAGCGTGAACAGGGCGCCGGCGTCGGTGCCGGCGTGCGTCGACATCACATCCCCTCCTCGGTCATCCACTGTCCCATGATGACACGCGTGAGCGTGGCTTCCCGAGCCGCGACGTCCGAGGCGGCCGCCCGTGTGTGCGCGTGAAGCTCGTGCTTGTGATCGACCGATCTCGCCTGTCCCGCTCTCGCGGCCCCGGCACGTCAACCGTCGAAGATCGCGTCCCAGGCGGTCGCATCGCTCGGGTAGATCCACCGCTCGACCTGCCGCCCATCCCGGAAGTGGAAGACGCTCGTGACCGGGATCTCGATGACGAACCCGGGCCGCCGGGCACCCATATAGCTCAGTGCGCAGACGTGCTCGTCGTTCCCGAACACGTCGTGCTCCCGGATGGTGAAGCCCAGCTCGTTGACTCGGCCGAGCCAGGCGACGAGCGCGTCGAGACCGCGGACATCCCCAGCCATCGAGCTCCGACCGGGTACGTGCCAGACGACGTCCTCGGCGATCAGGGATCGGAGCGTGGTGAAATCGCGGGCCCGGAATGCATCGACCGTCCTCCGGTAGGCGGTCGCATTCGGATGCTCCTCTGTGTTCATGTCACCCTCCTCCCGGGGTCAGGCGGTCGCGCGGATGGGCGCTGATGCGGCGACCGCGTCCCGGGCGGTGAGCACGAGCGGGCCGTCGGCGGTGATCGCCACCGTGTGCTCGACGTGGACGCCCCGGGACCCATCCACGGACCGGATCGTCCAGCCGTCGCGGTCGATGGCGATCTTCGGGCCGGCCGCCAGGAACCACGGCTCGATCGCGATGACAAGCCCGGGTTGCAATGCGTGGCCGCGCCCCGCGACCCCGTCGTTCGGGACGTCCGGCGGCGCGTGCATCACGCGCCCGACGCCGTGCCCACCGAAGGAGGTGTTGACCTGGTAGCCCGCGCCCCGGATCACGTCGCCGACGGCGGCCGAGATGTCACCGATCTTGTTGCCCGTCTGCGCGGCAGCGATCCCCGCGGCGAGCGCCCGCTCGGCGGTCTCGATCTGGCGCATGTCCTCGTCGCGTGGCGTGCCGACGGGGATCGTGATCGAGGAGTCGGCGACCCAGCCATCGACCTCCGCCGCGAAGTCGAGGCTCACGACGTCCCCATCCCGGAGCCGCCGGTCGTGCGGCAGCCCGTGGAGCACAGCGTCGTTCACCGAGACGCACAGCACCTTGCCGAACGGCATCGCGCCGAACGAGGGGTGGTAGTCGATGTAGCAGCTCGTCGCGTGGTGCTTGCGGATCATCGCGTGTGCGATCCGGTCGAGCTCCAGCACGTTGATGCCGACCCGGGTCCGCTCGGCGAGCTCGGTGAGCACCGCCGCGACGAACCGGCCGGCCGGTCGCATCGCCTCGATCTCGTTACGGCTCCGGAGCTCGATCACGCCCTGATCGTAGCGAACGGCGGCCGGATCAGCCGCGCATGTGGTCGCCCGCCGCGTCGACCAGGACGTCGGGGCCGACGACGGCGCTTCGACGCGTCGATCGAAGACGTCGACGGCGAACTCGGCGCCTTCCCGCGTCGATGCCGGGAGGTAGGCGTAGCCGATCGTTCGCTCGATGGTCGGGCCGTAGGCGACGCTGCGCAGGCGGCTGACGACCTCGCCATCGAGCCTGACGGCCTCCCCGCCGTAGACCGGCTCGTAGTCCGGGCCGCCGATGACGAGGGTTCGGAGCTGCCGGTCCGATCCGCTCGCCTTGGCCGCCACCAGCGCGTCGCGTCCGATGAACGGGCCCTTGCCGAGCCGCACGAACATGCCCAGGCCGGCCTCGAACGGCGTGTCCTGCATCGTCAGGTCGGTGCCGTAGTAGCGGTAGCCCTTCTCCATGCGCAGCGCGTCGAGCGCGCGATAGCCGATGGGCACGAGCCCGAACGTTCGTCCGGCCGCCAGCAGTCGATCCCACACCGTGGTCGCCCACTCGAACGGCGTCGTCAGCTCCCAGCCGAGCTCGCCCGCGTAGCTGATCCGGGCACCCTGGACGGGCGCCGCGCCGACGTGGAACGACCCGGACCGCCGCACCGGGATCGCGTCATCGCCCACCTCGTCCGCCGCGGCCCCGGCCGCGATCACGACGTCCCGCGCCCGCGGCCCCCACAGCCCGATCGTGGTCAGCTCCCCGCTGACGTCGCGGATCGTCACGGCGCCGTCGTCCGCGTCGAGGTGCGCCCGGAGCCACGCCATCTCCGACGCGAGGTAGCCGGCGCCGGTCACGACCCGGAAACGGTCGTCCGCGAGGCGCGTGACGGTCACGTCGGCCACCATCCCGCCGCGCTCGTCGCACCACTGCGTGTAGACGACGCTGCCGACCGGTCTGCCGATGTCGTTCGCGCTGACGCGCTGGAGGAGCCCGAGCGCGCCCGGCCCCTCGACGGCGATCTTGCCGAACGACGACAGGTCGACCATCCCCGCACGCTCACGGACGGCACGCCCCTCCGCGCAGACCGCCTCGAACCACGGCGGCCGGGTCCAGCCGTAGCCGGCCTGATCGCGCCCGGCGCGACGCCAGCCGCCGGCCGGGTCGTGGTAGTCGGCGCGCTCCCAGCCGGCCTTCGTCCCGAAGACCGCGCCCGCCTCCTGGAGCCGTCCGTGGAGCGCCGACAGCCGGCGCGGGCGACCCGACACGTCCGCGTCGAACGGGTAGCGCAGCCGGTAGTAGTCGGAGTACGTCTCACGCGCGAGCCCGGCCGCGAACCCCGGATCGCGGTACGTGTCGCTGAACCGCCACGCCCGGTACGGACCGATGTCGACGCCCGGATCGCCGGCCGTGATCCAGCCCGCCATCGCCCGTCCGATCCCGCCGCCGCCGCCGAACCCGTTGAGCGACAGCCCCGCCGCGACCCAGAAGCCGCGCACACCGGGCAGCGGTCCGAGCAACGGGTTCGCATCCGGCGTCATCGCGTCGGGATGGCAGACGAGCCGGATCGCCTCGGCATCGGCCAGGAACGGGAAGCGCCGGATCGCGCCCTGCATCAGCGGCTCGAAGCGCTCGTAGTCGGGCGGCAGGGACCGGGCGGCGTGGTCCCACGGCACGCCGTCCTCCCAGCGCGAGACGGGATCGAGCTCGTAGCCGCCGAAGACCATCCCGCCGTGCTCGCTCTTGCCGTACACGAGGTTGTCCGGGTCGCGGAAGCACGGCATGTCGCGCGGGAGCTCCGCGCCGGGCACGGCCTTGAGCGCGATGTGCTGGTGGTCGACCGGGGTCGACGGGATGAAGGCGCCGACCATCGCTGCGACCTGCGGCGCCCAGATGCCGGCCGCGTTGACGACGAGCTCGGTGTCGATCCGGCCGGTCTCGGTCAGGACGGCCGTGATCTCGCGGCGGGCGGACAGCTCGAACCCGGTGACGCGGACCCCGGTCCGGATCCGGACGCCCAGCGCGCGGGCGGCATCGGCCACCGCGTGGGTCGCGCCGTGCGGGTCGAGATGACCGTCCCCGGCGAGGTGGACCGCCCCGTACAGCGAGTCGGGCGAGATCGCAGGCATCAGGCGGCGAGCCTCGTCGGCGCCGATGACACCCGCGTCCAGCCCGATCCCGCGCGCCCGGCTGGCCGTCCGCTCGAGCTCCCGGAGCTGCTCCGGGCTCGATGCCAGCCGCAGGCTGCCGACGGTCTCGAAGGCGCCGAGGCTTCGATAGAGCTCGATGCTGTAGCGCCGGAAGCCCATCATCGTGGACGACGGGTTGAAGGCCGTGACGAGCCCGGCGGCCTGGCAGGTGGAGCCGGCCGTGAGCTGTGCCTTCTCGACGAGGAGCACGTCCGTCCAGCCGGCGAGGGCCAGGTGGTAGGCGACGCTGCAGCCAGTGATGCCGCCACCGATGACGACGACGCGGGCCTGGTCGGTCAGTGACACGGGGCCCTCCCGGAATCGGTCACGGAGCCCGTGGTCGGCATGAACGTCCAGTCGTACGAGTCCTTGCGCAGGTCGAACCGGATGATGCCGTGGCTGGTGGCCAGTCGCAACTGGCTGTTGGCGGCGCCGACCGCGAACGGCCGGAGCGCCGCTCCGCCGGTGCCGACGACGAACTCGCGGATGCCGTGTGCCTGATCGATCGTGGCGTCGGGCGTCTGGGGCGCGAACCGTTCGTAGTCGTGGTCGTGCCCGTTGATGACGACGTCCGCGCCGGCGGCGTACAGCGCCTCCCAGAACGGGGCCACCTCCGCGATGTTGCCGTGGAACCCGGAGCTGAACCGCGGGTGATGCCAGATCGCGAGCGTGCAGGTCGCATCGGATGCCGCCAGGTCGGCAGCGAGCCAGCGACCCTGCGGTGAGGTGGCCTCGCAGCCGCCGACGGCCGCGCAATCCGAATCGAGCACGACCACGTGCCACGTCCCGAGGTCGTAGGAGTACCAGCTCACGCCCCCCGGCGCGGCCGCCTCGCCGAAGTAGCCGAGGTAGCCGGCGAGGTCCTTGGTCTCCCAGTCGTGGTTGCCGGCCGCCGGTCTCGTCCGGTCCTTGAAGGCGCCCCACGTCGGGTCGTAGCAGTCGCGGAACTGGTCCGGCGAGCCGTTCTCGTAGGCGTTGTCACCGGCCGTGAACACGGTCCCCGGGATCGCCGCGACGAGGGCGGCCGTCTTCGCGTCGTCATCGAGCGTGCAGTCGGCGATGTCGCCCGCGCCCACCAGGACGGCGTCGGGGATCTCGGACGGTGAGGCGCCCGGTGCGAGCCCGGACGCTGCGGGCGAGGCGGGCGGGGTCGCGCCGGATGCGGTCGGAATGGCCGAGGGACTCGCGGACGGCGCCACGCTCGGCGCGGCCGATCGGGACGGGCTGGCGGCAAGGGCCGGCGAACGCGGCGCGGACCCCGCTCCCTGGCTGATGAGACTGGCGAAGCCGAGCAGGAGGACCAGCGTCGCGGCGAAGGCGACGGCCCCGAGCACCACGGTCCGACCGTTCGATGTCGAAGGAGGGCCGGGCTCGGTCGTCATCGGCCGAGCGTATCGGACCCCGGGACTCGGCGCCGCTCAGTCGAGAGCGAGCGCCTCGTCGCTGCCGGAGATCCGCTCGACCGCGATCCGGATCGTCCAGCCGCCCGGCGGGTTCGGGAAGTTCGGGAAGACCACGTCCGGCCCGATGTAGGTGTACGCGAGCCGCTGGAGCGTCTCCGGAGCGCCGCCCTCGACGACCCGGGCCTGACCGTGCAGGACGATGTACCCGGGCAGGCCCATGGGACCCATCCGCCCCGTCTCGAACGAGATCGCCATCCGCGGGTCACGCCGCATGTTGCGCAGCTTGGCCTGGTCGAACATCGTGCCGATGACGATCTCTTCGCCGTCGAGCCCGATCCACGCCATCGAGATCTGCGGCCGGCCATCCGGGGCGATCGTGACGACGTGGGCGATCGGACCGGCCTCGATCGCCGTCCGCACGGCGGCTGGGATCTCCATCCAACCCTCCCCCTGGGTCGCGACCCCGGCGCCGGCTCCGTCGGCCGGTGCGCCCGCGACCCGCGTCCAGCCTACCCTCCCGCGACCTCGGCGAGGGCACGCTCGAACCGCGGCTCGGCGGCGTTGGCCAGCAGCCGGCGGAAGTTGCCGTCGGCGTAGGCGACGAAGTCGACGTCGAGGCTGCTGACCCCCTGCTGGAGGACGCCCCACATCGCCTCGCGGAAGTCGGACACGACCCGCATCAGGGTCAACCGTGCGAGGCGATCCGGCCGGACCGCGCCGTCGTAGGCGGCCAGCAGCAGCTCGTCCTCGGTCGGCGTCAGCTCGTGGTTGATGCTGAAGTTGCCGAGGTCGAAGAAGGGATCGCCCATCCCGGCGTACTCCCAGTCGATGATCCGGATCCGCGTCCCGTCGTCGATGAAGTTCGCGTTGAGGAGGTCGTTGTGGCACGGCCGGAGCTCGATCGGGGCGGCCAGGAGAGCGCCTTCGATCCGCCGGCCGACGGCCGATGCCAGGTCGTATCCGGGCGGGATGGTGACGCCGCGGGCCAGTGCGAGAGCCCGGTATGCCTCCACGATCCGGAGCGGCACGAACAGGCCCGGGATGGCCGGCCCGTCGTGGATCCGCCGCAGCGAGTCGGCAACCCGGCGCAGGGTCTCCGGCCGATGGACCGCCTCGTCCGACACGGGCTCGCCGACGATGAACCGGGTGACGAGGTAGCCCTCCGGCCGGATGAACGCCGTCACCTCCGGCCCGACGCCGACCCCGGCCGCCGCGACGGTCGCGGCATGCTCCACCTCCCGGGAGATGCCCAGGAGGTGGGTGTCGTTGCCGGCCAGGCGGATGACCCAGCGCTCGTCCGTGCCGTCCGCGTCGATCCGGAAGTTCCGGTTGGTGATCCCGCCGGTCAGCGCCGTCAGGGTCAGGCGTCTGCCGGCGACCTCCGGGACCCGCTGCAGGGTCTCGACGAGCTCGTCGTGCAGCGGGCCACGCAGGATGGCGTCGTCGGTCACTAGCCGATGACGGCTTCCCCGGTCACCACGTCGGCCTCGGTCTCGGCGTCAGGCGCCCTGCCGCGGACGGCCAGCACGTAGTAGATGCCACCGGCGATGAGGATGACCCCGATGAGCGTCTCGAAGATCGGCCATGCGGGCATCCCGGCGATCTCGTTCCCGAACGGCTTGATGAACGTGTTGATGAACGGGTTCCAGAACAGGCGTCCGTCGGTGCCCCAGTCACCGAACAGCGATCCGTCTGCCCACAGGGCGATGTTGATGATCATCAGGCCGCCGTAGACGAGCGCCAGGATGTTCACGAGCTTGCCCCAGCGACCGAGGCTGAACCATGCCTTCTCGTGGGGCCAACCGCGGAACCTGGCGGCAAGCACACCGGCGTTGCACATGAAGTAGGCCACGTAGATCAGCCCGGTCGCGGCGATCGAGATGGAGACGGCCGGTCCCGGCCCGACGACGAGGATCGGCAACGCGGCGATGACGCCCACGCCGACCGCTGCGTTGGCCGGCGTGCGGAAGCGCGTGTTCACGTGACCCCAGGCCCCGCCGAACGGCAGGTGCCGGTCGCGACCCATCGAGAACATCAGGCGGGTCGCGGCGCCCTGGATGGCCAGGGTGCACACGAAGACCGAGGCAAGGATCACGAGCAGGTAGATGTCGCCGCCGGACAGGTTGCCGATGAGATCCTGGCTGAAGGCCTCCGAGATGGTCGTCCCGATCGGGAAGGCGCCGCCGAGCCCGGCTGCCATAGAGGCGGGGATGTCGGGCGTGGCCAGGATCACCGCCGGGATGAAGATCGCACCGACGAGGCCGGAGATGAGGATCGACGACAGCACCCCGCGCGGCGCCTGCCGGCCGGCGTCCAGCGTCTCTTCGCCGAACGTCCCGGCGGTGTCGAAGCCGAACACGACGAAGGCGGCCATGAAGAAGCCGAGAGCGAACGTGGCCGGGACGTTCCCGTTCTGCGCCGCCTCGGACCCCTCGAAGCTGGTCAGGACGCTGACCGGCTGCACGTTCGCGAAGATCAGCAGGATGATCGCGAACACGAACATGCCCGAGGATCTCGGTCGCGACGCCGATGTTGTTGAGGATCGACAGCAGCCGCACGCCGTAGGCGTTGATCAGCGTCGTGATGATCAGCGTGCCGATGGCGATGAACGTGAACATCGAGGTGAACCCACCGGGACTCGAGGTGTCGAGGAAGGCGACGTCACCCGTGTTCCCGACGAGCGACCCGTGGAGCGCGTCGACCACGAAGGCGACGATGACCGCGACCGCGCTGACCGTCACCACCTGGGCCCAGAAGTAGAACCACCCGGTGAACCAGCCCAGGGTCCTGTGCGAGAGGCGCTTCGACCACTGATAGACCGAGCCGGCCACCGGGAAGTGGCTGGCCAAGCTCGGCGAAGACGAGCGCCACCAGGAGCTGGCCGGCGATCACGATGAACCATGTCCAGTAGAAGACCGGGCCGCTCAGGCCGATGCCGACGCCGTAGTTTCCGAACGTTCCGGTCGAGACGCTGATGAACGCGAAGGCGATCGCGAAGTTCGACAGGAACCCGAGGGTCCGCCGAAGCTCGGGCTTGATGCCGAGTGACCGAAGGTGGGCGTCGTCGCGTGCGGCGACGTCCTGGGCAGAATCCGCTGGTCCCGTCACGAGATCTTCTCCTCCCACCGCACCGAAGATCGGCGCGAGCTGTCCTCTGGAGTTGACACGCGAACGCTGGGGTCGCCTGGGACGCTTGCTCGGCCGGACCGGGACCCTCATCCCGCGCCGGACCTGCGGGCGAGGATAGCACCACGTTTCGGGCCGTCAACGACGAATCAGGCGCCGCGGGACGGCTGCGCGCCGCTCGATTCGAAGGCCCGCGGGCGCCTGGCCGGGAGGCCTCAGCCGGCGCTGACGGCCTCGCGGAGCGCGTCCGGCATGGGCCGGTGGGACTCGACCGGGTGGACGTACCGGTCGACCATCGCGCGCGTGTCGTTGACGCGGAGCTCGGTGTACAGGTAGGCGATCTTGCGACGCTGCGCGGCGAGGATCTCGTCCTTCGTGTCGAGGTCCCAGAGCTGCCGCTTGAACGGCCCGATCGCCTTCTTGCGGGTCGTGTACACGAACTGCTGGTCGGTCTGGCCGGGCTTCCGCTCGTCGATGGCATCGACGAAGCACCAGGCCTCGATCTGGCGATGGAGCGAGGCCGGGAAGGCCGGGTGCTCGTACAGCGCGTTCTGGAACCCGGTCGCCAGGTGGATCTCGGCGGTCTCCACCGCCGGGAACCGGTGGAACAGCTCGTCGGGCAACGTCGACGCCCCGTGCTGGACGGCCCCCGCCAGGCCGTGCTCGCGGGCGACGACCCCGAGCTCGCGCAGGACCTCGAAGTCGAGCTTGACCTCCGCCACACCACCGTCCGGCAACGGCACGCCGCCGTGGGAGGTGCCGGTCTGGACGCTGACCTTGGAGATCCCGGTCGCGCCCGGTGCGCGTTCGTCGAGCTCGCGCCGGTACCCGCCGAGATACGCGCGGAGCTCCTCGACGGTGGAGTTCTGCGTCCCGACCTCGCCGATCTCGCCACCGACGCTGATCGTCACGCCGTCCGTCTCGAGCGTCCGGATCAAGGCCGTCAGCTCCGCCGCGCGCCGGTAGTTCTCGCGCTGCTCCTCGTCGACGTTCGGCTTCGACAGGTCGACCAGGGTCGACGAGTCGATGTCGATGTTGCGGTAGCCCGCGTCGATCGCCAGCCGGCAGGCGCGCCGGATCTCCTCGCGTCATCGCCTCCGGGTCCGCGGCGTACTTCTTGGCGTTGAACTGGTAGTGGTCGCCCTGGATGAAGACCGGTCCCTGCCAGCCGGCCGCGATCGCGCCGGCGAGGACGGAGGTCGCGTAATCGATCGGACGCTGGAAGGTGTACGTCTGCTCGCTCCGGGCGAGCTCGAGGATGACCGCCCCGACACCCGCCGCGGACGCCGCCTCGTAGACCGTCCGGGCCATGTCGAAGGTCTGTGCCCGCAGGTTGATGGCGGGGACCGTGAAGCCGGCCACCTCGCCGCGCGCCCGTGCCTCGTACAGGCCCTGGATGCTGGCCGACCGGGCGCCCAGCTCCTGGCTGGCCTCCCAGACGAGCCACTGCGCGGCGGCGGCGGTGGCCTCGTCCTCGGTGAAGGCCGCGGTCCAGGCCAGGTCGCGGATGCCCTCGGCGCGGAACCCGGCCTCGTCGTCGATGACGAGCCGCTCCCCGTCGAGGTGTGCGCGCCCGGTGAGCGCGGTCAGCAGGTCGGCCGGTGAGGTCGCGACGTGGGGCATCGGGCTGGATCTCCTGTGAGGCGGAACCCGCTCATGGTACCGCCACGACACCGTGCCCCACGTCGACGGTGAGGGTCAGCGGCCCGGCTTGACCACCATCAGGAAGACGATGACGACGATCAGCAGCCCGAGGAAGATCCCGCCGCGCTGGATCTTCTTGACAGTCGCCATGACCTCCGGCGGCGGCGGTCCGGGCGGGGTGCCCGGGGGCGGCGGGGTCGAGGTCAGCTCGATCAGGTGATGCAAGGCGTTGCGCTGGACCGTCAGCGCGTAGGTGATGGCGATGAGGTACAGGATGATGCCGGCGACCAGCCACGGCTGCTTCTGCGGTTCGATCTGCAGGGCGATCAGGAGCAGGACGCCGGTGATCCCCTGGAAGACCGCCAGCGGGTAGACGAGCCGGTTGCCGATGGCCTCGACCTGGCGGGAGCTGAAGTTCGCGTGCTGGGGCTCCTTCCCGGCCATGGAGCCCATGATCGAATAGGCGAACGTCGGTCCGAAGGCCAGGATCGCCCCCATGACGTGCAGGAACAGGATGAACGGCGCGAACTGGACGAGATCCACGGACTACCTCCCACGTACGGTCGGCCCCGGCGCCGGACGCTGCGAAGGATAGGCCGCGGAGGGACTGGCGTTCGGTCCGATCCGCGACCGGACTCGTCAGGAGACCTTCTTGGTCCGCCGGCTCACGAAATCGACGAGGACGTACTCGCCGAGGTGCTCCGGGGTGGCGTAGAAGGCCCGGCCCCGGTTGAGCCGGGTCATGTGGGCGACGAACTCGGCGAGCGCCCGCGACCGTTCGAGCATGAACGTGTTGATCGTGATCCCCTCCTTCGTGCAGCGCTGCACCTCGAGGAGGGTCTCCTGGATCGTCCGGCGGGTCGGCGGGTAGTTGAACTCGACCTGGCCGTTCTCGAAATGGGCGGTCGGCTCGCCGTCCGTGATGACCACGATCTCCTTGTTGACCGCGGGCGTCCGCTCCAGGATCCGCCGTGCCAGCAGCAAGCCGTGCTGGAGGTTCGTGCCGTACTCGTAGCCGTGCCAGCTGAGCTCGGCCAGCGCGCCCGGCCGGATCTCGCGCGCGTAGTAGGCGAACCCGATGACCGACAGGTGGTCGCGCGGGTACTGCGTCCGGATGAGGGTGTCGAGCGCCACCGCGACCTTCTTGGCGGCCAGGAAGCAGCCGCGCAGCAGCATCGACCGGCTCATGTCCACCAGCAGGACCGTGGACGTCTGGGTCAGCTGCTCGGTCCGGTGGACCTCGAAGTCGGACGGCGCGAGGCGCACCCGGCGATCGCCCGTGGCGGCCCGGGCGGCCGGCGCATTCTCCTCGCGGCCGAGGGCGTTGAAGAGCGTGCCGCGCAGGTCGAGATGGAACGGGTCGCCGAACTCGTACGGCTTGGTCGCCTCGTCGCGCTCGCCGCCGCGGCCGCCGCGGTCGATGCGGTGACCGCCGAACGCGTCGCGCTGGAGCCGCGCGAACAGGTCGTCCAGCACCTTCTGGCCGATCTTCCGGCTGCCGCGCGGGGTCAGCTCCATGTGCTCGCCGTCGCGGGTCAGGTAGCCGGCCTCCTCGAGCCGGCGGGCGAGGTCGTCCAGGGCCTCGAGCTCCCGCAGTGCGTCGTCTCCGAGCAGGTCGCGCACCTCGTCCCGATCGATGGCGGCCAGGTCGGCCGGTGACGCGACGTCGGACAGCGCATCCTCCAACCGGTCCATCGCCTGGAGCCGGCCGATCTGCGCGAGGGCACCTTCCAGGCCCAGCGGCTCCTCGCCACCGAACGGGACCCGGTCACCGAGACCGCCCGGCAGGAGCATGTCGAGGTTCGACGCGAGCTGGGCGAGATCGACGAGGATGCGGTCGTCGCGGAGGAGGGCCTCCATCATCGAGCTGAGCTCGGCCCGCTGCTCCGGGCTCATCGACCGCATGAGCGACTGCATGGCGGCCATCCGCTGCGCCAGCTGGTCGATGATGTCGTCGAAGGTCTGGGCCCCCGGGAAGAACTGGCCGTGCTTGGCCAGGAACTCGCTCGCGTCCGGGTCGGCGCCGCCGATCCGCTGGCGGATGAGCTCGTTCAGGTCGCGGACCATCTCGCGATTGGCGGCGAGATCCTCCGGGCGCATCGTCTTGATCGCCTCGGACATGCCGGCCACGAACTGGTCCAGCACCTGGCCCTGGAGCTTCTTGACGAGCTCATCGAACCGTTCGCGCGCGTGCGGCTCGAGGAAGTCGTAGTCCTGGAGGCCGCGGATCCGCTCGCCGACATCGGCCGGCAGCGCGTCGAGCTGGTCGAGCCGCCGCGCCGCGACGTCGCGCAGCATCTTCCGCAGGTCCTCGGTCGAGCCTTCGGCGTCGGCGCTGGACGCCTCGTCGAGGCGACGTTCGACCCCCGCGTGCTCCTCCTCGACGATCTCGCCGAGCTCGCGCCGGATGTCGCCGAGGACGTCGTCGAGCTGGTAGCGCTCGAGCATCGCCTCGCGCTGGCGTTCGAGCCGATCGAGGAGGTCCTGGAGCCCGGCCATGTCGCCGCGCGTCGGGTCGCCCGTTCGCCAGCCGCGCTCCATGAGCCGGCGCAACGCCTCGGCCAGGTCGCCCTCGGCCATCATGTCGTCGGCGAGCGCCGCGAGGATCTCGTCCGCCTCGAGGTCGGCCAGCTGCTGGCTGCCGTCCCAGGCCGAGTAGCGCGCCGCGCGGGCGAGCGCGTCGGCGGCTGATTCGGCCCTCGCGGACCCTGACCCGCTCGTACCTGGGCCGGGCCGCGCGCGACCGCGCGACGCTGGGCCTTCCGGCCCCAGATCCCGCGGATCCGGGGAATAGGCGGTCACCGGTGGTAGACCGTCCCGCCCGGGATGCGATCCTTGTTGAGCCGTCGAGCGAGGTGGAGACCCTCGAGCAGGAACTCCACGCCGGAGGCCACGACTGCGGGCTCCTCGGCGCCGTCGGTGACGTCGTACGCGCCCAGCCGCCGGACGGACGCGGACAGGCCGGGGACCTCGCGCATCCAGGCGACGTACTCGCGCGATGGCGTGCTGTCGCCGGTCTCGACCGTGAAGCCGTCCTCGAACGCCTCCACGACCCCCTCGAGCTCGTCGATCGAGACCCGCCGGTTGAACGTCGTGTGCAGCGCCTTCGTGATCAGCCGTTCGACGATCCGCTCCTCGGGCGACTCGTCGCCGGCCGTCTCGAGCTCGACCTTGCCGACGGTCGACGCGACGACCGCACCGAGGTCCGAGACACGTGGCGCGCCGACGGGCTCGCCGAGCCGGACGGCCCGCTTGAGGGCGGCCGCCTCGAGCACCTCGGCGTTGGCCACCGAGACCCGGACGCTGACGCCGGATCGCTGGCTGATCTCCGGCGAGCGACGGGCCATGTGGGTCAGCTCGGCGACGAGCTCCTCCATGAACGCCGGGACGACCACGGTCGGCGTCCCCTCCTCCACCTCGAAGCGGTGCTTCTCCTGGCGGACGATCGCCATCTCGTGCTCGAGGGTCCGCGGGTAGTGGGTCCGGATCTGCGACCCGAGGCGATCCTTGAGCGGCGTGATGATCCGGCCGCGCGAGGTGTAGTCCTCCGGGTTGGCCGAGGCGACGACGTACAGGTCGAGCGGGAGCCGGACGACGAAGCCGCGGATCTGGACGTCGCGTTCCTCGAGGATGTTGAGCAGGCCGACCTGGATCCGCTCCGCCAGGTCGGGCAGCTCGTTGATCGCGACGATGCCGCGATTGGCACGCGGGATGAGCCCGTAGTGGAGGGTCAGCTCGTCGGACAGGTAGCGGCCCTCGGCGACCTTGATCGGGTCGACCTCGCCGATGAGGTCCGCGATCGTGATGTCGGGTGTGGCGAGCTTCTCGGCGTAGCGCCGGTCGCGGGCGATCCACTCGACCGGCGTGGCGTCGCCGTCGCGCTCCACGATGGCTCGCGCCGCCGGGCTGACCGGTGCGTACGGATCGTCGTTGAGCTCACCGCCACGGACGGCCGGCAGCCACGGATCGAGGAGACCGACGAGCAGGCGCGCCATCCGGGTCTTGGCCTGGCCGCGCTCGCCGAGGAAGACGAGGTCGTGCCCGGCGAGGATCGCGTTCTCGATCGCGGGCACGACCGAGTCCTCGTAGCCGACGACGCCGGGGAACACCTGCGTCCCCGCGGACAGGCGGGCGAGGAGGTTGGCCCGCAGCTCGTCCTTGACGGTCCGCGAGCGCCAGCCCGAGGCGCGGAGGTCGCGGAGGGTCGCCGCCTGAGGATTGGGACGTTCGTTGGGATCCACGTTGCTCCCCCGCTGTCTGGGCTCGGACAGCGAGCCTAAGCGTCGTCCCGCGGAGCGTCAAACGGGACCATCGGACGGTACGCCCGGATGGCCGCGCGGGCCGCCGCGTCGTCGGTCGTGCCGGCGGCCACGAGGGACCGGAGGTGATCCCGCCGCCGGTCCACCTCGATCTCGAAGTCGCCCGCGGCACGGCCCACCCGGCGCGCCAGCTCCGGGGTGATCCCCCAGCCGAAGTGCTCGAATGCGTCCTCCGTCGGGTCCCACGTCGCGAGGACCGCCGGCCCGAGGCGCTGGACGTGACCGTGCGTGTCACGGGCGACCGGCCGGACGTAGTGCGCCGCCGCCACGCGCCGGCGGCCATCGGCGAGGCGGCGCAGGACGACCACGGCACCGAGATGTGACAGCTCGTCGTCGGCCAGCCGGACCGGCGGGCGGCGGAGGGCCTCGAACACGTCGTCGAGCGAGTCCGCATGGATGGTCGCCGCCAGGCCGTAGCCGATCGAGGCGGCGCGGACCACGACGCGGGCGGCCAGCCCCCACGTGTAGGCCGGCGTGTGGTCGGACAGCTCGTGGGCGAGCAGGACGGTGGTCTCGGGGCGGATCGACGGGGCGGTGGTGGCGGGTGGACGCGCGACGCCCGGCCAGCCGAGCTCCGTCGCCTGTGGCAGCCAGTCGAACGTCTCGCTCTCGCCGGCCAGTTCGACCAACCGCGCGTCCGGCGGCAGGAACGCGAGCAGTGCCGAGAGCAGCGTGGTCTTGCCGACGTGCTGAGCCTCGGCCGCGACGATGATCGGGACGCGCGCCTCGAGCAGCAGCCAGAGCTGGGCGGAGAGCTCCGCATCGAGCGTGCCGTCGGCGATCAGCTCGACGATCGAGCGGGGCTCGGGCGGGATCGGTCGGAACGCCCAGCGGCCCGGGGCGGGCGAGGTGTCGGCCACGCTCGGAGACTATGGCCGGATCGGAGCGGGGTCAAACGAGGCCACGCGTGCGTCCGGGCGCCACCGGCGCGCGGGCACGACAATGCCGGTGCCGCCGACCATCCCCGACCGCACTCCCGATCCGGAGACACGTGGAACCTTTCCTCCTGAGCTTCGCCGTCATCTTCGTGGCCGAGCTCGGCGACAAGAGCCAGCTGATGGCGCTGACATTCGCCACGCGATTCCGGGCGCTGCCTGTCCTGATCGGGATCACGGCTGCGACCGCGCTCGTCCACCTCGCCTCGGTCGCGATCGGGGGGACCGTCGGGCTGCTCATCCCGGCCAACGTCCTCGGCTTTCTGGGTGGTCTGGCGTTCCTCGGTTTCGGCGTCTGGACGCTCCGTGGCGACAAGACTCGACGAGGCGGAACGTTCGCGCGTCGATCGGACGACCGGCTCGGTCGTGCTCGCCGTCGGGGTCGCATTCTTCCTCGCCGAGATCGGCGACAAGACGATGCTCGCGACGATCGCCCTGGCGACGCGTGCGGATCCGTTCTGGGTCTGGCTGGGGTCGACGGCAGGCATGGTGGCCGCCGATGCGCTCGCCATCGGTGTCGGGCGGCTGTTGGGGACCCGGCTCCCGGAGCGTGTCGTGCGGATCGGGGCCGCGCTGGCGTTCTTCGTGTTCGGCATCGGCCTCATCGTGGCGGCCGTGATCTCGGTAGGACGTCCCGGTCTCCTGAGCAGCTCGGCGTCCGACGACGCGTGAGCGGCCGCGACCCGGCCGGGAGTGTTCAACCCGTCAATGTGACCCGGCCAGTGGCCTTGTCGATATGGATCGGGATCGTTGCAAGGGGCTGGTCGGTCGGGCCGGCGATCGCCTGCGCCTGCTGGGCCGGGTCGAAGGTCGGCCCCGTGGCAAGGACAGATCAGGTACCCGGAGCCCGGTCGTACTCGACCGTGCAACCGGCGTGTGTACACACGGCGTCGTAAGGCCACGATCGTGCCGTCGCGGAGCTTGAGGAGCACGCCCGGATCGCCGCTGATCGGGTCATCGAACGCGACGGCTCGTCCAGACGTCAGTTGGCTGAGCCGAGCGACCACGGGACCGGTGGATGCGCCTGGCGGCGAAGCCGCGCCAAGTGCGTCGGTCGCGGCAGGACTCCCTTCACCCGCCACCGAGGGGTAGGGAGGATGGCGACGGATCCTCTGCGACGCCATTGGGATCGGCGTCGGCGTCGTCGCTCCGACGCCACTCTTCGGCCGGCCGAGCACCGACGCCCCCACGGTGCCGGCCAATCCGGCCAGGGCGATCGGCCGTGATGCCAAGGAGTCCGGCCGTGAGCACCAGGCGCCGCTCGGGGGAGGACGGGCTCCTCGTCGCCTGCGCCGTCGAACTCTCGTGTCAACCACGCATCGATCGTGAAACGCCCACCGGTACCGGCTAACGCGAGCGTCAGCCAGCCGAGCGCATACGGGAGGTCCGGCCCGTAGTAGTACGGCTTCGTCGCCCACGAAGCGGTCAGCCAGAACAGGATCGACAGGGCGAACCCGCCGGCGGCGGACAGTCGGAACAGGAGGCCGCTCAGTGCCCCGAGGCCGATCGCGATCTCCGCGACCGCGATGAGCAGCCCGATCGCGACCGGAAATGGCTGCCCGAACAGATGCACGAGTGGCCCGATCGGCGAGACCTTCACGAAGGCGTCGAGCTGGGCGCCGATCGAACCAGGCCCAGTCGCCTGGAGGAAGTTCGGGTCGATGATCTTGTCGATGCCGGCATACACGAACGTGACGCCCAAAAAGACGCGGAGCGGCAGCAACGCGAGCCTCGTGCTCGATCGGTCTCGTCGGATCCTGCTGCCCGGTTTCCCAACCGTCTTGGCGGGACGACCGGTCGCGGGGACGTCGCTGATGGTCTCGGATGGATCGTTCGCGCTGCGCGCGAAGGCGGTCGCGACGGGACATCGTCACCTCGATGCGTGCCGGGGCGGGCAGCGGGCACACGCTCTCGGTCATCGACGATCCGGGGCAGAGCGGTACTGACCATCGGCACACACGTTGGACGCGCGACATGAACGCCACGTGAAGCCGGATCAGGACCGCGTTCGGCCCGTCCATCGCGATGCGGCTACGATCGATGGAGACCTCTGTCGGCCGGGCCCGGGAACAGGAGGAAGTGCGCTGCGGATCCTGGTCGTGGAAGACGAGGTCGCTATCGCGGACGCAGTCAAGGGCGTTCTGGTCGCAGACGGCCACGCGGTCGACAGCTGTGGGCGATGGCTCACAGGCGCTTGGATGGGCGCAGACGTACAGCTACGACCTGGTGATCCTGGACGTCATCCTTCCGGGACTGGATGGATTCGCCGTCTGTCGAGCCCTCCGCGGTTCGCGTTTCAGCGGCTCGATCCTCATCCTCACCGCCCTGGACGACGTCCACGATCGCATCACGGGCCTGGATCAGGGTGCCGATGACTATCTCGCGAAGCCATTCAGCATGGCCGAGCTCCGGGCACGCGTCAGGGCGCTGGGCCGGCGTCGGCTCGAGGATCGTGCACCGAAGATCCACGTCGGCGATCTCGAGCTCGATCCAGCAACGCTGGGAGTTCGGCGGGCCGGACGGGCGATCCGCCTGACCGCGCGGGAATTCGCGCTGCTCGAGCTCTTGGCGCGACATCCGGGCCAGATATTCACTCGCGATCGGTTGATCGGTGCCCTCTGGGATGCTGACTTCTCGGCGGAGTCGAATATCGTCGAGGTCTACATCCGCAGCCTGCGTCGGAAGGTCGACGAAGGGCGCCGTGACGGGTTGATCGAAACGGTCCGCGGCTCTGGATACCGGCTCCGGTCCGGCGAGAGCGCTTGATGTTCCGCCGCGCGCGGATCCGCCTCACGGCGCTGTACGTGGTGCTCTTCGCCGTGGTGATCGGGGTATTCAGCCTGGTCTTCTACGTCGGGTTCCTGATCGTGCTGCCGCCGGCGTTCGATCTCGCACCGGACCTGACCAACGAACAGGTGGCGGCGGTGGCGTATCAGACGACGGTCGAGCGGATCGGCCTGGCACTCCTGGGCGCCGACCTGGTTGTCGTCGCGGCCGTCGCGGTGGCCGCCTGGGTCCTCGCCGCCAGGACCCTCAAGCCGATCGGAGAAGCACATGCACGCCAGCGCCGCTTCGTCGCCGACGCGTCGCACGAGATGCGCACGCCATTGGCCGCGATCCTGTCATCCGCCGAGGGAGCCCTTGCCACGGGACAGGATCCAGTCGAGTTCCGGAACGCGCTTCGCGTCAATGCGCGCGCGGCGCGCAGCCTGACCGCGATCACCAATGACCTGCTGTTGCTCGCTCGGAGTGACGAGCTTCCCTCGGATCGCCGGGAATTGATCGATCTGTCGGTCGTCGTCGCCGAGACGGTCGAGGCGTTTGCCGACGTCCATCCGGGGCTCCCGTCGATCCGGATGTCGTTCGGCCCGGACCTGCGCGTGTCCGCCGATCCAGCCGAGATCGGCCGGATCGTCTCGAACCTTCTCGATAATGCGGTGCGCTACGGGGCCGGTCCGAGTTCCAGCTCCGTCGGGGTCACGACGCGCGCCGTCGACCGCCACGCAGTCGTCGAGATCAGCGACGACGGACCTGGACTCTCGGCCGAGGAGCTCGAGCGTATCTTCGAGCCGTTCTACCGAGTCCGCCCTGAAGTCACGTCGGCCCCGGGAAGCGGTCTCGGACTTGCGATCGCGCGGAGCCTCGCCGAGCGGAATGGCGGCCGCCTGACGGTCGCGAGCCGACCCGGATCAGGAGCGACATTCCGCCTCTCTCTGGCTCGTTCCACGTAAACGTGCGTCGAAGGCGGCTACGATCGGCGGGATGGCCTCGACCTCAACGCCAACGACCGCCGCCGTGCAGACCGTCGACGTCCTGCCGCTGACGCCCGAGCGATTCGGGGACCTCGCCGCCTTGTTCGCCGAGGGCGGCGACCCGAAGTGGTGCTGGTGCGTCTACTTCCGGTTCCGCGGACGGGACTGGTCGAACTCGACGGCCGGCCAGAACCGCGCAGCCCTGGAGGACCTCACCGCCACGGGCCGGCCGCCCGGGCTCGTCGCCTACCAGGAGGGCCGGGCGGTCGGGTGGGTCAGTCTCGGGCCGCGCGAAGAGTACGAGCGCCTGGCCTGGTCGAAGGTCCTGGCGCCCGTCGATGACACGCCGGTCTGGTCGATCGTGTGCTTCGTGGTGTCCAGGCGAGCGCGCGGTCGCGGCCTGGCGGCGGTACTGCTCGACGCCGCCGTGGCGTATGCGCGCGAGGAGGGCGCAACGACCCTGGAGGCGTATCCGGTCGACGCCGGCGACGGCCGGATCCCAGCGGCGAACGCCTATCACGGGACGCTCAGCATGTTCGAGAAGGCCGGGTTCCAGGTCGTCGAGCGGCGCCAGTACAACGCCACCAGCCCGATCCGGCCGATCGTCCGGCGATCGCTCGATCCGCGCTAGCGGTCCCCGCGCGCAGGGGCTCCTGGCTCACGCACGGCCCGGAGCTCAGGCCTCCTACGTCATCCGTCGCGCGTCCGACACCGTCGTCCGACGAGGGTTGACACTCGTTTCTCGCGGCGGGTAGACTGCCGACCGGCTCGCATGTCGCGGGCACGGACCACTCCCAAGAGGAGGCGGCAAAGAATGATGACGACGTCGCTCCTCCATCGATGCGTTGCGCCCAACGGCGCGATCGCGATCGGGAGATCTGTGCCCATCTCGAGCTAGACCGCAGGCGGCAGGACCGCCTTCCGGACGAAACCAGAGCCGTGGGCCAGATCGGGCCCCCGGCTTTTTTGATGCCCCGCATCGCCACGGCGATCCGGAGCCCCAGAGCCGCGAGGCCCCCGACACAGTCGGATGAGGCCCGCGGCTTTTTCTCGTCTCCGCCCCTCGACAGCACCAGATCCTGGAGTCCCACGTGACCACCCTCTTGAGCCCGGAACTGAAGAACGGATCGGTCGGCCAGCCGGTGCTGCCGATCGGCTCCGAGCGGACGCTGCCCGCGACCGCCGCCGTGCCCGCCCTCCTCATCGAGGACGTCACCAAGCGGTTCGTGGTCAGCCGGAAGAAGCCACCGGTGACGGCGATCTCCCACGTGTCGATGCGCCTCGAGCGCGGTGACATCCAGGGGATCCTCGGCGCCAACGGCTCCGGCAAGTCGACGCTCATCCGGCTCATCTGCGGACTGCTGACCCTCGACGAGGGTCGGGTCGAGGTCTTCGGCCACGACATCGTCCGCGAGGAGATGGCGGTCAAGCGCCTGATCAACCGGGTCAGCGTGGACGCCGCCTTCTTCAAGAAGCTCAGCCCGATGGAGAACCTGCTCTTCGCCGCCCGGCTGTACGGCCTCGATGGCCAGACCGCCCGGCGCGAGGCGATCGCGATCCTCGCCCGGCTGGGCATCTCGGAGAAGCGCATCAACCGGCCGATCGAGCAGATGAGTCGAGGGATGCAGCAGAAGGTCGCCATCGCGCGAGCCCTGCTGACGAGCCCGACCCTGCTGCTGCTCGACGAGCCGACCACCGGCCTGGACCCGCGCTCGAAGCTCGACGTCCAGTCCTTCATCGAGGAGCTCCGGGAGACCCACGACGCGACCATCGTCCTGACGACCCACGACCTGGCCGAGGCAGAACGCCTGTGCGGCCGGATCACGATCCTCAACGACGCCCGGGTCGTCGCCGAGGACACCCCGGACGGCCTCAAGACCCTCATCCGCGATCGCGTGGACGGACCCGCGACGCTCGAAGACGTGTTCATGACCTACACCGGCCGCTCGCTCGACGACGACGTCGAGGCCGAGGACGCCGAGATCGAATGAAAGGAGGTGATCGCGATGATGTTCAGCCCGGAACTGCACGGCCGCTGGGCCAGGGAGCGGATCGAGCGCAAGCTCGAGATCGCCGCCCTGCTGCGCCAGGACCGTCAGCCATCCCAGTCCATCCGCCAGGCCGTCGGCCTTCGATTCATCCGGATCGGAGCTCGGCTCGCGGCGGAGCCCTCACTCGAGTCGGCTCGGTCCCGTTGAGGGACCGGGTCGACTCCCCCGCCTGGAGATCACTTCGATGACCGTCGTCACCCATGAGCTGAAGGCCTCGTACGCCTTCATCGAGCGCAACTTCAACCTGACTCGCCGCTACTGGGGCTGGGAGATCGCCTTCCTGGTCTATTCCGTCGCGGGCGCGCTCTCGATCTCGCTCATCGGTGCGTCACAGGGCAACGAGGAGCTGCTGCTGTCGCTGATGATCGGCGCGATCTTCTGGAACTACCTGTCGGTGGTGTTCAGCTGGATCGCCGAGACGATCACCGTCGAGCGCTGGGAGGGCACCCTCGAGTACACGATGATGGCGCCGATCCAGCGCTGGTCGCAGCTGCTGGGGTCGGTCGTCTACGCCATGGTGTACGGCCTCGTCCACACCTCGGTCATCTTCATCGCGCTCGTGCTGTTCTTCCCGCAGCTGGACCTGTCCGGCGCGAACCCGGCGACCGTCGTCGCGTTCATGCTGCTCGGCTCGTTCAGCTTCGTGGGCATCGGGATGATCGCCGCGATCCTGCCGCTCCTCTATGTCGAGCGCGGGGCGCAGATGACGTTCGTCCTCCAGTCGTGCCTGCTGCTGGTGAGCGGCGTCTACTACTCGGTCTCCATCCTGCCGCCGTGGATGCAGGTGCTGTCCAAGCTGTCGCCGGCCACCTACGTCCTCGAGGGTGTCCGCGCGGGGCTGATCGACGGGAAGCCGGTCAGCGAGCTGACCTACCTCGTCTGGCCGCTCATCGTCATGGGCATCGTGCTCATCCCGTTCGGCCTGTGGGCCTTCGGCCGCGCGGAGCGCTACGCCAAGCGCACCGGCAAGCTCAAGCGGGTGGGTTGAGATGACCCTCGACATGGACGCGCTCGAGACCCTGGGCTGGGACGCCGGCTGGGCGGAGGCCTTCGCGCCGTTCGCGGCGGACGGCCTTCGGCCGGCCCGGGTCGTGGCCGTCCATCGCGAGACCTCGATCGTGCGCGACGGCGCCGGCGACCGGCCGGCCGGCGTGTCCGGGTCGTTCCGGCACGCGGCGTTGGCCCATGCCGACTTCCCGACCGTGGGTGACTGGGTCGCGCTTGAGGCCGGCGACGTCATCGCGGCCGTGCTGCCGCGCCGGAGCGTGTTCAAGCGGATGGCCACGGACGCGAGCCGACGCGGGACGCGCATCGACGACGAGCAGATCATGGCCTCCAACATCGACGTGGCCCTGCTCGTCGCCGGCCTCGACAACGACTTCAACCTGCGCCGGATCGAGCGCTATCTCGCGGTCGCGTGGTCCAGCGAGATCAGCCCCGTCGTCGTGCTGAACAAGTCCGACCTGGCCGACGACGTGGACGGCCGCCTCGTCGCGGTCGATGCGATCGCGCCCGGCGTCGCGACCGTGGCAGTGTCGGCGCGGACCGGCGAAGGGCTCGATGCGCTGCTGACCCACCTCCGACCGGGCACGACCGCGGCCATCCTGGGCTCGTCCGGCGTCGGGAAATCGACGCTGGTCAACGCGCTTCTGGGCGAGGACCGCCAGGCGACCGGTGAGGTCCGCGACTCGGATTCGCGCGGCCGCCACACCACGACCCACCGCGAGCTGTTCGAGCTGCCCGGTGGCGCGCTGCTCGTCGACACCCCGGGCATCCGCTCCCTCGAGGTGCTCGGCGCCGACGACGGCGTCGACGCCGCGTTCGACGACGTCGTCGACCTTGCCGCGACGTGCCGGTTCAGCGACTGCCGGCACGAGAGCGAGCCGGGCTGCGCGATCCGGGCCGCGCTGGCCGACGGGAGCCTCACCGAGGAGCGTCTCGCGAGCCATCGCAAGCTGGAACGCGAGATCGCGCGAGCCGCCCGCGAGGCGGATCCGCGGGCACGGGCGGAGCACCGCCGAACCTGGAAGATCATCCACAAGTCCGTCGACGAGCACATGCAACGGAAGTACGGAGCCGAGCGATGACATCGATCGAGACCACCAGCAGGAACGCGGTCGCGAGCCGCACCCGCCTCCCCGACCCGGCCACCGCGCCGGCGATCCCGGGACTCAGCGTGCGCGCGTTCCGCGACCGGACCGACTACGCCCACCTGGCCGACCTGGAAGGCACCGCGAACCTGGCCGACGGGATCCCGTACCTGCCGACCGCCGGCTCGCTCGAGGTCGAGATGGAGAACTCGGACGGCGCGACGTCGACGGACGACATCGTGCTGGTCGAGGTGGACGGGCGGCCGGTGGCCGCGGCCGGGGCCAAGCGCGCCGTCCGCGAGACGCGCCAATACGAGGTCTGGGGCACGGTCGAGCCGGCCTTCAGGCGCCGCGGTCTCGGGACGTGGCTGATGGCCTGGACCATCGACCATGCCCGCGCGCGCGCCGAACGCGAGGACCCTGGTGAGCCCGTCGAGCTGGCCGCTTTCGCCGAGGATTCGTCGGCCGGTCATACCGCTCTGCTCGCCGGGACGGGCTTCGAGCCGGTCCGCCACTTCTTCCTGATGCGCAACCCCGATCTCGGCGCCGTCCCCGAGGTGCCGCTGCCCGAGGGGTTCGAGCTCCGGCGCGTCATCGAGGCCGATCGCCAGCGGATCATCGAGGCCGAGAACGAAGCCTTCCGCGACCACTTCGGCCACCGCGAGATGACGGCGAACACCTACACCCAGACGTATGACCGGCCCGAGCTCGATACCGATCTGTGGGTCGTGGCGTGGGCCGGCGACGAGATCGCCGGGGTCGTCCAGAACTGGATCTGGCCGGAGGAGAACGAGCGCCTCGGCGTCAAGCGCGGCTGGCTCGAGCACATCAGCGTCCGCCGGCCGTGGCGCCGGCGCGGCCTGGCCCGGGCCATCACCGCGGCGTCACTCATCCGTTTCCGGGACGCAGGTCTCGAGGACGCGATGCTGGGCGTCGATTCGGAGAACCCGAACGGCGCGCTCGGGCTGTACGAGGGCCTCGGCTTCGAGAAGGCGAGCAGCGCCACCGCCTATCGGCGCGACCTCGCGGGCTGACGGCCCGCCGGCCCGTTTGACAACGGCGCCGGTCGTGGCATCGTGGTCGCATCGCGGTGGAGGATGCGACCATGCGGTCCTACCTGATCGTGGGCAACGAGACCCTGGCGGGTGAGGCGTTGACCCAGACCATCACCGATCGGCTCGCCGACGGCCCGATGCGCGCCCGCGTCGTGGTGCCGCGCACCCGGATCGGCGGCCGATTGACCTGGGACGTCGAGGAGGAATTCGACGCGGGTCGCCGTCGAGCGACTCGACGAGGCGCTCGAGCGGTTGCGGGCGCTGGGCATCGAGGCCGACGGCGAGATCGGCGATCGTGATCCGATCCTCGCGGTCAAGGACGCGATGCGCGGTCGGGAGATCGACGAGATCATCCTGTCGACCCTGCCCGCGGGCGTCTCCCGCTGGCTCGGGGCGGACGTGCCCGGCCGGCTGCGGGATGCGGTCCTGGTCCCGGTCACGGTGGTCACCCAGCGGGGCTGACGGCCCGACCGGCCGGCCCGCGCCGGGTGTCGCCCGACACGCGTCAGGCGAACAGGCGCCCGCCGTCGCGAACGAGCTCCAGCCAGGCACGCTCACGACCGATGGTGGTCGCGGATCCGTGCCCGGGGAACACCCCGATGTGATCCTCGAGACCCGTCAGGCGCGCCAGCGACGAGACCATCGCGGCCGCGTCGCCGCCGGGCAGGTCCACCCTCCCCCAGCCGCCCTGGAACAGGGTGTCGCCGCTGAACAGCAGCGCCTCGTCCTCGGCCAGCAGGCAGACCGAGCCCTCGGTGTGGCCGGGCGTGTGCAGCACGCGCAGCCGGATCTCGCCGAACCGGACGATCCCGCCCTCGGCCAGCTCGACGGCGGGGATCGATGGCGGGATCTCGAAGGGCGCGCGCAGCGGTTGCGGGTTCGTCAGACGCTCGCGATCCAGCGGGTGGACGGCGATGTCGGCGCCCGTTGCGTGCGAGACGACGGCGTTGTCGCCGATGTGGTCCCAGTGCCCGTGCGTCGAGACGATCAGCTTGAGCGTCCAGTCACGGGCGGCCAGCTCGTCGGCGATCCACGCCACGCTCGGCGTGGCGGTGTCGATCGCGATCGCCTCGCGGGTGCGCGGGTCGGCGAGCACGTGGACATTCGTGGCGACCGGACCGACGACCCGGCTGAGGTGTTCCATCCGAGCCAGTCTGGCAGGTCAGGCCTCGAGCTTGGCCCGCATGCAGTCGAAGGTCTGGCCGATCATCTTGTCGGCGGTGCCCTCGATCAGCCGGGCGCCGACGCTGGCCAGCGTCCCGGACAGGTTGACGTCGGCCGTCCAGTCCATGACGGTCGTGCCGTCCGGCCCATCCGAGAGGTGCATCTCCGCGGTCGCGTCCACGGCACTGCCGGGCGCCTGACCGTGGGCCTTGATCATCGCCCGGTCCGGTGGCTCCTGCTCCGCGAACTCCATGTTCACGTTGAAGCGTGCGTTGATGAAGCCGATGCCGACCTTGGCCGTCGCCTTGAAATGGGTGTCGTCGATGACCTCGATCTTCTCGACGCCCGGCCCGCACTGGCCGACCTGGTCCGGATCGGTCACGAATGCCCAGACCGCCTCGCGCGACGCCTTGATCGGCACGGAACCTTCGAAGTGCATGAGTCCTCCTGGGGCCGTCCGGTCAGTCCTGCATCGGGGACGGCGAGCTTGCCGACAGGTACGCCGCCGGCTCCTTGATGAACCGGGTCCGACACCCGATCGAACAGAACGCGTAGATGATCCCGTCGTGGTCGGCCAGGTGGCGGGCGTGCGCCCGTTCCACGGTCATCCCGCAGACCGGATCCAGAAGGACGATATCGTCTACGACGGGTTCGAGTGAGACCGGATGCGGCAGGACGCCGGCCACCGTCGCCGGTCCGGGCGAGGCGACGAAATCCGCCCGCCCCCGACGGACCTGGACGAGCTCGGCCAGGATCGAGAGGGCGACCTCCTCCGCCGTCTCCGCGCCGAGATCGAGACCGGCCGGCGCCCGCAACGCCGCGATGCGCTCGTTCCCGACCGTCGTCTCCTCGCGAAGCCAGTCGCGGACGACCGCGGCCCGCGTCGGCGAGGCGACGAGCCCGACGTACGACGCCTCGCGGGTCAGGGCGAGCCCGACCGCCTCCTCGTCCCAGATGCCCTGGCTGGCGACGACCACGTACGGCGACGCCTCGGGGTCGAGGCCCCGGATGTCGGCCGACGCATGGACCCGGTCGACCCCGGGGAACGCGTCGGCCTCGGCGATCGGATCGATGACGGTCACCCGCCAGCCGGCGGTCGTGCCGAGGCGGGCCAGGGCGCCGGCGATCGGGGTCGTGCCGACGACCCACAGCTGCGGGGCGGGGACATGCGGTTCCACGTAGATCTCCAGCGTGCCACCGGAGTGGCAGGTCATGACCAGCTCGATGACGCCGTCGCCACGGCGACCCTCGGCCGGTCCTTCCTTCGACAGGCGGAGCAGGCGGGGCTGCGCGTCGGCCAGCGCCCGGAGCGCCTCGCGGACGACGACGGGCTGGGCGCAGCTGCCGCCGACCCAGCCCTCGATGGACCCGTCCGGGTGGACGATCCCGGACGCGCCGGGTCGGGCCGAGGTCGGCCGTCTGACCGCCACGACCGTGGCGACCGCGAACGGCCGACCGGCCGCCTCCAGCTCGGCGGCCCGTCCGAAGATGGACCCGGCCATCGGTCTAGGAGATGCCCTTCTCGTGCAGGATCGCCCACACCTTCTGGGGCGTGATCGGGATGTCGATGTTGCGGACACCGAGGTGCCACAGCGCGTCGACCACGGCGTTGGCGATCGCCGGCGGGGCGCCGACGGTGGCCGACTCCCCCACCCCCTTGGCGCCGATCGGGTGATGGGGCGACGGGGTCACGGTCTTGCCCACCTCCCAGGCGGGCGTCTCCATGGCGGTCGGCACGAGGTAGTCCATGAACGTGCCGGACATGTTGTTGCCCAGCTCGTCGTAGATGATCTCCTCGTACAACGACGGGGCGAGACCCATCGTCAGACCGCCGTGGATCTGGCCGTCGACGATCATCGGGTTGATGATGTTGCCGCAGTCGTCGATCGCCACGAAGCGCCGGATGTTGACCCGCCCGGTGCCCTTGTCGATGTCGACCACGCAGATGTAGCTGCCGAACGGGAAGGTCAGGTTCGGCGGGTCGTAGTAGTCGACCGCCTCGAGACCGGCCTCCATCCCGGCCGGATGGTTGGTGTACGCCGCGAACGCGATCTCCTGGATCGTCTTGAACCGGTCCGGCGAGCCCTTGACGCTGAACTTGCCGGGCTCCCACTCGAGGTCGTCCTCGGACGCCTCCAGCAGGTGCGCGGCGAGCGTGCGCGCCTTGGCCTGGATCTTGCGCGACGCGATGGCCGTGGCCGCGCCGGCGACCGGCGTCGAGCGCGACGCGTACGTGCCGAGCCCGTAGGGCGCGGTGTCCGTGTCGCCGTACTCGATCTTGATGTCCTGGACCGGGAAGCCGAGCTCCTCGGCGATGATCTGGGCGAAGGTCGTCTCGTGGCCCTGGCCCTGCGACTGGACGCCGATCCGGGCCAGCACCTTGCCGGTCGGATGGACCCGGATCTCGCACGAGTCGAACATCTTGATGCCGAGGATGTCGAAGTCATGCGACGGCCCGGCCCCGACGATCTCGGTGAAGCTGCTGATGCCGATGCCCATGAGCTCGCCGCGCTCGCGCTTCTCCGCCTGCTCCTTGCGCAGGCCGGCGTAGTCGATGGTGTCCATCGCCTTCTGGAGGGCGGCGCCGTAGTTGCCCGAGTCGTACGACCAGCCGGTCGGTGTCTTGTACGGGAACTGGTCGGGCTGGATGAAGTTCTCCATCCGCAGCTGGGCCGGATCCTTGCCGATCTCGTGGGCCAGGATGTCGACCATCCGCTCGATGGCGTGGACGGCCTCGGTCACCCGGAACGAGCAGCGGTAGGCCACGCCTCCGGGCGGCTTGTTCGTGTAGACGCCGTCGACCTCGACGAACGCGTCCGGGAAGTCGTACGAGCCCGTGATGACGTTGAACAGGCCGGCCGGGAACTTGGACGGGTCGGCCGCGGCATCCGTGTAGCCGTGGTCGGCCAGGGTCTTGACCTTCAGGCCGGTGATCTTGCCGTCCTTCGTCGCCGCCAGCTCGGCATGGATGTGGTAGTCGCGGGCGAACGAATCGGCCTGCAGGTTCTCCGATCGATCCTCGATCCACTTGACCGGCTTGCCGGTGAGGAACGAGGCGGCGACGGCGAGGACGTAGCCGGGATAGACCGGCACCTTGCCTCCGAAGCCACCACCGATGTCGTGGGTCTTGACCCGGATGTTGTGCTCGTAGATGGGCAGGCCTGCGCCGCCGGCGACGAGCGCGATGACCGTCCGGATGGCATGCGGCGCCTGCGATGTCATGTGCAGCGTCAGCTGCTGGCGGACCGGGTCCCAGTCCGCGACGCAGCCACACGTCTCGATCGAGGCGACGTGGATGCGCGGGATGTAGATGTCCTCCGAGACGGTCACGTCGGCCGCGGCGATGGCCGCATCGGCGGCGGCTGCGTCCCCGGATTCCCAGTGCCAGATGTGGTTGGTCTGCTTGTCCGGGCCGCGGTCGGGACGCAGGACGAACGCGTCCGCCTCCATGGCCTTGTGCGGATCGACGATGACCGGCAGCGGCTCGTAGTCGACGAGGACGGCGGCGACCCCGTCGGCGGCGGCGTAGCGGGAGGTGGCGATGACGGCCGCGACCTCCTGGGACTGGTACATGACGGTGTCCACCGGCAGCACCATCTGCATGTCGCCGGCCAGCGTCGGCATCCAGGCCAGCTTGTAGCCTTCCAGGTCCTTGCCGGTGACGACCGCGGCGACGCCCGGGACCTTGAGCGCCTCGCTCGCGTCGATCGACTTGATGGTCGCGTGGGCATACGGGCTGCGGACGATGTCCAGCCAGAGCTGCCCGGGCAGGTTCACGTCATCGATGTACTCGCCCTGGCCCTGGATGAAGCGCGGGTCTTCCTTGCGCTTGACCGAGTGGCCCATGCCCCCGATCTCGGGGCTGGTGCGAAGGTGGCGGTCGGTTTCGGTCGTCATGTCGTCTCTCCCGCTCAACCGGCCGCGGCCGGTTCGGCCGAGACTTGCTGTCCGTCGACCGTGTCGGCAGCCACCACCGGGGCCGACGCGGCCTCGCGCAGCGTGCCGGCGGCCTGCTGGACCGCCTTGACGATGTTCACGTAGCCCGTACAGCGACACAGGTTGCCGCTGATGCCCTCGCGGATCTCGCCCTCGGTCGGATCCGGGTTCTCGCCGAGCAGCCAGGCCGACTGCATGATCATCCCCGGCGTGCAGAAGCCGCACTGGAGGCCGTGCTGGTCCCAGAACGCCTGCTGGAGCGGATGGAGGTTGGCGCCGTCGGCCATCCCCTCGATCGTCTTGATCTCGCGGCCGTCTGCCTGGACCGCGAGCATCGTGCAGGACTTGGCGCTCTGGCCGTCGACGTGGACGGTGCAGGCGCCGCAGTTGCTCGTGTCACAGCCGATGTGGGTACCGGTCAGCCCGAGGTCCTCGCGCAGGAAGTGGACCAGGAGCAGGCGCGGCTCGACATCCGCCTCGTGCACCGCGCCGTTGACGGTCACCGAAACGTGCTGGGTGGTCATCGTGACGGGCCTCCTACGCGGACGCGATGGCGCGTTCGGTGGCTCGGCGGAGCGCCCTGAGGGTCAGCTCCGCGGCCATCGCCCGCTTGTATTCGACCGGACCGCGCGCGTCCCCGAACGGGCGGCTCTGCGCCCCGGCGGCGGCGCCGGCAGCACGGAAGAGGTCATCCGACGGGGCGTTGCCGAGCAGGAGTGCCTCGGCGTCGGTCGCCGCGAACGGTGTCGGGCCGACCCCGGTGAGCCCGATCCCGGCACGTTTGATGTGGCCGCCGTCGTCCAGCCAGACGATCGCGGCGACACCGACGGTGGCGAAGTCGCCCACCTTGCGCTCCAGCTTCTCGTACGCACCGGCGGATGCCCGTGGCCGGCGGACGACCCGGATCTCGGTCAGGACCTCGGTCGGCTCGATGGCGGTCTGGAAGGTGTCGATGAAGAACTCGCGCGCAGCGATCGTCCGGTCGCCGGTCTGGCTGCGACAGACGATCGTCGCGTTCCCCGCGATGAGGACCGCCGGCCAGTCGGAGGCCGGGTCCGCGTGGGCGACGGACCCGCCGATCGTGCCCCAGTTGCGGACCTGCGGATCGCCGATCGTCGCGGTGACGTCGTGCAGGAGCGGATATCGGTCGCGGACGACCTCGGCCTCGTGGATCTGGTGGTGGGTCGCCCGGGCACCGATGCTCAGGTGATCGTCCGTCTCGACGATGGCGTCGAGGCCGGCAACGTCACGCAGGTCGACGAGCAGGGCCGGTTGCGCGAGGCGGAGCTTGATCAGCGGCAGGAGGCTGTAGCCCCCGGAGAGGAGCTTCGCCTCTCCCTCGCGATCCTTCAGGATCTGGAGCGTCTCGTCCAGGTTCCCCGGACGGACGTAGTCGAACTGGCCTGGAATCATCGCGCTTGGACCCTTCCTCCCCGCCACGGGCGGGGGCAAGATCGGCCCATCCAACCGCGGACGGGCACAGAGCGGTGGCGACGATCACGGGCCGCGGTCGGGTCGCGTCTCCATCCACGACCACAGGTCCGGGAATCTAGGGATTCGTTTCGGTGTGAAGTATCCGTCCGGTGTCGTTCGGGCGTCAACGCTGATCGTCCGTCTGATCATGGATACGACAGCTCCTCGCAGTCGGATCCGGGTGGGCGTGCCGGACTGTGAGACATGCGGAACCCCCGGGCCAGGGCAGACGGAGCATCCGCAACGCGAGCGGGCGTCTGCTTGACGCTTGGCGTCGGGATCCAGGACGTCCCACGCCACGTATCCCAGGGTATCGGTGCCGGCGTCAGGGCCCGGATGCATCCGAGCCGCGTCGCGCCGACCGGACAGGAAGAGGTGCTTCATGCACGTTCGGCGACTCCTCGCCTCCGGGGCCGTCATCGGCCTCCTGCTCGCGGCCGCGGCCCCGGTCGCCGCCCACGGGTCAACCGCTTCCCATCCACCGAAGGACGCCAGATACACGGTCACGACCCTCGTGACCGGCCCGTCACCTGATACGGACCTCGTGAACGGCTGGGGGCTGAGCCGGTCCCCGACATCGCCCTGGTGGGTCGCCGACAACGGCACCGACCTCTCGACCCTGTACACAGCGGATGGGACCAAGCTCGGATTGCGCGTCTCGATCCCGGACGGAGCACCCACCGGGACCGTCTTCAACCCCGGTAACGCCGCCGGTGATTTCAACGGCGACCTCTTCCTGTTCGATGGCGAGTCCGGCACGATCTTCGGATGGCGGGGTGCGCTCGGCACCACCGCCGAAGTGCTCAACGACGACTTCGCCGGGAGCGCCGTGTACAAGGGCCTGGCGATCGGAACGGCCGACGTCGGCAGCGGCGCGCAGCAGTACCTCTACGCGACCGACTTTCACAACGGGCGGGTCGCTGTCTTCGATCGCACCGGCGCGGCCCAGACCTGGACCGGAGCATTCACCGACCCGAAGCTGCCCAAGGGCTACGCCCCGTTCGGGATCCAGAACCTCAACGGCATGCTGTTCGTGACGTACGCGAAGACGCAGACGGGCAGCGATGACGAGAAGGCCGGGCGCGGTCGTGGCTTCGTCGATGCCTTCGCGACGAACGGGACCTTCCTGGGCCGCGTCGCGAGCCGCGGCCAGCTCAACGCGCCGTGGGGTCTTGCCTGGGCACCGTCCGACTTCGGGCGGTTCAGCGGTGATCTGCTCGTCGGCAACTTCGGCGACGGTCACATCAACGCCTACCGCTGGGACGGCAAGCATTGGCACGCCCACGGAACGCTGCGGGACTCGCACGGCCACAAGGTCGCGATCGACGGCCTCTGGGCGATCGCGTTCGGTGGCGGTGTCAACGTCGCCAACGACGGTGCGGCCAACACGCTGTTCTTCACGGCCGGCCCCGACGACGAGTCGGCCGGTGCCTTCGGGACCGTGACGGCGAACGTGCCGTAGGTCCATCGGAGAGCGATCGAGCGGGGTCGGCGGAATGCCGGCCCCGCTCGTTGCTGCCAGGGGTCGTGACTCAGCCGACCGCCAGCGGCTCCCCCGTCTCGATGAGGGTCTTGAGCCCCGACACGATGTACACGATGCCGCCGGCGAACGACTCCGCCGACTTCGAGTTCGGTCGCAGCGCGCTCGTGACCGTGAGCTTCGACCCGCCCTCCTCGGCCGGTTCGACCAGCCAGGTCATCCGGATCGGGCCCTCGGCGTCGATCTCGGGATCCCAGCGCGGGTGGAAGGACATGACGATGCGACGGCCGGGCTCGACCTCGACCACGGTCCCGTCGGCGGCGAGCGTCCCGTCCGGATAGGCATAGGCGAGCGGCGAACCGGCCTGCCAGTCGGACGCGACCCGCGTGCCGTAGTAGTAGCGAACGGTGTCGTCGCCGTCGGTGATCGCCTGCCAGACGCGGTCCGGCGGGGCCTTGATGTAGACCGAATAGATGTGATCGAAGGTGTCCATCGGGGTCTCCAATCGAGTCTTGAGGGCTGACATCGCACCGACGACCGGCTCGGCATACTTGCTGATCCAGCGGTCATGCACGAGACGGATCGGCACCGGGTTGAGGAAGTGGCGCTTCTCGCGGCCGACCTTGACGGTCGTGACGAGGTCGGCCTCTTCCAGGACGCCGAGGTGTTTCATGACCCCGAACCGCGTCATGTCCGGCAGGTACTCGCACAGCTCCCCAAGCGTCTGGCCATCGCGCTCGAAGAGCCGATCGAGCAGCTCACGTCGATTCGCATCGGCGAGAGCCCGGAAGATCGGCGCCGTCGGTTCCGTCATGGCCGCACAATATGTGACCACAGAGTCACCTGTCAAGGCACGACGTGGATCTCCCGGGATCCTTCACCACGCGTACGCTTGTCAGGCAGTGGAGACCCGACGATGACGACGCCCGCACAGGAGCCCGGTGCTCGTGCCGGCGGAGCACCTCTCTCGACACTCGTGTGCGCGCACTGCGGACGGCACAACCGGATCGGAGCCAGTGAGCGCGGGTCCCCGCATTGCGGCAACTGCGGCAAGCCGCTGGCCTGGGTCGTCGACGCGAACGAGGCGACCTTCGAGATCGAGGCCAGAGCGCAGCCGACCGTCGTCATCGACCTGTGGGCGCCGTGGTGCGGGCCATGTCGATACGTCTCGCCGATCCTGGACGACCTGGCGCACGAGTACGCCGGCCGCCTCAAGCTGATCAAGGTCAACGTCGACGACAACCAGGGGCTTGCCCGTCGGTTCGACGCGATGAGCATCCCGACGCTCGTCGTGCTCCGTGACGGCAGTGTCGTGAACCGGATCGTCGGGGCCATGCCGAGGGAGCAGCTGGCGTCGGAGATCGTCCCCTATCTCAAGCCGCCGAAGGCATGACCGACACGCCCCTCGACGCGTACCTGGCCGAGCTCACGGCGCGCGGGATCGACCCGCGTGCCGTCGCGATCGTTCGAGCCCTGGACCGCGCCATCCGGGGCGCCGGACCGGAGCTCGAGAGCGCGATCAAGTACAAGATCCTGATGTACGGGCTCCACGGCGACTGGCGGACCTGGGTCTGCGCCGTCGACGCGACCACGAAGGGCGTCGGCCTCCGCTTCCTCTACGGCGTGATCCTCGACGACCCGCTGAGTGTGTTGCGCGCCGGCAGCTCGGTGCTCAAGACATGGGACGTCGGGTTCGACGACGCCATCGACGCCGCGGCGGTCGGCGCCTACGTCGCCGAGGCCGTCGCGAAGTACTCGACCTACAAGGCCGACGCGCCGGCCATCCTCGAGGCGAGCCGGGCGGCGGCATCAAAGCCGCGCACGGGCACCGCGCCCTGACCGGCATCGACCGCGCTCGATCGGATCTCGTCGGGGTAGCCGGCCAGGAACGCCTCGACGCCGTCCTGGGTCAGCGCGGCGCCCATGTGACCACCCCGACCTCACCCGGAGGCCGGCCGCGGAGGGACCAGCCATCGGCGTCCTCGACGGCGAGCTCATCGAGCGCCGCCTGGAGACGCGCCTCCTTCGGCCCGTTCGGATCGATCCAGAGCTGACGCCGGACGAAGCCCGCCAGGATGTCGCGAGAGTCGAACCGCCGGGCCTCGACCGTGACCATCTCGACCCGTGGTCGCCGGCCACGGGCGCCCAGCAGCTCCAGGAGATCCGGGAGTGCCGGCAGCGCGACTCGGTCCTCGCCGTGAACGGGCGGCCAGAACGCGTCCGCCGCCGAGGCGGGCGCGCGCGTCATCAGGACGGCGACGCACAGCCGGTCCGCCGCGGCCTCGAACGCGTCGAGGAACGGCCCGATGGCCTCGATGTCGTAGCCGACGTGGGCGATGAGCGTGACGTCGGACTCGAGGTCGGCCAGTGCACGGCTCTCGGCGGGCGGCCAGCGCGCCTCGATGACGCGCACGTTCTCGATCGCGTAGTCCTCCGCGATCTCGGCCAGGACGTCGAGCATCGACCGCGACGGATCGAGCGCGATGACCCCGCCGCCCGATGGATCGAGGCGCCGGGCGATCGGCAGCGCGAACCGGCCGGCGCCGGCGCCGACGTCCAGCCAGGTCTCGCCCGACCGGACGAGCGCCAGCAGCGCGTCCAGCACCGGATCGTCGGTCCGGGTCGGGTCGGCCCGGAAGAGCGACGAGACCGGCGCATAGAAATCGGCCCCGTCGGGGACTTCGCGGATGCGTTCGACCTGCTCGCGGTTGGCCCGGATCCGCTCGGCCCAGGCCGTCTCGATGACGCGGGCGAGATCGGCCTGCGTGTCCACGTCCGGATTGTGGCCGACGACGGGCACCTCCAGCACGGCCGCGGCGTTGGCGGCGATCAGCGGCCCGAGACCGCGATCGCCCGTTGCCTCGGCGACCAGCCGGAATGCCGCGGGCCGGAGCAGGACGGGGTTCCGGCCGCGATCGTCGGGATAGGCCGGGACCACGATCGGGCGAGCGGGGTCGTCCGGTGCGTCGAGGAGCGCCCGGATGACCTCGACCGAGACGAGGGGCTGGTCGCCGAGCGCGACCAGGACGGATGCCGCGCCCTCGCCGACCGCCTCGAACCCGACCCGCACGGAGCTCGAGAGGCCGCGCTCCGGGTCCGGGTTGATGACGCGGCGTTCCGTCCGCCAGGCGACCGCGTCCTCGATCGCGGCCGCGTCCCCTCCGAGGACCACCACGACCTCCCCCACCCCGGCCGCAGCGAGAGCGTCGAGGACGTGCTGGAGGACCGGCCGGCCGGCCACCGGCGCAAGCAGCTTGCCGCCACCGAACCGCGTCCCGGCGCCCGCTGCAAGCACGACTCCCACCGTCCCATAGCCCATACGGCCATCTTCCCACCGGTGCCCCGGTGGGGGTAGGGTTCGGGCGCGCCCGTGCGACCGAGCACCCAGCGGCCGCGACGATGCGTGTCGAGAGGGAGACGCGACGATGAGCGACGACCAGGGCCCGATGTTCTCGACCCAGCCGCCAGGCTCGCCCGATGACGCGCCGATCGGGGGCTCGGCGGCCCCGGCGCCCGGGATGCGCGACGCCATGGCGGCGTGGACCGACCTCGACCCGAGCTCGAAGCTGATCATCGGTGGCTCTGCCGGGGCGATCCTCGTCACGATCGTCGGCCTGCCGCTTGGCGTCTGGGCCTCCACCGATTTCGTGCTGATGATCTTGACCGCGAGCATCGTGGCCGGCCTCGCCGCCGGATTGCGCACCGGCGAGATCCTGGCGACGCAGCTCGGTCTGCTCGAGCTCGGCGCGGGCTCCGTCCTTGGCGTTCTCGGCGTCTGGAACCTCATCGAGACCCTGTTCGACCTCGACCATCCGCGTGGAGACCTGCTCGGGATCATCCTGGCGATCGCACTGGCGGCCGCCGGCGTCGCGGTGCTCGCGGGAGCCGTCCGGCGGATCGATGACCCACGCGAGCTCGTGATGCACGGCCAGTGGACGAAAGTGACCGCGATCGGGTTCGCCCTGGTCCTCGTCGGCTGGACGCTGAACCTGACGATCGGCTACTGGACGATGGGTCAGGCCGGCCTCAGCCTCGCGGTGCTGACCCTCGCGGCGCTGATCATCGTCGTCAGCGACCGGATCGAGTCGCCCATCCCGGCGGCCTGGGCCGGGGTGGTCCTGGGCGTCTTCGCCGCGCTCCTGGCCCTCGGGCAGTGGGGCGACCTCATGAACCTCGGCCAGCGGACGAGCCTCGGCCCGATGGACTTCCTGACGTTCCTCGCCTATGTCGCGGGGATCGTGGCGATCATCGGTGGCGGCGTCATGACGGCCCTCGACGAGGGCGCCCGGAAGGCATCGAGCGGCGAGATCCCCGCGTAGAGTCCCGGAGCCTAGGCCGCGGCCGGCGGGCCGAACCAGAGTGTGAGCGCGTCGACCAGTCCCGCCTGACTCCCCTCGCCCACCCACGCCACGTACCCGTCGGGCCGAACGAGGACCGCCGTCGGAGCCGGCACGGCACCGATCGCCGGAAGCTCCCACGTGCCCGTGTAGCTGCCCTCGACCGACCGGACGCGATCCGCCCATGGCGAGATGTCCACGGCGCGGGGCTCCCCGAGGGTGATGAAGGCCGGCCGGGCCTCGTGCAGGAGCGTGAAGACGCGCAGCGGGCCGTCGGCGGTGACCAGGTCGAGATCGGGCATCCGGCGACCGAGCAGCGGGTGGCCCTCGCCGAGGTCGTAGCGGATGCCCAGACCCGACATCTCCGCCCCGAAGCGCCGGCGCGGCTCGTCCATCGCCAGCAGCTCGCCAACGGTCTCGCGCGCGGCCTTCGTCCGTTCGTCGTCCCGGCGCAGCGCGACCGAGGCCATCGTCGTGTGGAGCACGCGCGCCGCGATCGGATGGCGCTCGGCCTGGTACGTGTCCAGGAGGCCGTCCGGCGATGTCCCTTTGACCACCTGAGCCAGCTTCCAACCGAGGTTCACGGCATCCCCCACGCCCGTCTGGAGGCCCTGTCCACCGTCCGGCGGATGGATGTGCGCGGCGTCGCCCGCGAGGAGGACTCGGCCCTCCCGGTAGGCCGCGGCCTGGCGCGTGGCGTCGGTGAACCGCGAGATGAAGACGGGACTGTGGATCCCGTAATCGGTCCCGTAGGCGTCGACGAGCGCCACGCTGAGATCGCGCAGCGTGGGTTCGGTCGTGGCCCCGACCTGCGCTTCGGTCACCATGACGCCGATCCGCACCCCATCGTCCAGCTTGCTGAGCGCGTGGATGCCGCGGGCGTCGCGGCGGATCCCCCACTCCGGCTCTCCGGTCACCTCGACCTCGGCGATGAGGTTGCTGGTCGTCGGATCCGATCCGGGGAACGCGATGCCGGCTGCCTTGCGGACCACGCTGCGACCGCCATCGCATCCGACGAGGTACGCCGCCCGGAGCGACGTGCCGTCCGACAGCTGGACGTCGACGCCGGCGTCGTCCCCGTCGAAGCCGGTCACCTCGCGTCCGCGCAGGATCGGCACGGCCAGCTCACCGACCCAGCCGGCCAGGATGCGCTCGATGTGGCGCTGCCAGAGCGCGAGCCCGTAGTTGTGCCGGGTCGGAAAGTCGCTGATGTCCAGGCGCGTCCCGGCGAACCCCGCGACCTGGGCCTTCTGGCCCTCCGAGATGAAGCGATCGGCGATCCCGCGCTGGTCGAAGATCTCGATCGTGCGCGCGTGCAGCCCGCCCGAGCGCGAGCCGATGAGGTCCTGGCTCGCGCGTCGCTCGACGATGACCACGTCGACCCCCGCCAGGGCCAGCTCGCCCGCCAGCATCAGCCCCGTCGGGCCGCCGCCGGCGATCACCACCGCGTGCTCGGTCATCGCCACACGTCCCGATCCGGGCGCGGCCGTCGGCGACGCGCGCCGGCAGGTCCGTCGCGGCAGGCACGCCCTAGGCCGGCACCGCGGCGGCGGCGCGCTGGCGCATCGGCGCGCCCGTGCCGCCATACCGCTCGGCCACGATCTCGGCCAGGATCGCGAGCGCGGTCTCGGCGGGGGCGCGGCCGCCCAGGTCCAGCCCGACCGGTCCGCGCAGCCGATCGACCTCCGCCTCGCTCAGCCCGGCCTCCAGCAGGCGTGCCCGCCGATCCGCCTGGGTCTTGCGCGAGCCGACCGCGCCGACGTACCGGCAGCCACGGCGGAGCGCCTCGACGATCGCCGGCTCGTCGAACTTCACGTCGTGTGACAGCACCGCGACCGCGTCGTTCGGGCCGAGGCCGATCTCCTCGGCGACCTCGTCGGGCCAGCCGATGACGAGCTGGTCGACATCGGGAAAGCGCTCGCGTGTCGCGAACGCGGTCCGGCCGTCGACCACGACCGTCTCGAAGCCCAGCTCGCGCGCGAGCCGGACGAGCGACCGGGCGACTTCGACGCCGCCGACGACGACCAGCCGCGGCCGGACCGGGAAGACCTCGATGAACAGCGACCGGCCGCCGAGCTCGACGGTCCGCGACAGACCCCGGCGCAGGGCGGCGCCGGCTTCCGCGACGAGGGCGGCGTCGAGCTCCGCCGAGCCGAGGCTCCCGATCAGCCGCCCGTCGTCACCGAGGATCAGCTCACCGGCCGGCGGCGCCCCCTCGCCGGGCTGATGCGGGCCGAACTCGCCCGGTGGCGAGTCTGCGGGCAGCGGCGTGATGACGGCCGAGCCGTGACCGCCCGACCCGACCGAGCCGCGGGCCGCCTCGATGACCACGGCCGGTGCAACGGGCTCGACCAGGACGTCGATCGTCCCGCCGCAGGCCAGGCCGACGTCCCAGGCCTGCTCGTCGCTGATCCCGTAGCGGATGACCCGAGCACGACCGGTGGCGCGGGCGTGCTCGATCTCCTCGGCCGCGGCGCCCTCGACGCAACCGCCGCTGACGGAGCCGGCGATCCGGCCGTCGGTCGCGTACAGGAGCACGGCGCCCTCGGGTCGCGGGGCGGACCCGAACGTGCGGACCACGACCGCGCGACCGATGTCGGCACCGGTGGTGCCATCGGCCTGCCAGGTCGCGAGTGTGTCGAGCAGCTCTTTCATCGCAGTGGCCTCGGAGCGTTCGGGTCGATGGTCTCACCACCGACGACGGAGGGTGGCGTGGCCACCGCCGGGCCGATGGAACCGGGCAGCGCAGCATGGGCGGCGGCCTCGCTGCCTCGCCGCGTGTCACCCGCCCGGACGCCGCCCAGGATCTCGCCCAGGCGTTCGAGGGACGCGACCGTGCCGGCCGGCAGGAAGTCGTCGATGTACGGGTAGGCCGCCCGCATCCCGCCGGCGAGCGGCTGGTAGCCGGGCGTACCGGCCAGCGGGTTGAGCCAGACCAGGCGGTGGCAGTTGCGACGGAGACGCGCGGTCTCGCTCGCGACGAGAGCCGGGTCGCCCCGGTCCCAGCCGTCGGACACGACGATGACGACGCCCGACGTCCGCAGCGACCGCCGCGCCCAGTGCTGGTTGAAGGTCCGGAACAATTCGCCGATGCGGGTCCCGCCGGCCCAGTCGTTGACCGAGTCGGCCACGCGCGCCAGGGCCCGGTCGCGATCCCGGTCGCGGAGCAGCCGGGTCACCCGGGTCAGCCGCGTCCCGAACACGAACGATTCCGTGCGCACCTCCGACGCGGCCGAGAGCGCCTGGACGAACCGGAGGAGCAGCCGCGAATGGCGCTCCATCGAGCCCGAGATGTCGCACAGGACGACGAGCGAGCGCGGCTCGCGGATCTGCCGCCGCCAGACCCACGAGACGAGCTGGCCGCCCGTGCCCAGGTTGCGGCGGAACATCGCCCGGGGCGCGAGCCGGCGGCCGTGCGAATGCAGCTCGTACCGGCGTGTCCGGCGGCGTTCGAGCCGCGGCACGAGCAGGTCGACCAAACGCTCCGCCTCGCGCAGCTCCGCCGGGGTCATGCGGTCGAACTCGCGATGGCGGAGCACCTCGCCCTGCGAGTACGCGTCCGGCGAGATGATGACGCCCTCGATCGGCGCCTCGTCGTCGCCGTCGTTATCGCTCTCGGACGGGATCGGCGTGCCCCGCTCGTCCTGGCCCATCTCGCCCCGGTCAGCGCCGGGCTCGGGAGGCGTGGTCCCGGGTGCGTCCTCCTCGACCATCGCGTCGTCCGGCGAGCGCAGGGTCGACGGCTGGAACTCGTCCGAGAAGCGTGAGCCACGCTGCCGCCACCAGCGGTCGAACGCCGCGTCGTAGACGGCCCGATCGTCGCGCCGCCGGACGAAGACGGCCGCACCGGCGGCTCGGACCTGCTCGCGGTCGGCGATGTCGACGAGGGTCAGGGCGCGCGCGAAGTCGACCGCGGCGCCGAGGTCGATCGAGAGACGGGCCGCCCGCAGCGAGCGCCCGAACCCGACCGCCTCCTGGAGCAGGCGCCGACCATCGACCTCTGGGCCGAACGGGGCGCGGACGATGGCGGGGTCGGTCACGTGCGTGTCCTGTCGCCGGTCAGCCGGCGGCGCCGGCCTCGGCGAGATATCGGCGGGTCGCGTCGCCGCGAACCTGGCGGATGTCCTCCTCGTACTTGAGGACGACACCGAGCGTCTCGTCGACCAGCTCGGGCGCGAGCTCGCGTGCGCCCAGCGACAGGAGTGCCGCCGCCCAGTCGAGCGTCTCCGCGATCCCCGGGACCTTGGTCAGGTCGGCCTCGCGCAGGCGATGGACGAAGGCGACCACCTCGCGTGCGAGCTGCTCTGGCGCCTCCGGCACGCGGGCGAGGACGATCTCGTATTCCTTCTGGGCCGTCGGGTAGTCGATCCAGTGATACAGGCACCGGCGCTTGAGGGCGTCGTGGACCTCGCGGGTCCGGTTCGAGGTCAGGATCACCCGCGGCGGCGTGTCCGCCTTGATCGTGCCGATCTCGGGGACCGTGACCTGGAAGTCGGACAGGATCTCGAGCAGGTAGGCCTCGAACTCCTCGTCGGCCCGGTCGATCTCGTCGATGAGCAGGACCGGCGCGACGCCGTCCGTCGACTCGAGCGCCTGGAGCAGCGGCCGGCGGATGAGGAAATCGGCCCCGAAGATGTCGTGGGCGGTCGCGTGCTCGGCCTCGCCACGAGCCTCCAGCAGCCGGATCTCGAGCATCTGGCGCGGGTAGTTCCACTCGTAGACGGCCGTGTTGACGTCCAGCCCCTCGTAGCACTGGAGCCGGATCAGCTTCGTGCCCAGCGAGGCCGCCAGGACCTTGGCGAGCTCAGTCTTGCCGACCCCGGCCTCGCCCTCGAGCAGCAGCGGACGGCCCAGCTCCAGCGCGAGGAAGACGGCCGTGGCGAGCGATCGGTCGGCGATGTAGTCCCGCGTCCGGAAGTCGTCCTGGATGGCCTCGATGGAACGGGTCCCCTCGGGGCGGCTGGCACGGTCGGTCATGGGCGGAATCTACACGGCCCGCGAGCCGGCCGGGTTCCACGCCCCCGGTGGCCGAATGGCTGGTGCGGGTCGACGCCCGTGTCCTGTCTGGCACACTGCACACGACGAGGGGAGGTCGTATGGACACCGGCACGTTCTACGCGACGACATCGGCGGTGTCGTTCACGTTGCTCGGGTTCTGGTGGGTCGTGGTCCAGTTCCGCCACAACGAGATGACCCAGGATCCCGGCCGGCGCCGGCTGGCCTTCGTCGTGTCCCTCCACTTCATCCTGCCCGGCCTCATGTCGCTCGGTGCGCTGCTCACGGCAGACGCGCCGCTGATCTGGCGACTGACGTTCGCCACGGCCGGGATCGTCGGCATGATCGCCGTGGTGACCGGCTCGCGCGGGGTCAAGGAGCCCACCGGCGTGATCGCCGCGCTCGGTCGCTACGAATGGCTGGCGCTGCCGCTGTACCTCATCATCACGCTCGTCGCGATCGATCCGGACGTCGTCAAGACCGCGACCGGCCTCATGCCGCTCCAGGTCGAGGGAGCGGTCATGACCCTCCTGGTCGGCCTCGGGATCGTCTTCGCCTGGGCACTGTTCACGGAGCCGCAGTCGGCGGGAGCAAGCCCCGAGGCATAGTGCCGGAGGCGGAGTGGTGCCAGACCGCCGGCCGGGTATCCTGTTCCCTGTCGAGCCGCGTACCGCTGGCACGCGGCATGTGCTCCGTCGCGGGGGAGGCGCGGGGTGAGGGCTCCTCTTCGGATGACGTCGACGCGTCACCCACGGCTCATCGAGATCGATGCGAGAGCGTGGCTGGCGCGATTGTCGGCGCGCGACGGCCGGCGGGTCGGCTTCGGCGACGTGCGGGCGCGCGACATCGACCCGATCGCCGAGCTCGGCTTCGACATGGTCTGGCTGACGGCGGCGTGGACGATCGGATCCGGCAGCCGGCGCCTGTGGCGGTCCCAACCCTCGCTGCGACACCGCCGCTCGGAGCTCCTGCCTCGGGGCTCGGACGACGACATCGTCGGTTCGCCGTACGCGATCAGCGCCTACGAGCCGGCCGAGAACCTCGGCGGCGAGGACGGGCTGGCCAAGCTGCGTGCCCGCCTGGCCGAGGCCGGTCTCGGGCTGATCCTGGACTTCGTCCCCAACCACACCGCGCCGGAGCATCCGTGGGTCCGCCGGCACCCGGACTGGTTCGTCCACGCGGACGCGGCCGACCGATCGCAGCTCCCCGACGAATGGTTCGAGGTGCGCTCCAAGGGCCGCCACTGGATCGCCCACGGTCGCGACCCGAACTTCGGGCCGTGGCTGGATACGGCCCAGCTCGATTACCGCCACCCGGATGTCCCCCGGGCGATGACCCAGACGCTGCGCGAGGTCGCCACGCGCTGCGACGGGGTGGTGTGCTCGATGGCGATGCTCGTCCTCGACGATGTCTTCCGGTCGAACTGGGGTAGCCGGTCCGTGGCGCCGGTCGCGGCGGAGGAGACCTCCCCGTTCGGCGAGTTCTGGTGGCACGCCAGCAGCGCCGTTCGCGACGTCTACCCGCGCTTCGTGCTCATCGGCGAGGCGTACTGGGGCCTCGAATGGCGGCTCCAGCAGCTCGGCTTCGACTTCACCTACGACTCGACGCTGCTGGACCGGATGCTGAGCGGTGATCCGGCCGGGGTCGCCGGCCACCTCCGGGCGGACGACGGCTACCAGCGCCGGTCCGTCCGGCTCCTCGAGGATCGCAACAGCCCGCGCATCGCTGCCCTGATGACCCCGGCGCAGGAGCGCGTCGCGGCCCTCGTCGAGGCGGTCGTCCCGGGCATGCTCCTGGTGCGGGATGGCCAGATGCAGGGCGCCCGCGAGCAGGCGCCCGTCCAGTTCCGGCGCGAGCCCGACGAGCCGACCGACGCCACCTTGCACGAGTATTACTGCCGCCTGCTGCGAGCCACCGACGACGAGGCATTCCGGCTCGGCCAGGCCGTCCGACTCGAGCCGACCTCGGCGTGGCCGGGCAACACCACCCACGAGGGCATCCTCGCCCGGCTATGGGTCGGCCAGCACCGCCAGCTCCGTCTCGCGGTCGCCAACATGAGCGCCGAGCCGGCCCAGGCGTACATCCCGCTGGCCCTCCCCGAGTTCGCCGGCAAGACCGTCCGGCTCGAGGACCAGCTCGACGACGTGGTGTACGACCGGCCCGGCGACGACGTGCTGAGCCGCGGCCTGTACGTCGACCTGCCCGCGTACGGCGGTCACCTGTTCCGGGTCACCCGCCAGGCGCCGGCCGGCCAGCGCCGGCGCGCAGGCGCTCACTGACCCTCGCGGGCCTTCGCTGACCGTCGCCTGGCGTGAGCCGGCCAGCCGACCCGAGACATCTCAGCCGTCCGGGGCGTCCAGCTCTCGGGCGTAGGCCGGGAACCGGAAGCGCTGGCTGCGGGTCAGGATGCCGCCGTGGCCGAGCTTCGCGACGGTGCGCTCCGTGGCTCCCTCGCCGGACAGCAGGCGCGGCAGGAGCAGGTCCGCGGCCGTCGCCTTGGAGTAGGCGCCGCACGTCGGCAGGCCGAGGATCGCGGTGCTCCCGATGCGGGCCAGCCAGAGCATGGACCCGGGATGAGCCGGGACGCCCCGCCGGACGAGGCGGCCGCCGAGCGCGGTGATGGCCAGGAAGCACGGGTCGAGCGGGTCCGTGCTGGCCGCCCCGGCGGTCAGGATCAGGTCGACCGGGTCCGGCCGTCGCACGAAGCCGGCCATCGCCCCCTCGACCGCGTCGGGATCGTCCTCGACGTACTCGATGGCCTCGATCGTCGAGCCGAGACCCTCGATCTTGGCCCGCACGCTGGCCTCGAACTTCGCCCGCGCGGTGGACCGGACCGACTCCTTGACGAGCACGCCGACCCGGCTCGGGATGAACGGCGCGACCCACACGAGCGGATGGCTGCCGAAGCCCGCCAGCCGCGCGCCGGCGTCGACCGTCGCGGCATCGACCAGGTGCGGCGCGACCTTGACGCTCGCGACGAGGTCGCCGCGGGCGACGACCTGCCCGTCGAACGCCGTGAAGACCTCGAGCGGATCGATCCGGTTGACGCGCTCGAGGTCCGCGATCCGGACGTTCAGGACACCGTCCGCCTCGGCGATCAGGTCGACCCGGCTCTGGTTCGGACCGCGGGTGATCAGACCGGGACCCGCCACGGCCGCCGCGAGCCGGATGGCCGCCTCGTCCTCGTGGAGCTCACCGGCCTCCGGCACGAGCACGCTGACCGGGTCGCCCGGTTCGGCCGCGGCGAGCGCGACGAGGTCGTCCGCGGTGAGTCGCCGGCCCTTCGACCAGCGGGTGCCGGAGATCATCACGTCGCGGGCGAGGATGGCCCCGGCGAGGCGTGCGGGCGCGCGGCGACCCGGCGTGACGCGCTGGACCTGCACCCTCCGCCGCCGGGCGGTTCAGCCCAGCCGGGCGAGGGCGGCCTCGATCGCTCGGCGGGTATAGACGGCGGCCATCGCCGTCCGATAGGCGCGGTCGGCATGGATGTCGTTGCTGACGGTGACCCCATCCGTGGCATGGCCGGCGGCAGCCGCGATGGCGTCCGCCGAACCGTCGGAGCCGGCCAGCGCCGTCTCGACCGCCCGGGCCCGGTAGGCGTGGTCGCCCACCCCGGTCACCGCGACGTTCGCCCCGACCAGCTTGCCGCCGTCGCCGACGAAGACGACGGCCGCCACGCCGACCATCGCGTAGCCGGACGCCGGCTGCTCGAGGGATGCGTAGGCGGACCCGGCGTCGTCGCGCGGGCCGGGCAGCCGGATCTCCGTGATCAGCTCACCCGGGTCGAGGTTGGTCGAGAACGGGCCGTCGGCGAACCCGTCGTAGGCGGCGGTCCGCTCTCCGGCCGACCGACCGGATCACCAGCTCGGCCTCGAGCGCGAGCAGGCAGGCCGGCAGGTCCGAGGCCGGGTCGGCGTGGGCGATGGCCCCGCCGATGGTCCCGCGATTGCGAACCTGCAGGTCGCCGATGTTCGGCAGCGCGTCCCCCAGCAGCCCGTAGTTGCGGGCCGGCGAGTCGAGCAGCTCGGCGTAGGTCGTGAGGGCGCCGATGGCGAGCCGGCCGTCCTCGAGACGGCGCACGCCGCGCAGCCCGGGCAGGCGGCCGATGTCGACCAGCGTGTCGGCCCCGCCGAGACGGAGCTTGAGCAGCGGGAGCAGGCTCTGGCCCCCGGCCAGCACCTTGGCGCCCGGGTCGGCCGCGATGATCGCGAGCGCCTCCTCGATGGAGGCCGGGCGCTGGTACTCGAATGCTGCCGGGATCACGCCTGGCCTCCCTTCGCGGACTGCATCGCCCGCCACACCGTCTGCGGCGTGTACGGCATGTCGAGATGACGGATGCCCAGCGGGCTGAGCGCGTCGACGACCGCGTTGGCCACGGCGGCCGTGCTCGCGATCGCGCCCGCCTCGCCGACGCCCTTGACCCCGATCGGGTTGACCGGTGACGGGGTGACGGTCTCGTCCAGCTCGAGGTTCGGGAAGAACGACGCCCGCGGCATCGTGTAGTCGAGCATCGACCCGGTCAGCAGCTGGCCCTGGTCGTCGTAGACGGCACCCTCCCAGAGCGCCTGGCCGACGCCCTGGGCGATCCCGCCGTGGAGCTGGCCGTCGACGATCATCGGGTTGATCTTCTTGCCGACGTCATCGACCGCGATGTACCGCACCAGGTCGACGTGGCCGGTGTCCTCGTCGATCTCGACGATCGCGATGTGCGTGCCGAACGGCCACGTGCAGTTGGGCGTGTCGTAGTAGGCCGTCTCGTCGAGGTACGGCTCCATGCCCTCGGGCGGGTCGAACGCGAGGTCGATCGCGAAGGCGATCTCCTGGATGGTCTTGACCCGGTCCGGGCTGCCCTTCACGAAGTAGTTCGGTCCGTCGATCTCGATGTCGTCGATGGAGGCCTCGAGCATGTGCGCCGCGAACTTGCGGGCCTTCTCGCGGATCTTGGTCGACGCCTTGATCGCCGCGGTCATGCCGACCGACGAGGTGCGGGAGCCGTACGACCCGTAGCCGAACGGGGTGCCCTGGGTGTCGCTGTGCTGGATGACGATGTCCTCCATCGGGATGCCCAGCTCGTGCGAGACGACCTGCGAGTAGGTCGTCTCGTGGCCCTGGCCCTGCGGCTGGGTGCCCATGGTGACGACCGTCTTGCCGGTCAGGTGCATCTTGATGTTGGCCGATTCCCACATCGCCGCGCCCCAGCCTTCGCCGACCGCGCCGATCCACTTGGACGGGGCGACGCCGCAGACCTCGATGTAGGTCGAGAGACCGGCGCCCAGGAGCTTGCCGCGGGTCTTGGCTTCCGCCTTGGTCGCCGCCAGCGAGCCGTAGCCGGCCATCTCGAGCGCCTTGTCGAGGGCGGGCTCGTAGTTGCCGGAATCGATGTAGATCTTGGCGCCGCCCGACGCCGTGCCGAGCCCGGACGGGTTCTCGTACGGGAACTGGTCCGGCTGGATGAAGTTGCGTCGCCGGATCTCCGCGCGGTCCATCCCGATCTCGGCGGCGAAGAGGTCCATCGCCCGCTCGATGACGTAGGTCGCCTCCGGCCGGCCGGCGCCGCGGTAGGCGTCCACGAAGGTCGTGTTGGTGTAGACGCCGGTGACCTCGGCGTAGACGTTCGGGATCTTGTAGCAGCCGCTGAGGACGCGCGCGTACAGCGTCGTGGGGATGCCCGGTCCGATCGTCGACAGGCGACCGCCGAGGTTGGCCAGCGTCTTGACCCGGAGGCCGGTGATCTCGCCCTCGCGCGTGCCGGCGATCTCCAGGTGGGTGATGTGGTCGCGGCCATGGATCGTGCTCTGGTAGTTCTCGCGGCGGGTCTCGATCCACTTGACCGGCCGGCCGCCGAGCGCCTTGCTCGCGAACAGCACCAGGGCGTAGTCCGGGTAGCAGAAGATCTTCGTCCCGAAGGCGCCGCCGACGTCCGGGCTGATGCACCGGATCTTGTGCTCCGGGACGCCCATCACGAACGCGGCCAGGAGCAGGCGCTGGATGTGCGGCGTCTGGCTCGACATCCAGATCGTGTACTCGTCCGTGCCCGGGTTGTACCAGCCGATGTCCCCGCGGACCTCCATCGGGTTCGGGATGAGGCGCTGGTTGACGATCCGCTGCCGGACCACGACCTCGGCGCCGTCGACGGCCGCGTCGGTCCCGGCCTTGTCCCCGACGCTCCACTCGAAGACGACGTTGTTGGGGGCGGCCTCGTGGAGCTGTGGCGCGCCCGGCAGGATGGCCTTGTCGGCATCGACGACCGCGGGCAGCGGCTCGTAGTCGACGACGATCGCCTCGAGCGCGTCGAACGCCTGCGCCTCCGTCTCGGCGACGACCGCCGCGACGCCCTCGCCGGTCCACTTGACGCTGTCCGTGGCGAGCGTCCGGGGCGTGCTGACGTTGTTCTGGATCCCGGCGCTGCCACCGGCCGGCCAGGCCATCGGCATCGGGTTGTACGGGATGTCGGCACCGACGAACACGGCGACGACGCCCGGCATCGCCCGGGCCGCGGCGGTGTCGATCGAGCGGATGTTGGCGTGCGCGTACGGGCTCCGCAGGATCGCCATGTGGGCCATCGACGCGAGCTTGATGTCGTCGACGTAGTTGCCGGCACCGGTGATGAAGCGCGGATCCTCGACCCGCTTGATGCTCGCCCCGAGGACGTCGGGGACGGCTTCGGTGGTCATCTCGGCCTCCCCTGCCCTACGCGGTGACGGGCGCGCCGGACCGGATGGTCTCGGCCGCGTGGCGGATGGCCGCGACGATGTTCTGGTAGCCGGTGCAGCGGCAGAAGTTGCCCTCGATGGCATGCCGGATCTCGTCGTCGGTCGGGATCCGGGTTGTGCTCGAGCAGGTCGACCGCGGTCATGATCATGCCGGGGGTGCAGAACCCGCACTGGAGGCCGTGCTTCTCCCAGAACGCGGCCTGCATGGGGTGCAGCGTGTCGCCGTCGGCGAGACCCTCGATGGTCAGCACCTCGGCGCCATCCGCCTGGACCGCCAGCATCGTGCAGGACTTGATCGCCCGCCCGTCGACGTGGACGGTGCAGGCACCGCACTGGCTGGTGTCGCAGCCGACGTGGGTCCCGGTCAGGTCGAGGTCCTCACGCAACGCCTGGACCAGGAGGCGTCTCGGCTCGACGTCCAGCTCGCGGGGCGTCCCATTGACCACGAACGCGATGTGTTCGCTCACGGACATGAACCTCCTGCGGCGCCTGGGTGACCGGACTGGTTCGTCTCGATCCCATGATAGAGAGGTCGGTGGATGGTGGCACCGCCGCGTCTCGGTATCAAGTCGGCGCGTGACCCGGTTCGTCGTCCGACGGCGGCGCAGATGCGTCGCGCCCGAGCGCGGCGGTCCGGCTGCTGACGGCCCGTGGATCCATGGCCGCAAGGCGCTCCTCGAGCGGCGCCGACGCGAGCCGCGCCGCCTCGCCGAGCCGGAGCCATCTTGGCCTCCGCGACCGCCCACGGAAGGGCGGCCAGCGAGCCGGCCGTGGCCAGCCCGACCCGGGATGGATCCACGGCCCCGGGTCGACGCCGCGTAGCCGGCCGCCCACAGGAGCGGCTCCGGCCCGTCATAGGAATCCGCCGCGACGGACACGACGCCACACACGATCCCGCGGTCACCGGGCGTGGTCGTCGCGAGCCGCCAGTTGTCCGGGCCGTCGATCAGGTCGACGGCCAGGCTGGCGTAGGGCGCGGCGAGCAGGGTCTCGACGCCGGCGCCGTCCGCACTGCCGCCGGTGACGGCGAGCGAGAGGTGCGACCCGGCGACGCCGTCGAGCAGTCGCTCGTGGGCGTCGCGGAAGAGCGCCCGCTCCGCCGGATCGGCCCCGATCGTCACCGCGGCCGGCTCGTGGATCTCGATGAGCGGACAGCCGGCCGCCGCAAGCGCCCGCAGGACGGCATTGAGGTCGGTCGCGCGAGCCAGCGTGTCCGCCGATCGGAGAGCGGCCGGCGCCCCGACGTCGTGTCCCGCGCTGTACGGCCCGGTGAGCGCCTGCTTCACCGCCCGGTCGGTCAGGCGGGCGGTCGCTCGCCACGCCACGACGGGATCGTCGGCCGGGCGGAGGCCACCGTCGGTGACGGGCTCGAGGCCGGCCGCCTCCTGGGCGCGGACGGCTGCCTCGACGAGCTCATCGATCGACGCGTCGGCGGCGATCGGCGGTCGAGGCAGCGCGCCCAGGAGCGTGGCGAACATGGCACTCGGCGGCGATGACGCCGCCGGTCGGGGCCTAGGCCGGTTGGTCCATCCCGAACGCCGCCTTCACGTCGCGGTCGTTGAGGTACCAGATGACGACCAACGGGAAGATCGCCACCGCGATGCCGTCGGTCAGGCTGTTGTTCGCGATCATCACGAAGAACGCCTCGAGCAGGCCGAAGATCGCGAGATAGTGGGTGAACAGCCAGCCCCACGGCTGGGTGGCCCAGAGCGCGAACGCGGCGGCGAAGAACAGGATGCCGACGAGGAGGGTCAGCAGGCCCCACAGCAGCAGGCCCTGGCCGATGTCACCCCGCCCGAAGACGACGTACCCGGCATAGCGCAGACCCATGACGCTGTAGGCGAACCCTGCCATCAGGGCGACGAACCCGAGCAGGGCGACCCCCACGGGCGGTCGAAGCATGCAGACACCCTCCTGAAGCTGAGGCCAGATCGGCCCGGCGACAGTGTGACACACGGGATTCGGCCCCGAGACGGTCCGACATGGTTGCTACGATGGGGTCGATGGAGGACGGGACCGGAGGGCACGACAGCCGGGCGCACACCGCCGGCATGGTCGGATCTGCCCCGGTCTGCGGCGCGTGACGGACCGGCCGCCCGCGGCTCCGGCGCGCCAGCGGCCGTCGGTCGGGGCAGTCATCCGGCACTACGTCCCGATCGTCAGCTGGCTGCCCGCCTACGACCGGGCGGATCTCCGGTTCGATGCGATCGCCGGGCTCGTCAGCTGGGGCGTCATGGTCCCGGTCGCGATGGCCTACGCCGGCCTGGCCGGGGTCCCGCCGGAGCTCGGCCTGGTGACCGCGTTCGCCTCGTTGACGGCCTACGCGATCTTCGGGACGTCGCGCCACCTCAAGGTCACCGCCAGCTCGTCGGTCGCGATCCTGTCGGCGTCGGTGGTCGCCGCGATCGGGGCCTCGCAGGATCCCGCCACGTTCGTCACGCTCACGGCGGCGCTGGCGCTCATCGTGGGCGCGATCCTGGTCGTGGCGGGCGCCGCGCGCCTCGGCTTCCTGTCGCAGTTCCTGGCGGCGTCGGTGGTGACCGGCTTCGTCATCGGCCTCGCCGTCACCATCACCGTCGGCCAGATCCCGGCGCTCCTGGGACTCCCGGCCGTGAGCGGGACGATCATCGAGCGACTCGTCGCGATCGCGCAGGAGATCGGCGAGCTCGTGCCGGCCACCGCGGCGCTCGGGATCGGCTCGATGATCGCGATCTTCGCCCTGAAGCGCGTCGCGCCGCGGATCCCCGGCGCCCTCGTCGTCCTGGTGGTCGGGATCGTGCTCTCGACCGTCCTCGACCTCGCGGCGGAGGGGGTGGCGGTCGTCGGCGAGGTGGCGACCGGCATCCCGACCCCGAGCATCCCGCGCATCCCGATCGGCGACGTCGTCTTCCTCGTCACCGGCGCCTTCGGGATCGTGTTCCTGGCGCTGGCCGAATCGATCGGCGCGGCGCGCTCGTTCGGCGCCCGTCACGGCTACGACATCGACCCGGACCAGGAGCTGATCGCGATCGGCTCGTCGAACGTGGCGAGCGGCCTGTTCGGCGGGTTCCCGGTCGACGCCAGCTTCAGCCAGTCGGCGACCGGCGAGGCGTCGGGCAACCGGACCCAGCTCGCCTCACTCATCACGGCGGCGCTCGTGCTCGCGACGGCGATCGTGCTCGCACCGATCTTCCGCAACCTGCCGACGTCGGTCCTCGCCGCGATCGTGATCGTCTCGGTGGTGAGCCTGGTCAACCTTGGCGAGCTCCGGCGCTATCTCGCTTGGCGCCGAACCGATTTCCTGCTGGCGATGACGGCCCTCGGCGGCGTCGTCTTCACGACGGCCCTGACCGGGATGGCCATCGCCGTGGCCCTGTCATTGCTGGCGATCCTGTACCAGGCGAGCCGGCCGTACATCGCCGTGCTCGGGCGGATCCCGGGGCGACCGCCGGTCTACGCCGACGCCGGGCGGCACACGACGGCCGAGCCGGTCGCGGGATTCCTCGTGCTGCGCCCGAACGTCCCACTCACCTTCGTCAACGCCGATGTCGCCAACGACCAGATCATGGCGCTCATCACCGACCGCGCCGACGCGCCGCGTGCGCTCGTGCTCGACATCGGCGCGACCGCCGACCTCGATGTCGCGACGACGGACATGCTCGCCGCCCTTCACGCGGAGCTCGCCGGACGGGGCGTCGACGTCCGGCTGGCGCAGGTGCGCGGATCGGTCCGCGACCGGATGCGGCGGACGGGCCTGATGACGACCATCGGCGAGGACCACTGCTACCTGTCGGTCGAGGCGGCGGTCGAGGGGATCGAGGACGAGGCGGCGGTCGGCGGTGCGGAGGCCGAGCCGGTCTGACGCCGCCCTAGCCGTCGTGTGGTGCGGCGCGTGCGTTGGGCACCTGGTCGGGCACTCCCTGCCGTTCGCCGGTCCCGATCGCCAGGCCGGCCACGACGACGACCGCGACGACGACGAGCCCGAGACCCATCACGTAGCTAGGCGCGGACGACCTGCCGGGGGCGACGGTCGTCGCGCCGGGCCGCTGCCACATCGACGACAGGGTCGGCACGCCCGTGGGCGGGACGATGGCCCCGAGCCAGAGCCCGGCCGCCAGACCGCCGAGGTGGGCGGCGTTGTCGATCGAGCCGCCGGACGCGAAGCCGAACACGATGTTGATCACGACGAGGGCCATCAGCTGGCTGACGATCCCCCGGCTCTGCCGGTCGACCGGGCGGTGCAGGCGACCGGCCGCGAGCAGGATCCCGAAGAGCCCGAAGATCGCACCCGAGGCGCCGACCGATGGCACGTCGCCACCGAACACGAAGCTGGCCGTCGAGCCGGCCGCCGCGCAGGCCAGGTAGAACGCCAGGAAGCGGAGCGGGCCGTACCAGCGCTCCACGACCGTGCCCGACAGCCACAGGGCGTACATGTTGAAGATCAGGTGCAGCGGGTCGCTCGGCGAGTGCAGCAGGGTGACCGTCCAGAGGCGCCAGTACTCCCCCGCCGCCACCGCAGCCTTGTCCAGCTGCAGCCATTGGTAGAGGTTCGGGCCCTCCGAGGACAGCATCGCGGTGAGGGACACGATGGTCGTCACCGCGATGAGCAGGAGCGTGACCGTGACGCGCGGTGGATCGCCGCGACCCTTCGCGAAGTAGCGGCCCGCGGCGCGCGTATCGCCGGTCTCCTTGGTGAGCCAGCCGAGGCGATTGGCGATCTCGGCCTTGTCCTCGTGGGGTGCCCGGCGGTCCGCCTCCCGGTAGGCGTCGATGGCGCCGGTCAGGTCGCCGTCGCGCACCCGGGCGGCCGCGATGTTGCGCCACGCCGAGTAGGTCGAGGGCGTCTCCGGGAGCTGGAGGACCGCGGTCCACGACTGGACGGCGGCGGGCTCGTCGTTGAGCCGGTAGTGCGCCTCACCCAGGCCGAGCAGCGCGGCCGCGGTGATCTCCGCATCGTCGAACCCGACGACCCGCGAGAAATAGCCGCCGGCCTCGGCGAAGTCGCCCGACGCGAGCAGCTCGTTGCCGCGGCCGAGGAAGCCGAGCGCGCGGTCGCGCGTCAGCCGACCGGTGACGGAGGGATCCGGCTGGCCGTCCGGGGCGCCAGTGTCAGTCATCGCCCGGACTGTACAGGAGCAGCCGGAGCGGAGCGGGCGCGCGATGGCGCGCCGGCCGGTTTCCGCGACGGCTCGCTAGACTCGGACGATGTGCGGTCGGTTCACCCAGGAGCGTCCCGCGTCCGACCTGGCCGAGATCTTCGGAGCCGAGCCGCTCGTCGACGATCCCGGGGGGCGGTTCAACGTCGCGCCGACCGACGAGGCCGTCGTCGTCGTCCAGCGCGAGGAGCGGCGCGCCGTCACCGCGTACCACTGGGGGCTCATCCCCCACTGGGCCAAGGAGGCCAAGGTCGGGTCGCGGATGTTCAACGCGCGGGCCGAGACGATCACCAGCAGCCCGGCCTTCCGCGACGCGTTCGTGCGCAAGCGCTGTCTCGTGCCGGTCAATTCGTTCTACGAGTGGAAGCGGGAGGGCACGGTCCGCCAGCCCTACCGCGTGGTGCGGCGCGATGGCCGGCCGCTCGCCCTGGCCGGTCTCTGGGCGGGCTGGCGCGACCCGGCCACGGAGACCGTCCGGCGGACCTTCACGATCGTGACCACGACTCCGAACGACGCGCTGAGCGACCTGCACGACCGGATGCCCGTCGTCGTCGACGACGACCGCCTGGGATCGCTGGCTCGACCCGCATCCCGCGGATCCGGGCGAGCTCCTCGGCCTGCTCGTCCCGAACGAGTCGGTGGAGCTCGAGGTCTACCCGGTGGTGCGGCTCGTCAACGACGTCCGGCGCGACGGCCCGGAGCTGATCGAGCGGCTCGCCGAGCCGGCCCAGCCCACCGTCGGGCTCTGAGGCGAGCGGCCGGCGTCCGGCGGCCCGAGGTCAGCCGGCGATCAGCCGGGCTCGGCGCCGCTCCAGCCGTCGGACGCGAGCGACGCGCGGAACGCCGTCTCCGGCTCGTCGCCCGCGTCGAGCGCGGCCGCGAACGCACCGACCAGGTCCGCGAACGCCCCGTCCGGATCGGCGTCGGGTGCCTCGAGGACGACGGCATCGCCGGGGAGGCCGTCCGGCGCGGGCCGGCCCGCCGCGACGACCACGATCAGCCGCGCCTCGCCCCAACGAGCGGCGTCCGCGGCGACCGCGACGACGTCGGCCGTGGACGGATCGGCGAGGACGACCACGCGATAGTCCGTCAGGTAGCGCAGGCCGAGGTCGACGTCGGCCGCCTCGAGGGCCGGGATGGCGAGGAGGGCCGCGTCGCGCGCCTCTGCCTCGCGCGCACCGTCGAGGTCCTCCGTGGCCGCGGCGAGGTCATCGGACGGCCCTGCCTCCACCGGGGTCGGGTTCGCCGGGTCCCGGAGGAGCGCGACGTGGCCGACGCCGCCCCGCGCCAGGTCGAGGACGATCGCGTCGGCCGTCGCGTCGTCGCCGGTCTTGCCGACCAGCTGGACGGAACGCCCGCCTCTCGCGGCAGCGAGGGCGACGCGCGACGCCGTGCCGGCAGCCTGCAGGACGCCATCGACCGACCGGGCCGTGGGCGAGCCGATGATGACGATCACTCGCGGAGGGTACCGCGCCCCGGAGGACGCTCGGGCAGCTTCTAACCCGGGCCTGGGCCGCCTCCCCCGCCGCCGCCACCACCGCCGTCACCGCCGTGGTCATCCGTTGCCCCGGGCGTCTCGCCGGGCTTGGGCGTCTCGGTCGGCCGCGGGGTTCGCGTCGGCCGGGGCGTTTCGCCGGGCTTGGGCGTCTCGGTCGGCCTGGGCGTCTCCCCGGGCCGTGCCGTCTGACCCGGCCGCGTCGTCGCCGTCGGACTCGCCGTCTCTCCGGGTTCCGGGGAGTCGCTCTGGCCCGGGCTGGTCGACGGCACGGGGCCGCTCGGTGACGGGCTCGCCCGACGGGAGGCCGGACGGGCTCGCGCTCGGCACGATCGTCGGGCCGGGCGCGATCGTCGGGCTGGAGACCGGTCCCCGGCCAAGCAGCGACCCGACCGTCATCGCCCCGACACCGGTCAGGGCTCCCACGGCCACGACCGCGAGGAAGACGAACGCGAGGGCCTGCGCCCGCATCGCCATCGGCCGGCCACCGGTGGTGGCGATGCCCCACGAGTCCCGGATCGCGAGCAGCAATGCCCCGGCCCGGCCGCCACGGACCGCGGACCCGGGTCGGATGACGAGCCGTGGCGCCGGCTCCGTGGCGATCGCGGCCATCACCCGGTCCTCGAACCCGGCGGTGGGTCGGATGCCCGGCTCGGCGGTCAGCAATTCGAGCTCGCGAGCGACGGCGAGCGCATCGGCCAGCTCGGCGGTCGACGGCTCCGGATCGCCACCGCCGGCCAGCTCCGAGGGATCGAACCGACGGATGGGGCCGGTCATGCGACGTGCCCCGAGTCGACCGTCTCGCGCAGCCGGAGGAGGCCGCGTCGCAGGTGGGTCTTGACCGTGCCGAGCGGCCGGTCAGTCTGGCGGGCGATCTCGTCCAGCGAGAGCTCGCCGTAGAAGCGCAGGACGACGACCTCGCGGTAGGGCTCCGGCAGCCCCGACACGGCGGTCCGCAGGTCGGCCGCCCGCTCGGCCCGCATCGCCTGCGTGGCCGGGTCGAGCGCGGGATCGGCCGCGATGGATGCGCCGACCCCGCCCGCGTCCGCGGTGTCCAGCCACGTCACGGAGCGCCGCTGCCCGACCCGGCGCAACGCGAGCCGGACGGCGATGCGGGTCAACCAGGCACCGAACGGTCCGTCGGCGCGCCAGCTGGCCAGCGAGCGATACGCGGTCACGAATGCCTCCTGGGCGACGTCCTCGGCCTCGTGCAGGTCACCCAGGACCCGATGGCAGGCTCGGACGACCGCGGCCAATTCGCGCTCAACGAGGTGACGGTACGCATCTCGATCACCATCGAGGACGGCATCGACGATCGAACGCTCTGTCCGATCATCGAACGAACCGGCGGTGGGGGGCGAGGAAGGGATCGGTCGACTCCCGGATCGGGGCGGAGGATCCTGGCCGGGCGCGTCGGATCCGCTCGCCCCCATGATGCCGGAGGTCGAGCGGATCCATGGTCGGCCGGTCCGTCCGTGCACGTCGGGCGGGAAGGTGCCGCGTCGGGTCAGTCGTCGTCGCCGCCCCCGCCCCCGTGGCCGCTGTTGCTGCCGTGACCGCTCTCACCACCGTGGTCGTCGGTCGCGTCGGGGCCGTCGTCGCCGCCGTGGCCACCGTGGTCATCGGTGGCATCGGGTCCGTCGTCGTCGCCGTCTCCGCCGCCCGGCCCGCTGTGATCGTCGGTCGCCTGTGGCGTGGCGCGATCGTGCCCGTGGTCGTCGTTCGGCTCGGCGGTTCCGGTCGGTTCCGCGGTCTCCGTCGGCTCGGCCGTTTCCGTCGGCTCTGCGGTCTCGGTGGGCTCGGCCGTCTCCGTCGGCTCCGCGGTCTCGGTCGGTTCGGCGGTCTCGGTCGGTTCGGCGGTCTCGGTGTTCGGCGACAGCACGGCCGGCGCGCTGCCGCGGTCCGGCTGCGTGAGCCCTTCCGCCGCGAACGCGGCGCCACCGATCATGAACACCGTGACCGCGGCGACGGCCAGACCGCGAACCAGCTTGACGTCGTTGCGCATGCCAGGTCATCTCCCAGGGGCGCCGGTCGCTCGACCGGCTTTCACTCCCCTGAGACGGCTGGCGCCGAAAAGGTTTCAGGCCGGGTCGATGACCGCCGTCCGGTCGCCCGGTGTCGCCTCGCCATCGTCCGCGGCGGTGTCGTCGAGACCCGGCAGCGCGGGTTCCTCGGCGCCGGCCGTCGGTCCGGTGTCGCCCTCGTCGTCGATCGGTCCGGGCTGGGCGTCCTCCTCGGCCGGACCGGTCGCGAGGGAGACCTCGTCGCGTTCGATCACGAGCCGTGCCGAGGCCGGCAGCCTCGAGGGCCGGTCCGAACGCATCGACGTCCCCGACGAGCACGATCGAGGCGTCGTCGACGTGGAGATGGGAGCGGGCAGCGGCCGCGACGGCCGCGACGTCGACGGCCTCGATGTTGACCCGGTAGCCGACCAGCTCCTCGACGCCGCAGGCCGTGGACCGCCAGGCTGCCGAGCGCGCCGACGACGGCGCCCGCGGTCTCGAACCGCAGCGGGAAGACACCGATGAGGAAGTCCCGGGCGGCGGCGAGCTCGGCCTCGTCGACCGGCACGTCACGCATCCGGGTCAGCTCGGCCAGCATGTCGACGATCGCCGGCACGGTGACCTCGGTGTTGACGGCGGCGCGAGCGGAGAACGGACCGGCGCCGCGGCGCATGTCGAACCCGGCTCCCGCGCCGTACGTGTAGCCCTTCTCCTCGCGCAGCTTCATGTTGAGGCGCGAGTTGAACAGGCCGCCGAGGATCGCGCTCATCACCGAGACGGCGTGGAAGTCGGCGATCCGACGGGGCAGGCCGCGGTGGCCGACCCGGATCTCCGTCTGGACGGAGCCCGGTCGGTGGATCACGCGGACGAGCCGCCCGACGGACGTCCCGGTGTCGTCGATCGCGCCACCGTCGTTCGACGCGCTGCCGGCGCCCGATCCGACCCACGATCCGAAGAGGCGCTCGGCGATCCCGTCGACGTCGAGCCCGGTGAGGTCGCCGCCGACGACGAGCGTCGCGCGCTCCGGCCGGAGCGTCCGCTGGTAGGTCGCGCGGAGGGCCTCGGCCGTCAGCCGTTCCACGGTGTCGCGCGTCCCGCCGGACGGCCGGTGGTACGGCGCCTCGGCGGCGTAGATCGTCCCGACGAAGGCCTCCTCGACACGCCGGCGGGGGTCCGCCTGGGCCTGCAGGAGGTCGTTCAGCCGCTCGTCGCGGAGACGCTCGACCTCGGACTCCGGGAAGGTCGCCTCGAGGAGGACCTCGGCGACCAGCTCGAGGGCGGGCTCGAGACGACTGGCGGGGACGTCGACGCCGACCGTCAGCGCGTCCCAGCCGGCCTCGGCGTGGAGCGAGGCGCCCAGGCGCTCGGCGGCCTCGGTCAGGGCGATCGCGTCGTGCCGGGCGGTGCCTTCGGTCAACGCGCGCGCGGCGAGGACCATCGCTCCCCCGAGTTCGGCCGGCTCCTCGACCGAGCCGCCCGTGAGGATCAGCGACGCCGAGACGAGCGGGCGCCCGGGCAGGTCGGCGACCACCAGCGACAGCCCGTTGGAGAGGGTCCGGCCGGTGACCGCCGGGAACTCGTAGGCGCGCGGCGCCCCCGGCTCCGGCCGGTCGGCCAGGACGGGGCCGTCCGGTCGCGGATCGGTCGTGGTGCTCATGCCGCCACCTCGTCGTCCCCGGTCGTTGCCGCGTCATCCGAGATGGCCACGTCGTCCGCCGACGAGCCCTCGGGCAGGTAGGTCAGGACCAGTCGGTTGTCGGGTCGGAAGACCGCCGCGGCGACGTCCCGGATCGCCTCCGGCGTGACCGCCAGGTAGCGCGGCAGCATCCGGTTGATGAGACCCGGGTCGTCGAACAGCGTCGCGTACATCGACAGCCGGTCGGCCCGCTCCTCGACGCGCTGCAGGGCGCCGAGCTCGTCGGCCTCGGTCAGCGCCTTGGCGCGGGCCAGCTCGTCGTCGCTGACGAGCTCGGTCGTCAGCCGCTCCAGCTCCTCGATGAGCGCCGCCTCCACGCGCGCGACCGAGACGCCCGGCCGGACGGTGGCCCAGCCGGCCGTGACCGACGCTCCGCCGACGAACCCGAGCGTGAAGATCGCGACGTCCTGGGCGATCCGCTCGTCGCGGACCAGCCGCCGGTTGAGCCGGCTGCCCTTGCCGCCCGACAGGATCTGGCCGGCCAGGTCGAGCGCATCGAGACGCGGGTCGCCGAACGCCGGCGCCCGGAACCCGACGTGGACGCGCGGCAGCGGCACCCGGTCGAAGACCGTCTCGCGCCGCTCGCCGCCGAGGGTCGGCGGCAGCGTCAGGTCGCCGAGTGGCGGGATGTCCGGGTTGGCCGGGATCGCCCCGAAGAACCGCCGCGCCGACGCGACGACATCGGCCGTCTCCACGTCCCCGACCACGGACAGCACCGCGTTGTTCGGCGCGTAGTAGGTCCGGAAGAACGAGCTGACGTCCTCGATCGTGGCCGCGTCGAGGTCGTCCATCGAGCCGATGGTCGAGTGGTGGTACGGGTGCTCGGGCGGGAACAGGTGGCCCTGGAGCTTCTCCTGGAACGACCCGTAGGGCCGGTTGTCGTAGGACCAGCGCTTCTCGTTCTTGACGACCTCGCGCTGGTTGTCGAGGTTCTCCTGGCTGAGCGCGTCCAGGAGCGTCGCCATGCGGTCCGCCTCGAGCCACAGCGCCAGGTCGAGCTGATGGGCCGGCAGCGTCTCGTAGTAGTTGGTGCGATCGAGCCAGGTCGAGCCGTTCATCGTGCCGCCGGCCGCCTGGACGAGGGCGATGTGCTCCGCCTTGGCGACGTGCCGGGAGCCCTGGAACATGACGTGCTCGAACAGGTGGGCGAAGCCGGTCTTGCCGGTCACCTCGTGCTTCGAGCCGACGTCGTACCACAGGTTGACTGCGACGACGGGGGCCAGGTGATCCTCGGCCACGATGACCCGAAGGCCGTTGTCGAGGCGCTGGTCGCTGAACGCGACCTCAGGGACGGTGGTGGGCACGCATGACCTCGGGGTTGGGCGGCGCATGGCCGCGGCGGATCGGTTGGGACGATCGTACCGCCTTGTCCGCGGCGCGGTCGGGCGAACGTTTGTAGACTCCGAAGGACATGCAGCATCCGTCTCGCCGTCGCTGGTGGCCGCCGCTCCTCGCGGCGGCCCTTCTCGTGCTCGCGGTGCCGGGCCTCGTGCTCGCCCACGCCGAGCTCGAGACGGCGACGCCGGCCGACAAGTCGACCGTCACCGAACCCGTCGCCGAGGTCTCGGGCGTCTACAGCCAGGCGATGAAGCCCGACGGCAGCAGCCTGGTGGTCAAGGACGCCAGCGGCACCCAGGTCGCCAAGGGCGGCGTCGACCCCGCGGACGACACGCGGATGGTCGCGACACCCGCCACGCCGCTCGGCGACGGGACCTACCTCGTCGAATCCACGTCGCTCGCGACCGACGGCGACGTGGCGCACGCGACCTGGACCTTCACCGTGGCCATCGCCGCGAGCGCGGCCCCGACCGCGATCCCGACTGCCACCGCGAGCGCCGAAGCCAGCGCGACCGCGTCGCCGACGACCGCACCGACACCCTCCGCGGTCGCCCCGACGGCCGCGCCCAGCCCTTCGGGAGACGGCACCGCCGCCGGGAGCGGCAGCGACGTGATCATCCCGATCATCGTGGCCCTGCTCGTCCTGATCGCCGGCGCCGCCTACCTGCTGACCCGGCGAAATCGACCCGGCGGGCCGGACGGGACGCCGCCAGCCGCGCCACCGGCGCCACCGCGCCACCCGCGTCACCCGCGCCGCCGGACGCGCCGACGACCACGACGACCACGACACGCCCACCCGACCAGACGTGACCCGCGAGCGGCGGCGATCGCTCGCGGCGCGGCTGAGCGGGGCCGTCGCGGCCGCCCTGGGCTTCGCGTTCCTGCTGCCCGCGACGGTGGCCGCCCACACGCTCAACGCGACCTACGCGAGCCGGTTGCCACTGGCCGTCTACGTGGTCGGGGCCGCCGCGACGGTCGCCCTGTCCTTCATCTTCGTCATCGTCCGCGACGTCCGCGCGCAACCGCCGGACCTGACCGCCGAGGGGACGCTGCCGCCCGCCTGGCTCCGGATCGCGCTCCGTGCCATCGGCCTGTTCGGCTGGGCGTGGATCATCGCCCAGGGCATCGCCGGCGGCTCGAGCGACGGCGACGTCGCGACGCTCTTCCTGTGGGTCTACGGCTGGGTCGGGCTGGCCATCATCTGCGCCATCGTCGGCCCGGCCTGGCAGTTCCTCGACCCGTTCTCCACGCTCCACGACCTGGGCGCCGCGCTCCTGCGCGCGCTGCACGTCCAGGGCTGGGCCATCGCCGACTTTCCGGAGCGCGTCGGGCGCTGGCCGGCGGTCGCGGGCTTCGCGTTCTTCGTCTGGCTGGAGCTCGTCGTCGTGGCCGGCCCGTCCACGTTGTTCATCGTGGTCGTCGGCTACACCGCGCTCACGCTGGCGATGATGGCCCAGTTCGGTCGCGACGAATGGCGCTCCCACGGCGAGACGTTCACGGTCTGGTTCCGGACCCTCGGTCGCCTCGCCTACTGGCGGCTGGTGGACGAGGACGGGCGCGTCGCCCGCCGGTCCTTCGGGAGCGGCCTGCTCGAGCCGGGCTGGAGCCGGGCGGACGTGACCCTCGTCGCCCTGGGCGTGTCGTCGATCATCTTCGACGGGCTGTCGCAGACGCAGCCGTTCTTCGACCTGTTCGGAGCACCCGGCATCGCCGTGAAGACGCTGCTCCTCTTCGCGTGGCTCGGCATCGTCGTGGGGCTCGCCTTCGCGGTCGCCACCACCGTCGGCCTCGGTGCGATCGGCGCCGGCCTGCTGCCGATCGCCCTGGGCTATCTCATCGCCCACTACCTGACCTATCTCCTGATCGACGGCCAGCGCATCCTCATCGCCATCTCGGACCCGTTCCAGAAGGGCTGGAACCTGTTCGGCACCGCCTTCCACACGCCGAGCGGTGCGTGGCTGCCACCGGGCCTCGTCTGGACCGTCCAGCTCGCCGCGGTCGTCGGCGGCCACATGCTGGGCGCCTGGGGCGGCCACGTCGTGGCGGCGGCCGACGCACCGGCCGGGATCTCCGCGAGCGCCCTGCGCCGCCGTCAGATCCCGCTCGCGATCGTGATGGTCGGGCTCACGACGCTCACCCTGTGGAGCCTCGGTCAGGCGATCGTGGTGGCGCCGCCGTCCTGACCGGGGCGTCCCGGCTCAGGCCGGGGCCGTGACGAGACGCGCGGTCGCCGGCACCCATTCGTCGAGCGAGCGCACGTCGGTCAGCCGGCTCGAGATCGCCGGATCGAGCGCCTCGGCCGCCGCCACGGCGGTCTCCATCGCGGTCAGGCACAGGATGCCTTCCGAGGTCGCCGCCAGCCGGATCTCGGCGGCGTCGCGCACGGCCCCCGAGCGGGGCGTCGGCGTGTTGACCACGAGACGGACCTCGCCGGATGCGATCAGGTCGAGGATCGGGACCTCGCCGGCCGCCTCGTCCGCCGCCTCACCGAGCTTGGCCACCGGGCCGCGCATCGTGACCGGCCGCGGCCAGCGCCGTGCGCGTGCCGGGCGTCGCGGCCATCCGGTAGCCGGCGGCCGCCAGCGCGGTGGCCAGGCGCGGCAGGGTCCCCTTGTCGCGATCGGCGATGGACAGCAGGGCGAGCGCACCGTCGCCGCCCGGCCGCGGCGGGACCAGCGCGGCCCCGAGCAGGGCCTTGGCCAGCGCCACCCGCGGATCGTCGTGGATCCCGATGACCTCGCCGGTCGACTGCATCCCCGGCCCGACCGACGGGTCCACCCCGCGCAGCTTGGCCGTCGAGAAGGCCGGCGCCTTGACCGCGACGAAGGCCGGCGGCGCGAGGTGGCCGCCATCCCAGCCGAGCTCCGGCAGCGTGGCCCCGAGCGAGATCCGCACCGCCAGCTCGACCATCGGCACGCCGGTCACCTTGGACAGGAACGGGACCGTCCGCGAGGCGCGCGGGTTGACCTCGATCAGGTAGACACCGTCGTCGCGGACGATGAACTGGGCATTGACGAGGCCCCGGGCGCCCAGCGCCAGCACGATCCGCTCCATGGTCGCCACGATCAGGGCCTGGTCGCCGTCCGAGACGGTCTGGGGCGGGAACATCCCGACCGAGTCGCCCGAATGGACGCCGGCCCGCTCGACGTGCTCCAGCAGGCCCGGGATGAGGACCCGCTCGCCGTCCGACACTGCGTCGACATCGACCTCCACGCCCTCCAGGTAGCGATCGATCCGGACGGGACGGTCGGGATCGACCACGGTCGCGGCGGCCAGCTGGCGGGCGAGGTCCTCCGGTGAATAGCAGAAGTCGATGGCCAGGCCGCCGATGACGAACGACGGCCGGACGATCACCGGGTAGCCGATCCGCTCGGCGAGCGTCAGCGCCTCGTCGACGCTGTGGGCCATGCCGCCGTCGGGCTGCGGGATCCCGAGCCGGTCGAGGAGCGCCGAGAACCGCGTCCGCTCCTCGGCCTGGTCGATCGACTCCAGGGTCGAGCCGAGCAGCGGCACGCCGCCCTCGGCGAGCGGCGATGCCAGGTTGAGCGGCGTCTGGCCGCCGTACGCGACGACCGCCGGCAGGAGCGCCTCGTCGTCGGGCGTCTCCGCGTCGATCACGTTGCGGACGCTCTCCGGGTCCAGCGGCTCGAAGTAGAGCCGGGTGGAGGCGTCGAAGTCGGTCGAGACCGTCTCCGGGTTCGAGTTGATCATCACCGCGCTCCAGCCCGCCCGGCGAAGCGTGTCGGCTGCCTGGACCGCGCAGTAGTCGAACTCGATCCCCTGCCCGATCCGGACGGGGCCGGAGCCGATGACCAGGGCCGCCGGACGGACGACCGGCGGCGCCTCGGGCACGGATCCGGCCGCGGCGTAGGTCGAGTAGAAGTAGGGCGTCTCGGCGGCGAACTCCGCCGCGCACGTGTCGACCATCGCGTACCCGGGGCGCAGGCCCGAGCGCCAGGCGGGCGGCCCGGATCTCGGCCGGCGTCGTGGCCGCAAGGTCGGCCAGCTCCCGGTCGCCGAAGCCCGCCCGCTTGACGGTCGCGAGCAGCTCGGCGGCAGCGGCGTCCCCCGCATCGGCCAGGCGCGGACCGGTCGCGGCGACCTCCGCCTCGAGCGCGACGTTGCGCCCCATCTCGGCCAGGAACCAGGCGGCGATGCCCGTCGTCCCGCCGATGACGGCCTCCGGCACGCCCCGCCGCATCAGCCCGAGGATCCGCCACAGCCGGCTGTCGGACGGCTCGAGGAACCGGCGCAACACGATCGGGGCGGCCGTCCGCTGGGCGTGCCGCGTGGACTCGCACGCCTGACCGGCCTCGTCGACCCACTGGATCGGGCCGTCGTCGTCCGGGTCGCCGGCGTAGACCCCGGCGAGGTAGCCGAAGGTCGCCGCCCAGCTCGGATCCTCGGCCAGCGGCCCGACGCCGGCCTGCTCCAGGCCGCGGAGGGCCTTGTTGAGCGCCGAGCCGAAGGTCCGGTCGATGGCCATCACCTCGCCGGTCGCCTTCATCTGGCTGCCGAGGCTGCGGTCCGCGCCCGGGAACTTGTCGAACGGGAAGCGCGGCAGCTTGACCACGACGTAGTCGAGCGCGGGCTCGAACGCGGCGACGGTCGTGCCGGTCACGACGTTCGGGATCTCGGCCAGCCGGCGACCCACGGCGATCTGGGCCGCGACCCGGGCGATCGGGTAGCCGGTCGCCTTCGACGCCAGGGCGGAGCTGCGGCTGACGCGCGGGTTGACCTCGATGACGGCGTACTCGGTCGAGTCGGGTGACAGCGCGAACTGCACGTTGCAGCCGCCCTCGACCCCGAGCGCCCGGATGATCGCGAGGGCCGCGCTGCGCAGGCGCTGGTGGACGGCGTCGGTCAGGGTCTGGACCGGGGCCACGACGATCGAGTCGCCGGTGTGGACGCCGAGCGGGTCGACGTTCTCCATCGAGCACACCGCGATGCACGTGTCGTCGGCATCGCGCATGACCTCGTACTCGATCTCCTGCCAGCCGACGAGGCATTTCTCGACCATCACCTGGCCGATCGGGCTGGCGCGCAGGCCGGCCCGGATCCGCTCGCGGTAGGCCGGCTCGGACTCGACGATGCCGCCGCCCGTGCCGCCGAGCGTGAAGGCCGGCCGGACGATGGCGGGCAGGCCGATGGTGCTCAACGCCTCGTCGGCCGATGCGTCCCGGAGTCCCTGCGTCGCGCCCTCGACGATGAAGCTCGGGGCGTAGGGCTGGCCGAGCCGGTCGAGCAGGTCGCGGAACGCCTCCCTGTCCTCGGCCATCCGGATCGCCGACAGCGGTGTCCCGAGGAGGCGGATGGCGTGGCGATCGAAGACACCCGCGTCGGCCATCGCCGCGGTCAGGTTGAGGGCGGTCTGGCCGCCGAGCCCGGCGAGGAGGCCGTCCGGCCGCTCGCGGGCGATGACCGCCTCGACGGCCTCCACGGTCAGCGGCTCGAGGTAGATGACGTCCGCAACCGACGGGTCGGTCATGATCGTGGCCGGGTTCGAGTTGACCAGGATCGTGCGCACGCCTTCGGCCCGCAGCGCGCGGCAGGCCTGCGTGCCCGCGTAGTCGAACTCGGCCGCCTGGCCGATGACGACCGGCCCCGACCCGATGATCAGCACCGAGGCCGGCTTCACGAACGCCTCGGTCATCGAACGGCGACGGCCGATGCGGCGGCCACGAAGCGGTCGAACACGGCCAGCGCGTCGAGCGGCCCCGGTGCGCCCTCGGGGTGGTACTGGACGGTCTCGATGGGCGCCTCGCGGTGGCGGAGGCCCTCCACGGACCCGTCGTTGAGGTTGACCTGGCTGACCCGGAAACCGGATCGCTCCGGGACCGACGGGCCGACGACCTGGACCTCGTGGTTCTGGGCCGTGACCTGGACCAGCCCGAGCTCGAGGTCGCGGACGGGGTGGTTCGCGCCGTGGTGGCCGAACCGGAGCCGCGTCGTCTCGGCGCCCGCGGCCCGAGCGACGATCTGGTGTCCCAGGCAGATCCCGAGCAGCGGCCGGCCGTCATCGATGATCGCCTTCGCCAGAGCCACGGGTCCGTCCAGGCGGGCCGGATCCCCGGGGCCGGGCGACAGGATCAGGCCGTCGATGTCGGGGGCGAGGGCGACGGAGGACGAGATCGTGTGGGGCAGGATGCGCACCCGGGCCCCGCGGCGTCGCATCGCGAGGACGATGTTCGACTTGAGCCCGAAGTCCACGATCCCGATCAACGGACCACCGTCCTCCGCTCGACCGATATCCATGATCGACGAGGGCGACACCTGGCCGACGAAGTCCTGGTCCTCCCACCGGCCGACGGCCCGCGCCGCGGCGACCGCCGCGTCCGGATCGGTCTCACCGGGGGCCGTGACGATCCCGCGCAGGCAGCCGTTGGCCCGCAGATGCCGGGCGAGGGCCCGCGTGTCCACGCCCGCGATCGCCGGGATGGCGTTGTCGCGGAGGAGCGCCGCGAGCTGGCGGGCATCGTCGAGGACCGCCGCGGTCGCGTTGGCCACGACCAGGGCCCGGAGCCACGGCCGGATCGACTGGTCGTCGTCGGCCAGACGGCCGTAGTTACCGATCAGCGGGTAGGTCATCACCACGACCTGGCCCGCGTACGAGGGGTCGGTGCAGACCTCCTGGTAGCCGGTCTGGCTGGTGTTGACGACAAGGTCGCCACCGCTCGCGACCGGCGCCCCGAACGCGACGCCCGGGAACACCGTGCCGTCCTCCAACGCCAGCAAGGCCGGCCCGAGGTCGCCGATCCGGGGATCGACGACCGCGCTGCTGCGCGGTGCCGGTGGGGTGGGTCGGGCGATCACGAGGCTCCGGATACAACGAACCCACCGGCCTCGCGGGCTCGGTGGGCGGACGCGTGCGCAGACATCGATGCCTCCTTCGCCGGCCTCACGGGACCGGTACGCCAGCCTCACAGGACCGGCCATGAAAGGACCGGCTCAGGGTAGCATCCCGGACGGCCGCCGCGCTCAGGTCTCCTTGTCGAGGCCGACTCGGGGACGGCGTCACCGGCGGGCGAAGGTCTCGAGCAGGAGCGCGACGAACCGGGCCTCATCGGCGTCGAGCGCGACGTGCACGTTCGGCGCGCCGTCGCCGCGGTGGTTCGTGTCGACCACGGTCTCGCCGACGGTCAGCTCGCCCCGCGTCTCGACGTCGACGTGCAGGAACGTGGTCGAGATGAGGGCCGGATCGACGATCGAGGCGACGGCCAGGGCGTCGTGGACCGGCGCCGCGTTCGGCCGCTTCATGGGCTGGGTCCGGTCGTAGCCGGCGATGCGCCGCTCGGTGAAGCTCGCGGCCGCGTCCCCGGCCGGCGTGCCCAGCGCCCGGAGCGCCGCGCAGTCGTCGAGCGAGACGAGCGCCTTGTGGGTCGCGTCGAGGGGCACCAGCGTGATCTTCCGGACCCCGCTGCCGAGCACGATCCGGGCCGCCTCGGGATCCGCCCAGACGTTGAACTCGGCGCGCGGCGTGACGTTCCCGTAGCGGTTCGCGCCGCCCATGATCACGAGCTCCGGGACCAGGTCGCGCAGGCGCGGCTCGGCGGTGAACGCGGTCGCGATGTTCGACATCGGGCCGACCGGGACGAGGACGATCGGCTCGGTCGCGGCCCGGTAGGTCTCGATCAGGAACTCGACCGCGCCGGTCGCCTGCTTGCGGCTGGTGGCGGGCGGGATGTCCAGGTAGCCGCCGTGCACGGCGCCCGTGCTCTTGATGTCGGGCCGCGCGATCGGGAAGTCGTTCCGGGCGATCGGCTTGCCGACGCCCTCGTAGACCGGCACCGCCCGCCCGATGTGGTCGAAGACGCGGAGCGAGTTCTCCGTGCAGTACTCGACCGGGACGTTGCCGTTGACCGTCGTGGCAGCGACCAGCTCGAGGTCCGGGTGGAGGGCGCCGAGCATCAGGGCGACGGCGTCGTCCGTGCCCGTGTCGACGTCGAGGATCAGCCTGGTCGGCATGCCCGGAGTCTATCGGCGAGGCGCGTCAGGATGCGCGCCGGACGGCCCGCCCGGCGCCGGCCCTCAGGCGCCGACCGCGACCAGGAAGAAGTCCGTCCCGAACGCGACCAGGAGACCGATCAGGAGGGCCACGTTCGATGCGACCGGCTGCGCGAACTTCCGCGACGTCGCCATCATCTCGTTGAAGACGTAGATCAGGGCGCCCGCCGCGACGCCGAGGAAGACGATCGACAGCAGCGGCGAAACGAACGTGTAGCCGATGACGCCACCGAGGAACGTCGGCCCGCCACCGATCACGCCGAGCGCCAGCAGAAAGGTCCAGGTCGGCTGCGGCCCGGTGGTCAGCGGCGCCGCGATGCCGAACCCCTCCGTGGCGTTGTGCAGGGCGAACCCGACGACGAGGATCAGAGCGAAGGCCGTCGCGCCCGTCGCCGCCGACTGGCCGATCGCCAGCCCCTCGGAGAAGTTGTGGAGCCCGAGCCCCACGGCCGTCCCGAGCGCGATGTCGTGGACCGACATGCCGGCGTCGTCGCGGCGGCGGCGCATCCGCTGAGCGAACCAGACCAGCGACAGCAGCCCGAATGCGAGCGAGAGGCCGAATGCGAGCAGGTTCACGACGAAGTCCGCGGTCGGGCCGTCGCCGCTCGTGGCCGCCTCGAGGGCGCCCTCCACGGGCTCCACCGCCTGCGCCAGGATGTCCCAGATCAGGAACAGGATCACGCCGGCAGCCGCCGTCGTCAGCAGGGCCTGCGTCCTGGTCGACAGGTTCCGGAGCCGGCCGACGGGCAGGCCGAGGAAGATCGTCAGCCCGGCGATCGCCGAGAGCAGGACTGTCTGTTCGAAGGACACGTTGGCTCCTGTGGGACGGGGCGTCGGGAGGCGACTCTATCCGTCGTGCGCCGATGGCGCAAGTGCCCTTGTCGGTGGGGCGCTAGGCGCCTTGCGCAACGACCGGCGGGGTCGACGGCACCTTCGTGCTGGGCGCCCTTGCCAGCCGGCTGGAACGGTTCGGGTATCATGCGTCCGGGCCCGTAGCTCAGCGGCAGAGCAGGAGACTCTTAATCTCTCGGTCGTGGGTTCAAGTCCCACCGGGCTCACCATCGTTCCCGCACCCTGGTCCGCCTCGCCCATCGCCATGACGACGACTGCGACCGACCCCAACGATCCCGGCCCCGAGATCGCGAACGAGCGCGCCGACGACGTCGAGTCGGCCGCGATGGTCCCGATCGAGATCCCCGCCGGCGGCCGGATCCGCATCGGCACCGCGTCCTGGACCGACCCGACGATGACCGCGGCCGGCGTCTTCTACCCCGCCTCCGCGACGACCGCGGAGGAACGCCTCCAGCACTACGCCGCGACCTTCCCGCTGGTCGAGGTCGACGCGACCTACTACGCGTTGCCGTCGGCCCGGACCGCGGAGCTGTGGGTCGAGCGCACCCCGGCGGACTTCACGTTCGACATCAAGGCGCATGCCCTGATGACCGGCCAGGGAACCGAGACGAAGCGCCTGCCCAAGGCGATCCGCGAGAGCCTGCCCCCACCGGTCGCGGCCAAGACGCGGGTCTACGCCAAGGACCTGCCAGCCGACGCGCTGGACGAGGTCTGGGCCACCTTCCGCGACGGCCTGGAGCCGCTCCGCGAGGCCGGCCAGCTCGGCTCGATCCTGCTCCAGTTCCCGCGCTGGTTCTTCCCGTCCTCGGAGAACCGGGCGGCGATCGAGGACGCCGTCGAGCGGCTCGACGGGATGACGCCGGCCGTCGAGTTCCGGAACGCCTCCTGGCTCAACGAGAAGAACGCCGAGCGAACGCTGCGCTTCCTGACCGACCGCAAGATCGCGTTCGTGATGGTGGACGAACCGCAGGGCTTCAAGAGCAGCGTGCCGCCGGTCACGGCGGTGACCTCGGACCTCGCCCTCGTCCGGTTCCACGGCCGCAATCGCGAGACGTGGGAGGCCAAGGGCATCACGCCGGCCGAGCGCTTCCGCTACCTGTACTCGCGGGACGAGCTCGAGGAATGGGCGCCGCGCATCAGGGACGCGGCGTCCTCGGCCGAGGACACGCACGTGCTCATGAACAACTGCTACGCCAACTACGGCACGACCAACGCCCGGGAGATGGCGGCGATCCTCGCCGGCGACCTCGCCGACTGACGACGCCCACGGCGGGCAGACGACGCCGCCGGGGCCGCCGGTGGCCGACCGTAGACTGCACCGATGCTGTCGACCGGCCACGTCATCGTCTGCGGGCTCGACCACCTCGGTCTGCGCACCATCGACGAGCTTCGGATGCGCGACGAGGAGGTCGTCGGGATCGGCGCCAACGACGACGCCGCGGAGCACCTGGCGGACACCGGGGTCCGGCTCGTCGTCGGCGATCCGCTCCTCGCCCGGGTGCTGAGCCAGGCCGACGTGGAGACCGCCTCCGCGATCGTCATGACCGGCGACGACGACCTGGCCAACCTCAACACGGCGCTCGCGGCCGTGGAGCTCAACGCGAGCCTGCGGATCGTCATCCGGATGTTCGACCAGGAGCTCGGCTCGCACATCCCGGAGCTCTTCCCGGACGCCGTCGCCCTCTCGTCCTCCGCCCTCGCGGCACCCGGCTTCGTGTCCGCGGCGATCGACGGCGAGACCGGCACCCGCTTCCGGCTGGCCGGCCGAGTCCTCGAGTCGCGCGAATCCGGGGACCCTGCCCGCTCCGCCACGTCGATCCCGATCGCCCGGCTGCACGCGGACCGGTCAGTCGAGCTCCTGCCCGACGCCCCGAGCACCGACCCGAACCTCATCCTCGTCGACGTCAGCGACGTGGCCACCGAGGGCAGCGCCGAGGGGGCCATGGTGCCGCCGCGACCGGCCGCCCCGGTCGTCCGTCCCGCGCGGGGCGCCGTCGAGTCGATCCGGGGCCGGTTTCGAGCCCCGGAGCAGAGACTGCTCCGCTTCGGCGCGATCCTCGTCGTCCTCGCCGTCGGCTCGGCGGTCTTCTTCGACCTCGTCGCCGGGCTGACGCCCCTGGACGCGGTCTCGTACGCCATCACGCTGCTGACCGGAGCCTCGCTGCCGGCCGACATCCAGGATGCCGCCGGCAACACCGCGTTGCGCGTCTATGCGATCTTCCTGAGCCTCGTCGGGGCGGCCATCGTGGCCGTCGTCTACGCGTTCATCACGGACGCGCTCATCCGGTCACGGCTCCTCCAGACGCTCGGTCGCCGGACGGTCCCGGGGAGCATCCGTGACCACGTGATCGTCGTCGGGCTGGGCTCGATCGGCTACCGGGTCGCCCTCGGGATCGCCGCGCGCGGCGTCCCGGTGGTTGCCGTCGAGGTCAGCGACGACGGGCGGTTCGTGTCGCCGACGCGGGCCGCGGGCATCCCGGTGTTCATCGGCGACGCCCGCCACCGCGAGGTGCTCGACGAGCTCCACCTGGGAACCGCGCGGGCCATCGTCGCGGCGACCAACGACGACCTCGTCAACCTGTCCGTGGCGCTCAACGCGCGGAAGGCACGACCGGACCTCCGCGTCGTCGTCCGGCTGTACGACCCGGAGTTCGCGACGCGGGTCCAGCGGGGCTTCCGGATCCGGTTCACCCGCAGCGTGTCGCACCTCGCGGCACCCGCGTTCGCCGCGGCAGCGGTCCGGTCCGAGGTGATCGCGACCGTCCCCGTCGGCGACCGCCGGATGATCCTCTTCGCGCGCCTGCGGGTGCCGAAGGGCTCACGGCTGGAGGGCCGGCTCGCGTCCTCGCTCGGTGCGCCCGGTGCGCTCCGCGTCCTCGCGGTCGCCGACCCGGGTTCCGAGGCCGCCCGCTGGGACTTTCCCGCCGACGAGGTGATGGATCCGGGCGAGGAGGTCGTCGTGGCCGCCACCCGTGCCGGCCTGGGGGATCTTCTTCAGCTCGCCTCGACCGCGGTCGAGCCGGCGACCGTTTCCTCAGCCGCGTCGGACGCGTAGGCCGCGGCGAGGCGCTTCGGCGCGGTCAGCCGCCATGCATCGGTCAGGAGCGTCCGCAAGAGGCCGTCATCGATCCGGCCGAGGTCGGCGGTGACCCAGCCGTAGCGCCCGACGTACGCGGACGGATGGAACGTCTCGGGCGCCTGGTCGATGAGGTCGGACTGGGTGGCCGGCGTCGCCTTGATCGAGACCGACTCGCTCCCCTCCCCGCCGATCGCGAAGATCTTCTTGCGGACACGGAACGTGATGTCCGTCTCCCAGGTGAGGACCTCCTCGGCCTCGGGCAGCGCCATCGCGATCGCGCGCACGTCGTCGAAGGTGGGCACGGCCCGTCAGCCCGGCTGGTTGTCGATCTGGGCGCGCTGGAGGCGGCCCGAGAAGTCGACGTAGATCGACTTCCACTCGGTGTACGTGTCGAGGGCGACGTGGCCCGCCTCGCGGTGGCCGTTGCCGGTCTCCTTCCAGCCACCGAACGGGAGGTGGACCTCGGCGCCGGTCGTGCCGGCGTTGATGTAGACGATGCCGGTCTCGAAGTCGCGCATCGCCCGGAAGGCCGTGTTCACGTCGCGGGTGAAGATGCTCGACGACAGGCCGAAGCGCGTCTGGTTGAGCGCCAGCATCGCCGCCCCGTAGTCGTCGACCGGGATGACCGACAGGACCGGTCCGAAGATCTCCTCCTGGCCGATCCGGTCCATCGGAGCCACCCCGGCGAAGATCGTGGGCTCGAAGAAGTGGCCGTCGGCCAGGCCGTCGCCCGTCGCCCGGCCGCCACCGAGGACGAGGTCGCCCTCGCCGCGCCCGATGTCGACGTACGACGCCACCTTGTCGGCGGCGCCCGCGTTGATGAGCGGACCGACGTCGACCGCCGGGTCGAGCCCGGAGCCCAGCCGGAGCTTCCGGGCTCGTGCCTCGAGGCGTTCGAGGAGCGGCTCGACGACGGATCGCTCGACGATCACGCGTGAGGCCGCCGTGCAGCGCTGGCCCGTCGTGCCGAAGGCCGACCACAGGATCCCGTCCGTGGCCAGGTCGAGGTCCGCGTCTCCCAGGACCACGACGCCGTTCTTGCCGCCGAGCTCCAGCGAGACGCGCTTGAGGCGGCGGCCCGCGTGGACCGCGATGTGCTTGCCGGTCACGGACGATCCGGTGAACGAGATGACCGACACGTCCGGGCTGTCGACGATCGCGTCGCCGACCTCGGCGCCGGAGCCGGTCACGAGGTTGACGACCCCGGCCGGGAACCCGGCCTCGGCCATCAGCTCGACGAGCAACGTCGCGCAATGGGGCGTGTCGGACGAGGGCTTGAAGACGACCGTGTTGCCGGTCACCAGCGCCGGCATCGTCTTCCAGCACGGGATCGCCATGGGGAAGTTCCAGGGCGTGATGATGCCGGCCACGCCGAGCGGCTGGCGGATGCTCATCGCCCACTTGTCCGGGAGCTCGGACGGGACCGTGTCGCCGGACATCCGCCGCCCCTCGCCCGCCATCAGGTAGGCGATGTCGATGCCTTCCTGGACGTCGCCGCGGGCCTCGGCGATGACCTTGCCCATCTCACGGGTCATCGCCCGGGCCAGCCGTTCCTTGTGCTGCGCCATCAGCGCCCCGAAGGCGTACAGGATCTCGCCGCGCTTGGGGGCCGGTGTGCGGCGCCACATCGGGTAGGCGGTCTCGGCCGCCTTGATGGCCATCGCCACGTCCGCCGCGGTCCCCTGCTGGAAGCGCCCGACGACGTCGCGGGTATCGGCCGGGTTCCGGCTCTCGAAGGTCGCCCCGGACGTTCCGTCCACCCACTCCCCGGCGATGAAGTGGCGGAAGGTGGGCGTCTCGACGGCTGTCTCGGTCATGGGCGCATCGTAGACCTGCCGGCGACCGGCGGATCAGACGCGCTCGAATGCGGCCGCGACCGAGCCGCCGCCACCGAGACACAGCGTCGCCAGGCCGTAGCGGCCCTCGCGGCGCCCGAGCTCGTGGAGCAGCGTCGCCACGATCCGGGCCCCGCTCGCGCCGATCGGGTGGCCGAGCGCGATCGCCCCGCCGTTGACGTTGACCTTGTCCCAGTCGAAGCCGAGCGCCCGGCCATCGGCCAGGGTCTGGGCGGCGAACGCCTCGTTGATCTCGACCAGGTCGAACGCCTCGATCGGCAGCTCGATCCGGTCGAGCAGCCGCCGGACGCCCTCGATCGGGGCGAGGAACAGCCACTTCGGCTCGACCTCGGCCTGGGCGTAGCCGACGATCCGGGCCAGGGGCGTCAGGCCGAGCCGTTCGACCTCGCGCTCGCTGGCGACGACGGTCGCCGCGGCGCCGTCCGTGATGCCCGGCGCGTTGCCGGCCGTGACCGTCCCGACGGTCGCGCTGCCGCGATCCTCGCCCTCGGGCAGGGCGAACGCCGGCTTGAGTCGCGCCAGCGCCTCGATGGTCGAGTCGCGGCGCGGTCCCTCGTCGACGTCGACGATCGTCTCGCGGCCCTTCGCGTCGCGGACCGTCACCGGCGCCATCTCGGCATCGAACCGGCCCGCGTCGATCGCCGCGATCGCCCGCTGGTGCGACGTCAGCGCGAAGGCGTCCTGGTCGGCCCGGCTGACGTCGTCGCTGATCGCGACGCGCTCGGCGTGGGTGCCCATGTGGCAGTCCTCGATGGCGCACCACAGGCCGTCGTGGACCGTGGCGTCGATCAGCTCGCCGTTGCCCAGACGCAGGCCGAACCGGGCGCCCGGGCACGAGGTACGGCGCCCCGTTCATCGATTCCATGCCACCCGCCACGACGATCTCGGCATCGCCGGCCCGGATCTCCGCGGCGGCGAGCATGATCGACTTGAGCCCGGACCCGCACACGCGGTTGATCGTCGTCGCCGAGGTGCCGTTCGGGAGGCCGGCCTTGAGCAGCGCCTGCCGGGCCGGCGCCTGGCCGACACCCGCCTGCAGGACCTGCCCCATCAGGACCTCGTCGATCCGTGCGCTCTCCGGCTCCAGCCCGGCCCGCTCCACGGCCGCGCGGATCGCGACGCCGCCGAGCTCCGTGGCCGGCACACCGGCCAGCGCGCCACCGAACTTCCCGATCGGCGTCCTGGCCGCGCTGACGATGAAGACCTGCCCGTTGGGGCTGGAGGAAGACTGGGTCATGCCCCAAATCTACACCGGGCGATCGGCCGCGGCCGTTTCAGGCTCCGGCGGGGCGGCACATCAACGCGGCCTCAGTCCGGTCCGAGCGTCTTGAGCAGCTCGTCGGCGACGATCAGGCGGTGGATCTGGTTGGTGCCCTCGTAGATCTGGGCGCCCTTCGCGTCGCGCATCAGGCGTTCGATCCCGGTCTCGCGCGAGTAGCCACTGGCGCCGAACAGCTGGACGGCGTCCGTCGCGACGCGCATCGCCGCGTCCGACGCGGTCCATTTGGCGATCGACGACGCCTCGGCGATCGGCTCGCCGCGGTCCCTGGCCGCGGCCGCCTCCCTGCGTCACCGCACGTGCGGCCGCGACCTCGCGGGCCATCTCGGCGAGCATGAAGCGGAGGCCCTGCTGCTCGACGAGAGGCGCGCCGAAGGCCTTTCGCTGCTGCAGGTATCGAGCCGATGCCTCCAGCCCGGCCCGGGCGATCCCGACGCACGCCGCGGCGATCGAGATCCGGCCCTCACCGAGCGCCGACAGCGCGATCTTGTAGCCCTCGCCCTCCCCTCCGAGACGGTTCGCGACCGGGATCTCGGCACCATCGAACACGAGCTCCGCCGCCGGGCAGGCGCGGATCCCCATCTTCCGCTCGTGCGCGCCGAACCGGAAGCCCGGCGGTCCCCTTCTCGACGAGGAACGCGGTGATGCCCTTGGCACCAGCCGCCGGATCGAGCGTCGCGAAGACGAGGTACCGGTCCGCCTCGGGCGCGTTGGAGATCCAGATCTTCGTCCCCGTCAGTCGGTACGCGGTCGGCGCGTCGGCCGGTCCCACGGCCTCCGCGCGGGTCCGGATCGCCGCGGCGTCGCTGCCGGCGTGGGGCTCGGTCAGGGCGAAGGCGCCCAGGGCCTCGCCGGCCAGCATCGCCGGCAGCCAGCGCTCCTGCTGCTCGGGCGTTCCCCAGGTGACGACCGGGAGCTGCGACAGGATGTGGACCGACAGGGAGACCGCGGTGGCCATGTCGGCCGCCCCCAGCTCCTCCATGACCAGCGTCCAGCCGAGGTACGAGAAGCCCGCCCCACCGATCGATTCGGGCAACGGCGCCGCCGTGAGGCCGAGCTCGCCCATCCGGGTGAACAGCGACCGGTCGTACCGCTCCGCCTCGTCGCGCTCGATCGCGGTCGGCGCCACCTCGCGCGTGGCGAACTCGCGGGCGGTGGCCTGGAGCAGCCGTTCCTCCTCGGTCAGCCCACCGCTCATCCCGCGGCCGGCCCGGCGGGGCGTTCCGGCCTCGGATAGGTGTGGAAGCCCTCGCCGGTCTTCTGGCCGAGCTTGCCCGCCGCGACGAGGTCGACGAGGACCTGGGGCGGTCGGAAGTGGTCGCCACCGAGCCCGTCGTCGAGGACGCGCATGATCCCGAGACAGACGTCGAGGCCGATGAAGTCGGCCAGCTCGAGCGGTCCCATCGGATGGTTGAGGCCGATCCGCGCGCCGGTGTCGATGTCGTCGGCCGTCCCCAGGCCCTCCTGGTAGGCGCGCATCGCCTCGCCCAGGAACGGCATCAGGATGCGGTTGACGATGAAACCCGGACGGTCGGCGGACACGATGACCTGCTTGCCGAGCTCGGCCGACAGGTCGTTCAGGGTCGCCACGGTCTCGTCCGAGGTGTCACGGCCGCGGATCAGCTCGATCAGCGGCATGACCGGCACCGGGCTGAAGAAATGCATGCCCACGAACCGCTCGCGGCGCTCGCGCGTCACCGCCTCGGCGAGCCGGTGGATCGCGATCGACGAGGTGTTCGTCGCGAAGACGGCCGCTTCCGGCGCGACCACGTCGAGCTCATGCCACAGCGCGGACTTGACCTTGACGTCCTCGAACACGGCTTCGATGACCAGGTCGGCGTCGGCCACGTGGACGACGTTGTCGGATGGCTCGATGCGGGCGAGCGTGGCGTCGCGGTCGACCGCGGAGAGGCGGCCCTTGGCGACCGCCCGGTCGAGGTTGGCCGCGATGCGGTCGCGGCCCGCCTGCGCGCGGGCGAGCTCCGGCTCGTACAGGACGACCGACTTCCCGATGGCCGCGTGGACCTGGGCGATGCCGTGGCCCATCAACCCGGCACCCGCCACGAAGACCCGTCCGATGGGATGCGCCATGGCGTCGATGGTACGCGGCCGGCCGTCGCCGATGCGACCGACGCCGAGCGGCGACGGACCGCTACGAGCGATCGACCTCGTCGAGCAGCCGGTCCGCCGCGGTGTACGGATCGAGACGATGGGCGGCGACCTCGGCGATGAGGGCCTCGGTCCTGCCCGCGTGCGACGCGCCGCCGAGCCGCGCACGCACGCGCTGGCCGACGATCGCGAAGACCTGGCTCTCGGCCCGGGCGAGACGCGCGGCGGACGACGTCTCCGTCCGCCCGGCGGCCCGGTGTCGATCGAGTGCCGTGAGCAGCTCCGGGACGCCCGCCCCGGTCGCCGCGGTCGTGATCAGGACGTCCGGGCGCTTCGGCCGGGGCCGGACGTGGCCATCGTCGGGGTGGGCGCGCGGCGCCGATGCGACGAGCATCGCCCGCAGCTGCGCCGCGGTCCGCTGGGCGCCCGGCTTGTCGCCCTTGTTCACGACGACCAGGTCGGCCACCTCGAGGAGCCCGGCCTTGATCGCCTGGACCTCGTCGCCCATCTCGGGCGCCTCGAGGACGACCGTCGTGTCGGCCATGGCCGCGACCTCGACCTCGCTCTGCCCGGTCCCGACGGTCTCGACGAGGATCAGGTCGAAGCCGGCCGCGTCCAGCACGGCCGCGGCCGCGGTCGAGGTCGGGGCGAGGCCGCCGGCGTGCCCGCGCGACGCCATCGACCGGATGAAGACGCCGTCGTCGGATGCGTAGGCCTGCATCCGGACACGGTCGCCGAGCAGGGCACCGCCGGTGATCGGGCTCGACGGGTCGACCGCGATGACCGCCACCGTCCGGCCGGCCGAGCGGACCTCCGCGATGAGCGCCGCCACGAGGGTCGACTTGCCCGACCCCGGCGGCCCGGTGATCCCGACCAGGTGGGCGCGGCCGGCGACCGGGTACAGCCGGCGCAGGGCGGCCTCCGCGACTGGCGAGCCGTTCTCGACCGCGGTCAGCAATCGCGCCAGCGCCAGCCGGTCCCCGTCGAGCGCGGCGTCGGACAGAGCGGCCGCCCGGCCCTCGGCGTCGGCGACCACCGCTAGTCGCGCGGTCGCGCGTTCGCCCGCAGGTAGTCCGCGACCTGCGCGATCGTGGTGCCGGGCCCGAAGATCTCGGCCACCCCGGCCTCCCGCAGGGCGGCCACGTCGTCGTCCGGGATGATCCCGCCGACGGTGACCAGGACGTCCCCCATGCCGCGCTCATCGAGCAGCTTCGTCACGCGCGGCACGAGCGTCATGTGGGCACCCGACAGGATCGACAGGCCGACCACGTCGACGTCCTCCTGGAGGGCAGCGGTGGCGATCATCTCGGGCGTCTGGCGCAGGCCGGTGTAGACGACCTCGAAGCCCTCGTCGCGCAGGCCCCGGGCGAGGACCTTGGCGCCCCGGTCGTGCCCGTCGAGCCCGGGCTTGGCGATGAGCACCTTGATCGGCCGGTCGGTCATCGTCGCATCATAGCCAGCGCACGAGGCCGCGCCCGGCCGTTGACCGACGGCGGATGATTCGGTCATGGAGACCGCCGCCGCGGCGCTGGCGAAGAAGCTCAAGCTGCAACCGGGGTTGCGGGCCGCCGTGATCGGGGCGCCACCCGGCTACGTGGAGCGGCTGGCGGCGGTGGATGGGCTGGCCCTGAGCACGACGCTCGACGGCCGGTTCGACTGGATCCAGGTCTTCGTCCGGACGTCGGCGGAGCTGGCCGACGTCGTCAAGCCCGTGACCGGCGCGATCGCGCCGGCTGGCCGGGTCTGGATCTGCTATCCGAAGGGCAGCTCGAAGATCCAGACCGATCTCACCCGCGACAAGGGCTGGCAGCCGCTCGACGGCGGCGACCTGATGTGGCTCTCCCTGGTCTCGATCGACGAGACGTGGTCGGCGTTCGGGCTGCGGCCGTACAAGCCGGGCGAGGCCCGCCAGACCTTCCGCTGAAGGCCCGGCGGGCCGTTGCCGCCCCGTTCCCCCGTCGCGACGGGCGACGGCTCGCGCCTCAGGCGACCGCGCGGGTGAAGGCCCGTGACCCGACCCACACGGCGAAGACCGCGAAGATCGCGCTGATCGTCACGCCGATCGCGATGTCCGGGTTGCCCCAGTCGGCGTTGAACAGCGCCCGTGCGGCGTCGACCGCGTGCGTCAGCGGGTTGATGTTGCTCAGGAACTGGAGCCAGCCCGGCGCCAGCGCCATCGGCAGGAGGATGCCGGACAGGAGCAGCAAGGGCATGGCGATCGCGTTGACCACCGGCGCGAACGCGTCCTCGCTCTTGAGCATCAGACCGCCGGCGTACGACAGCGGGGCGACCGACAGCCCGATCAGCACGAGCAGGCCGAGGACGGCCACGATGCTTCCCGGCTGGATCACGAGCCCGAACGGGATGGCCAGCAGGATCATGATCAGCGCCTGGAACATCAGGACGACGACGTCCCGGAGCGACCGGCCGAGCAGCATCGACGCCCGGCTCATCGGTGTCACGCGCATGCGCTCGACGACGCCGTTGCGCAGCTCGGCGATGAGCCCGAAGCCGCCGAACGCCGTGCCGAAGATCGCGATCTGGATGATCAGCCCGGGCACGAACCAGTTGAACGCATTCGTGCCCGCTCCGGCCTCTTTCACGGCCCCCTCGAGGAGCGGCCCGAAGAGGACCAGGTACAGGACCGGCAGCATCATCCCGAACACGACCCAGGTGGGCTGCCGCAGGGTCAGGATGAGCGACCGGTGGAAGATGAGCCAGGTGTCGCGGATGGTCTTCATGACGAGGATCCCTTTCTGGTCTGTCGGTCAGGCCGCTTCGTCGCGCAGCGAGCGACCGGTCTGGAGGAGGAAGACGTCGTCGAGGCTGGGCCGGTGGAGGGCGATCGAAGACGCCTCCAGCCCTTCCCCATCGAGGACGCGGAGGAGGAGCGGCACGGCCGTCTCGCCACGGTCGACGTAGAGCCGGACGACGCCGTCCTCGCTGGTCGCCTCGCGCACGAACGACTGGCGCCGGACGGCTTCGAGCACGTGCTCTGTCGCCCCGCTGACGACGAGCGTCACGACGTCGCCGGCCACCTGGCGCTTCAGGTCGTCGGCCGTGCCTTCGGCGACGATGACCCCGTGGTCGATGATCGCGAGCCGGTCCGCCAGCGCGTCGGCCTCCTCGAGGTAGTGCGTGGTCAGGAAGACCGTCGTGCCGCCCGCGCGCAGGAGGCGGATCTCGTCCCACATCCGCGCCCGTGCCTGGGGGTCCAGACCGGTCGTGGGCTCGTCGAGGAACAGGACCGACGGCTTGTGGACGATGCCGAGGCCGACGTCGAGCCGGCGCTTCATGCCGCCCGAGTACGTGCTCGTCGTGCGATCGGCGGCCGCTTCGAGGTCGAGGGCCGCCAGCACCTCGGCGGCACGCGCCTGGGCATCGGACTTGTTCATGCCGTAGAGCCGGCCCTGGAGGACGAGCTCGCCTCGTCCGGTCTCGGCCGGATCGGTCGAACCGCCCTGCGGGACGTAGCCGATCCGCTCGCGGACCTGCTGGGGCTCGCGGCGGAGGTCTGCGCCCGCGACCGTCGCCTCGCCCGAGGTGGGCGTGAGCAGCGTCGCGAGCATGCGCAGGGTCGTCGTCTTGCCTGCCCCGTTCGGGCCGAGGAAGCCGAAGATCTCGCCCGCGCCGACACTGAGGTCGACGCCACGGACCGCTTCCACCTCGGATTTGCGCGACTTGAAGGTCCGGCGCAGGTCGTGCGTCTCGATCATCGGGCCGCCGGTGGGCCGTGCGGATGCCATGGTCTGACTCCTCGGTGTGTATGCTGGGTCGCGACTGGCAGTTGCGCCGTTCAGCATCTTCGTGCAATATCTGCACCGGGCAGATAATGACCCACGACGAGGAGCTGTGTCAACCATGAACCGCGATACGATCGATTCCGTCATCCGCTCGCTGCGCCGGGTGAACCTCCAGGGCTCGTTCTTCGGACAGACCGTGGCGATCCGCTTCGGCCTGTCCGAGTCGGACGTCGAAGCCCTCTCCGTCCTGCTCGACAGCGGCGCCGCGACGGCGGGCCGGCTGGCCGAGCTGATGGGCCTCACGTCGGGCGCCGTCACGCGCGTCATCGACCGGCTCGAGCAGGCCGGCTACGTCCGGCGCATCCCCGACCCGGCCGACCGCCGGCGGGTCATCGTCGAGCTGATCCCCGAGAAGATGGCGGCCGTCCAGGCGACGATGACCCAGTTCGGCGACAAGACCGCCATCGAGATGGGCCGCTACTCGGACGCCGAGCTGGCCGTCATCGACGACTTCCTGACGCGGATGGCGGCGGTCACGCGCGACGAGGCGAACGCCCTGCGTGACGCGCCCGACCGCGAGGCCGCCGAGCAATCGGACTACGCGGCTCCCATCGGCGGGTTGAGCCGCGCCCGGCTGCTGTTCAAGTCCGGCGCCAACGAGCTGCTGATCCACGGCTCGACCGCGTTCGACGACCTGTACCGCGCCCGCTTCGGCGGGGCGGTCCCCCAGGTCCGCCTGCGGGACGGGATCGTGACGGTCCAGTACAAGGGCCGCTGGCAGTGGGACTGGCGCGACCGGCAGGCCGACGTGGCCCTCAATGCCAGCGTCCCGTGGGACATCGAGGTGATCGGCGGCTCCAACAAGCTCCAGGGCAAGCTCGCGTCCGTCGAGCTGCGCTCATTCGAGATGACCGGCGGCGTCGATCAGCTGCGGCTGACGCTCGGTCAGCCGACGGGCGTCGTCCCGATCCGGCTTGTCGGCGGGGCCAACAACGCCCGGTTCGAGCGACCGGCCGGCGTGCACGTCCGGCTGAAGCTGTCCGGTGGCACCCGTGGCGTCGAGTTCGATCGCCAGAAGCTGGGCGTGACCAGCGGCGTCGGCCTCCTCGAGTCGCCCGGGGCGGCCGAGGCGGCGGATCGCTTCGAGATCGAGGTCACCGGCGGTGCCAACCGCATCGTGGTGGTCGAGGCGTAGCCTCGCCGGGGATCGGTGCTTTCGGCGCCCGCGGTCACGCGCCGTGGGCCGGACGCTCGAGATGGGCGAAGAACTCAGCGCGCGTCCGGTCCCGCGTCCGGAAGAGCCCGAGCACGGAGGACGTGGTCATGATCGTGCCGGGCTTGCGGACCCCGCGCATGACGGCGCACAGGTGGGTCGCCTCGACCACGACGCCGACGCCCTGCGGGTCGAGCCGGTCCTGGAGGAAGACCGCGATCTCCTGGGTCATGCGCTCCTGGATCTGGAGGCGGCGGGAGTACATCTCGACGATGCGTGGGATCTTCGAGAGGCCGATCACCCGGCCCCGCGGGATGTACGCGACCGCGGCCGTGCCGAAGAACGGCAGCAGGTGGTGCTCGCACAGCGAGTAGAACGGGATGTCCTTGACTACGACCATCTCGCTGTAGGCGATGTCGAAGATCGCGCCGTTGATGAGCCGCTCCGGGTTGACGTGGTAGCCGGCCGTCAGCTCGGTGTACATGCGGTGGACGCGCTCCGGCGTCCCGGCCAGACCCGGGCGATCGGGGTCCTCGCCGATCTCGGAGAGGATCTCGCGAACGGAGGCCTCGACCCGGCCGTTCGGGCCGTGGTGGCCTGTGCCGTCACCCTCGATGATCGCCTGCGGCCGGCCGGGCTCCTCGCCGATCTCGCTCTCGATCTCGTCGACGATCCGCTGGACGTGGGTCGGCAGGTCAGGTGGGCTCGACATGGGCGGGGCTCCAGGTGCAGGTCGCGATGGTACGTCGCGCTCAGCCGGTGCGTCCGCGACGACCGAGATAGTCGTGCCAGAACAGCCGGGCGGCGACAGACCGCCACGGCCGCCAGGCCTCACCGAGCGACGCCATCTCGACTGCATCGGGCCGGTGCCCGATGCCCTTGACCTCACCGACCGACGAGGCGAGGGCGATGTCGCCGACCGGCCAGACGTCGGGCCGGCCGAGGACCATGAGCAGGTAGATCGTCGACGTCCACGGCCCGATGCCGGGGATCGCCTGGAGCGCGGCGTGGACCGCGTCGTCATCGAGGCCCGCCAGCCCATCGAGGTCGAGGGCGCCCGATCCGACGGCGGCAGCGAGGGCTCGGCCGTAGCGGGCCTTCTGGCGGCTGAAGCCGATGGCCAGCAGGTCCGCATCCGACAGCTCGAGGAAGCGAGCCGGGGTCAGCGGATCGGCGGCGAGCCGGAGCCGGTCGTAGGCCGCCTGGGCGGAGGCGAGCGAGACCTGCTGCTCGAGCACGATGTGCAGCAGCGTCCCGAAGCCCGGCCGTCGGTCCCACAGCGGCGGCGGCCCGAAGCGCGCCACGATGGCCGCCAGGTCGGCGTCCCGTGCCGCGAGCTGGTCGACGGCATGAGCCAGTCGAGCGGCGTCCAGTGGCCGGCGGTCGTCGCCGGTCGCCACCCTAGCCGGCCACCGCCCCGCTCGGACCGAAGCCCGCCGGCGGGAGCGGGTCGAACGGGCGGCCCTCGGCGCCGCGCAGCCACGCCCGGGCGTTCTCGCCGAGCGACGGTCGGTGGTAGCCGCCCTCCTGCAGGATGACCAGACGCCGGCCGAGCGCGGCGGTCCGCCGGCCGATCTCGTGATAGACGTCGGTCGTCAGGGCGAACGACCCGATCGGGTCGAGCCCGTACGTGTCGAAGCCGAGCGAGACGACGACCACGGAGCCGGGCACGGCCGCGATCGCCTCCAGCGCACGGTCGACGGCGGCCAGGTAGGCCGCGTTGCCGGTGCCCGGCGGGAGGGGCAGGTTGACGTTCTCCCCTGCCCCGTCGCCTTCGCCGGTCTCGTCCGCGCGGCCCAGGAAATACGGGTAGTCGGTGTCCGGGTCGGCGTGGATCGAGACGTACCGCACGTCGCCGCGGCGCCAGAAGATCCCCTGGCTGCCGTTGCCGTGGTGGTAGTCGACATCCAGGATCGCGACCCGCTCCCCGGTCGCGGTGACGATGGCCTCGGCGGCGATCGCCGCATTGTTGAAGAAGCAGTAGCCGCCGTACATGGAGCGGGCCGCGTGGTGGCCCGGCGGCCGGCACAGGCCGTACGCCGCTGCCTCTCCGCCCAGGACGAGGTCCACCGTGGTGAGGGCGACGTCCACGGCGGCCCGGGCGGCGACGAACGTGCCGGCCACGAGCGGGGCCGCCGAGTCGAGTCCCCAGAAGCCAGCCCGGCCGCCCGCGTGGACCGGCTCCCGGGCCATCGCCGCGACGGCCGCCTCGGACATGCCCTCGAACATGGCGCGGTTCGGGTAGGTGTCCGCGGACAGGAACGGCCGGACGATGCCCTGCGCCCGGAGCTCCGACCAGGCCACCTCGAGGAACCGCACCAGGCCCGGATCGTGGACCGCGGTGATCGGTGCCTCGCCGTGCTCCGTGGGCGCCACGGTGGAGAAGCCACCGTCGGCCTCGAGCGCCGTCCGGATCCGCTCGGCGCGCTCGGCCACCTCGTTGGCGGGGACCGGCATGCCCATGTACGTCTCGATCGTGATGTCGTGCCCGAGGTGGGCGGGCGAATAGACGACCTGCACGCTGACTGCGCCCTCTAGCGCCCGGTCTCGCCGGCGACCGACAGGATGGCCGCGGTGACCGCCTCCGGACGGTAGCGCATCAGGTTGTGCCCGTCGTGACCGAACGACGCCGCCCGGATCCGCGTCCGTCCCGCCGCCGCTCGAGCGTCCGAGGCGGCCGTCAGGGCCTTGGCGCGCGAGCCCGTCTCGTCATCGGCCGCGGCGAGGGCGACGATCGGGGCGGTCACGTCCGCCAGCGTGACCAGCGGGTCGTACTCGAACATCGCCCGGACGCTGGCCTCGACGGCGTGGGGTCGGGTGGATGGGACGACCTTGCCGGCGTGCGTCTCGACCACGCTGGCGCGGGCGGCCCGCTCCTGGTCGGCGTCCCAGGTCGCCGGGTCGAAGGCCGCCCGGTCGGCGAGGAACGCCGCCATCGAGCGCATCACCTCGGGCGGCTCGTCCAGGCCCCGCAGGAACTCGTCGACGTCCATGCCGCTGGCCGATTCGAGCGACTCCCAGCCGCCGTCGACCAGCACGAGCCCGGCACACCGCTCGCGCCAGTGAGACGGCCGCCCAGGCGGCGACGATCGCCCCGAAGCCGTGTCCCGCGAGGATCACCCGCGACTCGGCGGCGTCGAGGAGCCCCGAGCCTTCGGCCACCGCGGTCACCTCGTCCGCGAAGGTCGGCGGGTCGTAGCCCTCGGTCGGGGCATCGGACAGGCCGTGGCCGCGCAGGTCCATGGCGATCACGTGGCGGAGGGCTCGCAGACGTCGCGCGACCGGGGTCCAGGCCCACGCCGTTCCGGACAGGCCGTGGATGAGGAGGACGCCGTCGCCCGACGGCCCGCCCCAGTCGAGGAAGTGGATCCGGTCGCCGGGCCCGACGACCACCACGAAGCCGTCTGGCTCCGCGGCAGTATCCGGCGGCGGCACGGCACCCATCGCCCCTAGGATACGGGCGCCATGGCCAAGCGCCGCCGCGGGTCCCGCACCGGCCGTCCCCGCTCCCGACACCGCCCGTTCGAGGAGCTGGTCGGGCTCGCCCTCGACGCGGTCCCGGAGCCGTTCGCGGCCGCCCTCGACGAGGTCGCCATCGTCATCGAGGACGAGCCCACGGACGAGCAGCGGCAGGAGAACCACATCGCGCCGGACGAGACCCTGTACGGGCTGTACGAGGGCGTGCCGCGGACCGAATGGGGCGCCGACTGGGCCGCCGTCCCGAACCGGATCACGCTCTTCCGCCTGCCGCTCGAAGCGGACTTCGCCGATCCGGACGACCTGGCCGACGAGGTGTGGGTGACGGTCGTCCACGAGCTCGCCCACCACCTCGGCATCGATGACGAGCGCCTGACCGAGCTGGGCATCGACTGATCACCGGGCTCCGGCGGGTCGGCGGGCCTACGCGGCACTAACGCACGGCGAACAGGAAGCCGGCCAGCCCGACCAGGCCGGCCCCGAACCCGAGCACCAGCGATCGGGTCAGCCACCGGAACCGGCGGACGCCCGGACGGACCAGGTCCGGATCGCGGTCGCCGCCGGGTCGCACGTGGTCCAGGCCGAAGGTCGCGCGGGTCAGCCCGACGAACATCACGACCTGCGGCGCGATCGAGATGGCCATCGCCGTGTAGATCAGCGTCCCGAGCGCGAAGACGCCGACGAGGATCCCGATGACGACGAGGGTCAGTCCGGCCGGGCCGGAGCCGGCCCCCAGACCAAGCGCGTCGAACACGCGCAGCGCGAGATCGAGCCCGGCGCCGAGGCCGAGCACGATGAGCAGGACGGCGATCGTCTGGAAGATGGCGACGAGGGCCGCGGCAAGCTTCCGTACGCGGAAGACGCGGAACGAACGGCGCGTCGCCTCGGCCGGATCGACGTCGCCGAGGACGACCCCACCGAGCAGGTACGCGAGCGGCGCCCCCACCACCCCGGCCACCAGCGCGGACGAGACGAGCGAGATATCCGTCTCGGGACCGAGCAGGCCCTCGAAGACCGCGTTCACGAGGCTCTGGGCGATGCCGACCGGGATGCCGACGATGACCCCGGCGACGAGGACCCGCCAGAAGACCCCCCGGGACCGTTGCAGCGCGGCGCGGACGGTGATCGGCCTGGCGGCCTGCTGCCCGCCGAGGATGGCCGCCGCCATCGCCTGGCTCTCGATCCCGGCGACGAGGACGCCGATCCCGGCCAGCGTGACGAGCAGCCCGTACCAGAAGCCGGCGCCGCCCGCGAGCAGGCGCTCCATGTCGTGCCGTGTCGTGTGGATCGAGACGACCTCGAGCGCGAACGTCGCCATCGCGAGCGGCCCGATCGTGCCCAGCACGACCGCCCCGATGTAGAACGACGCACGCCGCATGTCGTCCGACGTTCGGGTCAGGAGGTCGAAGCTGGCACCGATCAGCCGGCGGTTCGACTCGACGGCCGGCGGCGCGGGGCCGGTGATCGGCGCCGGCACGAGATTTCCGGCCGCCGGCGCGAGATCCGCGGCCGGTTCGCCCTCGAGCGGCTCAGGCTCGGCGCCCGGCGCCGCCTCGGTGGGTGCGGGCTCGGTGGCAGGCTCGGCCGTGGGCTCGGCCGGTCCGGGCGCGGCGCCGTCCGACGATGGGGACGGCTCCGGCCCGTCGGTCATGCCTCGGCGCCGGGAAGCGTCCCGGCCGCCGCCAGGAGCTCACCCAGCCGGCCGACCTCGACGTTGCCACCCGACGCGACGACTGCCACCCGTTCACCCGCCCGGATCGGGATCCTGCCGGCGAGCAGGGCCGCCAGGGCCGCGGCACCGGCCGGCTCGAGGACCTGCTTCAGGCGCTCGACCGCGAAGCGCATGCCCGCCAGGATCGTCGGATCGTCGAGCAGCACGATGTCGTCGAGGTAGCGCCGGCACATGGCCAGCGTCCAGACGCCGGCGAACGGCGCGCCCAGCCCGTCGGCGACGCTGTGCGGCTCGATCCGGACGACCTCGTTGCGTTCGAGGCCGATCGTGACCGCCTTCGACTCTTCCGGCTCGACGCCGTAGACACGCACGCTCGGACGCCGTTCCTTGAGGGCGGCCGCCACGCCCGAGATCAGGCCGCCGCCACCGACCCCGACCACGACGACGTCGACGTCGGGCAGGTCGTCGAGCAGCTCGAAGCCGATCGACGCGTGCCCGGCGATGACGGCCGGGTCGTCGAACGGGTGGACGTAGGTGAGCCCTTCGGCGTCCCGGATCCGCTCCATCTCGGCCACGGTCTCGCCGACGTGCGCGCCGTGCAGGACGACCCTCGCGCCGTAGCCCAGGCAGGCCTCCACCTTCGACCGCACGGCGCCGGCCGGCATCGTGACCGTGACCGACACCCCCGCCGTCCGGCCGGCCCACGCGTACGCCTGTCCGGCGTTGCCGGCCGACAGCGTGATGACGCCGCGGCCGGCCGCCTCGGGCGTGAGCGTCGCGATCCGGTTGGTCATGCCCCGGGCCTTGAACGAGCCCGTCTTCTGGAGATGCTCGGCCTTCAGGTAGACCCTGCCGTCGGCCACCGGCACGCCGGTCGCCGCGGTGGTCCACGCACCCGCCGTCGCGGACGACAGCAGCGGTGTTCGGTGCACGATCCCATCGATCCGGGCACGGGCGGCCTCGAGCTCGGCGAGCGGGACGAGATGGTCGTCAGCGGGCATGCGGGCGAGTATGCCATCCGCATTCGACGGGCTCCGCTCCATTTGCGTGTTTGCGCAAATGGTGGTAGTCGTTCTGAGCGTGTTGGACCGCCTGCCAGTCTCCGCCGAGCCCGACCGTGAGCGCTATGCGTCGATCGGTCGCGCACTGGCGGACCCCAAGCGGCTGTGCGTCCTCGAGTCCCTCGCCATCGGCGAGCTATCGGTGACGGACCTCAGCGAACGGGTCGGCTGTCAGGTCCCCAACATGAGCCAACACCTGGCGGTGCTGCGGAATGCCGGACTGGTCACCAGCCGGCGCGACGGCAACACCATCCTCTATCGTCTCGCCGACCACCGGGTCCTCGAGGCGTATCGACTCATCCAGGACATCGCGCGCTGAGAGAGGCGCACAAGAAAGGGGAACGTTTCCCGATGGCGGAGATCAAGATCGCGACGGACGCGAATTTCGAGGAGCTCGTCCTCAAGTCGGAGCGCCCGGTCGTGGTCGACTTCTGGGCGGCGTGGTGCGGGCCGTGCAAGATGGTCGCACCGGAGATGGAGAAGCTGGCCGAGAAGTACGACGGCACGGTCGATGTCGTCAAGGTCGACGTCGATGCGAACCCGATGCTCTCGCAGGCGTTCAACATCCTGAGCATCCCGATGATCGCGTTCTTCAAGCCCGGTTCGCCGCCCCAGGGCGCGGTCGGGTTCCGGCCGCTCGAGCAGCTCGAGCAGACCTTCAACCTCGCCGAGTTCGCGCCGGTCGCAGCCGACTGACACCCGACTCGACGCACACGACCCCGGTCAACGACCGGGGTCGTTCGATTCCCGGGAGCTGCGATCAGTCGCGCGGGCCGAGGCGCCGGTGGGCCGAGGCGAACCAGGCAACGGCCCGATCCGCGGCGTGATCGTCGAGCTCGGCCGGGGCGAACGCGACCCAGCCCGGTCCGCGCGGCGACGGCGTGGCGTCCGGCGTCCGGATGGCGGCCGCGGCGACCACGGGATCGAGCGCGAACTCCGCCGTCGCACCGTCGGCGGCCACCGCCGCGAAGGATCGGCCGCCACGTGACCAGGTGACCGCGCCGTCGGGCGACAGGGCCGCCTCGATCGGGGTCAGGTCGACGGCGGCGTCGGTCAGGAGCGTCGCCAGCGTCATCGGCCCGCCGCGGCGAGGATCGCGGCGAGGTCCCCCTCGTGCGCCTCGTAGTGGCCCGTCGTCTCGGTGTGGAAGAACCGCTGATGGTCGGCGTGCTTCAGCCAGCGGGTCTCGGGCACGACCGTGAGATAGCCGCGGAGCTGTCCCGGCACGGACTCGAACTTCTCGCGCAGCTCCGCGATCGGGACCGAGGCCCAGCGCGCATCGATCTCGGCGTTGACGACCTCGCCGCCGCGGGTGTCCCAGTCCACGTCCGCCTGGGTCTTGGCGGGGCTCGTCTCGTTGACCGCGAGCTCCGTCGCGACGGCGAGGCCCACCTCCTGCCATGCCAGCAGATGAGCCATCAGCTGCCGGCCGGACCAGCCGTGAGCCGCGGCGACCGGGACCTCGAGCTCGTCGTCGCTCAGCCCGGAGAGGGCCTCGAACGGACGCCACGCGTCCCGTTCCTCCTCGAGGAACTCCAGCGCATCGAGGTACACCTCAGACCGCCACGGGCTCGCGGTACTCGCCGAACACCTCGCGCAGGACCGCGCACTGCTCGCCGAGCGTGACGTACGCCGCGGCACAGCGGATGAAATGGGGCATCAGGTTGGTCTCGCTCGACTCCGGGCGGGCGGCCGTCTCGCGCAATCCGCGCAGCGCCGCCTCGACGGCGCCCGGATCGCGTTCCCGGCGGGTCCGGGCCAGCCGCGCCAGATGGCGCTCCTCGGAGCCGGGCGGCACGGACAGGACCGGGATCGCCGGCGGCTCGCTCGCATCGGCGTAGGCGTTGATGCCGACGACCCGACGCTCCCCCGCATCGAACTCGCGCTGGTAGCGATAGGCGGCGTCGGCGATCTCGTGCTGCGGGTAGCCCTCCGTGATCGCCGCGACCATGCCGCCCCGCCGGTCGATCTCGTCGAGATAGCGCCAGACCTGCCGTTCGGTCTCGTCCGTCAGGGCCTCGACGAACCAGGACCCGCCCAGCGGATCGACGGTGGCGTCCACGCCCGTCTCCTCGGCGATGATCTGCTGCTGGCGGAGAGCGAGCATGGCCGCCTCGGCGGTCGGGACAGCGAGGGCCTCGTCGTACGCGTCGGTGTGGAGGGACTGGGTGCCGCCGAGGACCGCGGCGAGGGCCTGCAGGGCGACGCGGGTGAGGTTGTTGAGCGGTTGCTGCGACGTCAGCGACACGCCCGCGGTCTGGGTGTGGAAGCGCATCCACGCCGAGCGCTCGTTCTCCGCGCTGTAGCGCTCGGTCATCAGCTTGTGCCAGATCCGGCGCGAGGCCCTGAACTTGGCGATCTCCTCGAAGAAGTCGCTGTGGCTGTTGAAGAAGAACGACAGGCGCGGGGCGAAGTCGTCGACGCGCAGGCCACGGGCGAGGGCCGCCTCGACGTAGGCCATGCCGTCGGCGATGGTGAAGGCCAGCTCCTGGACGGCGGTCGAGCCGGCCTCGCGGATGTGATAGCCGCTGATCGAGACCGTGTTCCAGCGCGGCAGCTCGTGGGTCCCGAACTCGATCGTGTCGGTCACGAGGCGCATCGAGGGCGCCGGCGGGAACAGGAACTCCTTCTGGGCGACGAACTCCTTGAGGATGTCGTTCTGGGTCGTGCCCTCGAGGCGATCGCGGGTCACGCCGGCCTTCTCGGCGGCGACGATGTACATCGCCCAGATCGGCGCGGCCGGCGAGTTGATCGTCATCGAGGTCGAGACACGCTCGAGCGGCAGCCCCGCCAGCAGGACCTCCATGTCGGCCAGGCTCGAGACCGCCACGCCGCACGTCCCGAACTCGCCCTCGGCCTCGGGGTCGTCCGTGTCGTAGCCGTAGAGGGTCGGCATGTCGTATGCGATCGACAGCCCGGTCTGACCCGCCGCCAGCAGCTGCCGGAAGCGTGCGTTCGTGTCCTCCGCGGCACCGAACCCGGCGAACATCCGCATCGTCCACAGCCGGCTGCGATAGCCGGACGGGTGGATCCCGCGCGTGAACGGCGGCTCGCCGGGGAAGCCGATCGACGCCAGCGGATCGGCCTCGGAGTCGGACCACGGGCCGTACAGCGGCTCGATCGGCATGTCGCTGATCGTCGAGAAGCGCGCCTTCCGCTCCGGACTCCTGGCCAGGGCCGGATCGAGTCGCCCGGCACGCCAGGCGTCGAGCCGGGCGGCCGGATCCGCCGGTCGATCGGTCATGCCGGCGACTCTAGCACGGGCCTCCTCGCCCGCCGGTTCAGGGGTTCGGCCCGTCGGGCGGCGACTCGGCCGCGGAGGGCGAGCCGGGCCGGCGCGGCCACGCCGGTCGTCCCGGTCGCGCCGGTCGGTAGCGGCCACCCGCCACGTCCGCCGCACCGCGCATCGCCGCCCCTGCACCGCGCCGGATGGTCCGGTCCACGATCGGGATCTGTCGCGCCCGGTTGGCCATGACAGCCGCGTCCCAGAGCATGAGGGCCGGGACGGCACGCCGGCCGACGACCCGGATCAGCCCGTAGCGGACGACGAACCGGAGCATCAGTGGTCCCCGAACGCGTCGATCGCGTCCTGGATCCGGGCGTCCGGCAGGTCGTTGGTGATGACCACGTTGACGGCGTCGCTCGCCGCGGCCGGCCACACGACCACGGTCTGGACGCGTTCGCCGGTCTTCGTGTCGAGCCGGTACCCGGAACGTCCCCGGATCATCGGCTCCGATGTCCCTGTGATGTCCGTCCTGGCCGCGACCTTGGCGCTGTCCATGTAGAAGTCGGCCAGCGCATCGGCCGTCAGCCCCGCCGTGCGGAAGACCGCGAGGACCGCAGCTCGCTCGGCCCCGAACGTCCAGGTCCCGCCGGCGAAGCGCACCTCCCGGATGCCCTTGGAGGCGAGCGAGCCGAGGTTGTCGGTGGAGCAGTTGCGCCCGGAATCGAGCGTCTCCGGAGGTGCGCCCTGGTAGCTCGCCGGAACGAGCGCCTCCAGGTCCGGGTAGGCACCGGCGGCGCGGCCGTCCCCCGAACAGGACCCTGTCGGATCGAACGACGGCGGCGCGGCGCCGCCACACGACGCGAGCACGAACGCGAGTGCGAGCACGAGGAGGCCGAGGCGGCTGGGTCCGGGCATGGGTGACAGGGTAGCCCGAGTCCCGGCCACACGCCGCCGGGGGTGGTGCGCACTGGCACCTGGTACGAGCGTCCCGTCCTGGTGCCCGGATGCGCCCGACCTTCGACGGTGTCCGGTTGGGACAAGGGTGCCATTGCCGACCTCGCTGGCCGAGGCGTACATTCCTGGCACGCCACCCCGCGATCGAACCGGGAGATACCTGGGGCGTCGGTCACGGAACTGGACACGGTCATCCGCTCTCGAGGAGGTTCGAGGCGGGGGATCCCGGGTCCGGCTCACGAGCCGAGTAACTGGTCTTCGGCCAACAGGCCTGGTGACCGTCGGGGCGGCAGCGCTTATCGAATTCATCCGCGTCTCGGTCGCCTCCCGGTATCGGGGGGCGATCTCGCTTTTCCGGACGGATCAGGCGCTGCGGATGGTCTCAGGCGCTGCGGATCGTCGCCTTCCGGTCGGCCGGCGCGTGGGAGCGCCGCCGGATCCCGCGCAGGTCCAGGTCGGCCTGGACGACCCGCGCCGCGCTGACCAGGTCCGGATCGTGGTTGACGGTCCCGGCCACCCAGTCGATGTACGACGGCTCGAACGCCGCGATCTGACCGAGCGAGTGGTCGTGGAACTTGCCGAACGGCATGATCGTCGCCTGGGCGACCTCCAGCGAGGGCGCCGGCGTCCGCCGGAAGTTGCGGACCCGGTCGCGGACGAGCGGCCCGGTCGGGGTCGAGGCGCGCAACGGCTCGCGGCCGACGACGTCGGTGGCCTTGGGCGGATGGCCGGACAGCGGGGTCCGACCGGCGCTGTTGCCGACCGCCTGGTTGCGCGGCTGGTAGACGCCGCTCATGTCGACCCGGCCGGTGACCGGACGCGTCGGCTTGGGTGGCGGCGGACCGCCGCGCCGGCGCGCCACACCCGGCTCGAACGGCGTCTCGTCCGCTCGTTCGCCGCGGGCACGGGCGCTCTTGTCACCGCGGGTCAGCGCGGCGTACGCGTCGTTGATCTCGGCCATCCGCCGGGTCGCGAGGCGCGACGCGGCCGGGTCGTCGCCGGTCAGGTCGGGATGGTTGGTCCGGGCCAGCCGTCGCCAGGCGGCCTTGATCTGGGTCGCCGAGGCACCGACCTCGACGCCCAGGACGTCATGCGGGTCCCGTCTGGTCATCACCCCTGAGTCTAGGGCACCGCCGACCCGAGCCCCGGCCGTCCCGCCGGTCGACTTGACAGGTTCGACGAGGTGCCGTCCCCTACGGGGAGCATGTCGATCCTTCGTCGAGCCGGGATCCTGGCCGCCCTGGCCGCTGCGCCGCTCGGGCTCGCCTACCGCTTCGCGCTCGCCTACCGGGTCCGGGCGGGCTATCCGCGCCGCAGCCCGCCGCGGATCACGCCAGCCGACATCGGCCTGCCCTACGAGTCGATGCTCATCGAGTCCGACGGGCTGCCGCTCCCCGCCTGGTTCATCCCGGCGCGCGACGGCGCACCCGGTCCGGGCGTCGTCCTGGTCCACGGCTGGGAGTCCGCCCGCGACCGGACCCTTCCGATGGCCGCGTTCCTCAACGCCGCGGGCTTCCACTGCCTGACCCTCGACATCCGCGGCAACGGGGCCAACCCGGCCGAGGACCTGCCGCTCAGCGCCGGCGAGTTCGGGGCCGATGCGCTGGCCGGGTTCCACGCACTCATCGAGCAGCCCGAGGTGACGGTCGGCGCGATCTCCGGTCACTCGATGGGCGCCATCGGGGCGATCCTCGCGGGCGCCGCCGACCCGCGGGTCGCGGCGGTCGTCGCGACCTCCGCACCGGCCGATCCGTACCGGCTCACCCGCCAGACGTTCCGGCTCGCCCGCCTGCCCATCCCGGACCCGATCGCCTACCCGCTCGCCTGGCTCACGACGCGCGTCTACGTCCGCCCGCGCGGTCACGTCGTCGACGACATCAGCGCCACGACCGCCATCGCCCGCTACGACGGTCCGGTCCTGCTCATCCACGGCTCCGACGACACGGTGGTGCCGGTCGGTCACCTGGACCGGCTCGTGGCGGCGGCCCGCGCGGCGCGCGCCGGCGACCCGTTCGCCGCGGAGGTGGAGACGATGGTCGTGCCCGGCGGTCAGCACTCGTGGCTCTACGAGGACGCCGCCTACCGGCGGATCGTGGCCGGCTTCCTGACCCGGGCGATGGGCGGTCCGCTGGAGCCCGCGGTGGCGGAGGACATCGCCGCCGCGACGCATGCGACCCGGATCCCCGACGGTGAGGCGCCATTCGCGGCCGTGGAGGAGACGCTCGGCGGGTTCCGCACGCTCGCCCAGGTCGCGCTCCCCGGCGCCACACGCGCGCCCCGCCCCGAGCAGAGCGACGCGACCATCACGACCGCGGCCCAGAGCCTGGAGCCATGACGGGATCCGGAGGCGCCACGGACCCGGTCTGGCGCGCGATCAACACGAAGCGGGTCGTCCGGCGGTTCGCCGAGCGCCCGCTCGAGCCGGCCCATCTCGACCGGATCCTCAACGCCGGCCGGCGATCCGGCAGCAGCAAGAACATGCAGCGCTGGACGTTCATCGTCTGCCGCGAGCGTGATCACCTGCGCGAGCTCTCGGCGGTCGGGCCGTATGCGGGCCACCTCGCCGGCGCGGCCGTCGGCATCGCCCTGCTCACGCCCGATCCGCGCGGCGCCCTGGACCCGCGCGGCGACGGGGCCCCGCTGTCGATCATGTTCGACCTGGGGCAGGCCGCCCAGAACATGATGCTGGCGGCCTGGGAGCTCGGCATCGGCAGCGTGCCGGCGACGGTCTACGAGCACGACCTCGCCCGGAGCCTCCTCGGCTACCCGGATGACTGGCACTGCGAGTACCTGCTGTCGTTCGGCTATCCGGCCGACGCCACGGATCTGACCCGGCCGCCCAGGGCGGGTGGCCGCCGGGACCTGGACGAGCTGGTACGCGAGGAGCGCTGGTAGGGCCGGCCTACCGCCAGTCCCGGCCTACTGCCACTGGAACTTGCGCGCGGCGATCCCGAAGCAGACGACCAGCCAGCCGAGCAGGACGGCGGCGCAGACCCACAACGGTGCGAAGGCCGCACCCCCGACCATCACCTGGCGCAGCGCATCGGCCAGATAGGTCAGCGGGATGATCCGCGCGACGACCTGGAGGAACTGCGGCATCTGGTCGATCTGGAAGAACGCCCCGGACAGGAACATCATCGGGAACTGGATCATCGAGGTCATGCCGTTGGCCGAGTCCTCGGTCTTGGCGAACGAGGCGATCACGTAGCCCAGGGCCAGGAACGCCATCGCCCCGAGGGTGACGAACGCGGCGACGAGGATCAGGCTGCCGACGACCTCCACGCCGAACAGCAGCGACCCGACGGCGACGATGATGATCGCCTGGGTGAACGCGATGAGGATCCGCATCAGAACGTTCGAGCCGACCAGCTGCCAGCGCCGCAACGGCGTCGCCGCCAGCCGCTTGAGGATCAGCTTCTCCCGGTCGGCGACCAGCGGGATCGCCGCGAAGATGCCGACCTGCATGATCGACAGCCCGAGCATGCTCGGCACGAAGTAGCTGATCGCGTTCAGGTTCGTCGTCTGGACCGTCTGCGGGCTCGGCACGACGAGCGGCGGCCGGCCGCCGAGGTTGACGACGCCCAGGACCGTGCCGACCGCCTGGTAGATGGATCCCTGGAGCTGGGGCCGTGACGGATCCGTGTAGACCTGGAGCTGGACCGGGGCGCTCGTCCCGGCACCGGCCGCGGCAAGGTCGGCGCCGTATCCCACCGGGACCACGATGATGGAATCGACCTTGCCGACCTCCATCTGGCTCATCGCGTCCTCGCGCGTCGTCGACACCAGGGTCACCCCATCCAGGGCCTCGAAGCCCTTCTGGAGCTGCTGCGCGGCCGCCGACTTGTCCGCGTCGACCCAGCCGATCGTCAGCCGTGTCGTGCCGCTGCCCTGGAAGATCAGCCCGAAGAGAACGATGAACACGAGCGGGAAGGCCAGCGTCCAGAAGACCGCCGCCCGGTCCCGCGTATAGCTCCGGATGTTGGCCCGCGTCAGCGCGAGCAGTGCCTGCATCGGTCCTCTCCGCTCAGTCGCGCAAAGCCCGGCCGGTCAGGTCGAGGAAGACGTCCTCGAGCGTGGCCCGCCGGATCGCAAGGTTCTGCGGCTCGAGACCGCGCGATTCGGTCAGTGCCAGCACCGCGCCGACCGTGGCCGCGACATCGGCGGTGTAGAGCAGGATCGCGTCGCCGTCGCGCTTGACCGACGACACTGCCGGCAGCCCGGCGAACGCCTCGTCGGCCAGGCCATCGATGACGTCGAACCGGACGGCGCGCTCCTTGAACCGCTTCGAGATCAGGTCGTCGACCGTGCCCATCTCGAGGATCCGGCCGTGGTCCATGATCGCGAGGCGGTCGCAGAGGACCTCGGCTTCTTCCATGTAGTGGGTCGTCAGGAGCACCGACCGGCCTCGCGCCTTGAGGCCCTTGATCAGGTCCCACAACGAACGCCGCGCGGCTGGGTCCAGCCCGGTCGTCGGCTCGTCGAGGAAGATCAGCTCGGGGTCGTTGACGAGGGCCAGGGCGACCGCCAGGCGCTGCCGCTGGCCACCGGACAGGTCCTTGGTCCGGGCATCGCGCCGCTCGCCCAGCTCGAGCATGTCGATCAGCTCGTCGGTCGGTCGCGAGGTGGCGTAGAAGCTCCGGAAGAGGTCGATGATCTCGACGACCGTCAGCTTCGGGTACATCGACGCCGTCTGCAGGCTGATCCCGATCCGCGGCTTGAGCGAGTCGGCTCCCGTCGCGACATCCACGCCCAGGACGTGCGCCTGGCCACCGTCCGGGGCGCGCAGGCCCTCCAGGATCTCGACCGTCGTCGTCTTGCCGGCCCCGTTCGGGCCGAGCAGGCCGAACACCTCGCCCGGCCGCGACGTCGAAGTCGATGCCGTCGACCGCCCGCACGTCGCCGTAGCTCTTGACCAGCCCGCGCACCCGGATGACCGGATCGGTGCCGATGGCCGTCCCCTCCGCCTGCATGGCCCGATGGTGACAGGCTCGGCCGAGTCCTGTCGCGAACGGGCGCCGATGGCCGTTCCGGGCCGACGGCCCTCCGCTACAGCTTCTTGCGCAGGTAGGCGGTCACGGACGCGTCGTAGCCGATCGACTCGTAGAGATGGCGGGCGTCCGGACGGTGATGACCCGCGGTGATCTCGATGAATGCCGCCCCGAGCTCCGTGGCGGCTCGTTCCGCCTCGGCCATGAGGGTGCGGCCGACGCCACGCTCGCGCGCCCCGGCGTCGACCACGAGGGCGACGATCCGGACGATCCAGTCGTCGTGCTCGAACCGCGGCAGCGCGCAGAAGGCGATGAACCCGAGCAGCGCTCCATCGTGCTCGGCGACGACGACCCGGGCCTCGGGCGTGGCGAACCGCTCGAGCCGGGCCACGATGTCGCTCGGGCCGGCCGGGTAGCCCTCGTCGGTGAAGAGCGCCGCGATCGATTCGGCATCGGCCGGGCCGGCGGGCCGCAGCGCGATGGTGGCTTGGTCGGTCATGGCGCGATGGTACCCGGCGCGCCCTCGATCAGGAACCGGTGCGGTCCGTGGATGGGGTCGCCGCCGACGAGGCGCTCCGGCCCGAACGGCCCGGTCCGGGCCGGGCCTACGCCGGCGGGGTCGTCGCCGAGCCCGGCGTACCAGGCGATCGTGGGGCCCTCGTCGAGCCGCGCGAGGGTCGTCGCCAGGCGCCCCTCGGTCGACGGTTCGAGGATGGCCAGGGCCTCGCCGCCGGGCAGTGCCGCCGCCGCCACCAGGCAGCGCGCGCCGAGGGCGACCGACTCCGGGGCCTCGACGAACGCGTCGTCCGGGACGCCGAGGGCGGTCGCGAGGACGGCCAGGGCCCTCTCGAGGTCGACCGTGGCCCAGCCGAGCGCGACGAGCCGGGCGTCCGAGGTCGGACGGCGCGAGGGCTGCACGGCGGCCAGCCGGGCGGTCTCGATCCGCTCGAGCGGCGGCCCCGGCATCAGGGCAGGAGGAGCAAGTCCGGGGCCGGCTCGCCGACGCGGGCGAACCCGGCTCGCTCGTATACGCCGATCGCGACGGCGTTGTCGGCGAAGACCCCGAGATACGTCCATTCGCTGCCGGCGGCGACGGCCTCGGCCGCCGCGACCTGGGTCACGAGGCTGCCCAGGCCGCGCCCGCGCGCCCACCCCGCGGTGCCGATGGAGGACAGGTAGCTCGCCCCTTCGAACGTCGCCCGCCGGGCTGCCGCGGCGGGGACGCCGTCGACGCGGACCAGGTACTGGGTGAACCACGGATGGCCGAGGGACGCGATGTTCTCGGCCTCGATCACGGGTCGACCGGCGGCATCGACGTCGAACGCGTCGATGAGCACCTCGACGACGGCCGCGGCGGCGGTCGAGGCAGCCGTTCCGCTCAGCCCTGCCAGCCGCTCGATCGTGACGCCCGGTGGTGGCGGCGCCGTCGCAGCGTGCGCCGACGGGACGGGGTCGACGAGCGCCATCACGCAGCCCGGACCCATGTCCCGGAAGCCGTTGGCCGCCAGCCGGGCCACGAGATCGGTCGGCGCGTCATGGGCAGGCGACGCCCAGATGTGCGGCCGTCGCCCGATCGACGCGAAGAGGACGAGGATCTCGGTGAGACGCCGATCGAAGGCGTCCGGCTCCGCCGGCCAGTGGATCCCCTCGAGCCGGTTCCAGAACGGCTCGGTCTCGACCGGGTCGTGCAGCAGGATCGCATCGCCCAGGTCGCGCAGGTCGCGGTTCGGGATGGCATGGACCCGCGCTTCATGGAGGAGCAGGCGACGCATCGTCGGCGGGTCGATCATCGCGCACACGATAGCGGCGGAAACCGGCCGGCGACGGCCGGCGTACGGTGACGTGGAGACAGAAGGAGGATCGGATGTCCCGACGTTCACTCGGCACCCTCATCGCCGGCCTGGCGCTCGTGCTGGCCGCCTGCTCGTCCAGTGGGTCCTCGCCGGCCGCATCGGCCGCGGCCCCATCGGTCGTGGCCCCATCGGCAGCGACGTCCGCGGCCGCCGGGACGTGCAGCGAGACGAAGGACGCCGGGGCGGTCGCCGTCTCGATCAAGGACTTCGAGTTCGACCCGGCAACGATCACGGCCAAGGTCGGGCAGATCGTCGCGTTCTCGAACACCGGGGCCGCGCCGCACAACGCCACCCTCGACGCGGGCGGGTGCGCCACGGCCACCCTCCAGACCAGTCAGGCGGACGGGCTGGTCTTCACGGCGGCCGGCACGTACCCGTTCCACTGCACCGTCCACACCCAGATGAAGGGGACGATCACCGTCAGCTGACGCGACAGGCCGGTCAGGGCGCCTCGGCGACGAACAGCGAGGCCCCGGACGGCAGGTCGATCAGCAGCGGCGCCGGGAGCTCGGCGGCGGCGAACCAATCGAGGAACTGCTCGCGGGTCGCGAGCGCGGTGCCCTGGTACAGCTCGTCGAGCTGGACGCCCGCGATGAGCTCCCCGTGTCGCGTCCGGAACTCGTCCTGCTCGGACGGCAGGGGCCAGTCCAGCACGATCAGGCGGCCGCCCGGCCGGAGCGACGACCAGGCCGCGCGCAGCACCGCGGGTGCGTCCGGCAGCTGGTGGAGCGCGTACTGGAAGTACGCGAGGTCGAACTCGCCCACATCGCCAGGCTTGTTCACGCCCGCGTGCCGGATGGAGATCCGGTCCGACAGCCCGGCAGCGGCGACCTTGGCCCGGGCACGCGCGACCGAATCCGCCTCGAACTCCACGCCGACGAGCTCCAGGGCGCCGAACCGGCGCGCCATCGCGATGAGCCATCCGCCGCCCCCGCAGTGGACGTCCACGACCCGTCCACCCCCCGACAGGTCCGCCACCAGCTGGGGAAGGGCCGCGAGGGCCTCCTGGAAGAAGACCGCGATGTCCTGCGCGGTCAGCCGCTCGATCGCGATCCGGTAGCGGTCCGGCCGCTCGCCGATCGGCGCGCCGGTCCGGAAGAAATCGACCATCCCGCCCCAGTCCAGCGAGGCGACGGCAGCGTGGACGAACTGGCCGCCGAGGTACTCCGGTCGTCCGTCGTCGAGGAGGATCACGGCCACGTCGTCGTCCATCGTCAGCCGGCCGTCCTCGAGGGTCACCAGGTCGTGCGCGTCCGCAGCCCAGGCCCACGCCTCGATCGCTGCCGGGTGGCAACCGGCGCGTGCCGCGAGCTCGTCCGTCGTCAGCCCGGCGGCCCGGGACTCCCGGACGTGGGCGAACAGCCCGAGCTCGATCCCGAGGTAGATGAGCCACGACCGATGGAACCCGCCGAGGCTGGCGATCAGGTCGTCGAAGCGATCGTCGAGGGGCATGGTCGAGGGATTGTCGCATGCCCGCACCGCCACGAACCATGCGGTCCGGGTACCGTAGCGGCCCGGGTCGAGGTCGATGCAACGACCGGCGCGGATCCAGGGTTCTGGGGTGCGATGGATACCGACAGCCCTCTCATCGACGGCCTGGCACGCGACCTCGACGGGACGTTCGAGGCCGTCGTGCTGGCCCACCAGGACCGGCTCTTTTCGATCGCGCTCCGGATGCTGGGCGACCCGCGGGATGCCGAAGAGGCCGCCCAGGATGCGTTCGTTCGCGCGTATCGGGCCCTCGCCGGCTACGACCCGGCGCGGATCCGCGAGCTGCGACTCCGACCGTGGCTGGCCACGATCGTGCTCAACCTGTGCCGGTCGCGTCTGGGCCGCCGGCCTGCGGCCGGTCGCGGTCCCCTGTCGCTCGACGTGCCCCTGCCGGGCGACGCCGAGCCGCGAACGGCGGATGCGCACGGCCCCGCGGCTGCCGCCGAGGTGCGCGCCACGGCCGATGCCTGGGCCGCGCTTCTGCTGACCCTGCCGCCGGCATACCGGAGCGCCGTCGTGCTCCGCCACGTCGACGGCCTGTCCTATCCCGAGCTCGCCGCCGCCCTCGACCGACCAGAGGGCACCGTCAAAGCCCAGGTCCACCGCGGCCTGGCCCTGTTGCGAACGGCGTTCGAGGCCGCCCAGCGGCGCGAACGCGAGGAGATGACCGCATGACCACCGATGGCGACATCGAGACAGCCATGAGCGCCCTGCTGACCCCGGCACCCGCGACCCTGGCCCCGAACGTCCTGGCCGAGGTCGGCCTGGCCGACCTGTACGCCCGGTTCGACTCGCCGATCGGCCCGCTGGTCGTGGCCTGGAACGGCCTGGGCGTGTCGGCCGTCGAGGCGGCCGCGGACGACGCCACGTTCGAGGCCAACCACGTGTCGCGGACCGGTCGCCCGACCCACCGGGCCGAGCGGCTGCCCGACGGTCTCGGCCGGGCCATCGCTCGCCGGCTGGACGGCGACCGTCGCGTCCGGATCGACCTGGACCTGCGCGGCCACACCGACTTCGAGCGCGATGTCTGGCACAAGGCCCTCGAGATCCCGCGGGGCGAGGTCCGGCCGTACGGCTGGGTCGCCGCGGAGATCGGGCGACCGAAGGCGGTCCGCGCCGTCGGCACCGCCCTGGGGCACAACCCGGTCCCGCTCATCGTGCCCTGCCATCGCGTCGTCCGGACCGACGGCAGCATCGGCCAGTACTCGCTGGGCGGGCCGAAGAACAAGCGGACGATCCTGGCCGCCGAGGGCCTCGATCCGGACGCCATGGAATCCGCCGCCCGGACCGGCATGCGCTACGTCGGCTCGGACACCACCCACATCGTGTGCCTGCCGACGTGCCACGCCGCGAAGCGGATCACGCCGGCCCACCGGGTCCCCTTCCGGTCGCTCGTCGAGCGCGGCCGCCGCCGGGTATCGCGCGTGCCGCGAGTGCCGTCCCGCATCGGGTGCGCTCGCGGCCTGATCCGGACTGGACACCATAACCGGACGCTGCCTATACTCCGGTTATCTTGGACCATCCACCTATGCCAACGGTCACGCCGGCTCCCGCCGCGGTGCGGGGCGCGCCGATCTGGCTCGGGATGCTCGTCCTCTACTTCGTGTGGGGCTCGACGTACCTCGGAATCGCCATCGCGGTCGACTCGATCCCGCCGTTCCTCATGGCGGCCGTCCGGTTCCTGATCGCCGGCCTCGTGCTCCTGGCCTGGTCCATCGCGCGCGAGGGTCGCGCCTTCGTCGTCCCCACCCGACGCGAATGGCGTGACAGCGCGATCGTCGGGGCGCTGCTGCTCGGCGGTGGGATGGGGCTCGTCGCGTTCGGCGAGCAGACCGTCCCATCCGGGATCGCCGCGCTGCTGATCGCGATGATGCCGGTGTGGGTCGCGATCCTCGGCGGCATCTTCCTCGGCGAGCGGCTGCCGCGGCTGGCGGTCGTCGGCATCGCGGTCGGGTTCGCGGGCATCGCGATCCTCGTCGGGCCGTCCGCGCTCGGCGGCGTCGGCGCGCTGGATCCGGTCGGGCTCGTCGCGTGCCTCCTCTCACCGATCGCGTGGGCGACCGGGTCGTTGTTCGCCTCGCACCGGGCGTCCCTGCCGCGCCGGCCTCTCGTGGCGACGGGACTCCAGATGCTCCTCGGCGGCCTGGTCCTCGCCGCGGCCGCCATCGTCACCGGCGAGGTCGCCACGTTCGACATCGGCGTGGTGACCCGCGATTCGGCGCTCGCCCTCCTGTACCTGACCGTCGTCGGCAGCCTGCTCGCGTTCACCACGTTCGGCTGGCTCCTGCGCGTCGCGCCCCTGCCGCTGGTGACGACGTACGCGTACGTCAACCCGGTGGTCGCGGTCATCCTCGGCGCCATCGTCCTCAGCGAGCCGATCGATGCGCGGACCGTGGTCGCGGGTGGCGTCATCGTCTTCGCGGTCGCGCTGATCGTCACCGCCCGTGGGCGGATGCGGCGCCCGGCCCCGGCGCCCGACATCGAGCCGGACCGCGCGCCCGGAACCGACGGGACACTCGCGCCGGCCGGTGGATCGTCAGCGGCACCCGCTCCGAGGCCGGCCTCGACGCCCTGACCCGATCAGGCGGCGCGGCGGCGACGGCGGCGCACGAGCCACGCCCCGGCGAGGAGGAGCAGGCCCGCACTCGACGCCAGGACCAGCCCGAACGTCCCCGCGCGCGGATTCCCGTTGATCAGGCCGCCGACGACCAGGTGCCACAGCCCGAACGCCACGGCGCCGGCCAGCGCGACGCCGATGACCAACAGGACGAGACCGACCGGACCGGCCGGGAGGGCGGCGCGGACGCGGCCGGCCGCCGTCACGCGGGCCGGGTCCAGCCCTGCGCGGGCCACGGCTCGCAGCGGAGCGGCCGGTCCTCTCGGTAGCCGAGCGCGTAGTCGGCCTGGATCAGCGTGTGGAGCTGGCTCGTGCCCTCGTAGATGACCGCCGCCTTCGCGTTGCGCAGGTAGCGCTCGACCGGGAACTCGTTCGAATAGCCGTTGGCGCCGTGGACCTGGATGGCATCGAGCGCGCTCTGGACCGCGTGCTCGGTGGCGTGCCACTTGGCGAGGCTGGTCTCGCGCGTGTTGCGCAGTCCCTGGTTCTTGAGCCAGGCGGCCCGCCAGACGAGCAAGCGGCCGATCTCGGTGCCGGCGGCCATCCTGGCGATCATCTGCTTGACCAGCTGGTGCTCGCCGATCTCCTGGCCGAACGTCTGCCGTTCGTGGGAGTAGCGGACGCTCGCGTCGAGACAGGCCTGGGCCAGGCCCACGGCACCGGCCGCAACCGTGAAGCGGCCCTGGTCGATGGCGCTCATGGCGATCAGGAACCCCTCGCCTTCCTCGCCGATCCGGTTCTCGATCGGGACCGGCACGTCGTCGAGGTTGATCAGGCCCGTGTTGCCGGCCCGGATGCCGAGCTTGCCGTGGAGCGTGCCGGTGGTCAGGCCTTCCATCCCGCGCTCGAGCAGGAACGCCGTCACGCCCTTGTGCTTCTTCGCCCGATCGACCGTGGCGAAGACCAGGAAGTGGTCGGCGATGTCCGCCAGCGAGATCCAGATCTTCTGGCCGTTGAGTCGGTACGAATCGCCGTCGCGTCGGGCCGTCGTCGCGAGGTTGCCGGCGTCCGTGCCGACGCCCGGCTCGGTCAGGCCGAACGTGGCCAGCTTCTCGCCGCGCGCCTGCGGGACGAGCCAGCGCGCCCGCTGCTCCTCCGTCCCCCATTGGAGGAGGGCCAGCGAGTTGAGCCCGACGTGGACGCTCTGGACGACACGCAACGAGGTGTCGGCGCGCTCGAGCTCCTCGCACAGGATCGCGAAGCTCAGGTAGTCCATGCCCGACCCGCCATACGCCTCCGGGATCGGCGCACCGAGGAAGCCGAGCTCGGCCATCCGGTCGAAGACCTCGCGGTGGACCTCGCCCTTCTCGTCCCATTCGCGGATGAACGGCAGGATCTCCGCCTCGACGAACGCCCGCGCGCTCTGCTGGACCAGGCGGTTCTCGTCGGTGAGGGTGAGATCGACCATGACGGCATGCTACGCGGCAGACCGCGACGCCGCCGGACGAGACGATCTCCGACGATCGCGGATCCGGCCCGAGCCGCGTGAGGGCCGCCCACGAGGAATCAGCCCCCTATACTCGACCGACCCCACACGCCAGGAGCGCATCCGACGCATGACCACCGACGCCGCCGCCGACCACGCCGCGCTTGCCGAGGACTCGCTGACGCCCGTCCTGGGGCGCTATTTCCAGCGGACGTGGAGCCACGGTGAGGGCCACCGCCTGTTCGACACGGACGGCCGGGCCTACCTCGACTTCGCCAACGGGATCGCCGTCACGGCCCTCGGCCACGCCCACCCGCGGGTCACTGCCGCCATCCACGCCCAGGTCGACCGGCTGATCGGGCCGATCAACGCGATCGGGTTCACTGCGCCGATCTCGGAGCTAGCCGCGGCGTTGGCAGCGACCTTCCCGGACCCGCTCGACTCGGTCATGTTCCTCAACTCGGGCTCCGAGGCGATCGACGGCGCGCTCAAGCTCGCCCGGCGGGTCACGGGCCGGCCCGGGATCATCGCGTTCCGGGGCGGGTTCCACGGCCGGACCTTCGGGGCGACGAGCGTCACGACGTCCAACCTCAACTACCGCACCGGCTATGAGCCGCTCCTTCCGGGCGTCCAGTTCGCACCCTACCCGGTGGCCTATCCCGAGTTCGACGGCGACGAGGAAGTGGCGGCGGAGGCCAGCCTGGCCGCCCTCGAATCGCTGCTCGGCGCCGTCATCGCGCCGTCGACGGTCGCGGCCGTCCTCATCGAGCCGGTCCTGGGCGAAGGTGGCTACAACCCGGCGCCGACGTCGTTCCTCCGCGAGCTCCGCGCGCTGTGCGACCGGCACGGCATCCTTCTCATCGCCGACGAGGTCCAGAGCGGCTATGGCCGCACCGGGAAGATGTGGGCCTTCGAGCACGCCGGGATCGTCCCGGACGTGGTGTGCGTGGCCAAGGCGATCGCCAACGGCCTGCCGCTGTCGGCGATCGTCTCGAGTCACGAGCTCCAGGATCGCTGGGGACGCGGCGCGCACGGATCGACTTTTGGCGGGAACCCGGTCGCGTGCGCCGCCGGCCTCGCGGTCCTCGAGACGATCCGTGACGAGGACCTGCTGGCCAATGCCCAGGCGCGCGGCGCGGAGCTCGTCGCCGGTCTCGGCAAGATCGCCGCAGAGGACGACCGGATCGGCGACATCCGCGGGATCGGTCTGATGGTCGGCGTCGAGTTCACGCGCGACCGTGCGACCGGCGAACGCGATGCGACGTTGCCCGACTCACTCATAGCCGCCTGTGCCGACGCCGGCCTGCTTGTGCTCACCTGCGGCCGGGTCCACGAGACGGTCCGCTGGATCCCGCCTCTCGACGTCAACGCGGCCGAGATCGCCGAGGCGGTCGAGATCTTCGGGGAGACGCTCGCGTCGATCCCGCGGGGCTGAGCCCAGGCCCGTTCCGCGAACAGCTAGGTGCCCGACGAACGCGTCCAGCCCGGCCTGGCCACGTTCGAGACGCGATCCGCGTCCGGGCCGGTCTGCCGGCCGCGTGACGCGCGATCGTCAGCGGTTCTGGGAGAGGAACTTCATGACGTCGTCCAGCCGAAACCGGCGATCGCCACGCTTGCACACTCGGTAGAAGGGAAGCTCTCCGCGATCGCCGAGTCGCTTCACCGTGTTGACGTGCAGGTGAAGCATGTCAGCCACCTCTGTGGCGGTGAGCATCGGTCCCAGTTCATTGACGGCCATCGATGCCATGTGGTCTTTAGCCTCGCTCTGCACTCGTCTCGACGGGTCCGGGTCCATGAGGTGCTCAGGGGTAGGGTCCGGCCCGCTGCGAGGCAGAGCGTATGAGTGGGGGTGGGGGCCCGCCAAGCCGTACTTTGGTAGTAAGACGGGGGTACCAACCCGGCCCATCCGGTGCCCCGGCGGGTCAATCCCCGCGACCGACCTGGAAGGCGTCCGTCGCCTCGCGAGCGTCCGCGACGATCGTGATCTCGAGCGTGGGCAGGAGCGCCAGGATCCGGTCTGCGAGCGGTGACTTGCGGACGCGCTCGAGCGCCGTCGACGTCCGGTGCGCGATGATCAGCCGCGTCACGCGCCGCGCCCTGGCGATCGTGGCCACGCCCTCCGCGACGTCGGCCGACTCGACCATCAGGATCTCGGCTCCGAGGTCGGTCGCGTCGTCGAGCAGCTCCCGGATCCGGCGCATCCGCTCGGAGGAAGCGCTTTCATCGGCCGGGGTCGCGACGACGACCGCCAGCAACGGGGCGCGCAGGACCGCGGCGGTCGCGGCGGCCCGTCGCAGGGCGCGCGGCGTGGCCGGTGCGTCGTCGAGCAGGACGAGGACGCGCTCGCTGACGCTCTGGGTCGTCCGGGACGGGTCCGGCTCCCTCCAGCTGCGCATCGACGCGGCCGGCCACGAACCGGAGCGAGAGCTCGCGGAGAGCGGTCAGGTTCGACTCGGTGAAGAAGCGGTCGAGGGCGATCCGGGCGCGCTCCTCGCTGTAGACGTTGCCGTGGCGCATCCGCTGCCGGAGCGCGTACGGGCTCATGTCGACGAGCTCGACCTCGTCCGCCGCGGCGAGCACCTCGTCGGGGATCCGCTCGTTGACCGGAGCGCCGGTGATGGTGGCGACCGCGTCCGCGACCGAGTCGAGATGCTGGATGTTGCAGGTGCTGACGACGTCGATGCCCGCATCGAGCAGGACGTCGACGTCCTCCCAGCGCTTCGTCCGCTCCGAGCCGGGAGCGTTGGTGTGGGCCAGCTCGTCGACGAGGGCGACGGTCGGGCGCGCGGGCGAGGATGGCATCCGTGTCCATCTCCTCGACCACGACGCCGCGGTACTCGACGCGCCGACGCGGGACGATCTCGAGCCCGTCGAGGAGCTTCTCGGTCTCGGGCCGACCGTGCGCCTCGACGAACCCGACGACGAGGTCCGTTCCCCGCGCCGGTCCGGCGATGCGCCTCCTCCAGCATCCGGTACGTCTTGCCGACGCCGGGCGCCATCCCGAGGTAGACGCGGAGGCGGCCCCGCTCGCGCTCCGCGACCGCGCTCCCGATCCGGGCCAGCATCTCCTCGGCGGTCGGGCGGCCGTCGGACGTGGCGCGTTCGCCGTCGGTCATGGGGTCGTCACTCGGCGAGCAGCCCGTCGAGGTCGAGGTTCAGGAGCAGGACGTTGACCCGCGGCTGGCCGAGGAAGCCGAGGAATGGTTGCTCGGTGTGACGGGTGACGACGGCCCGGAGGTTCTCCTCGGTCATGCCCCGCTCCTTCGCGACGCGAGCCACCTGGTACTCGGCGGCGGCCGGGCTGATGTCCGGGTCGAGCCCGGAGGCCGACGTCGTCACGAGGTCGACCGGGATCGGCTTGTCGCCGTTGGCCGCCTTGAGGGTATCGACGGCGGCCGTGATCCGCTCGATCAGCTTCTGGTTCGTCGGACCAAGGTTGGAGCCGGCCGAGGCGTTGCCGTCATAGCCGGCCGGGTTGGCATCGGTCACGCCGGCCGCCGACGGCCGGCTCCAGAAGTATTTCGGCTGGCTGAACGCCTGGCCGATGAGGCTGGAGCCGATCGTCCGGCCGTCCGCGGTCTGGATGAACGAGCCGCTGGCCTGGCCCGGGAAGGCGACCTGGGCCACCGCGGTCACGACGACCGGATAGAGGAAGCCCGTGACGATCGTCATCGTGATCAGGAGTGCGATGGCCGGCCAGAGCCGGTGGCGAAGGAAGGTGGTCATCGATCCGTCCTATGCGAGGTTCAGGGCCGACACGACGAGATCGATCGCCTTGATCCCGATGAACGGGGCGATGATCCCGCCGACGCCGTAGATGAGGAGGTTGCGCTGGAGGAGCTCGCTCGCAGGAGCGGGCTTGAAGGCGACGCCACGCAGCGCGAGCGGGATCAACGCGACGATGATCAGCGCGTTGAAGATGACCGCCGAGAGGATGGCGCTCTGGGGCGTGGCCAGGCCCATGACGTTGAGCGCGTTGAGCTCCGGGAAGACCGTGACGAACATCGCCGGGACGATGGCGAAGTACTTCGCGACGTCGTTCGCGATCGAGAAGGTCGTGATCGAGCCCCGGGTGATGAGCAGCTGCTTGCCGATCGCGATGACCTCGAGCAGCTTGGTCGGGTCGGAGTCGAGGTCGACCATGTTGGCCGCGTCCTTGGCCGCCGACGTGCCGCTGTTCATCGCCAGGCCGACGTCGGACTGGGCGAGGGCCGGGGCGTCGTTGGTGCCGTCACCGGTCATCGCGACGAGGTGGCCCTCGGCCTGCTGCGTCCGGATGAACGCGATCTTCTCTTCCGGGCGTGGCCTGCGCGATGAAGTCGTCGACGCCGGCTTCCCTGGCGATCGTCGCGGCCGTCCGCGCGTTGTCACCGGTGATCATCACCGTCCGGATGCCCATCCGCCGGAACTCGGCGAACCGCTCGACGAGTCCTTCCTTGACCGTGTCCTTGAGCTCGATGACGCCGAGGACGCGGCCCTCGCTCTCGAGCACGAGCGGCGTCGCCCCGAGGTCGGCGATCCGGTCCGCGTCGTCCGCGACCTCCGTCGGGAGCTCACCGACCTTCTTCACGATCGCGTCGACCGCACCCTTCAGGATGGTCGTGCCGGCCGTCGTCGTGACACCGCTCGTGCGGGTCTCGGCGCGGAAGGCGATCTCCTCCCCGATGGTGCTCCGCAGTGCCGCGAAGCCCGCGTCATCGCCGACGCCGGCCGGGCGGCCCAGCTCCGTCAGCCGCTTGCGGGCGAGCTCGACGATCGAGCGGCCCTCGGGCGTCTCGTCCAGGATCGACGACGACCAGGGCGGCCTCGACCGCCTCCGCCTCGGTCACACCCGGGGCCGCGGTGATCGACGCGGCGAGCCGGTTGCCGTAGGTGATCGTGCCGGTCTTGTCGAGCAGGATGACGTCGACGTCACCGGACGCCTCGACCGCGCGCCCGCTCATGGCCAGGACGTTGAACCGGGCCACGCGGTCCATGCCGGCGATCCCGATCGCGGACAGGAGGCCGCCGATCGTGGTGGGGATGAGGCACACGAGCAGCGCGAGGAGCGCGACGGTCTCGACGGTCGTGCCGGCGAACTCGCCGAACGGCCGCAGGGTGACGGTCGCCATCAGGAAGATGATCGTCAGGCCGGCGAGCAGGATCGCGAGCGCGATCTCGTTGGGCGTGCGCTGGCGCTTGGCGCCTTCGACGAGGGCGATCATCCGGTCGAGGAACGTCTCGCCGGGATCGGTCGTGACCAGGACCACGATGCTGTCGCTGACCAGCGTCGTGCCGCCGGTCACCGAGCTGCGGATGTCCGTGCCCGGCTCCTTGAGCACCGGCGCGGACTCGCCCGTGATCGCCGCCTCGTTGACGAACCCGATGCCCTCGATGACGTCACCGTCGCCGGCGATCGTCTCGCCTTCCGTGACGACGATGACATCGCCCTTGCGCAGCTCCGACGACCCGACGTCCTCGAGGGAGCCGTCCGCCCGGCGGCGGTGGGCGGTCGTCTCCGAGCGCGTCTTGCGCAAGGTCGCCGCCTGGGCGCGACCGCGGGCCTCCGCGACGGCCTCGGCGTAGGTGGCGAAGAGGACGGTGAACCACAGCCAGATCGCGATCTGCGCCGCGAACTTGAGGCCGCCGGCGCCGGCCGCCTGCGCGCCGACGGCGTCGGCGATGGCCGTCAGCGTGACGAGGACCGCGGTGATCTCGACGACGAACATCACGGGGTTCCGGAAGAGGAGCCGTGGGTCGAGCTTGCGGAACGCGTGCGGGATCGCCGACCGCAGGAGCTCGGGATCGAGGACCCCGCGCGGCTTGGGTGGCTCGCCGCCGGAGGGCTTCGTGCCGCCGAGGGTCACGAAGCGCTGGAAGCGGCGCGTGCCGCGCCCGAGATCGACCGACTGGAGAGCCATCAGGAGACCTTTCCGGCGTTCTGGAGGAGCTGCTCGACGATCGGGCCCAGCGCGAGAGCCGGGAAGAACGTCAGGGCGCCGACGATGATCACGACACCGATGAGCAGGACGACCCACAGCGCGCCCGTGGTCGGGAACGTCCCGAGCGACGGCGCGACGCGGCGCTTCATCGCCATCGAGCCGGCCAGGGCGAGGATCGGGATGATCATCCCGTACCGCCCGATGAGCATCGCGAGGGCACCGGTGATGTTGTAGAAGGGCGTGTTCCCGGTCAGGCCGGCGAAGGCCGACCCGTTGTTGCCGGTCTGGCTGGAGAAGGCGTACAGGATCTCGCTGAACCCGTGCGGCCCCGGATTGAGCGGCCCGGCCGTCCCCTCGGGGAGCACGCTCGCGATCGCCGTGAAGCCCAGGATGCTGGCGCCCAGCACGAGCGCGACGAGCATCGCCATCTTGATCTCGAAGGCTTCGACCTTCTTGCCCAGGTACTCCGGCGTTCGGCCGACCATCAGGCCGGCGATGAACACCGCCAGGATCGCGCCGATGACGAGCATCCCGTACATCCCGGCACCGATCCCGCCCGGCGTGATCTCGCCGAGCTCCATGTTGAACAGCGGGACGAGCCCGGCCACCGGCTGGAAGCTGTCGTGCCACGAGTTGATCGCGCCGGTGCTCGTGCCGGTGGTCACCGCCCCGAACAGGCCGCCGAGGGCGGACCCGAACCGGATCTCCTTGCCCTCCATGTTGCCGAGGGCCTGGTCGACGGTCGTCGGGAAGAGCGGGTTGCCGTGGTATTCGTGGTTCATCGCCACGACCGAGCCGACGAGGAGGACCGCGGACATGGCGGCGAAGATCGTCCACCCCTGGCGCTGGCTGCCGGCGTACCGCCCGAACGTGTACGTCAGCGCGAACGGCAGCAGCAGGATGGCGAACATCTCGAGCCAGTTCGTCAGCGGCGTGGGGCTCTCGAACGGATGGGCGGAGTTGGCGTTGAGGAAGCCGCCGCCGTTGTTGCCCAGCTCCTTGATGAACTCCTGCGAGGCGATCGGCCCGTAGGCGATGGTCTGCTGGGCACCCTCGAGGGTCGTGATCGTCTGGGGCGTGTTCCACGTCTGGGGCACGCCCTGCCAGACCAGGACGAGGGCACCGACGAGGGCGATCGGCAGCAGGATGTACAGGACGCCGCGGGTGAGGTCGACCCAGTAGTTGCCGATCGTCGCCGAGCTCCGCCGGGTGAGACCGCGGAACAGGGCGATCGCGATCGCGAGACCGGTCGCGGCCGAGGTGAAGTTGCGGACCGCGAGGACCGCGGCCTGGGTCAGGTACGTCGCGCCCGTCTCACCGGAATAGTTCTGCCAGTTCGTGTTGGTCTCGAAGCTGACCGACGTGTTGAACGCGAGCTCCGGGGACATGGCCGGGATGCTCGCCTGGTTGAGGGGCAGGACGTCCTGGAGGCGGAGCACGACATAGCCGGCCACGATCGCGACGAAGGCCAGCACGAGGACGGAGACGGCATAGCCCTTCCAGCCCTGCTCGGCGGTCTCGTCGATCCCGCACAGGCGATAGACGGTCCGCTCGACGGGCCGGACGACCGGACTGAGGAAGACGCGCTCCCCTTCCATCACCCGATGGACGTACCGCCCGACGTACGGCGTCGCGAAGAGGATCGCCGCCGCCAGGGTGGCGAGGACGAGGAAGTCGTTGGGTGCCACGGTCAGAAGTCCTCGGGGCGCAGCAGCGCCCACAGCAGGTAGACGAAGACGAACGCCGCGGCGACCCCCGCCACGATCTCGAGGACGTTCATCGTCCGACCCGTTCGCACAGCAGCAGGTAGCCCCAGAAGACGCCGATGCAGGCGATCAGGATCAGGGCGATCTGGACGTCGGTCATGGTTGGTCGGTCTCCGATCCGAGGACCCGGTCAAGCGTCGACCGGAGCGTGTCCAGCGCAAAGGGCTTGGGCAGGTAGCCCGCGACGCCGAACTCGCGCAGGCGGGCTGGACTGACCGCCATCGCGCTCGCGACGATCACCGGCGGTCGTCCGGCGGCGGCGTAGGCGTCGCTGCGCAGGACGGACCAGCCGGTGTCGCCCGGCAGGTTGAGGTCGAGGAGGATCAGGCTCGGCCGGGCTCGTTCAGCGAACAGCACCTCCGCGGCCTCGGCCGATGGAGCGATGGTCACGTCGTAGCCGTGCGCGCGCAGGTGCGATGCGAGCAGACCCGCGAGCGCCTCGTCGTCCTCGATGAGGAGCAGGTGGTGGGCGTCGGTCATGCCCGCTCCAGCCGGACGCGGATGTCGCTGGTCGTCTCGTCCGACCCCCACAACTCCTCGATGACGACGCCGCGCTGGGCGGCCAGCGGCCCGACGATCTGGATGACCGAATCGGTCAGCCGAAGGCCGACCACCATCGTGGACGGCGCCCCCCCGGAGGCCACGAGGTTGATCGCGCTCGTGACGAGGTCCACCTCGCGATCGATCACGTGCTGGAGCTCGGCCGCGGATGCGCCCTGTTCGTTCATGTCTCGACGATGCCCCGGGGCACCAAGAGGCGCTACGGTCGGATGACCGTCGCAGCGCTCAAGAACCGCTCAAGAACCGCTCAGGGAACGAGCGGTCAGGCGGCCGCGACCCGGTAGCCGACCCCCGGCTCGGCGACGATGAGACCGCGAAGGGTCCCGGCCGGGTCCGCTGCGTCGATCTTGCGGCGGATGTGGCTGACATAGACGTGGACGTAGTGCGACTCGTCGCTGTACGCGGTCCCCCACACGGCGCGCAGCAGGCGGCCGTGCGTGACGAGGCGGCCCTGGTGCTCGAGCAGGACCTTGAGCACCTCGTACTCGCGCGGTGTCAGGTGCACCGGCGTGCCGTCCACCGTGACCGATCGTTTTGCGACGTCCATGCGGAGGCTGCCGACCTGGACCGTCCCGGCCTGGTCCGCGGCGGGCCCGGCGGCGCGGCGCAGGAGGGCGTCGATCCGTGCCCGCAGCTCCACCATCCCGAATGGCTTGGTCACGTAGTCGTCGGCGCCGAGGTCGAGCGCACTGACCTTGTCCGCCTCGCGGTCGCGTGCCGACAGGATCAGGATCGGCGTCGCCGCCTCACGCCGCAGGCGCCGGATGAGCACGAGGCCGTCTTCGTCGGGAAGACCGAGGTCGAGCACGATGAGATCCGGCCGCCGGCGCTCCCAGGCCTCGGTCGCGGTCGCGGCGTCGCCGGCCTCGACGACGTCGTGGTGGTAGCCGCGGAGGAACATCGCGATCGCCTGACGGGTCGGCTCGTCATCCTCGACGAGGAGGATCGAGGCTGCGGCGCCCGTCGTCATCGGTCCGCCGCATCCGCCGGTGCGGCGGCCTCCGCGGCTCCGCGGCCTGCACGGCCTCCGCGGGCTCCGCTGCCGCGACGGGGACGTCGAAGTCGACGGCGAGTCCACCGAGCGGGCTGGGTCTTGCCACGACCGTTCCGCCCATCGCCTCGATCAGGCCGCGGACGACCGCGAGGCCGATGCCCGTGCCGCGGCGGGAGCCCTCGCCCCTGCGCGGGACGCGATAGAACTTCTCGAACAGCCGCGGCAGGGACTCGGCCGGGACGCCCGGTCCGCCGTCCTCGACGGTCACCCTCACGCGGCCGTTCGGAGCCACGGCGGCCGCGATCCGGATGGGCGCCCCGGGTCCACCGTACTTGGCGGCGTTGTCGAGGGTGTTCGACAGGATCTGGCCCATGAACACCTCGTCGACCAGGACGGGCGGCAGGTCCTCGGGGACGTCGACGGTGACGGGGTGGCCCTTCGACGCGACGTCCGTGCGGGCCAGGGCCTGCGCGACGAGGTCGGACAGGGCGAAGACCGCGAGGTTCGGCCGAAGCTCCCCGGCCTCGACACGGCTCATGTCGAGGAGGTTGGTGACGAGGCGGTTGAGCCACTCCGCCTCGCGGTCGATGGACCCGGCGATCTCCCGTCGCTTGTCGGCCGGCCACTCGACGTCGGGGTCCATGAGCATGCCAGCGGCCGCGCGGACGGACGCGAGCGGCGTGCGAAGGTCGTGGGAGACGGAGTCCAGCAACGCCGACTTGATCGCCTCGCTGCGCCGCGAGATCTCGGCGGTGGTCGCCTCGCGGCGGAGCCGGTCGCGCTCGAGCGACCCACCGATCTGGTCGGCGGCAGCGGCGATGACGCGTGTCTCGCCGGCGTCGGGATCGCCCAGCTCCCGAGGCCGGATCGACCCAGATGGCGCCGAGCGTGCGATCACCCGCGGCGATGGCGACCCGATAGGCGGTCTCGTCGCCGGATCTGCGTCGCCTTCTGCGTCGCAGACGGGCGCGTGGACTCGAACCCATTCCGCCGGCTCATCGCCGGGCCGTCGACGGAGCGTGGCGTGCACCGACGGGTTCCTCGGCGTCGCGCTGCCAGAGGGTGCGGTATCGGCCACGATCGCCTCACCGACCATCATCCAGACGCGGTTCGCGTCCGACCTCCTCGCACACCATCCGGGCGATCGGCGATCAGCGCCGACGCCGGATCCCGTTCGGTCGCGAGCGTGAAGGTGACGTTGAACAGCGTGCGGGCCTCGCGCTCACGTTCGGTCGCCGCGATGGCACGGTCGCGCTCGCTCCCGGCAAGGCGACCGACCACGATGCCGACGACGAGCAGCAGGATGAGGTTCAGCCACTCGCCCGGGTCGCGGACCGTGAGGGTGTGGAGCGGCTCGATGAACAGGAAGTCGTAGACGAGGAAGGAGCCGATCGCGGTGGCCACGGCCGGCCCGGTGCCGCGCAGGACCGCGACCGCGACGACCGCGAGGATGAACGCCGGGGAGCCATTGTCGAACCCGCCGACGCGTTCGAGGACGGCGACCGTCGCCGATCCGAGCGCCAGGGCGACGACGACGGCGAGGACGTCGGGTCCCGCGCGCCGGAGCCGACGGCCCGCACGGTCGCGCCAGACCGGCGCCGTCGATCGCGCATCCTCGCGCGGCCAGTGGCGTGCTCATCGGCCGCCGCGGACGATCCGCCGCGCGTCACGGCTGACCCGGAGGAAGCTCGTGAAGTGCGCCCACGGCCGGATGTGGCTCGGCTCGCCCGCGTAGATGGTCCGGATCGGGACCTCGGCCATCGGCAGGCCCAGCGCGATGCAGCGGGCGATCATCTCGACCTCGAACTCGAAGCCGGACTCGGTGCTGTCGAGCAGGGCGGTCATCAGGCGCCGGCCGATGAGCCGGTAGCCGGACTGGTTGTCCGCGACCCGCCGGCCGACCGCCGCCGAGAAGACGAGGCCCCCGAGCGTGTTCGACAGCCGCCGCACGGGTGGCATCGAGCCGAAGTCGCGCCGGCCGAGCACGAGCTCCGGCCGGTCGACGGCGAACGCAGCCAGGAAGGTGGGGATCTCCGCGGGGTCGTGCTGACCGTCGGCGTCGAGGGTGACGACCGCCGCTGCGTCATGCGCCAGCGCGTACCGAAAGCCGGCGCGCAGGGCCGCGCCTTTGCCCGCGTTCGGGTGCTGGACGAGGACGGTGGCGCCCGCGGCCTCCGCCTGGCCTGCGGTGTCGTCGGTCGAGCCGTCGTCGACGACGACGACGGGCAGGTGCAGTGCCGCGGCCGACACGACGGCCGCGATGCGGGGACCTTCCTGGTAGCCGGGGATCAGCGCGAGGATCGAGTCCACGCGCGAACCGTACCGCCTCGACGGCCGTCCGCGACGGCCGCCGGATCGGTCAGGCGGCTACTGACCCAGGTCGGATCGGTCGGACGAGCCGTTCGGCCAGCGGAGCCAGGAGCCGGCGCCCGTGCTGCGGGGCATGACGACGCGCGCCTCCCCCACCGGGACGGGCTCTTCGGAACCCTCGTCGACGTGCTCGCCCGAGCCCCCGTCCTGCCCGACGGCCGACCCGTCGTCAGCGGTCGCCTCGACGGGCGCCTCGTCCCCGGACGATCCCTGCGCGGCCGCGTGCTCCTCGGTGTCCGGGACATAGCTATCGGGGGCCTGCCAGGGCGCCTCGGTCGGCTGACTGGACGCCTCGGGATCCATGACGCCGACCAACGGGACATCGGCGCTCTCGCCCTCGGCGGGCTGATCGGCCTCGGCGGTCACGGGCTGCTCTTCGGCCTCGGCGACCACCGGCTCGGGCTCGGGCTCGACCTCGGCAACGACCGGCTCGGGCTCGGGCTCGACCTCGGCAACGACCGGCTCCGCTTCGGCCTCGGCAGTGACGGGCTCCTCGTCGGACTCCGCCGCGACCTGGTCGGCCTCGGCCTCGGCGGCCTGGACCGGTTCGTCCTGCTGAGTCGCCTCCGGGGCGGCCTCCTCGACGATCGTCTCGGCGGCCACGGTGTCGGACGAGTACATCGTCACGTGGTAGCCGGGCGCGTCATCGGTGACGGCGGCCGGTGCGCTGTCCTCGTCGATGGCCGCGGCCACCGCGGCGGAACGAGCGCCGTCCGGACCGATGTCCTCGAGTGCCGGGAATGCCGGCCGGGTTCCGGCCTGGCGGGCGATCTCGACGGGATCCGTGCCGGAGCCGAGCCGCGAGAAGTAGCCGGCGATCTCGGTCCGGTAGGTCGCGACGGCGGCCTCGACCGCGTCGACCTCGCGGGCCACGACGCCGCGGTGCTCTTCGAGCCGGATCTGGAGCTGCTCGCGTCGCGAGGCGATCCGCCGCTCCCGCTCGAGCTTGATCCGCTTGATCTCGCCGTCGGACCAGGCGTCGATGCCCTTGACGTCTTCCTTGGCGAGCTCGCGGAGGTCCTCCGCCTCGATCGCCTCACGCGCGCGGATCGAGTCGAGGTGCGCCTTCCGGCGCTGTTCCGTGACTTCGGCGTCGCGCGCCTGCTCGGCTGCGGCGGTCGCCTGCATCGCCTTGGCAAGATCGGACAGGAATCCGCCGCCCTCGCCCTGCTCCCCACCGTCGATGTCGGACGCGATGGCGTAGGCGCCGGGGTCTGTTCCGTTGGAGCTGAAGGTATCAGTCACTGTCGACTCGCCTCCGGATGTTGCGGGTGGGCATCGGGCTCTCGATCGGACATGCCGCGCGCTCCCGGGAATCGCACACACGACGCGATCCCGGTACCTCCGCTGCGCGCCGTCGGGGTGGGAGATGGTACGTCGGTTGACCGTTCTGGGCAATGGGCAGGTCGTCCTGCGCGTTGCAGATGGTCGACGGTCCCACCGGAACCGCACCGGACCACCCCAGATCGCACCTGTGGCGCCCCCGGCAGGATTCGAACCTGCGACCTTCCGCTTAGAAGGCGGCTGCTCTGTCCACTGAGCTACGGGGACGCGGGAAGGAGTCTACCGTCCCCGTCCGAGGCGTCGAATCGCCGATTCCCCGCGTGCTACACTCCGCGACCCATCGCCCCGGCCGGGAACCGGGACGGGGTCAGGAGGTCCAGCACCGCCGATGTCGGCCCGTCCGGCGCATTTCTCCGCGGGCCAGCTCGCCCTCGAGCTGCCGGTCGAGCTGCCGGCGATCGAGCTCCTGCCCGAGTGGAAGGACCAGCAGCGCCTGTGGGGCCACGCCTTCCACCCGATGTGCTCGTACCTCGCGAGCTTTCCGGCGGCCCTCACCCATGCCTTCATCGCACGCTACTCGCGGCCGGGTGACGTCGTCCTTGACCCGTTCTCCGGGCGCGGCACGACACCGCTCCAGGCCTGCGCCGAGGGTCGGATCGGCGTCGGCAACGACCTCAATCCGTTCGCCCACCTGCTGACGGCCGCCAAGGTCGAGCCGGCGACGCGCGCGCAGGCGACGACCCGCCTGGCCCAGCTTCGCCTCGGCTGGAACGCGAGCTCCGCAAGGCTGGCTGGCCCTGGCCGAGGCCGTCGCGGCCGCTCCGGGCTCCACGGCCGCCCTCGTGCCGGTCGCCGGATCCGGCCAGCTGCCGGCCGACGGCTCCGAACGCGTCCCGGCCGAGGTCGCGTTGGCGTTCCACCCGCGGACCCTCGGCCAGCTCCTGTTCGTCCGGACGGCTCTCCGGCTGGACGACCGGACGGACCGCTTCCTGGCCGCCGCCCTGACCGGGATCCTCCACGGCAAGAGCGCGAGCTACCTGTCCGAGCTCATGCCGAACACCTTCTCGATGGCGCCGCGGTACGTGCGCGACTTCGCCGCCCGGACGGAGTTCGCGTCGCCCGAGCGTGACGTCTTCGACGGCCTGGCCAAGAAGCTCGACCGGCTGTTCCGGCAGCCGCCGCCCTCGATCGAGGGGATCGCGCTGCTGGGTGACGCCCGCGATCTCGCGCCGCGCGTCCGGGCGTCGCTGCACGCACGAAGCCGGCCCGAGCGCGCGCGACTGGTGGTGACATCGCCGCCGTACCTGCGCGTCGTGAAGTACGGCTACTACAACTGGCTGCGGACGTGGCTGCTCGGGTTCGACTCGCAGGCCATCGACGCGGCGCTCGACGATGCCCACCACCGCGAGCCGTACCTGCAGTTCCTCCGCGACGTGCTGGCCGGTCTCCGCCCGGTCCTGGCCGATGACGCCGTCGTCGTCCTCGTCATCGGCGACGTCGAGACGGACCGCGGCCGCCGCATCCGGGGCGGTGTCGACCTCGCGGCCCGCGTGTGGGAGTCCGCCGCGGCGCCCGAAGGCTACCGGCTGGCCGGGGTCGCACTGGACGACGTGGCGGCCAACCGCAAGATGACCAAGCTGTGGGGCGACGAGGCCGGACGCGCGACCAAGACCGACCGGATCCTCGTCCTGGGCGCGACGGAGGCCGGCCGCCGCCGGGCGCTCGCCGCGGCCCCGCTCGACGTCGACTGGACCTGGCCGCCGAGGGCGCTGCGCTCCCTCTAGAATGCCGCCATGCAGCAGATGTACCACCCGTCGGACCTGGCCGCGATGGACCCGCTCGTCCTGTTGAAGAACCTCGACCACGTGCGGATGACCAGCCGTCGCCTGTCGTACATCCTCCAGGGACAGGTCCACCTCTACACGCCCGAGGCCAACGAGCTGCGCGAGCAGATCGATCGCTACGTCGAGGCGGAGCGCCAGATCGAAGGCGAGATGGCGAGGCGCCGGATCCGCGCCTGAATTCGAACGACCCCCGCCGTGGCGGGGGTCGGACGGTCCGTCGAAGAATGACGGGGATTGAGTTCGGTGCGAGGTCCTAGGCTCCGGTCGGCATCAGGGCCAGACGGATCGGGACGTCGAAGGTCCGGTCATCGATCGGCTGCATGGTCGGCGTCGCCGGGGCTGTCGCCGAGGGCATCGGGGCGGGGCTGGTGTCCTCCGGTCGGGCGGCCGGGGCATCGGCGGTGATGATCACGGCGACCGGTCGGCGGAGGGCCATCTCCTCGGCGACGATCCGGCCCGCCAGGACGGACAGGGCGGGCATGTCGAAGAGGCTGAACCCGATGCCGATGCCGGCCAGGTCGTCCGCGTCGTAGCCGCGGAACAGGCCGCGCCCTGCCACGGCACACATCTCGTCGTACAGCTCCGGCCAGCCGACGCGCCGACGGCGGTAGCAGAACCGCACGAATTCGATCGCATCCGGGCTCGGTGTCGCCGAGACGGCGTTATGGGGATCCATCGATGGCGTACCTCCTTCCCTACCGCTCGCAGGCGGTGACGAGCCGGCCTGTTCGGCGGCGTCGCGAAACATGGCCCGAGCGGTCGGACGGGGCGGTCCGGCGGTCGGACGTGGGCTCCTGGACCCCGGCTGCTCCTCCCCTCAGAAGGTCGGCTGCCGGTGAGCGGTCATGGTAGGTCCGTCGACACCGCCCCGGGAAGGGGGCTTGTCCACCACTTCATCCACCAAGTTATCCACACGAACGGGCGTTCACCGAACGCCCGTGCTGTCCGTGCATGGCCCGTCCGCGGGACCGCCGGCGCGGTCAGGCGGAGGCGCGTCGGCTCAGGCCCAGACCGGGCCGTTCGGGGAGGATCCAGCGGTGGTCGGCGTCCAGCTCGAGACCCTCGAACGGGTCGTTCGCGAGCAGCAGGCAGCCGTCGAGATCGACCCAGTCCGCGAACGAGGCCACGACCGCTGAGCCGCCGATGCCGACCGACGTCTCCTCCATGCAGCCCAGGAAGATCCGGAACCCGAGCTCGCGCGAGCGTTCGAGCATCCGCCGGGCGGGTCCGATGCCGCCGCACTTGGCGAGCTTGACGTTGATCCCGCCGACGACGTCGACGAGCGCGTCGATGTCCTCATAGGTCACCGCGCTCTCGTCGGCCACGATCGGGATCGGCGAGCGTTCCTGGAGCCAGGCGAGGTCGCGGTACGCCCGGGCGCGGAAGGGCTGCTCGATGAGCTCGACACCGAGCGCGACGATCTCGGGCATCAGTCGCTCCGCGTCGTCGCGGGTCCAGCCGGTGTTGGCGTCGACACGGATCGGACCGGTGAAGACGCGGCGGACGGCCCGGAGCGTCTCGAGGTCCTGCGGGCCGCCGAGCTTGATCTTGAGGGCCGGGAAGTCGGCCGCCCGGGCGGCTCGTTCGGCGACCACGTCGGGCTCGTCGATGCCGACCGTGAAGTCGGTCGGCGGGATGGCGCTCGGCAGGTCGAGCAGTCGATGGACCGGGAGGCCGAGGACCTTGCCGGCGAAGTCATGGACGGCGATGTCGAGGGCGCACTTGGCGCCGCCGTTCCAGCGCAGGTTGTCCGCCCAGGTCCGGCCGAGCGACTCGAGCGCCGCGCGGGCGCTGGCCGGATCGGTCAGCTGATCCACGAACCCGTCCGCGAACGACAGGAGATACGGGAAGATCGCGGCCATCGTCTCCGGCGTCTCGCCGTAGAACCGGTCCGGGTAGCCCTCCCCCACCCCGACGATCCCCGGGAACCGGTCGTCGGTCAGCTCGACGACGACGGTCGTCACCAGGGACGCGTCCGAATGATGGTCCGTGCGGGCGATCCGGAGGGGATCGATGAGGCCGAGGTGCAGGACCTCGTGAGTCAGTCGCAGCGTCATCGTCCGTCGGCCGGGACAGCGTCGGCGACCCACGGCAGCGCGTCGACGGCCTCGCGGATCCGGCCCCACAGCCGTTCCGGTCCGAAGCGGTACGGGTCGTCGGTCGGGAGGCCGGTCTCGGCCTCGGTCGCGGAGATCAGCCGGCGCGCCTCGTCTTCGTCCGCGTAGCGCGACGTGTTGAGCGCGATCGCCACGACCTTCGACGGCGCCACAAGGTTCGCCATCCCCTCGTGCATCGCGATGAACCCGGGCAGCTTGGCGATCGGGAACGACGCCTCCGGGAGGTGGTCGAAGTCGTGCTCGCGGAGACCCGGGTCGTGGACCATGACCATCGCCTGCGGCGTCGAGCCATGGATCAGCGCGAGGGTCACGGACGAGTAGGCCGGGTGGTCGAGCGAGCCCTGGCCCTCCACGATCACCCAGTCGCCGAGCTCCTCGCCCTCGCCCACCAGCCACTCGACGGTGCCCTGGGCGAAGTCGCTGATCAGGCGGTCGACCGCGACGCCCCAGCCCTCGATCATCATCCCGGTCTGGCCGGTCGCCACGAACGCGACCGAGTCGCCGCTCGTCTGGGCGGCTCGCCGGAGCTCGAGGGCGACCGACATCTTGCCGATCGCGCAGTCGCTGCCGACCGTCAGGATCACGCGCTTGCCCGGTGCGTGCCGCCGGCCCACGGCCGTCTCCATCCGCTCGGGCGGCCGCCGGTAGTCCACGATCGTGCTGCCGGCGGCGGCCGCGGCGGCCGCGAACTCGGGGTCGTCGCCGATGAAGGTGTGCAGGCCGGAGAGGACGTCGAGGCCGGCCGCGATCGCGTCGAGGATGACCGTCCGCCACGACTGCGGGAGCCGGCCGCCCGTCGGCGCGATCCCGATCAGGAGCGCGTCCGGAGGCGGCTCGATGGCCAGCGCGTCGGCGAGCGTCGCGACGATCGGGATGTCGTGTCCCGGCAGGTACGCGTCGACGTTCTGACCGGCCCGCGTCGAGTCGATGACCGCGGCGACGTCGTCACGCCCGTAGCGGATGACGCCGTAGGCCGTCTTCGCGTTGTGGGGTCCGAACTCGCCCTCGGCGAGGATGGCGAGGCGGCGGAGGGTGGATGGTCGCATCGCCCGAGTCTACGGAAGTCGCGGGTGCCACGCGGCACGCTCGCGTCAGATCAGGGCGTCCCCACCCGAGGTCACATAGCGATCCCACTGCCCCCACGGCGCCGACGTCAGGACGAGCGTCACGGCGTCGCCGTAGCGCCAGCCTCGCGCCAGCAGGAGCCGAACGGCGTCACGGGCCGCACCCGGGATGCGGACGCGCGCGGTGGTCGCCCCGAGCCGCGCCGCGACGGCGATGGCGGCCGCGAGCGCCGGGGCGAGGTCGGCCGGATCGAGGACCGCGATCGGCCCGATCGCCCCGTCCGCCTGGACGTACGCGTAGCCGGCGACCCGGCCGTCGGTGACGACCGTGAAGGCGTGCAGGTCGGAGACCGAGCCCCAGAATGCGTGGTCCTCCGGACGCGCGACGTCGATGGCGGCACGGTCGATGGCGGCGAGGTCGTCCTCGGGAGGGAGGCCCGGGACGAGGATCCCGGTGTCGCCGGCCTCCGCCGGACCGGACATCGGGACCAGCGGCGTCTCGGGGAACATCCCGAACCGGCCGTAGAGGGCGTTGGAGACCGGGTTGCGCGCATCCGCGCCGACCGTCAGCAGGCTGCCCGGTCTGGCGGCGTCGAGCGTCTTCCGGACGATCGCGGCGCCGACGCCGCGCGACTGGTACGGCGGCCGGACGTGGAGCGCCGCGAGATACCAGACGTGCTCGCGCTGGACGGCGATCCCGAAACCGGCGAGGCGACCGTCCGCCTCCGCCACCCAGAAGCCGTCCGGGTCGTGACGAAGCACGCTGGCACGGAAGGCGAGGAACCGCTCCGGCGGGTCGGACGGCCGGGGCGTCGGCGCCCAGCCGCGCGTCCGGGCCAGGTCGTCGGCCGCGTCGACGAAGACGTCGTAGGTCGGGCGCGAATTGTCGGCCGTCGCACGGCGGATCGTGATCCCGTCGAGCGATCCGTCCCTCACCGGCCCAGCATACGGTGACCGGCCGGGCGGGTAAGGTGGACCGCGTCGAGTCCAGCTGGGAGCCTGCGATGGATGCGTCGTCCGCGGAATCGATCCTCGCCTACGTCGAGGCGACGGCACCCGGGATCACCGGGCCGGACGCCCGCGTCGCGCTGGATGGCCTCCTCGAGCGACACGCCGACGTGCTTGGGGCCATGACGTGGTTCATCGAGGCGGACCGTCCGGATGACGGCCTCCGGATCGCGAACGCGATGTACCGCTTCTGGATCACCCAGCAGCGGTTCGACGAGGGCGCGCTGTGGTTCGGGCGCGTGCTGGCGACGGACGGCGGCGACGAGCACCTGCGCGCGAAGGCCATGGTCAACGCCGGGTTCATGCCGTTCTGGACGGGCGATGACGCACAAGCGTCGGAGCTGTTCGGCCGGGCGCTCGACGCCGGGCGGCGGCTCGGCGATGCGCCAGTGACGTCCCAGGCGCTCGGCGGCCTGGCCCGCGTCGCCCTTCGAACGGACGTGCCCGAAGCTCGACGCCTCGGCCACGAGGCTCTCGACGTCAGCACCGCGGCCGGCGACGAGGCGGGTCGCTCGAATGCCCTGCACCTCCTCGGGGTGGGTGCCCAGATCGCCGGCGACCTGCTCGAGGCGCGTGACTGGATGACGCAGCGGCTGGCGCTCGTCCGCGCGACCGACAACGAGTTCCTGGTCGCGTCGGAGGCGGCCAACCTCGGCATGGTCGAGCGGCAGCTCGGCAACCTCGACGAAGCGGAGGCCCTCGACCGCGAGGCGCTGGAGATCGGCGAGCGGATCGGCGACCAGTTCACGCGGCCGTTCGCGATCAGCGGGCTCGCGTGCATCGCCCTCGATCGCGGGCGGCACGTCCGCGCGGCCACGCTCGTCGGTGCGGCCGAGGCGATCATGAAGGCCCAGAACATGGCCTGGCCGCCCGACGAGCGGCCGCACTACGAGCGTCTGCTGACCGAGCTCCCGGAGGCGATGGGCCCGGCCGAGTTCGAGCGGGTGCGGTCGTCGGGGCGGTCGATGACGCCGAGCCAGGTGACCGCGTTCGCCCTCGAGGGATCCGCATCCGGATAGCCGCGTGGGCGCGTGGACGCCCGGACGGGTCGAGTGGGATTGGTACCGCATACCGGATTCGAACCGGTGATCTCCGCCTTGAGAGGGCGGTGTCCTGGGCCTCTAGACGAATGCGGCCCCGTCGGCGCGGGCGAGTCCGCCGGGCCGGTCGGCATGATACCAGCGACGCCGCCGGCCCATCAAGGACGCACGGGCTACAGCCGGTTCACCTCGAGGAAGCCGCGGATCGCGTCGGCGACCTGCTGGTAGCTGTTCTCGCCGAGGACCAGCCCGTAGTGGGAGTGCGCGGCGAACGGCTCGTAGTCGGCCTCGAGCCACTCGGCCAGGCGCTCCGTGTCGGTCAGCGGCACCCGGTGGTCCAGCCCGGCACCGACGACGAGCCGCGGCAGCTCGGCCATGCCACGCCGGTCGATCGGCACGCCGGCCAGCATCTGACGACGCGCGGCGCCGGCCTCGTGCGGCTTCTGCCCGAGCAGGTGCTGGACGCGCAGCACGTCGGCCAGGGTCAGGTCGCGCTCGTCCCGGACGAGGCGCTCCGGCAGCGTCTCCCACCCGATCATGGAGCGTCCGTAGACCTCGGGGATCTCGCGCAGCTCGTGCGGTCCGGGCGGGCGTCCGGAGCTCACGCGGCAGCTCGGAGCTCAGCAGCACCAGGCCCGAGATCGGCATCCGTTCCGCGGCCTTGAGCGCGAGGAGGCCGCCCATGCCGTGCCCGACGACCACCACGCCCGAGCCGAAACGCTCCAGGGTCGCGACGACGTCCTCGGTGTAGGTGTCGAACGACAGCGTGGCCGGGTCGGCGGTCTGCGACCAGAAGTGGTTGCGCAGGTTGAGGGCATGGCCCTCCCAGCCGCGGGCCGCGAAGTAGCCGAGATAGCGTTCCCACACCCACGAGCCGGCCAGCTCGCCGTGGACGAACAGCAGCGGCTTGCGGCGCGATCGGCGCTCGGGCAGCCACGACTCGACGTAGATCCCTCTCTCGTCGAGCTCGATCTCGTCCTTGCGGATCGGGCGGCCGTTGGCGGGCGGCACCTGGGCGCGGGCGAGGATCTGCTCAGGCGTGGTGTCGGGCATGCAGGTTCACCATTCGTGCGGGTTGATGACCAGGCCGGTCAGGGCCTTGGGGTAGAAATAGGTCGACTTCTGGGGCATGACGTCGCCGTCCGCGGCGACGGCGAGGATCGACGCGACGGGCGTCGGCTCCAGGAGGAACGCCGCGTCCGTGCCGTCGCGTCCGGCATCCACCGCGTCGAGCGCCTCATCCGCGGACTTGGTGTACGCGACGGCGCCCGCCGCGAGGGCCTCGGCGTCGATCCCGGCCAGCCGCTCCAGCGCGACCCCGAGCAGCGTGACATCGAGCCCGCGGACCGCGTCGCCACCGGCCGGCAGCCAGGGCTCGAACGCGTGCCGGCGGGCGACCAGGATCGCCCCGCCCGACCGCGTCCACAGGCCGAACCGGCCGGCGCCGCCGGGTTCCGTGGCGATCGCCTCGAACCGCCCCCGGAGGTCGTCGCGCGCGACGTCGCGACGGACCTCGAAGAACGCCTCGAGACCGTCGAGCAGGCGCGCGACGCCCTCGTCACCGAGGTTGCGGAGCAGGCGGTGCGTCGGCAGGACCGTCAGCGGCTCCGCGACGGCGTCGATGAGGAGCGTCAGGAGGTAGTCGAACGCCGGGTCCTCCTCGCACGAGCGGCTCATCCGCCGCTCGTCGCGGTAGCGCAGGGCCGTCTCGTACCGGTGGTGGCCGTCGGCGATCGTGACGGGACCGGCCGCGGCGACGGCGAGGAGCGGGGCGACGATCGCGGCGGCGTCGCCGTCCGCCGGGACCGCCCACAACCGATGCCGGACATCGTCCTCGTCGAAGATGTCGAGGTCGGCGGGCCGGCGGGTCAGCTCGTCGAGGATCGGCCGGCCGACGCCGCCCCGGTCGTCGTACAGCGCGACCACGGGACTCGTGTTGACGCCGGTCGCGCGCAACAGCTTGTAGCGGTCCTCGCGCGGTCCGGCCATCGTGCGCTCGTGTGGCAGGACGCCGGACGCCGGGCCGAAGGTCTCGAGACGGAGACGGGCGAAGTAGCCCCGCTGGACGCGCGGGACCTCCGTCCCGGGCACGAGGTACGCCTGCTCGTACACGTAGATCGACGGATGCGGGTCCTTGTGGAGCGTCCCGTCCGAGCGCCACGCCGCCAGCGTCCGGGCCGCCCGGCGATAGCGATCATCCGGCTCGTCGCCGGGCTCCTCGCGCGGCAGCTCCAGTCGGACGACGTTGGCCGGGTGACGCGCCAGCAGCCGTTCGTGCTCGGCCGGATCGATCACGTCGTACGGCGGCGCCAGGACGAGGCTCTCGTCCTCGATGGTCGAACGGTCGTAGCGAAGGGCACGGAACGGGCGGATCTCGGGCAAGGGACCTCACGACGCGGCACGACGCCAATGGTTCCGGGACGGTCGCATCGTACGATAGCCGCCGTTCCGACGCCTCGGCCCGTGCAACTTTCGACCGCGCCAAGGCGTCCTTGGTGCGACCAGTCCCGCTCCGACGTCACCGTGGGGTGCCTGTGCTCCGTCGCCCGCTCATGCCACACAGCTCCCCGGGTGCCCGCCGGACGTTCCGGATCGCGGCGGTCGTGGCCGTCCTGATGGGCGCGCTGGGCCCCACGGCACTGCCGGTCGCGGCCGCGGGTGGCCCGACGATGGAGGCCCGGGTGCTGCTCGGTGGCCATGCCCGGGTCGGCTCCTGGGTGGCGATCGCGGTCCACCTCAGGAACGACGGCCCGGCGATCGACGGCGAGCTCCGGATCACCGGCGGCACCCAGAGCCAGACGCGCTTCTCCGTCCCCGCGGACCTGCCGACCCAGGCCGACAAGACGTTCCTGCTCTACGCGCAGCCGCCGGCCTTCGGCAAGGACCTGCAGGTCCAGCTCGTGGAAGGCGACACCACCGTGGCCTCGGTCAAGGCCGCCTACGCATCCGACGACGGCACCCAGCTGGTCGTGGCGGTCGTCGCCGAGCATCCCGAGCGGCTCGTCGGCAGCTTCCACCTGCCGCCCAACCAGAACCAGGTCGCACCCCTCGTCATGAGCCTCGCACCGGAGGACCTGCCGGAACGGGTCGAGGCCTGGACCTCGGTCGACCGGATCGTCTGGCAGGACGTCGACGCCGACCGCCTGACCTCGGGCCAGCTGGCCGCCCTCAGCGGCTGGGTGGCCGGCGGGGGGAAGCTGGTCATCGTCGGCGGGACGACCGGACCCAAGGCGCTCGCCGGGTTCCCGGACGCGCTGCTGCCCTACCGGCCGGACGTCACGACCGACGTCCCCGCCGCCAGCCTCGCCGGCATCCTGGGCGAGCTGCCGCCGACCGCCACGACGCTGCCGGCCCTGTCCGGCGAGCTGGCCTCCGGCCGGGCTCTCGCCACGGTCGGGACCCGCGTTGTCGCCGCGGAACGGACATCCGGCGCCGGCACCGTGACCCTCCTCGGGTTCGATCCGTCGGTCGACTGGATCGCGAAGACCGACAGCTCGCAGGCCATGTGGCGCCGCCTGCTGCCACCGCGCACCTACGGCGGCCTGGCCATCTTCGACGACAACCTGCTCGTCGGCGCCGCGTCCCAGGTGCCGAGCCTCGCGCTGCCGCCCACCGGTGGCCTGATCTTCCTCCTCATCGCCTACATCGCCCTGATCGGGCCGATCAACTACTTCGTCCTGCGACGGCTCGATCGTCGTGAGTGGGCGTGGCTGACGATGCCCCTGCTGATCGTGGTCTTCGCCGTCGGGGCGTACGGCTTCGGGGCGCTCCTGCGCGGCAGCGAGGTGATCGTCAACGAGATCGCGATCGTGCGCGGGGCATCGGGCGCGACGGCCGGCTCCGCGCAGGTCTACCTCGGGCGTCTTCTCGCCCGCGCGCCAGGCCTACCAGCTGAGCGTGCCGGGTGGCGCGCTGCTGTCCTCGCCGATCAGCGGCGACGCCTCGTCCGGATCGGCCAACGCCCTGTCGCTGGACGTCGTCCAGGGCGATCCGGCGAGGATCCGCGATCTCCAGATCGGGTTCGGATCGTTGCGGACGATCCGCGCCGAGACGTCGGTCGCCGTGCCGCTGATCCAGACCGACCTGCGGCTCGAGGACGGCCGGCTCCGCGGCACCGTCACCAACGCGTCGGGCCAGCGACTCGAACGCCCGGCAGTGGTCCTCGGCCAGACCGTGGCGCTCCTGAACGACCTCGAGCCGGGCGCCGTCGCCACCGTCGACATGGTCGCCGCGTTCAATCCGTTCGGCCAGTCGCTGTCCGACCGGGTCGTCGGCCAGCAGTTCTTCTCCGACGCGAACGTGACGCCGGAGATCGCCCGGTCGGCTGTTCGGCGGAGCATGATCGACCAGCTGACGTACGACCCGATGATGGGCTCGACCAACATCCTGTCGGCCGACGGCCCGGTGGTGCTGGCGTGGGGCTCGGACGTCCTGGTCCCGGTCGAGGTCGAAGGCCAGACGCCGCGTCGGATCGGCAACGTCCTGTACTACGTGCCGGCCGGGCTGGCGATCAAGGGCGCCACCACGTTCCACGCGGACCTGCTGCGCTCGACGGTCGTCGCGTCCGACGCGCAGATGTTCACGAGGGATCCGATGAGCATGAGCTTCGGCCGGGGCAGCGCCACCGTGGCCTACCGACCGATCGGGTTCGCCGGTCGGATGACCCCGACCAAGCTGACCATCGGGATGAACTCCGGCGATCCCGGCGCGGGCCTCGACCCGGCCGTCGTCGAACCGCTGCCGTCGATCCCGCCGGCCTGCGACCCGTCGGCGGGGTCGTGCGCGCAGGGCTTCGTCGACGGCGTGCCCGAAGTCGAGCTGTTCGACATCGACGCCCAGACCTGGCGTCGCCTGCCGCATCTCGCCGGCGGCGACCGGGTGTCGGTCGCTGGCCCGGGGCACTATGTCGACCCGGCGTCGGGCAGCGTGCTGATCCGGTTCGTCAACGACCGCACCGACAGCGTCGGGTTCCAGGTCGACGTGGCCGTGACGGGGACGATCGAATGAGCGCCATCATCCAGACCGAGGGCCTCGTCAAGCGCTACGACCGGACGGTCGCCGTGGCCGGCATCGACCTCAGCATCGGCGAGGGCGAGATCTACGGCCTGGTCGGGCCGAACGGCGCGGGCAAGACGACCACGCTGCGGATGCTCGCGACGCTGCTCCGGCCGTCGGCCGGCCGGGCCGAGATCGCCGGCTGGTCGGTCACCCGGAACCCCGACGAGGTCCGGCGCGTCCTCGGCTTCATGCCGGATGCCTTCGGGGTCTACGACGACATGAAGGTCTGGGAGTACCTCGACTTCTTCGCGCGCTGCTACGGACTGCCGCCGGCCGGCCGGCGCCGGATGATCGCCGACCTGCTCGAGCTGGTCGATCTCGGCAGCAAGCGCGACGCGTACGTCCAGACCCTCTCGCGCGGGATGCAGCAACGGCTGTGCCTGGCCCACGCGCTGGTCCACGATCCGAAGGTGCTGCTGCTCGACGAGCCGGCCTCGGGCCTCGACCCTCGCGCCCGGGTCGAGCTGCGCGAGCTGCTCCGCGAGCTGCGCGCGATGGGCAAGACCATCGTGATCAGCAGCCACATCCTGCCGGAGCTCGAGGAGCTGTGCACCAGCGTCGCGATCGTCGACCGGGGCCAGGTCCTGGCCCAGGGCCGCGTCTCGGACATCGAGAAGCGGCTGCGCTTCGGGGCCGTCCTGCGGGTCCGGCTCCTGCTCGACGAGGCACAGGAGGCGGCCCGGGATTGGTTCGCCGCCGATCCCGACGTGGCCAGCGCGGTCATCCTGCCGGACGGCACGATCGAGCTGGGGTTCCGCGGCGACGACGCCGCATCCGCGCGCCTGCTGGCGGCGTCGGTGGCAAGCGGCCTGTCGATCGTCAGCTTCGCCCGGGCGGCGAGCGATCTCGAGGAGCTCTTCCTCCAGGTGACGTCGGCCGATCGCGAACCCGTCGAAGCGGCGTAGGGAACGACGATGACCGACGTCCCGATCACGCCCGACACGCCGATCGCATCCGATCCCGGCCGCCGGGGTCGTCGCGGGCCCGGCTTCACGACGTTCCGGCACCTCGGCCAGGGGATCGGCGCCGTCGGCGTCAAGGAGCTCCGGGGCCGGATGCGCGGCCGCCGGGCGTTCGTCATCCTGACTATCTACCTCGTGCTCCTCGCCGGCTTCGCCTGGATGGTCGAGCTGATCATGGAGCGGAGCTTCAGCTCGGGCTTCGGGGGCTCGGCCGGGACGGCGTCGGCGTCGATCGGACAGGGCGTCTTCGCCGCGCTGCTGATGCTCGAGACGCTCCAGGTGGTGTTCCTCGCCCCGGCCTCGACCGCGGGCTCGATCAGCCAGGAACGCGAGAAGCAGACCCTCGAGCTGCTCGTCGTGACGCCGATCTCGTCGCTGGCGATGGTCGTCGGCAAGCTGTTCAGCGCACTGATCTACGTGTGGCTGCTGATCGCGGCGTCGATCCCGCTGACCGCCATCGTGTTCGTCTACGGCGGGGTCGCACCCGACGACGTCCTGCGCGGCTACATCGTCCTGATCGTCACGGCGCTCGGCTTCGGGGCGTTCGGGCTGCTGGCGTCGAGCCTCGTCAAGCGGACCCAGGCGGCGATCGCGATCAGCGTCTTCGCCGTCCTGTTCCTGAGCATCGGGACGCTGTTCCTGCTCGTCTTCTGGCAGGCCATGGGCTCGTCGGACAACGGCCGTGGCGTCGGGCCGATCAAGGGTTCGCCACCGCAGGCGCTCGCCTACCTGAACCCGTTCATCGCCCAGGTCGACGTCCTGTGCGGCACGGAGAGCTCGTTCGGCGGCTGGTGCTCGATCGAGTCGGGGCTCATGCCCGACAGCAACAACGGGGTGATCTTCCAGTCGGGGGCAGAGCCCGCCCCAGCGATGCCGATCCCGGCACCGGTCGACCTCGGAAAGGGCGGCTTCATCGTCGGCAATGACGGGACGACGATCGACACCACGGGGCTGTCGCCTGACGACATCCAGGCCATCCAGCGGAAGCTGGCCATCGCCAACGCAGCCGGGGTGGCCGTGCCGCCGAACGGGGGCGGGCTCGTCGTTCCTGCCGACGTCGTTCCGTTCGGGGTGACCCGCGATGCGCTCTGGACGAAGAGCGTCGCCGCCTGGTTCGTCCTGGCCGTGATCTTCCTGTTGCTGTCGTCCCAGTTCGTGTCGCCGACCCGGCGCTGGCGGCTGCGGCGGCGGCCGCCTCAGAGCGCCGAGGGCGAGGCCTGATGCAAGCCCCGGCCTGGCTCGCTCGTGCTGGCCGCGGACCGGCCGGACCCGCACCGGTCGTCCCGGCCGACCCGGCCGCCGTGCTGACCGGCCCGCTCGACCCGGCTCTCGTCGCCGTGCGAGCGGGCCTGGCGTCGCATCGCCGCCGCCTCTGGCTGCGACGGCTCGTTCGTCGCGGCTGGATCGCCCTCGCGGTCGTGGTCGTGGCCGAGCTCATGCTCTGGACGCTCGCGCGGTTCGTTCCGCTGCCGTCGGCCCTCCTCGTCGGAGCGGCCATCCCGATCGTCGGCCTGCTCGGCTGGCTCGTGGCGGGCGTCCGGTCGCGGCCTTCCATCGGCGAGACCGCCCTCGCGGTCGATGCCGAGGGTGGCCTCGGCGACCGCGTCTCGAGCGCTCTCGAGCTGGCGGTGGGGTTCCCGGACTCGGCCGGACCCCGGGCCGACGACGAGCAAGGGACGACATCGTTCGACGAGGCCGCCGAGACCGATCGGTTCGTCCGCCGGCAGCGCGGTGACGCGCTGGCAGCACTCCGGACCGCGTCACCCGGGATGTTCCGGCCACGCCTCTCGCGACGGCCGGCCGGCGCCGCTTTGGTGGCGATGCTGCTGCTCGTCCCGGTCCTCGTCCTGCCGAACCCGCAGGACGCCGTCATCGCCCAGCAGCAGCAGGTGAAGGAGGCCGCGGCGCGGCAGGCCGAGAAGCTCGATCGCGTCGCCGAGGAGCTCGAGGGCAAGGGGGCGGATGCCGACGATCCGCGGACCCGGCTCGCCCAGGAGCTGCGCGACCTCGCGCAGCAGCTGCGCGCCCGTCCGGAGGACCTCGATGCCAATCTCGCCCGGCTGGGCTCGATCGAGACCGACGTCCGCGCGCAGATCGATCCGGCCAACGAGCAGCGGGCGTCATCCCTGACGTCGCTGAGCCGCTCGCTGTCGGGGGCGGCCACCGGCAAGCCCGATGCGAACCGCGACGGGGATCCCCAGAAGGCGAGCGACGATCTCAAGGACCTCGGCGAGAAGCTGGACCAGCTCACGCCCGAGCAGCAACGCGAGCTTGCCCGCCAGCTGGCCGGCATGGAGGCGACCGCCTCGCAGGCCGACGGCGCCGCGGGGACCGCGTTGAGCGACGCGGCCCAGAGCCTGGCGCAGGGCGACACGGCGGGCGCCCGATCGGCGCTGGACCGGCTCGGCCAGGCGTTGACCGGTGCGGACCGGCGCGTGACCGCGACGCGCGACCTGTCCGGCGCGGCGTCGCGTCTGCAGGATGCACGCCGGGACCTCGCCGACGCGGGCCGGCAGACCGCCGGTCAGGGTCAGCAGGGCCAGGGGCAACAGGGTCAGGCCCAGGGCAGCCCGAACCCGAGCGGTCAGGGCCAGGGTCAAGGTCAGGGGCAGGGCAGCCCGAACCCCAGCGGCCAGGGCCAGGGTCAGGGCCAAGGTCAGGGGCAGGGTCAGGGCCAGGGCCAAGGGCAGGGCCAGGGTCAGGGTCAAGGCCAAGGTCAAGGTCAGGGCCAGGGCCAAGGCCAAGGTCAGGGCCAGGGCCAGGGCCAAGGCCAGGGCCAGGGTCAGGGCGCCATCGGTGGCGGCGGCTCCAACGCCCGCTCGCTCGGCAACGGCCTCGGCGGCAACGGCCGCCCGGCCGGCCCGACCAACCCGAACCGCCCGGCCGAGCTCGGCCAGGACCTGTCATCCGTCTTCGCCCCGTTCGACCGCATCGGCAAGCCCGGCGACCCGTCGTACGTGTCGGGGACCGGTGGCGACGGCCAGACCCAGCAGGGCAACCAGCAGGGCCAGGGCTCCAACAACGGGACCCTGACGCCCTACCAGCAGGTCTTCACCGACTTCGAGCGCTACGCCCAGACCTCGCTCGACCGCGGCTACATCCCGCTCTCGATCAAGGACTACGTGCGCGACTACTTCAGCTCTCTCGATCCATCGAAGTGACCGCCGGAGGCACCTCATGACCGCATCCAGCGCGCCCGATCAGGCCACCACCCGGCTCGCCCCGGAGGCGTTCGCCGAACGGGCACAGGCGATCGAGCGCGAGGTCGGACGCGTCATCGTCGGCCAGGCCGCGCTCGTCCGTCAGACGCTGACCGGGCTGCTCGCCAACAGCCACGTCCTCCTCGAGGGCGTCCCGGGCCTGGGCAAGACGATGCTGGTCCGGACCATCGCCGACGTCATCGACTGCTCGTTCAACCGGATCCAGTTCACGCCGGACCTGATGCCGGCCGACATCACCGGGACGAACATCCTCATCGAGGAGGGCGGCCAGCGCGTCTTCCGCTTCCAGCCCGGTCCGATCTTCGCCAACCTCGTGCTCGCGGACGAGATCAACCGGGCCACGCCCAAGACGCAGTCGAGCCTGCTCGAGGCGATGCAGGAGCACCAGGTCACGGTCGCGCGCCAGCGCTACCCGCTCGAGGCGCCGTTCTTCGTGCTGGCCACCCAGAACCCGCTCGAGATGGAGGGGACCTATCCCCTCCCCGAGGCGCAGCTGGACCGCTTCCTGTTCAAGGTCATGGTCCCGTTCCCATCGGAGGAGGACCTGATCACGATCATGGACCGGACCACGGGTGCCGAGTCCGTCACCGCGGTGAAGACCTGCACGGCCGACGAGATCGTCGAGATGCAGCGTCTCGCCCGGGCCGTCCCGATCGCGCCGCACGTCACGGCCTACGCGGTGAGCGTGCTGGCGGCGACCCACCCGGACCAGCCGCGCGCACCCGGGATCGTCCGCGACTACGTGCGCTACGGCGGCTCGCCGCGCGGCGCCCAGGCGCTCGTGACCGCGGGCAAGATCTACGCCCTGCTCGACGGCCGGTTCAACGTCGCCATCGACGACATCCGGGCGGTCGCCCTGCCCTCCCTGCGGCACCGGATCATCCTGAACTTCGAGGGTGAGGCCGAGGGCATCACGACCGAGGCCGTCGTGCGGGCCATCCTGGACGCGGTCGTCGCGCCGACCGTCGAATAGCGCCGCGGAGCGCGGCGAGCGAGCGATGGACAGCCCGTCCCCGTCCCCGGCCGCCCCGACCCCGGAGCGGCCGGCGGCCGGCACGCGCCAGGCGTTCCTGCCGAGCGAGGTCGATCCGACCGTCTTCGACGAGGCCTTCCTCCGCCAGCTGGAACGCCTGCTGCTGCTGATGCGATCGCCCGTCCGCGGCGGGCTGAAGGGCGGCCGGCGGAGCGTCAAGCGCGGCCAGTCGGTCGAGTTCGCCGACTACCGGGACTACAGCCTCGGCGACGACCTCCGCCAGCTCGACTGGAACGTCTACGCCAGGCTCGAGCGCCTCTTCGTCAAGCTCTTCGTCGAGGAGGAGGACGTCACGGTGACGCTCCTCATCGATGCCTCGGCGTCGATGGCGACCGGGCAGCCCGCCAAGCTGCTGTTCGCCAAGCGCGCCGCGGCCGCCCTCGGCTACATCGGGCTCGCCAGCGAGGATCGGGTGGCGGTCAGCGCGCTGGCCGGTCGGGTGGCCCGGCGCCGGGCGGCGATGCGCGGTTCCGGCCGGATCTTCCGGCTGCTCGCGGACCTGTCGGCGATCGAGGCCGCGGACGGCCCGACCGACCTCGTCGCCGCGGCCCGGCACGCCGGCGCGCAGCTGCACGGCCGGGGCGTCGTCATCCTCATCTCCGACCTGCTCGACCCGGCCGCCGACCGGATCATCCGCGAGCTCGCCGCGACCGGCTCGGAGCTGATCGTCCTCCACGTCCTGTCGCCCGACGAGCTCGATCCCGCCCTCGAGGGCGATCTCCGCCTGGTCGACGTGGAGACCGGTGACGGGATCGACGTGACCGTGGACCTGGCGACGCTCGACGCATACAAGGCGCGGCTCGCGGCGTGGAAGGCCGGGTTCGCCGACCTCGCGGCGAAGCGGCGGGCGAGCTACGTCGACCTGTCATCGGACACGAACCTGGCCGACCTCATGTTCGCCGAGCTCCGCCGCCGGCGCGTGCTGGGCTGAGGCGGCTCTGAACTGATGCCGTTCACGACCCCGCTCGCGCTGCTCGGGCTGCTGTTCATCCCGGCCGTCGTCGCGATGTACCTGCTCAAGCTCCGACGCGACGAGACGATCGTGCCCTCGACGCTGCTGTGGTCGCGGCTGGTGGCGGACGTCGAGGCCAATGCCCCGTGGCAGAAGCTTCGGCGCAGCCTGCTGCTGCTCCTCCAGCTGCTGCTCGTCGCAATCCTTGCCCTGCTCGCCGCTCGGCCGTTCCTGGAGCGCCCGGCCGGGCTGGCGCGCGACGTCGTGCTGGTCCTCGACACCTCGGCCAGCATGGCCGCGACGGACATCACGCCGGACCGGCTTGACGGCCGCCAAGGCCGCCGCCATCGGGGCGCTGCGGGATCTGCCGACCGGCGGCAAGGTCAGCGTCATCGCCGCGGACCGGAGCGCCCGGATCGTCGTCAACGAGACGACCGACCTCGGACGTGTCCGCCAGGCGCTCGACGGCATCGCGGTGACGAGCGGCCGGGGCGACCTGGGCGACGCCCTGGAGCTGGCCGGCAAGCTCGCGGCCCGCTCCGGCGACGCGCAGATCCTGGTCGCCACGGATGGTGCGCTCGCCACCCCGATCGCCGACGGCGCCACGGTCCCGGCGAAGGTCACGGTCCTGCCGGTCGGCCGGGAGCGGAAGAACCAGGCGATCGTGGCCCTGGCCGTGCGGACCGCACCGTCCGCCGTGACCCGCTCGGTCTTCGTCAGCGTCGCCAACCTCGATCTCGAGCGGGCCGCGCGCCGCCTCGAGGTGTGGGGCGACGGCGGCCTGATCGAGGTCCGCGACCTGCTGCTCGAACCCCAGGCGCGCTCGGACGTGGTCATCGACGACGTGCCGCGCGACGTGGGGACCCTCGAGCTCCGGCTCGTCGGACCGGATGCGGGTGTCACGTCCGCGCCCGACCAGCTGGCGGTCGACGACCATGCCTGGGCGATCGTCCCGCCGGACCGGGAACGACTCATCCTCGTCGTCGGCCCGGGCGACCCGTATCTCGAGACCGCGCTGAGCTACCTGCCCAACGTGGAGCTGTTCGGGGTCACCACCGCCGAGTACGGCCCGGCCACCGAGCGCCAGGACGGCCGGCCCTGGGACCTCGTGATCTTCGAGGGCGCATTCCCCGCGACGCTGCCGCGCTCGCCGATCCTGGCCATCGGGCCGACCGCCACGAGCGACGCTCGGCGTGGTCACCGGCACGCTCACGAACCCCGGCATCGGATCGCTCGACCCGGCCGAGCCGATCCTGCGCTACGTCGACCTGTCCACGACCCACATCGCGTCGGCGGCGAAGATGACCGTGCCGGAGTGGGCCCGGACCGTGATCCCCGGCCCGTCCGGCGCGCCGCTGCTGTACGTCGGGGCCCGCGACGGGCTGCCGACGGCCGTCATGGCCTTCGAGCCACGGCGGTCCGACCTGCCGCTGCAGGTCGCCTTCCCGGTCCTGCTGGCGAACCTGACCGGTGAGCTGCTGGGCGGCTCGTCCGCCCCGACCGAGGCGGTCCAGCCGGGCACGCCGGTGACCCTGGCCATCCCGGCGGGCGCGACCGGCCTGACCGTCACCCGGCCCGATGCGAGCGTCGTGGAGCTCGTGCCGGGCACCCCGCTCGCCACCACGATCACCTTCGCGGCGACCGACCTGCCGGGCGTCTACGTCGTCACGCCGCAGCTCGGGCCGGGAGCATCGGCCGGGCCGTCGGGTTCGATCGCGGGCGCCGCCGCGAGTGCGCGACCGACGCCCGCCGCCAGCGCAACGCCCGTCGGCTCGGGTGTTCCGCGGTCGGCGGGACCGTCCGCGCCTCCAGCCGACCCGAACGCCGCCGGTCCGCTTCGCGGTGGACCTGTTCGACGTCGACGAGTCGACGATCGCGCCGGGCTCGGTCGCTGCCATCGAGGCCCTCGGCGCGGTCGCCGGCCCATCCGGGGCACCGGGCGCGTCGGCCACCCCGGGGAGCGGCGCGGCCGCGGTCGATCCCCGTCCGACCACCCGGGACGAGCTGTGGGGCCCGATCCTTCTGCTGGTCCTCATCGGCCTGTGCGTCGAGTGGGCCGTCTACCACCGTGATGCGCTGATCCGGATCCGCCGCGGGTTCGGAGCGCGGTTCGGGCGGCAGGCCGCGGACGGCGGTCCCTGATGGGCGTCTCGTTCGATGCGCCGCTGGCGCTGCTGCTGCTGTTCCCGGCCCTGCTCCTGACGGTCGGGCTCCACCTCGGCGCGCGGCGGCGGATGGGATCCGGCCGGCGCCGGGTCGCCCTTGTCGTCCGGTCGCTGCTCCTGGCCGCGCTCGTCTTCGCCCTCGCCGGGTTCCAGCTCGTGCTGCCGGTCGATCGGCTGGCCACGGTCTTCGTGGTCGACATGTCGGATTCGGTCGGCACGGCGGGACGCGAGGATGCCCTCGCATTCCTGCGGAGCACGCTCAAGGAGCGACCCGACGGGGACGTGGCGGGGATCGTGGCGTTCGGTCGCGAGGCACTCGTCGAACGCCTTCCCTCGGACCTCGCCGACATCGACCGGATCGCGTCGACCCCGGTCACGTCCGCGAGCGACATCGGGGCGGCCCTGCGGCTGGCGACGGCGTTGTTCCCGGACGATACGCAGAAACGGATCGTGCTCCTGTCCGACGGCAACGACACGACCGGCGGCGGTCAGGCGGAGGCCGCATTGGCGGCGGCGCGCGACGTTCGGATCGAGACCCGGCGGATCGGGCCGGGCGACGTGGACGAGGTCCTCATCGAACGGCTGACCTCGCCGTCCACGGCCCGGCTCGGCGAGTCCATCCCGATCGTGGCCGAGATCCGCTCGACGGTCGCCCAGACCGCCACCGTCCGTCTGTTCGCGGACGGCGCGCTGGCGGCGACCCAGCCGGTCCAGCTGACCGCGGGTGTCACCCGGGTCACGTTCGACGTCAAGCCGACACGAAGCCGGCTTCCACACCTTCCGGGCCGTGGTCGAGGCGGCGCGCGACACGTTCAGCCAGAACGACCGTGCCGACACCAACACGATCGTCAAGGGTGAGCCGCGGACGCTCGTGCTTGGCGGGCGATGACACGGTCGCCGCCGAGCTCGTCGCGGCGCTGAAGGACCAGCGCGAACAGGTCGACACGATCGTGCCCGAGGCGCTGCCGACCGATTTCGCGAGCCTGGCCGGCTACGACAGCGTCGTCCTGGTCGACGTCCCGCGGCTGCGCCTGAACGACCGGCAGCTGGCGGCGCTCCAGGTCTACGTCCGCGATCTCGGCAAGGGCCTGGTCATGGTCGGCGGGCCGAAGAGCTACGGCGCCGGTGGCTATCAGAAGACGCCCCTCGAGGAGACGCTGCCGGTCGACATGGGCGTCCGCGATCGGCAGAAGCAGCCCGATATCGCGCTGGTGGTCGTCATCGACCAGTCCGGCTCGATGGCGGCCTGTCACTGCAACAGCTTCAACGGCGGGATGGGCGGCGGGAGCGGGATCGGCGGGGTCCAGAAGGTGGATATCGGCAAGGAGGCGATCCTCCGCGCCGCCGCGGCCCTGACCGAGCGCGACGAGCTCGGCGTCGTCGGCTTCAACGAGGCCGCCCACTGGGTGGTCCGGACGCAGCCCCTCGGGGGCATCGGCGACCTGCAGGGCCAGATCGCCGGCATCCGCGCCGACGGCCAGACGAATATCTACGCGGGGCTCGACCAGGCTGTCCAGTCGCTCGAGGGCACGAGCGCGACGCGCCGCCACATCATCCTGCTGACCGACGGCTGGTCGACCTCGGGCCAGTACGACGCGATCCTGGCCAAGATGAAGGCGGACGGGATCACGCTCTCGACGGTCGGCGCGGGCGGTGGCGCGAACCCGTTCCTCGAGCAGCTGGCGAAGCAGGGCGGCGGCCGGTTCTACGCGGCGACCAACCCGTCCAGCATCCCGGACATCTTCCTCAAGGAGACGCAGCAGGTCTCCGGCCAGCAGATCGTCGAGGAGACGTTCTTCCCGATCCAGACCTCGAGCTCGCCGATCCTGCGCGGCCTGGATGCCGGCCTGCCCCAGCTGCGTGGCTACAACGGCACGACGATCAAGCCGGCGGCCCAGAGCATCCTGGTCACGGCTCGCGACGATCCGCTCCTCGCCTCCTGGCAGTACGGGCTCGGCCGGTCCGTCGCGTGGACGTCCGACTCGACCGGGCGCTGGGCCAAGGACTGGGTCGGCTGGAGCGGCTTCAACAGGTTCTTCAGCCAGCTCGTCAGCTGGACGTTCCCGGGCGAGGAGACCGGCGGCATCGAGGCCACCTTCGAGACGACCGGCAACGCGACCGGGTTGCACGTCGAGAGCGTCGAGCCCGACGGCTCACCGCGCGACTTCTACTCGACCAGCGCCAGCATCGTCGGGCCGGACCTCGAGCCCGTGACGGTCAACCTCGTGCAGGTGGCGCCCGGCGTCTACACGGCACCGCTGGGTGAGCTGACGCCCGGCGCCTACGCCGTCCGGATCACGCAGACGCGACCGGGAACGTCGCCACTCGGGCGGACGGTCGGGCTGGTCGCGCCGACCTCGGCCGAGTACCGCCAGCTGGGCGCCAACGAGCCGTTCCTCGCCTCCCTGCGCTCGGCCACCGGTGGCGGCGTGGTGACCACTGCAACGGACCCGTGGGTCCACGACCTGACCGGCACGAACCGCTTCACCGAGCTGTGGCCGCTCCTTCTCGTCCTCGCGTTGCTGCTCTGGCCGCTGGACATCGCGCTGCGGCGGATGTCGCTCGGGCGGCGGGAGCTGGCCGGGGCGCGCGGCTGGCTCGGCGGCATCGGTCGTCGGCGACGGGCTGCCGGCCCGCGGACCGCGACCGCCGAGGGTCTCCTGGCCGCGAGCGGTCGGGCCAGTGGCAGCGACGCCCGAGCTGCCATGCGGACTGCGGCGGCCACACCGGCGATCGAACCGAACGCCGAGCCGGCTCCGTCGCGACCGGCCACGCCCACCGCAGCGGCCCCGACGCCGCCCGCCGCCGTGGGCCCGGCCCCGTCGGCACCGCCCGCGCCGCAGACTCCGAGACCCGCCCCGCCGGCGCCGTCCCCGACGACTCCAGCCCCAGTCGGCGAGACCGACACGATGGCCCGCCTCCGCGACGCCAAGCGCCGGGCCCGCGACCGGTAGCCGCTCGACCGCGGGGATCCCGCTCGACGGCGTCCGCGGGCCGCCGGTGATAGCCTCCGAGGCGATGTCCTCCCCCCGCCTCTCCGGACCCGGCTTCGCCGCGCTCGTCGCACTGGTCACGCTCCTCGTCGCGGCCTGCAACTACGTCGAGACCACGCCGCCGGCCCCCACCCCGGCCGACTTCAGCGGCATGGCCATCGAGTTCGCCAAGCGCGGCCTCCACCTCGACAACGTCGTCTCGGGCGAGCCGGGCTGCGACGACAAGGTCCTCCGCCCGACCGCGATCGCGTTCGACGCCAGCGGCCTGGACCAGGCGACGCCGGTCCGGCTCTACCTCTACGCGTTCGCCGATCGCGCGACCTTCGAGCGCCTGCGCTCGTCGATCGATGCGTGCGCCCGGACGTACGTCACGGACCCGCAGACCTTCGAGTCGATCGAGGAATCACCGTACGTGATCGCCGCGCAGGGTCCGTGGGGAACGCAGTTCGAGGCGACGCTGCGGACCGCACTCAAGGCCGCGGCGGGGACGGGCGATCGGAGCCAGGCGCCGGAGTGAGCCGGGCGATCTGACGCTTCTCAGACGACGCGCAGGTCGAGCACCTTTCGGGCGATGACCAGCCGTTGCACCTGGCTGGTGCCCTCGCCGATCTCGGTCAGCTTGGCGTCGCGCAGGTAGCGCTCGACCGGGTAGTCGGTGACGTAGCCGTAGCCGCCGTGGATCTGGACCGCGTTGTTCGTGACCCGCGAGCTGACCTCAGATGCGAAGAGCTTCGCCTGCGCGGCGACGAGCCCGAAGTCCCGGCCCTGGTCCTTGAGCCAGGCCGCCCGCCAGACGAGGCCCCGGGCCGCTTCGATCTCCGTCGCCATGTCGGCGACCATGAACGCCACGCCCTGGAACGTGCCGATCGGCCGGCCGAACTGCTCCCGCGTCTGGGCGTACGGGATCGACGCATCGAGGGCGCCCTGGGCGATGCCCACGGCGAGCGCCCCGATCGAGATCCGACCGCCATCGAGGATCCGCAGGAACGTCTTGAACCCGCTCCCCTGCTCGCCCAGGAGGTTCGCGGCCGGCACCCGCGCGCCGTCGAACCGGAGCTCACCGGTGGCCGAGGCGTGCAGACCCAGCTTGTCCTCGAGCCGGCCGACGCTGAAGCCGGGAGTCTCGGCGGGCACGATGAACGCGCTGATCTCGGCCGCGCCGTCATCGCGGGTGCCCGTCCGTGCGGTGACGATGTACGTGCCCGCCTGGCCGGCGTTGGTGATGAAGCGCTTGCCGCCGTCGATGACCCAGGTCCCACCGTCCGGCCCATCCTCCAGCCGCGCGGTCGTCCTGGTCCCGCCCGAATCGCTCCCGGCGCCCGGCTCGGTCAGGCCGTATGCCCCGATGACCTCGCCCCGGGCCATCGGCACGAGCCAGCGCTGCTGCTGCTCGTGCGAGCCGGCCAGGTGAAGAGGGCCGCAGCCGAGGCTCGTGTGCGCCGCGACGATCAGTCCGAGGGAGCCCCACACCCGGCCGATCTCTTCGATCGCGATCGCGTAGGCCAGGGTGTCGAGCCCGGCGCCGCCCTCGTCCTCGGGGATCGGGATGCCCAGCCAGCCGAGCTCACCGATCCGCCTCACGATCTCGGACGGGAAGCGCCGGGCACGCTCGTGCTCCTCGATGACCGGCGCGACCTCGGTGACCATGAAGTCGCGGATCGTGTCGCGCAGGAGGACGTGCTCGGGCGAGAGGTCGAGGTCCATGTCCCGAGCGTACACCGGGACAGCGCGGCTCGGACGCCGGTGCTAGCCTGACCGGATGAGGGAAGGTGGGCCATTCGCGCCCGACCATGACGCCGCCGTGCCGCCGGTGTCTCCGGTTGCCAGCAAGGGCCCCTCGACGCTCCGACGCGACCTCCTGCTCCGGCTCCGCCTCGACGGCCCGAGCTCACCCGATCAGCTGGCTGAACGGCTCGGCGCCAGCCGGACCGGCGTCCTCCAGCAGCTCCGGGCACTCGAGGACGCCCATCTCGTCAGCCGGCAGACCGTCCGCCACGGGGTCGGGCGGCCGCGCCACCTGTACGACGTGACGGCCGACGCCCAGGATCTCTTCCCGTCGAACTACGACGCCCTCGCCTCGGGCCTCCTGGCCGCCATCGAGGCGGTCGGCGGCGATGACCTGCTCGACCAGGTCTTCGCCGCGCGGCGCCGCCAGCTCGGCCAGCGCGTCCGGGAGCAGATGACCGATCGCCTGGCACCCGACGCCCCGCTGGTCGAACGGGTCCGCGAGCTGGCGGTCATCCAGGCCGACAACGGCTACCTCGCCGACGCCGTCCTCGAGATCGATGGCACGATCCGCCTGCGCGAGCACAACTGCGCGATCTTCAGCATCGCCAAGGTGTCGCCGGCCGCCTGCCAGGCGGAGCTCGAGCTCTTCAGCGAGGTCCTCGGCGCCGACGTGGTCCGCGAGTCGCACATCGCCTCCGGCGACCGCTGCTGCACGTACAGGATTACCGAGAACTGACGGCGGGCGCCATCTCGCGCCCTTGCGTGCGTTGGCCGGGTCCGCTTCTCGCTCACGCATCTGCCGATGCGCTCGCTCCCTGCTCCCCGCCCGGCTTCGCCTGGACGCGATCTGACGTCCGATTCTCGATAGCGCGGGTCGCTGCGGGTTACTTGCCGAGCTTGACGATCGCCGCGCCGGTTTCGCCGAAGTCTCTTGACTCGAACGTGTCGCTGTAGACGTTCACCCGGGCGCTCGCGATCGCGGTTCCGGACTTCCATGGGAACGTCGTGGCCATGACAGGGACCGCCAGGGTCGTGATCGTCGAGCCGTCGCACACGACCGTTCCGCCCTCGAAGTCATTGCCTCCGGATGCGACCGAACGACCCTGCGCCTGGGTGAGGCTGACACCGCCGAACTCGAGATGGCCGACCGTGGACGGCACGGACTCGCCGGTCTGCCAGTCGTCGATAAGGAACGGGTCGCAGGTGAACGACACGTTCACGGTGGCGAGGACCTTGGCCGAGACATGAACGTCCGCGCTGATCGAGACGTGCGCGGCTCCGGTGCCACCGGCAGTCGTGTCGGCGCTTGCGGCCGCCGGCAAGGCGAGACACATCGCGAGCACCGCGCTTGCGATGGCCGCTCGGCGGCGGCCCTTGGAATGGATCGGGCGCATCTGAGGCCCTCCTGGATGATCCGGGTCATCCCGACATGGGTGATCCCGTCAGGACCACCACGTCCCAGAGCCGCTCTTGTTACCGAGTCGTGGCCGTCCCTCAGCCGGGTGGCGGTCGACGCGCACGCCGCAGCGCTCGGTACATGAAGAGTCCGAAGACCGCCCCGAGGATGACCGCCAGCGCGACGCCGACGCCTGATGCCGGCCCGCCCCCGATCGCCAGCAGGACGATCGCGAACAGCGTTCCCCCGAGGAAGCTCGTCAGCCCCGGGTTCGCTCGGAGGACGTCCATCGACTGTCCTTCAGGCTTCCTCGCGTTCGACGGCGACCCGTGAGGCAGGTTCGAGCCGGGGGGCGGGGACGTCGCTGACGTTCGGGACGAACGACGCGGCCAGCGACGTCGCGGCGGCCACCTCCTGGTCGGCGACGGACAGGATCCCGAGGCGGCCGAGCTGGGCCATCTCGTCGCGGACGTAGGTCTTGAGCATCTCGGGCCCGTCCGTGTTGATCGTGAACCGGACCTCGTTGCGGCGCAGGGTGTCGAAGATCCAGCGGAACTCCTCCCACCCGGACACGACCCGGGTGTTGAGGTTGGAGGTCGGACAGATCTCGAGGACGATCCCGCGGTCGCGGATCATCGCCATCGCGCGGGGATCGTAGGCAGCCTTGACGCCATGGCCGATGCGGTCCGGCTCAAGGAGCTCGACGACGCGAGCCACCTCCTCGACCGGTCCGGCCTCGCCGGTGTGGACGGTCAGGCCGAGCCCGAACTGGCGCGCCCGGCGGAAGAGACGGCTGTAGTCGGCCACCCGGAAGGTCGCCGATTCGGGACCAGCGATATCCACCCCGACCACCCCCCGATCGCGCCAGGTGATCGCCTTCTCGACGAGGATCTCGTTCAGCTCGTACGGGAACGCGCGGTCGAGGCAGAAGATCAGGCCCGGCTTGACCGGGTACTCGAGGCTGGCCTTGTCCATCCCGCGCAGGGCGGCCGCGATGATGTGGTCGAGGTCCTGCTCGCCCCCGCGGTTCCGCTTCATGGGGTTGAAGCGCAGCTCCATCGTCGTGACGTTGTTCTTGCGGTAGGCGCCGCCGACGACCTCGTACACGGACCGCTCGACGGCGAGCGGCGAGCTCTGGATCAGCTCCGTCCAGTGGAACAGCTGCAGGTATCCGTCGAACGAGCGGTTCCGCCGCGGCGAGACCGTGATCATGTCGCGGAACTCCCAGTAGTCCTTGGTCGGGAGCTTGATCCCCTGCGAGTGGGCGATGCCCCACATGATCGCCGGCGTCACGGCGCCACCGAGATGGCAGTGCAGCTCCGCGATCGGGACCTTGCGCGAGAGCAGACGCGGCATGACCGAAGGATAGCCGAGGCCGCGACCTATCCGGCGCCCGGCCTGAGCTCCACGTGCCAGGTGCCCTCGTGGGCGCCCGCCGCGTCGGACCACGCGACGGAGATGGCATAGACACCTGGCGCCCAGGTCGTCTCGTCCGCCGGGGTGAACAGCACGTATGGCGTCCGACCGTGGCTTTCGGAGATCCCGCCGGTGGCCTCCGGGGCGTCGAACGGGACCTCCGGGGCGAGCCGTTGGATCGTCGCCAAGGAGACGGCCGCGTGCGATGTCAGCATGACTCCCAACCCGCTCGCATGCGGCAGGTAGGCCGTCGCGACGACGTCGTTCGCGCTCTCGCTGAGATCGCGCCACGCCGCGTCGTCATCGAGTGGCCGCGTCTCCCTGGCCGGCAGGGACACGCCGACGCCATCGACCGTCGCGAACAGCCCGATCCTGACGCCCGACGGGTCGCTTTCGCGGGCCGCGATCGTCGGCGGTTCCTGCGCCCAGGTGTCCAGCGGCGGGACGACGCCGAACGGGTCAGGCACGAGGACGGCCAGGTGGTGGATGCCGTCCGAGCCCAGGACGTCGACGCGATACCGGCCGGGCTGCCACGGCGTCAGGGCCGCGCCGTCCACACCGGGCCGGATGAACAGCGTCGCAGCATCGCCTGGCCGCGCGGCGAGCGGGACGGCGTCGACCCATTCCAGCTGGTCGTCCCGGTGGACGCGCCAGATCCGGACGGCTCGCGCCCCCGTGGCCTGCGGCACGGTGATCCCGAGGAGCGACAGCGGATCGACGTAGGTGCCGACGATCGCGGTCTCCACGCCATCGATCGGGGTGGCCGCCGACCACAGCTCATGAAAGGACGACGGCCCGGTGGCGGGATCGAAACCGCGTTGATCGACCGTGACCACGCGAACGCCCCACGAATCGTGGCTCGAGATCGCCGAAGCGACTTCCCCCCAGCTCAGAAGGCTCGACGTCGGCCGGGCCGGCGTCCAGGCCTCGAGCGGCGGGACGACGCCATGTGTGTCCGGGACGACCACGGAGATGCGATGGATGCCGTCGGCGACCACGAGATCGACCCGGTAGCGACCCGGGTCCCACGGGGCCAGCGCCCCGCGATCCGTCCCCGGCCGGACGAACAGCAGCGAGGCTTCCGCGGGCTGGCTGCCGATCGGCGCCGCATCGATCCATTCGAGGGAGTCCTGGAGGTGGACCCGCCAGATCCGGACGTCTCGCGGCTTCTCGGCGCGTGGACTGGTGAACCCGAGCATCGACACCGGGTCGGCTGAGCGGCCGACGGTCGCGGTGTCCTCCCCGGCGGACAGGGTCGCGGGGCTCCACAGCTCGTGATACGGCGAGCCGGACGCCAGCCTGTACAGCCGTTGATCGACGGTGATCGCGCGGACGCCCCAGGCGTCGTGGGGCGTGACAGCTGAGGCGACGTCCGGCCAGCCGGGAGGGATCGCCGATGGGACCGGGGTGGCGGTCGATGGAGCGGCCGTCGGCGCCCGGGTCGCGATCGGGGCTCGGCGCGACCACCGCGACGGCCGGCGCCGGCGACGCGGGCACGGAGGGCCCCTGGTCCCACGGCTTGATCGCCGCGACGGCTATCGCAACCACGACGCCGATGACACCGACGATGACCGGATCGATCCGCCGGCGTCGCGGCCCGAGCCGGACCGGGTCGAAGTCGACGCTCACCGGCGCACCGCTCAGCCCGCGAGTGGGACGATCCGGCCCTCGGCATCGATGGTGGCCTGACGCCGTGCTCGCTTGAGCTCGGCGCCCGGGACCTGGTCGCGGGCGTGGTAGCTCGACCGGACCAGCGGCGCGGACTCGACGTGCTTGAACCCGAGCGCGAGTGACTTCGGTCTTCATCTCGGCGAACTCGTCGGGGTGGTAGTAGCGCTCGAGGGGCAGATGCTGAAGCGTCGGGCGCAGGTACTGGCCGATGGTCAGGATGTCGACATCGGCGTCTCGCAAAGCCTCGAACGCCTCGTGCAGCTCGTCGCGCGTCTCGCCCAGGCCGACCATCAGCGAGCTCTTGGTGTGGACCGGGTAGCCGATCTCGCCGGCCATCTCCTTGGCCCGGCGCAGGACGTACAGGCTGCGATCCCAGCGGGCACGCTTGCGGACCGGCTTCTGGAGCCGCTTCACGGTCTCGAGGTTGTGGTTGAGGATGTCGGGCCGGGCGTCCATGACCGTGCGCAGGCGGTCGTCCGAGCCGTCGAAGTCGGGGATCAGCACCTCGATGCCCATGCCCGGCGAGGTCGCCCGCATGGCGGTGATCGTCTCGGCGAAGATCCGCGAGCCGCCGTCGGGCAGGTCGTCACGCGCGACGCTGGTCACGACCACGTGCTCGAGACCGAGCTGGCCGATGGCCTCCGCTACGCGGCGTGGCTCATCGTCGTCGAACCAGGTCGGACGGCCGGTCTTGACCGCACAGAACCCGCACGCCCGGGTGCAGGTGTCGCCAAGGATCATGATCGTGGCGGTGCGCTGGTCCCAGCACTCCCCGATGTTCGGGCAGCGGGCCTCCTCGCAGACCGTGTTGAGGTCCAGGCCGCGGAGCATGCCCTTCAGGTCGTGGTAGTTCTCGCCCGACGGCATCCGCGCCCGGATCCAGTCCGGGTGGCGGCGGAGGGCGGTGGACCCATCGGCCGCCGGGAGCCCGGCCAGGCCGCCACCCATCGCGATCGACGGCATCTCCGGCCGGTGTGGGTGGGCGTCCGAGGGTGGTTCGAACATCGGGAGGTCGCGGGCCATGGCGGGAGTGTACGACTCGGCGCGCTCAGGAGCTGCCGGACGGTGGCGGCGAGCCGGTCTCGCTCGCCGCCGGCCCGAACGCATCCCGGGCGCCGGTCGCCAGATCGCGCGTGGCGTAACCGAGCTCCGTCGCCGCCTTGGCGCTGCTGGCCCAGAAGGTGACGCCGGCCGCGGACCGGACGATCTCGCGGAGGTCGGGCGGGAGGCCGAATGCCCCGCCCGCGTGCGGAGCCAGTCGCGACCCGATCCGGAGGACGACGGTCGGGATGCTCAGGCGCGGCGGCCTGCGCCCGGCCGCCGCGGCAGAGACCCGCATCGCGTCGCGCAGGGCCATGTTCTCGCCGGCCATGACGTACGCCTCGCCGATCCGACCGCGGTCGAGCGCCGCGATGATCCCGGCCGCCACGTCATCGACGTAGGTCGGTGAGATCCCCGTCTCCCCGAAGCCGATGTACGGCGCGGTGCCTTCGTACGCGGCCTGAAGCTGCGCCCCGATCCCCGAATGATCCTTTCGCCCGTAGACGGTCCCGGGCTGGACGATGACGATCGGGGCGCCGGCCTCGGCGCGCGCCTCGGTCGCGACATGGGCGAGGTACTTGGTCTCGTCGTAGTAGCTGAGGAAACCGTCGCGGAGATCGCGGCGGTAGGTCTCGTCGACGACCCGGCCGTGGGTGTTGCCGAAGACGTTGACCGTCGAGATCGCGACGATCCGCGGGATCGCCAGGGCGATGGCGGCGTCGAGGACGCGCTGGGTCGCGCCGACGTTGGCCTCGTACATGGCCGGCCGCTCGGACGCAGGGATGCCGACGCGATAGGTGCCGGCGACGTGGATGACCGAGTCCGCGCCGCTCATCGCCGCGCGGATCGAATCGACGGAGCCGAGGTCGCCCTGGACGAGCCGCGCGCCGGTCGCCTGCAGCTCGGTGGCGGATGTCGGGTCGCGGACGACCGCGATGACGTGATCGCCGCGATCGCGGAGCTGGCGTGCGACCTGAAGGCCGATGAACCCGGCCGCTCCCGTGACGAAGACGGTCCGGGTCACGACCGTGTCGACACGATCAGAAGATCGGCGTTTCGGGTCCGATCCCCTCGAGCCAGGTCTTGATGATCCGCAGGAACGCGGCCGCCTGTGCGCCGTCGTTGGCGCGATGGTCGATCGCCAGGACCATGTTCATGACCGGGCGGATCGCGATGACATCGCCCTCGGGCGTCTCGCGGACGACGGCACGCTTGGTGATGGCCTCCATCGTGAGGATGGCCACCTCGGGCACGTTGATGATCGGCATGGTCAGGTTCGACCCGAACCAGCCGGTGTTGTCGATGGTGAACGTGCTCCCGCCGTAGTCCTCGAGCCGGAGCTTGCCGGCCCGGGCGCGGGCGGCGACCTCCGCGATGGCCCGGTTCAGGCCGCTGATCGAGAGCTGGTCGACGTCGCGGACGACCGGGACCAGCAGGCCGTCGTCGACGGCGACGGCGACGCCCATGTGGATCCGCCGCTTGGCGACGAGCCCCGCGTCGGTCCAGTGCGCGTTGAACGCGGGCGCCTGGCGGAGGGCATCGACGGCGGCCTTGATGACGAACGGGACGTAGCTGAGCGAGATCCCCTCGCGGGCCTGGTAGTCGCGCTTGGCCGTCTCGCGGGCGCGAACGAGGGCGGTCGCGTCGACCTCCATGTGGACGTACGCGTGCGGGACCGCGAGCGCGCGGGTCATCTGTGCCGCGATGCCCTTGCGCATCTGGGTCATCGGCAGGAGGACTTCGTCGGCGCCCGGCGGGAACACGATCGACGAGCCCGCCGGTCCGACCGGGGCCGGACTGGCTGCCGCGGGCGCGGCCGGCGCGGTCGCGGCGGGACTTGCGGCCGGGGCCGCGGCCGGCTGGGCCGAACCGTTCGTGGCGCCCGTCTGCGTCGCCGAGGCCGGAACGGCCGGAGCGGGCGTGCCCGTCCGGATCAATTCGACCACCTGGAGGACGTCCTCGCGGGTGATCCGGCCACCACCGCCCGTGCCGTGGATCTGGGCCGGTGACAGGTCGTGCTCGCGCAGGAGGCGGCGGACGGCCGGTGTCATCCGGGCGTCGGGATCGGCCGTCGCTGGGCCGGCCGACGCGGTCGCAGTGGACGTGGCCGCGGCGACCGTGGAGGCCTGGGCGGATGGGGCCGCCGGCGACCCGGCGGGTGTCGCCGATGCCGCCGGGGCCAGCTCGGCCGGCCCGCGCTCGTCGCTGCCGGCAGGACCGGCGGCGGCCGGGGCGGGGCTCGCGGTCGCGGCGACGGCCGCCGTGGGCGCGGCGGGGGCGGGCGCCGCCGGGGCCGGCTCGGACGTCACGACCGGTCCGGTCGCGCCGGCAGCCGCGGAGTCGGCGCCGTCGTCGGCGGTCTCGATCACGGCGATCTCGGCGTTGTTCGGGACCGTCGCCCCTTCCTCGACGAGGATCTCGCGCAGGATGCCTTCGAACGGCGAGGGCACCTCGGCGTTGACCTTGTCGGTCACGACCTCGACGAGCGGCTCGTACTTGTCGACATGGTCGCCCGGCTGCTTGAGCCACTTCCCGATCGTCCCCTCGGCGACGCTCTCACCGAGCTGGGGCATCGTCACCTTGGCCACGTTCGCAGGTCCTCCGCTGGGGTCGGCCGCCTGGCGGCCATCCGTTTGCTCCGCGTAGTGTCCCCCATCCGGGGCTCGACGGTCGAGCGTGGCCGCCAACTCCGGCCGCAGACGGACGTGACCGCGACCGGTCGCAGGCGGCATCATGCTGGCCATGTCCGGACGGAGCGGGCGCAGGTGAGCAGCTGGCAGCGGGCGATCGGGATCCGGCCGGGCGAGAGCCGGATCATCGCCCTGGTCGCCGGCCTGTTCGCGTGCCTCGAGGCCGGGCGCGGGTTCGGCGAGATCGGTGTCGACACGCTGGTCGTGAGCCGCTTCGGGGCCGGCTCCCTCCCCTACCTGTTCATCGGGCTCGGCACGATCGGCCTCGTCGGGTCGCTCGTCTACGGCGCCGCCCTCGGCCGGTTCGGGCGCATCCGCCTGCTGGCCGGGCTGATGGCCGGCGCCGCGGTGGTGCTCATCGTGGAGCGGCTGCTGATGGGCACGGGTCATCCGGCCACGATCCCGCTCGCATGGCTGACCGTCTACGTCGTGGGTGCCTTCGGCGTGACGATCGCCTGGACCATCGCCGGGTCCGCGTTCGATGCGCGCCAGGCCAAGCGCCTGTTCCCGCTGTGCACCGGCGCCGCCATCGCCGGCAGCTTCACGGGAACGCTGCTGTCGGGTCCGGTCGCGCACGCGTTCGGGACGGAGACCCTGATCGTCCTCGAGGCGCTCCTGCTCGGCGTGGTCGGCGTGCTCGTCGTGACGATCGCCCGGACCACGACGATCCGGGTGCCGCCCCGGCGGCGCGATCGCTCGGTCGTGGCGGATCTCCGGCTCGGGTTCGACACCGTCGTGCGCTCGCCGCTCATGCGGCTGGTGGCGGTGGCCTACGTCCTGCTGGCCATCCTGGCCTTCTCGGTGACGTACCCGTTCCTGCTGGCGGCCTCGGACACGTTCCGCTCCGAAGCCGACCTGGCGACCTTCCTCGGCCTCCTGTCCGCCGCCACGACCGCGACCTCGTTCGTCGTCTCGCTGGTGCTCGCCAACCGGGTCTACACGCGGTTCGGGGTCGCCGGGGCCGCCCTGCTGCTGCCGATCGTGTACCTGGGCGGCTTCGGACTGTGGCTGGTCGCGTTCTCGATCTCCACCGCGGCGATCTTCCGGTTCGCCCAGCAGGTGACCCAACGCGGCGTCTCGAATGCCGCCTGGAGCGCCTTCTACAACGTCGTCCCGAGGGAGCGTCGCGCCCAGGTCCTGGCGTTCAACGACGGCGTCCCGGGCCAGGTCGGGACGATCCTGTCCGGCCTCCTGCTCCTGGCCGCCGGCTCGCTCTTCGCGCGCGACCAGGTCTTCTGGCTGGGCGCCCTGACGGCACTGCTGTGCATGCTGGTCGTGGCCGGGATCCGTCGGCGCTACGGTGCCAGCGTCCTCGACAGCCTGCGTGCTGGCCTCGGCGAACAGGTCCTCGAGGGCGGTCCGGGTCTGGGCACCCTGACCCGGGACCCCACCGCGACGGACACCCTGATCGGCGCATTGCGGTCCGATGAGCCCGGCGTGCGACGGATGGCGGCCGACCTGCTCGGCCGCACGTCGGTCGAGCGAGCCGGGCCGATGCTCATCCGGACCGTCGACGATGACGCCGATCCGACGCGTCCGGGCGGCCGCGCTCCGGGCCCTCGGCCGGCTGGGCGGCCCGCCGCCCGCGATGGCGGCCGCTGTGGCGTGTCTGGCCGACCCCGATCCGGGCGTGCGCGCAGCGGCGATCCGGGCGGTCGGTGCCCTGTCCGCCGATCCTGACGGCGACGCTCGAGACGCTGCCGCTGGTCGACGATCTGATCGTCGATCCGGACCCGGAGGTCAGAGCCGCCATCGCCTGCCTGTTCGAGGCGGACGGGCCGGACCCACGCTCGGCAACGATCATCGACGACCTCATGAGCGGCCCCGGCGCGCCGGAGCGGATCGCCGGTCTGGGCGCCATCCGGCGGCTCGGCGAGCCGGTGCCGGTCGAGCGCGTTTCGGGCTGTCTCCAGGATCCGTCGCCGGCCGTTCGGGTCGCAGCGATCGAGGCGCTGGCAGTGTCGTCCGACACGGACCGGACGGACCCCGCCCTCCTGGCGGCGCTCGACGATGACGCCGCCGTCGTGCGCACGGCCGCGGCGACGGCCCTGTCGGAGCGGGCGGAGGCACCGGCCGGGCTGCTGGACCTGCTCGCGACCGGATCCGGACGGACCCAGGCGGCCGCCCTCCGGGCCCTCCGTGGCCACGGTCCCGAGGTCCGAGGGCCGGTCATCGACTGGACCCTCGCGCGGCTCGACCGGGCGACCGACCTCCGCCAGGCGCGCCGGACGCTCGCGATGGACACCGGGCCGGCACCCGGTCCCGTCACCGACTTCCTCAACGACGTCCTGTGGCAGGGCGAGCGGCGCTCGATCGCCCGGAGCCTGGACGCCCTGGTCGTCCTCGGTGTCACGGAGGCCGGCGGGATCATCCGGCGCTGCATCGTGTCGGACGACCCGGAGGTCCGGGCGCAGGCGATCGAGGCGCTCGACTCGACCGGTGACCGGGAGCTGCCCCAGGCGCTCATCCGACTGCTCGAGGACGACACCCCGGGCCTGCGACTTCCCGCCATCGTCCTCGCCCGGCTGGCGGATGATGACGATCCGTGGATCTCGAGCCTTGCCAAGCGGGTCGAGTCAGGAGGGACGGACATGCCCGAGACGAGCCACATCCTCGACGACCTCGACACGATGCTGGCGCTGCGTCGCGTGCCGATCTTCGAAGGCCTCGACCCCGAGGACCTCCAGCGCATCGCCGCGACCGCCGAGGAGCATCTCTACCCGGTGGGCGAGGCGCTGATTCGCGAAGGCGACGTCGGCCACGAGCTGGTGGTCATCGTCGAGGGCTCGGTCCGGGTGGTCCACCACGATCCGGATGGCACCGAGCACCTCATCCGCCGATACCAGCCGGGCGACCACATCGGCGAGCTGGCCGTCCTGCGCGAGGCGCCCCGCGCCGCGACCGTCATCGCCGAGGGCGAGGACGGCGTCCGCGGCCTGGTCATCGGGGGCGACGCGCTCAAGGCGATCCTGCGCGAACGACCGGACGCGGCGATGGCGATGCTCGCGACCCTGGCCGAACGCCTCGGCACCCAGGCCTGACCGTCCGTGGCCGACTCGCCCACCGCGCGGTCCGACCTGCCGACGGGCACGGTCACCTTCCTGCGCACCGACGTCGAGGGCTCGATGGGACTGGCCCGCACGCTCGGGACCGCCTGGGACGAGATCGTCCAGCAACATCTGGAGCTCATCGGTGCGGCGGTACGTCGCGCACGGCGGCACCGTCATCAGGACCGAGGGCGATGCCGTCTTCGCCGGTTTCCCGGAGGCCATCGCCGCAGTCGCGGCGGCCGTCGAGATCCAGCGAGCCCTCGCGGCCGAGACCTGGCCGGCCGGGGTCACCGTCCGGGTCCGGGTCGGTCTGCACACGGGCGAGGCCCATCGCTCGGGCGACGACTACGGCGGCTTCGACGTCAACCGCGCGGCCCGGGTGGCTGCGGTCGGGCACGGCGGCCAGGTCGTCCTGTCCGAGACGACGGCCGCGCTCGTCGCCGACGCGCTGCCCGCCGGGACCACCCTGCGCGACCTCGGCCGGCACGTCCTCAAGGACGTGCCGCGAGCCGAGCGCCTGAGCCAGCTCGACATCGCGGGCCTGCCGAGTGACTTCCCGCCGCTCAGGACCGCCGCCGAGCGCGATCGGCAACCTGCCCGACCGCCTGACCTCGTTCATCGGCCGCGACGAGGAGCTTGCCGCGCTCCTGGCCCTCGTGCGGGACGCGCGGCTGGTGACGCTCACCGGTCCGGGTGGCATCGGCAAGACGAGCCTGGCGATCGAGACGGCCCGGGCGCTCGCGCCAGAGTTCCGGGACGGCGCCTGGTTCGTGAGCCTGGCCGCGATCGACGGCCCGGAGCAGGTGCTCGGGGCGATCGCGCACGGGATCGGGCTCTTCGACGGCCCCGAGCGGTCGGCGGCGACGGCGGTGCTGTCGTTCCTGGCGGACAAGTCGATGGTCCTCGTCCTCGACAACATGGAGCACCTGCTGGCGGCCGCGGACGAGATCGCCACGGTGGTTCACGCGTCGCCGGCCAGTCGCGTCCTGGTGACCAGCCGCGCGCCGTTGCATCTCGCCGGGGAGCACGAGGTCCCGGTGGCCCCGTTGGTCGACGAAGCGGTCGGTCTCTTCATCGAACGTGCCCGTGCCGTCAGGCCGGGCTGGGTGCCCGGCGACGACGCCGATGTGGTCGCCGAGATCTGTCGCCTGCTGGACGACCTGCCGCTCGGGATCGAGCTCGCCGCCGCCCGCGTCGGATCCCTCTCACCGACCGTGATCCGCGATCGACTCACCGCTCGCCTTCCGTTGCCGGGCAGCGGTCAACGCGATGCGCCGGCGCGTCAGCGAACGCTGGAGGGCGCGGTCGCCTGGAGTCACGACCTCCTCGATGCCGATCGCCAGGACCTGCTCCATCGGCTGGCTGTCTTCGAGGGCGGCTTCGACCTCGAGCAGGTCGACGCGGTGGCCGGTCCATCGGCGGCAGACGGCGATCGACTCGATGACCTCCTCGAGCTCGCCGACCACAGCCTGATCGTCGCGGTGCCGACGACACGCGGGCGAGCTCGATTTCGGATGCTGCGAACGATCCAGTCATTCGCCCTGGAACGTCTGGCCGGCGCGGGCATCGAGACCGGCGTTCGCCGGCGCCATGCCGAGGCGTTCCTCGCGTTGGCCACAGACGTTGGCGACCAGCTCAACACGTCGCGCCATGGCGAATGGCTGGACCGCATGTCGCCGGAGATCGCCAACCTTCGGTCGGCCATGCGCTGGTCGATCGATGCCGGCGAGGGCAGCCTGGCCCTGCGCCTGGTGGCCGCGCTGTGGCGCTTCTGGCAGGCCTCCGGGCTTGTCGCCGAGGGTCGTCAGCTGGCCGAGCAGGCGCTGGCGATGCCTGGAGCTCCAACGAGCGGATCGGACCGTGCGTGGGCTCTGTCGGCGGCCGGGAGCCTCGCTTACTGGCAGGCCGATTCGGTGGCGGCGCGCCGACATTACGAGGCACAGATCGAGGTCGCCGAGGCGGCGGGCGACGAAGCGTGTGTGGCGGATGCGTACTTCAACATGGGCCACCTCCTGTTCGCGGAGGACGGTGACCAGGAGGTAGTGATGGCCCATATCGACACGGTCGTGGCGCGCTATCGCGACCTCGACGACGAACGGGGCGCCGCGAAGGCCGCCTGGGGACGAGGGATCGCGGCCATGCAGGCCGGCCATCTTGATGGAGCGACCGACTTCCTCACGGAGAGCCTCGCGACCTTCGACAGGCTCGACGAACGCCAGTACCACGCGATGACGTCGGCCAGCCTCGGGTGGGCGGCGTTCGCCGGCGGCGACGTGGCGACCGCGTCCCGGCTCGCCGTCGGATCGCTCATCGAGTCGCAGTCGATGCGCGATCTCGGGACGACCACGATCTCGCTCCACATCGGCGTCCTCCTTGGGGCCCTGACTGGTCACTTCGAGGAGGCCGCGGAGATCCACGGAGCGTTCGACGCCCTGTGCGATCGCTACGGCGTCCGCCCGCCGGCGGCGCTGGCGATATTCGTCGGCCGTCAGGACCCGTTCGCGATGACGAAGAAGGGCCTCGATCCCGACGTCTGGTCGGCCGCGTACGAACGGGGTCGCCGGCTCACGCTCGATGAGGCCGTGGCCCTCGTGGTCACGCTCGGCGAGTCGGCGGGCATCCTCGACGGTCCGCCGCGCGAGAACGCCTGACGCCGGGCGACCTCGCCCGAGACCTCCGTGCGGCGTCCACGGCCGCTCCACAACTCGGTGCGAGAGTGATCCTCAACACGGGCAGACGGCCCGCGGATCGTCCGCCGGATCGGGCGGTGGAGGACTGACATGAACGAGAACCGTGCAAGCAGAGGCCCGAACTGGGGCCTGCTCCTGCTCATCCCGGCAGCGGTGATCGTCGCCAAGGGCGCGATGCGTCGCCGGGCGATGTGGGAAGCCGCGTGGGCGACGGATCCCGGGTCCGCCGGCCATCCCTACGGTCACGGCCACCACGGTCGTTTCGCGACGGGACGCGGGCCAGGGGATCAGCCGGCCGCGTTCAGGCTGCCGCCGAAGATCGAGTGGATGCTCGACACGTGGCACACCCGTGCCCATGAGACGGCCGCGACGGCCGATGCGACGGCCGTGACGGCCGATGCGACCGAGGCCACCGACCCGAAGGACACCGGCAAGCCGACGACCGACTGAGACGGCCGACTAGGCCCGGGCGGTCTCGACCTCCGAGGCCAGCGCCAGGTATCGCTCGAACCCGGCCGCCATGACCCCGGCGAGCTCCGCGAACAACGGCTCGTCCACGGTCGTGAAGTTGAAGCAGGACTTGCCCTGCTTCCGACGGCGGAGATCCGGCGAGAGCGCCTCGTCCAGGTCCGGGAACGCGTAGACCGGCATCAGGTACAGGCTCACGTAGCGCTTGCCGAGCCGGGTCCCCGCGACGTAGCCCCACGGCTTGCCCTCGAGGCCGGGGATCTCGAGGGTGAGGCCGTCCGGGCCGTCCTTCGTCGCGACGAGCCGCCCGCGGTAGGGCTCGAGGATCTCGCGCAGCCGCCCTTCGACCGTGCCGAAGTCAGTACGCGGCAAGGGTCCGGATCCCCGCGGCGATCTTCTCCGGGTTGACCATGAACCAGTCCTCGAGTGCGTGGTTGTACGGGACGCCGGGCACCTCCGGGCCGGCGATCCGGGTGACCGGCCCGTCGAGGTAGTCGAAGGCCTCCTCGGCCACGATCGCCGCGACCTCGGCGCCGTACCCGCCGAACTTGTTGTCCTCGTAGACGACCAGGCACTTGCCGGTCTTGCGGACCGAGTCGAGCAGCGTGTCCCGGTCGAGCGGACGCAGCGTCCGGAGGTCGACCACCTCGACGCTGATGCCGTCCTCCGCGACCAGGTCGGCCGCCTCCAGCGCGTAGTGGGCCATCAGGCCGTACGCCACGACCGTCACCTGCGAGCCCGGGTGGGTGACCTTGGCCACCCCCAGCGGGACCGTGTAGTCCGTGTCGGGCACGTCGCCGCGGACGGAGCGGTACATCTTCTTGTGCTCGAAGAACAGCACGGGGTCGCCGTCGCGGATGGACGAGCGCAGGAGGCCGCGGGCGTCATACGGCGTCGACGGGACGACCACCTTGAGGCCGGGCACGTGGGTGAAGAACGCCTCGACCGACTGCGAGTGATAGAGCGCTCCGTGGACCCCGCCGCCGTACGGCGCGCGGATGGTCATCGGCACGCCGTAGCCGTTGTTCGACCGGTAGCGCATCCGGGCCGCCTCGGACACGATCTGGTTGAACGCCGGGAAGATGAAGTCGGCGAACTGGATCTCCGCCACCGGGCGCAGGCCGTTGACGGCGGCCCCGATGGAGGCACCGACGATCATCGATTCGGTCAGCGGGGTGTCGATGACGCGATCGTCCCCGAACTCCGCCCACAGACCGTCGGTGGCCAGGAAGACGCCGCCCTTCTTGCCGACGTCCTCGCCCAGCACGATGACCGTCTCGTCGCGCCGCATCTCGTCGGCGAGCGTCTCGCGGATGGCGTCGATGAACGTGCGGGGCGGCATCAGCCGGCATCCTCGGAGCCGGGCGAGCCGTCCTCGTAGACGTAGCGCATCGCGGTCGCGGGATCGGGGTCCAGCTCGGCCTCGGCGTAGTCGGTCGCGTCCTCGACCGCCGCCTTGATCTCGGCCGTCAGGCGCGCCTCGATCTCGTCGGTCAGCACGCCGGCATCGCGCAGCTGCGCGTGGAAGCGCGGCAACGCATCGTGGCCCTTCTCGGTGGCGAGCTCCTCCTCGGAGCGGTACTTCGTCTGCTGGTCGTCCGAGGAGTGCGCGGTCAGCCGGGTCACCTTGGCCTCGATCAGGCTGGGACCGCCGCCGGAGCGCGCCAGCGCGACCGCGTCGCGCGCCGCGGCGTAGCACGCGAGCACGTCCGCCCCATCGACCACGACGCCGGGGATGCCGTAGCCGCTCGCCCGCTCGGCCACGTCGGCGACCGAGACCTGCATCGCCGCCGGCACGCTGATCGCGTAGCCGTTGTTCTCGACCACGAACACGAACGGCAGCTTGTGGATGGCCGCGAAGTTGAGGCCCTCGTGGACGTCGCCCTGGTTGGACGAGCCCTCGCCCATGCTGGCCATCGCCACCTGGCCCGTCTTGCGGATCTTGGCCGCGAGGGCGATGCCGACCGCGTGCAGCAGCTGCGTCGCGACCGGCGACGAGACCGAGACGAGGTTGTGCTCGCGCGAGCCGTAGTGACCCGGCATCTGGCGGCCGCCCGAGGACGGGTCGGAGGCGGTCGCGTACTGCGCGGTCATGATGTCGCGCGGGCTCATGCCGAAGGTCAGGCACGTCGCGATCGAGCGGTAGAACGGCGCGATCCAGTCGTGGCCGCGCTGGAACGCCCAGGCGATCCCGACCTGCGCACCCTCGTGGCCCTGGCCGCTGATGACGAACGGGATCCGGCCGGCCCGGTTGAGGATCCACATCCGCTCATCGACGGCTCGTGCGAGCGCGACGTAGCGGTACATCTCGACGAGGTCGGCGTCCGACAGACCCAGAGCCGCCCCGAGGTGCGAGTCGCTGCCCTTGGTCACGGCCATCGCTCGGGTCCGGCCTCCGCTGCTGTCGCCGGGCGCCGGCCCGACCTGCCTGCGCTAGAAGTTGAGCGACCGCCCGTCGACCGCCATGGCCGCTTCGCCGATGACCTCGGAGAGCGTCGGATGCGCGTGGGTCGCCCCGCCGATCTCCCAGGGCGTCGCCTCGAGCTCGAAGCCGAGCGACGCCTCCGCGATGAGGTCCGTCGCGTGCGGCCCGACGATGTGGACGCCGAGGGTGTCGTCGGTCTCGGCATCGGCGATGACCTTGGCGAAGCCCTCGTATTCGCCGCCGATGATCGCCTTGGCGATCGCCTGGAACGGGACCTTGCCGATCTTGAGCTTGTGGCCGGCGGCGGTCGCCTGCGCCTCGGTCAGGCCGATCGACGCGATCTCCGGCCGGCAGTAGGTCGCCCGCGGCTGCGTGGTGTAGTCCATGTCGTGGACGTCGGCATCGCCGGCGATCGTGTGCGCGGCGATGATCCCCTCGTGGGCCGCCGTGTGGGCCAGCCACAGGCCCCCGATCACGTCGCCGATGGCGTAGACGTGGGGCTCGCGGGTGCGCATCCGGCCGTTGACCTTGATGACGCCGCGGTCGGTCTCGATCTTGGTCGTCTCGAGGCCGATGTCCTCGATGTTGGCGGCCCGGCCGGTCGCGACCAGCATGAGCTCCGCGCGCAGCTCCGCCGGCTCCTTGCCGTCCGGCCCGACCATCAGGCAGATGCCGCTCTCGTCGGCGGTCACCGACGCGGCATCGAACCGGGCGTTGGTCATGACGGTCATGCCGCGCTTGGTGAAGCTGCGCTCGACGAGCTTGCTGACGTCGGCATCCTCGAGCGGCACGATCCCCGGCAGGTACTCGAGCAGCGTGACCTTGACCCCGACGTCGGTGTACATGCTGGCGAACTCGACGCCCACCGCACCCGCGCCGACGATGACGATGTCCTTGGGCAGCGTGTCCATCTTGAGGATGTCGTCGCTCGTCACGATCCGCTTGCCGTCCGGCGTCAGGCCCGGCAGGGACTTCACCCGCGACCCCGTGGCGAGGATGATGTCCGTCGCGTTGAGGGTGCGCTCGCCGCCACCACCAGGGGTGCCGTCCTCGGCCGGCTGGCTGACGACGACCTTGCCGGGTCCGTCCAGGCGGCCGCGGCCCGGCACCCACGTGACCTTGTTCTTGTCGATCAGCGTCTTGAGGCCGGTCCACATGCGCTTGACGACGGCGTCGCGGCGAGCGGCCATCGCCGCGTAGTCCACGACCGCCTCGCCGGGCAGGATCAGGCCGTAGTCCTTGGCATGGCGAACGCGATCCGTGAAGGCCGCCGACTCGAGGAGGGCCTTGGTCGGGATGCAGCCGCGATGGAGACACGTCCCGCCGATCTTGTCCTGGTCGACGAGCGCGACCTTGAGACCGAGCTGGGCGCCACGGAAGGCCGCGCCGTACCCGCCGGTGCCCGCGCCGAGCACGACGAGATCGAAGTCATTGGACGAGCCGACGGCCATGGGTCAGGGTGCCTCGAAGCGCCACGAAGCCGGCGTCGAGGGTCGGCTGGGCTGATGGGTCATCGAGACCGATGGTACGCGGGGTGTCCCGAGGCGCGCAACCGAGGGGCCGCGTGCGGCGGATGCTAGACTCCGGCCCTCGGGCGGCCCGGCGTCGGCGGGTCCCCGATCGTCGTTGGAGCGTGCCTGTTGGACCCCGCGATCGTGCTCCAGACCGTGGTCCTGGTGCTCATCGCCTACCTCGCGGGATCGGTCCCGGTCGGGGTGCTGGTCGCGCGGCGGGCGGGCGGCGTGGACCCGCGGACGATCGGCTCGGGACGGACCGGCGGGACCAATGCCTTGCGAGCGCTCGGACCGCGCTGGGCCGCCGTCGTGGTCGGGGGCGACCTGCTGAAGGGCGCGTTGCCGGTGCTCCTCGCCCGGTTCGTCACCGGCGATCCCCTCGTCGAGGTCCTGTGCGGGGCGGCTGCCGTGGCCGGCGCGATCTGGTCGGTCTTCTCGGGGTTCCGGAGCGGTCGCGGGGTCGGGACCGGGGTCGGCACGATGCTGGTCATCCAGCCGGTCGCCGTCCTGCTGGCGACGCCGGTGTTCATCGGCGTCATCCTGCTGACCCGGTACGTCTCGCTCGGGTCCCTGATCGGCTCGGCGGCGATGTTCCCGGCGATGCTGCTGGTCCTGCTCGTCGTGCCCGAGACGCCGCTGCCCTACGTCATCTACTCGGCCGTCGGGGCGGCCCTGATCTGGCTGGCCCACGCCGACAACATCGACCGGCTCATCCACGGCACGGAGCGCAAGTTCGACCTGGGCATGCTCGCCGGCAAGCGCACGGGCGGCGGCTAGAGATCGAACGACCCGGGTCGGCTGACGACCCGGGTCGAGACTCTGCGCTGGTTCGGCGGGCCGTGGACCGGCCCGCACCGAGAGGACTGGTCAGCCGCCGCGCTGCGTCCGGAAGCAGTCGCTGCAGTAGACGGGCTTGCCGCTCGTCGGGCGGAACGGCACCTGGGCTTCACGCCCACAGCTCGAGCACGTGGCCGTGAACATCTCGCGCGGGCCGCGATCGCGAGCGCCATAGCCGCCGCTCCCGCCGTAGCTGGAGCCACCGGCCGAATAGCCGCCCCCGGCGCCGTAGCCGCCGTACGAGCTGCCGCCACCCTCGGCGTTCCGGGCGGCCTTGCGGCTCGCGCGGCACGACGGGCAACGGCGCGGCTCGGTGAAGCCACGCTGCGCGTAGAAGTCCTGCTCGGACGCGGTGAACACGAACTCCTGTCCGCAATCCGCACAGGTCAGGGTCTTGTCGCTGTACACGAAAACGAAACTCCTCTCGGTAGCGGACGCGAGCCGTCGGTTTGATCTCGCGTCAGCCGTGAGAGGAGTCCGAGTGTGCGTCGAGCTACGTATGGCCACGGACCCTTCCGCGGCATTTCACGCGGGATGGTACGCGCTCGTTTTTGCGTTGCCAAGACCCGACTTTCGGGCGTGGACGAGCGTCAGGTGGCGGCCAATGGGGCTACCGCGAACAGGTGCGAGAACTGCTTGCACCAGATGATCGCGCTGGCGAAATCGGCGGGGTCGGTGCCGGGGGGCAGCGCGTACCCGAATGCACCGTCCGTGGCCTTGAGCCGGCCGAGCTCGAGCGCCCCCGGCGCGTGGTCGTCGACGGCCGGCGACAGGTAGACGTAGAGGTCCGGGCCGTTGCGGACGGAGAAGTCCTCGAGCCTGAGGACGTACGAGCCGGGCGCCGTCTCGACGAGGGTGGCCGTGCCCCGACCGAAATGGAAATCGTCGGTGCCGTGGAACGGTCCGGAGGCGATCCGGCGCGCGGCGAACGGGGTCGCGACCGGGCTCGGTGCGCCCGGATGCCGCCGGCGAGCGGCGATCCGGGATCCACGCCGGTCACGCTCGTGGGCGTGCGTTCGCCGTCGGGACGGGCGTGACGGGCGCGACTGCCGGTGCGGCCGCGATCGGGCCGGGCTCGACGAGCACCGTCCGGATCCAGATCGGCGACGCGAGGTAGTAGGCGACGGGCAGACCCACGACCAGGACGACGACCAGGAGGCTCCCGGCACGGAACGGGTGGCGGCGCGCGGCCCGGAACCAGCCGGCACGCCATGCGACGACGAGCCCGACCACCGCCACGGCGCTGACCGCGATGGCGGCCGGGATCCGGTTCGTGTAGAGACCGTCGACGAACGTGCGCTGCAGATCGTCCAGAGGTGCCATGGGCGCGAGGATGGCGCCGCTCGGTGACGGCTCGATGACGGACCGGGCGCCGCCCCGTCTCCCCTGTCGCCTCAGTCGACCGCGGCCGGCGTCACGTCCGCGTGCGATGGCGGCGGCGTCCCGTGCGCCGTCGGCCTCGGGCGCGGCCACCGAGAACTCACGGCGCGCGAAGGCCAGGTAGTTGTCGACCTCGAGAGACTGCCGGGCCGCGCCCCAGCCGAGGTCGGCGGCCATGACCTCCGCGACCCGCGGTGCGATCGCCGCACCGCGATCGGGCAGCTCCTGCGCCAGCCGGGTCCGCCTCGCCAGGACGTCGTCCAGCGACTCGGCAAGCTCGTGCCGGACAGCCCAGGCGACCTCCGCCTCGAGGAACGGGCGACCCGCGACGAGCGGCCGGACGAGGTCCAGCTCCGCGCCGAGCGCGACGACGCCCGGGGCCTCCGTCCCGTGGCGAGCGACGAGACGTGCCGCCGCCTCCGGTCCGACCTCGCGGACGGCCGCGATGGTCGAGAGCTCGGACGTGATCCGGTCCAGGGCGTCCAGGTCGGCCGCCCCGACCAGCCGGCGCTCGGCCGTGTCGCTCGGGCGCTCCCGCGCGGCCGGGCCGAGGACCGCGTCGATCACGTCGCGCGCCATCACCCGGTAGGTCGTGTACTTCCCGCCACCGATCCGGACGACGCCGCTCGGCTCCGTGGTCACCCGGTGCTCGCGCGAGGCCTTGACCGTCGAGCCATCGGACGGCGCGATGAGCGGCCGCAGGCCGGCGTACGTGCCGACGACGTCGGCCCGGGTCAGGTCCACGTTCATCGTGGCATTGACCGTGTCGAGCAGCCGATCGACCTCCCAGCCGGCGGCCGGCGGGCGGGCGGCCGGCCCGTCGAACGGCGCGTCCGTGGTGCCGATCAGCCAGTGGTCGGGCCACGGGACGAGGAAGACGATCTTGCCCGGGACCCGGATGGTCAGGCCCATCGTGTTGGGGATCCGGGCGCGCGGCACGACGAGATGGGCGCCGCGGCTGGGCAGGATCCGCATCGACGCGCCCTTGAACGGATGGTCGGGCTCGGCCGCCCACACGCCGGTCGCGTCGACGACGGATCGGGTCCGGATCTCGAGCTCGGCGCCCGTCGTCAGGTCCTCGGCGCGAAGCGCGTCGAGCACGCCCGACCGCGGATCCGTCCGAAGACCGGTGGCCCTGACCCGGGTGAGGACCACGCCGCCGGCGGCGATCGCCGTGCGGGCCACGGCCAGCGTGTAGCGCGCGTCGTCCTCGACCCCGTCGTGGTAGACGAGGCCACCGCGAAGACCCTCGGGCCGCAGCGTCGGGGCGAGGTCGAGCGTGTCGGCCTTCGACAGCCGGCGGTGCCAGCCGCCGTCGTGACGCGCACCGAGGATGTCGTACAGGGTCAGCCCGGTGTCGTAGAACGCCTTCGACGCGAACGGGATGCCGTAGATCGGGAAGAGCAGTGGCTCGATCCGGACGAGGTGTGGCGCAAGCGTGAGCAGGCGCCTCCGCTCGGCGAGGGCCTCGCGCACGAGACCGAACCGGAACTGCTCGAGGTAGCGCAGACCGCCGTGGATGAGCCGCGACGAGCGCGACGACGTCCCGGCCGCGATGTCGTCCTGCTCGACCAGCGCCGCGCGCATCCCACGCGAGACCGCGTCGAGCAGCGCACCCGACCCGACGATCCCGCCGCCGACGATGACGACGTCCCAGGTCTCGGAGGTGAGCGTTCGGAGGTCGACGGCCCGGCGGACCAGCGGTGGAGTGACGGGCGCCGGTGTCGCGACCGGCGGATCGATCATGACTCGGGCGGGCCGGCCGGCCGGCGCGCGATGCGCCACAGGAGCCACGCCGTGCCGACGATCAGCACGATGATCGCGAGCGGCGTGTGGAAGACCACCTCCTGGGCGTCGGTCGGCAGGATGCTGGTCACGATGGCCGCCCCGAGGACGACCGCCACCGCGAACCCGGCCACCATCAGGACCTCGCGCCAGCCCGGTTGTCCGCCCGACCCGGCGCGGCTCAGCCACGGTCCGCCTCGCTGGGGATGCCGATCGGGGCGACAAGGACCTTGCCGGCGTGCGCCGCGCCGCGACGCGTCAGCAGGCCGGTCTTGGGACGGTGGAAGGTGACCGTGAGATCGGCCGACACCGCCGGGTCGGACGGCTCGCCGCTCGACAGGTCGACCGCCGTCGGGGTGTCGACGGCGACGACCGGGACGCCGGCCGCCCGGGCGCGCCGGATGACCTCGACGGCCGAGCGGATCGGCTCGCGGAGAGCGCCTCGGACGCCGGTGCCCAGCAGCGCATCGACGATGACCGCCGCCTTGTCCACGCCGAGGCCGAACATCGCCACGTCACGGGCGACGGCGAGCTGGACCTTCGTGATCCCGGCGTCCCGGGCGATGCGGTCCCAGTTCTTGGCGGCCGACGCGCCACGCGGACGCGCCTCCCCTGCGACCACGGCCACGATCACCGAGGCGCCGGCGAGCGCCAGCCGGCGTGCCGCGACGTAGCCGTCGCCGCCGTTGTTGCCCGGGCCGCACAGGATGACGATCGGGCCCGTCCCCCACCGCTCGAGATCCGTCGCGAGGGCCTTGACCGAGGCCGCCACGGCGGTCCCGGCGTGCTCCATCAGGCGGACCTCCGGGATGCCCAGGGCCTGGGCCCGGCGATCGGCGCCGGTCATCGTCTCTGCCGAGATCGGCGGCCGGGCGGCCGACGCGGCCCAGTGGTGACGGAGCGCGCGCAGGTCCATCTCGAAGATCGACGGGTCGTCGGCGGGCAGCGGCGGCGCCGTGTCGGGCGTGGTGGGTCGGGCGGGGGCGGGCATCGCCCACGAAGCGTAGCCGACGCCTCCTGTCGGCGTGGTGGAACGACCGGCCGCGCGCCGCGTCACTGTCGAACGCGGACCTCGCCGTCCTGGAGGTCCACGAAGCCTTCCCGTTCGAGGCCCGCCGCGGCCGCCAGGATCGCCGCTCGATCGTGGGCGCCGAGTCGATCCGGCAGGGCCACCCACCCACCGTCCGGCACGCCGGCAGCCGCCGCGACGAGCCGGCCGCGAAGCCAGCGGGTCGTGGACGGGAAGGGTGCGCTCGGCGCTCGAGCGCTCCACAACGACCGCGACCGCCCCGCGCGACGCGCACACGGACCCGAGCGGACACGCATCACACGACGGCGCGCGCGGCAGGCACACCTCGGAGGCGAGGTCCATCACGGCATCGAACCAGCGACCGGGCTCCTCGCGGGAGACCAGCTCGTCGGCGGCGGCCTGCAGACCCGGCGACGACGCCGGCACGCCGAGGACGCGCGACACGACCCGGCGCACGTTCACGTCGAGCGGAGCCACCGGCACGCCGAACGCAGCGGCAGCGACGGCCCGCGCCGTGTACGGCCCGATCCCCGGGAGCGCCTCCAGGGCATCGATCGTCGACGGCACCCTGCCCCCGTGCTCCGCGACGATGGTCCGGGCCGCGTCCCGCAACGCCAGGGCGCGCCGGTTGTAGCCCAGCCCGGACCATGCCGCGAGGAGCTCCTGCGTACCGGCGCCCGCGAGGTCGCCCGGCGACGGCCAGCGGTCGACGAACCGCCGCCACATCGGCCCGACCCGCTCGATCCCGGTCTGCTGGGACATGACCTCGGCGACCAGGATCTGCCACGGGTCCGACGCCGTCCGGATGAGCAGCGGACGACGTGCTCCCGCGTGCCAGCGGAACAGCCGCGCGTTGAACCGTCGTCGGGTGAGAGGCGGGGTCACGCCCCTACGATATGGGACCGCCGCGTCGGTGCGAGCGCCCCGGACCGGCTCAGATCTTGAGCATCACGTGCTTGACGACCGTGTAGTCCTCGATCGCGTACATGCTCTGGTCCTTGCCGTAGCCGGACTCCTTGAAGCCGCCGTGCGGCATCTCCGACACCAGCGTGAAGTGGTCGTTGATCCAGACCGTCCCGAACTGGATGGCCTTCGCGACCCGCATCCCCTTCGCGATGTCGCCGGTCCAGACGGACGCGGCCAACCCGAAGCGAACGTCGTTGGCCCAGGCGATCGCCTGCTCCTCGTCGCTGAAGCGCTGGACGCTGACGACCGGTCCGAAGACCTCGTCCTGGACGATCTCGCTGCGCTGGTCCGGGCCGGCGATGACGGTCGGCTCGTAGTACGCGCCGGGCCGGTCGGGTCGGTGGCCGCCGGTCACGATCTCGGCGCCGGCCTTCGCCCGCTCGACCATGCCCTCGACCTTGTCCGCCTGGGAGCCCGCGATGAGCGAGCCCATCTCGACGTCGTCGCCCTCGGCCGGATCGCCCCACTTGATGGTCTTGACCGCGTCGGCCAGGTCGGCCACGAACCGGTCGTAGATCTTCGGACCGGTGATGACCCGGCAGGGCGCGGTGCAGTCCTGACCGGCATTCCAGAAGCTGAACGTCTTGAGGTTCTCGATGACGGCTTCCATGTCGGCGTCGTCGAACACGACCACCGGCGCCTTGCCGCCGAGCTCGAGGTGGAGCCGCTTGACCCGGTCCGCGGCGACCTTGGCGATGTGCTTGCCGGTGTCGGTGTCGCCGGTGACCGAGATCATCCCGACCTTGGGGTGGCCGACGAGCGGATCGCCGATCGTCGCGCCCGTCCCGGTGATGACGTTGAGGACGCCGGGCGGCAGGATGTCGGCGGCGATCTCGCCGAGGATCGAGGGCCGTCAGCGGGGTTCGGGCCGACGGCTTGAGGATGACCGAGTTGCCCGCCGCGAGGGCCGGACCGATCTTCCAGCCGGCCATCATGATCGGGTAGTTCCACGGCGCGATCGAGGCGACCACGCCGACCGGCTCACGGCGGATCATCGAGGTCAGGCCGGCCGCGTACTCGTTGACGGCCTTGCCTTCCATCACCCGGGCGCCACCGGCGAAGAACCGCAGGTTGTCGACGACGACGGGGATCTCGTCGATCGCGGCGCCGACCGGCTTGCCGGCGTTCTTCGACTCGAGGCGACCGAGCTCGTCGGCGCGCGCCTCGATCCCGTCGGCGAGCTTGAGCAGCATGAGGCTGCGCTCGGCCGGGGTGGTGTGCTGCCACGTCTCGAACGCGGTCGCCGCGGCGTTGGCGGCCCGATCCACGTCCTCCGCGTTCGACGCCTGGACCCGGGCGATGACCGTGCCGTCGGCCGGGTTCTCGACGTCGAGCAGCTCTCCCGACGCCGAGTCCACCCACTCGCCGCCGATGAGCTGCTGGTAGGTCTTGACGCGCTCGGCGACGTCGGTCATGGATCGGTCCCTCCGGGGCATTCGGATCGGCTCGGCATGATTGGCTTCCGCATCGTACTGCGGGGGCGAAACGCGTCCCGGCCGGTGGGCCGGACGGCGATCAGCCGCCGCGAAGGACGGACTGGAGGCGCCGGTACTCCGCCTCGTCGATCTCGCCGGTGGCCAGGCGCGAGCGGAGCGCATCGAGAGCCGGGTCAACGAGCCGGCAGCGCCACGCTGGCTGGTCGCGGAGGCGCGCCGCCTGATGAGCACGATCAAGCGCGATCGGGACGGCGAGCCAGATCGCGGCGATCGCCAGGATCGGCCAGCAGTTCGAGCGCTCCCACGCCTGGCATGGCCGCACTCTAGCGCGGCCCGGCGAGGGTGCCAAGAGACCTGTCGCGTCGCAGGCGCGACGGGCCTTCCACGCCCGTTCGTCGTGCGCTAGCCTCCGCCCATGACGCTGCCCCAGTTCGGCATCTTCGCGCAGGGCACGGTCGCCCACGAATTCCTCGAGTTCGAGCTGCGGCCCGACGTGGACCTGTCGGCCGTCGGAGCCGTCCTGGAACGCCTGCGCATGCCGGCCGTGGCGGCCGGTGGCGTCAACATCGTCCTGGGCTTCGGCGCCGACCTGTGGCGCGCCATCGATCCGGACGACGCGCCGGAGGATCTGGCGCCCTTCCAGCCGCTCGGGGTGCTGGGCGGCCACCACGCGCCGGCGTCCCAGCACGACCTGTGGCTGTGGATCAACGGGGGCACGCCCGACGTGGTCTTCGAGCACGCCCGGGCCGCCACGCAGACCCTCGCGCCGAGCTTCGTGGTGGCCTCCGACCGGACCGGCTTCGTCCATCGCGACAGCCGCGACCTGACCGGCTTCATCGATGGCACCGCCAACCCGATCCTGCTCGAGGCCCCGGAAGCCGCTCTCGTCCCGGATGGAAGCCGCGGGGCCGGTGGCAGCCACGTGCTGACCATGCGCTGGGTCCACGACCTCGATGCCTTCGACCGGCTGTCGCAGGATCAGCAGGAGAACGTGTTCGGCCGGACCAAGCCGGACAGCATCGAGTTCGTCGGCGCCAGGCTGCCGACGAACGCCCACATCGCGCGCGTCCAGATCGATGACGACGCCGGTGAGGAGATCCAGATCTACCGGCGCAGCGTGCCGTACGGGACGACCCTCGAGCACGGCATCAACTTCCTGGCCTTCGCCGCGGACCGCGCCCGGTTCGACCGGATGCTCGCGCGCATGTTCGGCCCGAACGACGACGGCCTCCACGACCGGCTGGCCGACTTCTCCCGGCCGGTCAGCGGCGCGTACTACTTCGCGCCGTCGCTGTCCGTGCTCGCGAGGCTCGCCGGCCGCCCCTGACCGATCTCAGCGGGCGCTCGCGCGCAGGGCCGGTGCCCACGGGACGACGAGCCGTTCCAGCACGCCGACGGCGAGGTACAGCACGAACGAGACGATCGCGGTCAGCAGGATCGCGGCGAAGACGAGGTCCGTCCGGAAGCTGTTCTGCGAGAGCTTCATCCAGATGCCGAGCCCGCTCGTCGCGCCCACGTACTCCCCGAAGATGGCGCCGATGACGGCGTACACGACGCTGATCCGCAGGCCGGTGAACAGCGACGGCAGCGCCGACGGCCAGCGCAGCGCGCGGAAGGTCTGCTGGGTGGAGGCCCCCAGCGAGCGCAGGAGGGTCATCGCGTCCGGGTCGACCCGCCCGAACCCGTCGAGCAGGGCGATCGTCACCGGGAAGAAGGTCACGAGGACGACGATCACGACCTTGGGCAGCAGCCCGAACCCGAACCAGATGACGAACAGGGGCGCGATCGCGACGATCGGGATCGTCTGGCTCGTCACCAGGAGCGGCTCGACCGCGCGCCGGACCGGCTCCCAGCGATCGAGTGCGATGGCCGTGGCGACGGCGAGCACGACCGAGACCGCGCATCCGGTGATCGCCTCGACGAGGGTCGGCACGAGATGGCCGGCCGCGGCCTCGCGGAAGTCCCACAGGGCGCCGACGACCCGCGACGGCGGCGGCAGCGTGATCGGGTCGAGACCCGCGATCCGCACGTAGGCCTCCCAGGCGAGGACCACCAGCCCGACGAGGACGAGCGGCGGACCCCAGCGGGCGATGCCGGTGCGGCTCGATCTCACGGCAGGAAGTCGTTCGTGAACAACGAGCCGTAGTCGGGCGCGGTCGCGAGCGGCTTGCCGTCCGGACCGGCCAGGAGCTTCTGGTCGAACAGGAAGCCGGAGTAGCCCTGCCATTCGGCGAGCGTCTGGCGACCGACCTCGCCGTTCGCGTCACGCAGGTACCCGCCCGTGGCGAGGAAGCGCTGGCTGGCGAGAGGCAGGTCGGGCGACCCGTCGAAGACACCCGGGTTCGCCGACACCAGCAGGCGGGCACCCTCGTCGGGGTCGGATGCGGCCAGGTCGAACCCGCGGGCGGTGGCCCCGACGAAGGCGCGGGCAAGGTCGGGGTGCGCCGCCAGCCAGCGGCTGTCGCAGGCGAGCACGACCTGGTAGAAGTCCGGGAAGCCGTAGTCACCGAACTGGAACGTCCGCAGGTCGATCCCCCGCTCCTTGGCCTCGATCCCCTCCCAGGCGGCGAAGGTGATCACGAAGTCGGCCCGCTTCGCGTACAGCGCGTCGTAGGCCGCGGTGTCGAGCGTCACGGTCGTGAACGTGCCCTTGCCGCCATCCGCCTTGATGACCGACTTGAGCGTCGGCTCCTCGTTGGGGTAGCCGAACCCGGCGTAGGTCTTGCCGTCGAGCTGGCGCGGCCGGGTGATGTCCGACGACGCCAGGACCGCGATCTCCTGGGCCGTGTGCTGGAGGATCGCCATGACCGAGACGATCGGGGCGCCGGCCGCGGCGGCGAACGTCAGCGCGTCCTGGAAGCTGATCCCGCACTCCGCCTGACCGGCCGCCATCAGCGCTTCGGGCGTGGTCGTCCCGTACGGGAGGATCTCGAGGTCGACGCCGGCCGCGTCGTACCAGCCCTTGCTCGAGGCGACGTAGAAGCCGGTGTGGTTCGTGTTCGGCGTCCAGTCGAGCGCGAGCCTGACCGTGCCGAGCGGCGTCACGGACGCCGACGGCGATGCGACTGTACCGGCCGACGGGCCGGTCGCGGTGGACGCAGCCGACGAGGGCGTGGCGCTGGGCCCGACGGTCGGCACGGCCGTCGTCGCGGACGAACCACAGGCGGTCACGGCGAACAGCACGGCGCAGGCGAGCGCGAGGCTGCGTCGCGCGGTATCGGTGGGATGGGTCCTGGTCATCGGGTCTCCGTCGTCGAACATGCGAAACGCCGTCTCCGGGACACGGGGACGGCGTCAGCTCGAGTCGACGGGCCTGCTTCCTTCGCCGGTACTAGCCGGATCAGGTTCCGCGGGTCTGTGGCGGTTGCCACACTCTCAGCGCGCGAGGCGCTCCCCGGAGGCGATATTCGGTTGTCCCGCGATGGTACATCGTCCGATCGGCCTCCGCGATCGGGCCACATGGCCGATGACGGGGCGGCGTCGAGCGCTCACGCTCGACTTCGGACAAACCGTAGCGTTCACCGGAGGTGTGTGATGCGCCGTCTCATCCTGGTTCTCGCAGCCGCGTGCCTGGCGCTCGGCATGCTCGCGCCGGCGGTCCTCGCCGCTGACCCGACCCTCGATCAGTCGAGCCGGGTCCTGATGGCCTTCAATGGCGACGTGACCGTCGCCCCCGGCGACACGGCGGACGCGGTCATCGTGACGCACGGCACGGCGACGATCCGTGGCGACGTCCGATCGCTGGTCGTGATCGACGGCCAGGCGATCCTCGAAGACGCCCGGCTGGAGTCGGTCTTCGTGGCCGGCGGCTCTCTCGCGATCGATGCCACGACCGTCGTCAGCGGCGACGTCCGCACACTCGACACGACCGTGTCGGCCGACCCGGCCGCCACGATCGGCGGTTCGATGGCCAGTCTCGATCAGGACCTGATCGCGGCGGGTGCCGCGCTCGTGCCGGCCATCGGGCTGTTCCTTCTTGGATTGGTCCTGGTGACGATCGTCGCCGGGCTGGCTCTGGCCGCCTTGGGTGCACGCCAGGTGCGGACGGCCGAAGCCCTGATCAGCCGCGAGCCGGGGCAGACGCTCCTCGCCGGGCTGGCCGGTCTCGTGATCGTCCCGGTCATCGCGATCCTCGCGATGATCACGATCGTCGGTGCACCTCTCGGCCTGGCCATCCTCCTCGTCGCGTGGCCGGCCGCCGCTTATGCGGGCTACCTCGTGGCCGGCATCTGGATCGGCGAATGGCTGATCGACCGCGACGGCCCGAAGCGCCGCGAACGGCCGTACCTCGCGGCCGTGGTCGGCCTGATCACGCTGCAGATCCTGTCGATCATCCCCTTCCTGGGCGCGATCGCCAGCCTGTTCGGGTTCGGCGCCGTCCTGCTGATGGCCTGGCGGACGTTCCGCCAGCCGTCCGCCGCACAGCCGCTCGTCAGCCCGCCGGCGACCCAGCCGATGGGCATCTGATCCCTCGAGAACCGGGATCAACCGGCCGGCGCGTCCCCTGCGGGCGCGCCGGTCGCGCGTGCACGCAGCCACGCGATCACCTCGTCGACGATCGCGGAGCCTTCGGGCTCGTTGTGCAGCTCGTGACGCAGGCCCGGGTAGGTGCGGCGCTCCACGCCCGGTGCGCCTTCGAGCACGTCCGAGGCGGTCGCCGGGACGAGGCCGTCATCCAGGCCGTGCAGGACCAGGGTCGGGACGCCGAACCCCGCCGACCGGTGCCTCGCGCCGGACCCGGAGCTGCTCGCGCATCGCCTCGGCACCGAAGCGGACGGTCGTGACCGTCGCCGAGGCCGGATCGGCGCCGGCCTTCTCGCCGACCGTGGCGTCGCGCGACAACGTGGACGGATCGATGTCGTTCGGCAGGGCCGTGGTCGGCGCGACCCGCGACAGGACCCGAGCCGCCGTCTTCTTCCACCCCGGCAGCGTCGAATCGAGCGCCGGCGACGCGAGGACCGCCAGGTCCGGCTTCGGTCGGTCGGACAGGAGGTAGCCGGCGGCGACCAGCCCACCGGTCGAATGGCCGTAGAGGACGACGGGCCGGCCGCCGGCCCCGCGCCTGACCGCGGCCAGACGCTCGGCCAGGTCGTCGTGGAGCTGCGACCAGTGGTCGACGTGACCGCGCCGGCCGCCGGATCCCCCGTTGCCGCGCTGGTCGTAGGCGGTCGCGTCGATGCCGGCGCCCGCCAGCTGGTCGCCGACGTGCTCGTACCGGCCCGAGTGCTCAGCCAGGCCGTGCACGAGAAGCACCGAGGCCCACGCGGGTCCGGCCCATGCGCCGCCGGCCTCGGCCTCGTCGATCGGCCAGTGCCGGACGAGCAGGTCGGTGCCGTCGGCGGCCGTGACGTGCCGGACGAGGGAGGGCATGCGGGCAGGGTACGCGACCGGTCGGGCCGCGTACCCTGCGTCGGACCTGGCGGGTGTCAGGCGGGCTCGCCCACCGCCGGCTGCGCGATCGGGCCGTCCTGCGCCTGGGTGGCCTGTGCCCGGGCACCGGCCCGTGCCGGGATGAACAGGGCGGCGATCGCTCCGAACCCGACGACGACGGCGCCCACCGCGATGGCCGGCTGCAACCCGGCCACGTACGCGGCCGGCGTCGTGTAGTCGCCGTTGGCGCTGAAGATCGCGGCGAGGACCGCGACCCCGAAGACGCCACCGACCTCGCGGATCGTGTTGGTGGCACCGGACGCCTTGCCCTCCTGCTCCGGGCGGACGGCCGACAGGACCACGTTCGCGATCGGGGCGAAGAACAGGCCCATGCCGACGCCGGCCAGGATGAACGGCACGACCATCGCCTCGTAGGGGACCGTCGGCGTGACCACGGCGGCCAGCCAGCCGAGGGCGACGGCCTGGAGCGCCATCCCCGTGGCCAGGATCGGGCGGCCACCGATGCGATCCGCGAGGATCCCGGCGATCGGGGCGACGATGATCGGCATCCCCGTCCACGGCAGCGTCCGGAGGCCGGCCTGGAACGGGCTGTAGCCCTGGGCGACCTGGAAGAACTGGGCGAGCAGGAAGACCGAGCCGAACATCCCGAAGTACATCAGCAGCGAGACCGCGTTGGCGGCGCTGAAGGCACGGCTGCGGAAGAAGCTCATCGGCAGCATCGGGTGTGCCTGGCGAGCCTCCCAGACCACGAACCCGACGAGAAGCGCGGTCCCGGCGACGAGTGCCGCGACGATCTGGGTGCTGCCCCAGCCGAGGTCATTGCCGTTGATCACGCCCCACACGAGGGCCAGCAGGCCGGCGCTGATCAGGCCCAGGCCGGGGATGTCGAGGCGGCCCTCCGGGCCGTAGGTCTCGGTCAGGCGGAACGCGGCCATCGGCAGGACGACCAGGCCGATCGGGACGTTGAGCCAGAAGATCCAGTGCCAGTCGAGGCCCTCCGCGATGGCGCCGCCGACGAGCGGACCGATGGCGATGGCCAGACCGGCGATGCCACCCCACGCACCGAGCGCGACGGCCCGGCGCTCCGGGGGCATCGCCGCGGACAGGATCGTCAGCGTGAGCGGCGTCACGATCGCGCCGCCGACGCCCTGGATGGCGCGGGCGAGGATGAGGCTGTCGGTCGACGTCGACAGCGCGGCCAGGGCCGAACCGCCGATGAAGATGCCCATGCCGATCAGGAACACGCGCTTGCGACCGAACCGGTCGCCCAGCGCCGCGCCGGTGATGAGCAGGACCGCGAACGTCAGCGTGTACGCGTTGACGATCCACTGGAGGTCTTGAAGAGTTGCGCCGAGGTCGGTCTTGATGACCGGCAACGCGGTCGTCACGACGAGGTTGTCGAGGGCGACCATGAACAGCGCGAGGGAGGTGATGGTGAACGTCCAGAGGGCGTTGGAACGGGTTCCGGTCACGGCTGGGCTCCTTGGCGTGAGTTAGTGGTCACTAAGTACGCGACGCAAAAAGGGGGAAACGGCCGGCGATCCTCAGGTGGCACCTCCCGGCGTCGCCGGCTCCGGCCGGTGCTTGAGGAAGCCGCTGAGCGACCAGGACTCGGGTGCCCCGTCGATCTCGAGGGCGGCGGCGACGTTCAGGAGCATCCCTTCCGCGAAGAAGTGGTGGATGTCCTCCTTCGTCGCGCCACTGTCGCGCTCGACGGACTCGTAGAGGGCGGCGAACTCCTCGCGGACGACCCCCCGGACGTCCTCGTCGCCGCAGGCCGCGTAGGCCTGGAGCTGGACCCGCAGCAGGTCCCGATCGGACAGGAGGCGCATGTAGGCCTGGCCCATCAGGTCGAGGATCGTGCATGCCTGGTCGTCGGTCGGTCCGCGGCGGGCGGCCTCGTGGAAGACCAGGCGCGTGCGCTGGAACCCATGCCGGACCACCGCCAGGAACAGCTGCCGCTTGGTGCCGAACAGCTGGAAGAGGTACGGCTGGGACACGCCGACGGCGCGCGCGATCGACTCGGTCGAGGTGCCCGAATAGCCGCCCTGCGCGAACTCGTGGAGCGCCGCGACGATGATCGCGTCGCGGCGTTCGTCGGCGGTCTGGCGGGTGCCGGTCGTGGCGGCTGCTGCGTTCATGGGCGTAACTTAGTGAGTACTAAGTTACTTGTCAAGCCCCAGCGGCGATCTCGCCCATCTCCCCCGGCTACCATGCCCGGCATGACGGGCTGGACCGAGATCGGCGACCGGGTGTTCGTGCGTCGATACGCGTTCTTCGACCAGAACATCGGGGTCGTGATGGGCGGCGACGAGGTCATGGTCATCGACACGCGATCCAGCCACGTCCAGGGTCGCGAGGTCCTCGACGACCTTCGCGAGCTGACGACGGCCCCGGTCACGGTCGTCGTCGACACGCACGGCCACTTCGACCACGCCTTCGGCAACCACGTCTTCCGGCCCGCCCCGATCTGGGGTCACGTCGGCTGCGGTCCGTTCCTGGAGCGCACGGGCGAGGCGCGCAAGGCGCGGATCGCGACGGAGGTGCCGGAGCTCGCGACCGACCTCGCCGACGTGGTCATCGACCCGCCGGATCGCACGTTCGCCGAGACCGCCGATCTCGACCTCGGCGATCGCCGGGTGGAGCTGCGGTTCCTCGGTCGCGGTCACACCGACCACGACATCGTCATCCGGGTCCCGGACGCGGGCGTGCTGTTCGCCGGCGACCTGCTCGAGAACGGCGCCGTGCCGTCATTCGGTGACGCGTATCCGCTCGACTGGCCGGAGACGGCCTTCCGGGTCGCCGAGCTCGCGCAGGGTGTCGTCGTGCCCGGTCACGGCGATCACGGCGGGGCCGGCTTCGCCGACGCGCAGGCGGTCGCGTTCAACGCGCTCGCCGAGCTGGCCCGCCGTGTCCATCACGGCGACCTGACCATCGACGATGCCGTCGCCGCGACACCGTTCCCGGAGTATCCGGCCGAGGAGGTGCGGCGGCCCCTCGAGCGCGCGCTGCGGCAGCTCCGCGGCGAGCTCGCCTGACCCGGTCCCCTGCCCTACTCCCCGATCCGGACGATCCAGCGGCCGCGGGCGTCCCCGGCGACGATGCCGTCGAGGGCCTCGTCGAGCGTGTCGAGGGTGACCTCGGTGCAGTGGCGACCGAGGTCGGGCGGACGGAGGTCGGTTGCCAGGCGATCCCACAGCTCGCGCCGCCGGGCGATCGGCATGTTGACCGAATCCATCCCGAGCAATGCCGCGCCGCGCAGGATGAACGGGAAGACGGTGGTCTGGAGCCCCGCTCCCCCGGCATTGCCGGACGAGGCGACCGCGGCACCGACCTTGAGCGTCCGCAGCACGTACGGCAGGGTCGCCCCGCCGACGGCATCCACCGCGCCCGCCCAGCGTTCCGATTCGAGCGGCCGTCCCTCGGCGGTCACCTCGTCGCGGGTCAGGATCCCGGCCGCGCCCATCGTCCGCAGCCGGTCCGCCTCGTCGCTCTTGCCGGTCGCCGCCCAGACCTCATAGCCACGGTCCGCCAGGATCGCGAGGGCCGTGCCGCCGACCCCGCCCGATGCCCCGGTCACCAGCACCGGCCCGTCATCCGGGCTGAGCCCACGTTCCTCGAGGGCGACGACGGACATCGCCGCCGTGAAGCCGGCCGTCCCGATCGACATCGCGTCGCGTGGCGACAATCCGGGCGCAAGCGGCACGACCCACCCGGCCGGCACGCGCTGGTATTCGGTGAACCCGCCGTGGCGCGACACACCCAGCTCGTAGCCGTGGGCCAGCACCGCGCTGCCGGCCGGCAGGCCGGGATCGTCCGAGCCGACCACCTCGCCGGCCAGGTCGATGCCGGGGATGAGCGGGCTGATCCGGGCGACCTTGCCGTCGACCCGCGTCGCGAGACCGTCCTTGTAGTTCACGCTCGACCAGCCGACCCGGATCTCGACCTCGCCGGGCGGCAGGTCGACCTCGCGGAACTCGCGCACCCCGCGCTCGACCGCGTCATCGACCTTCTCGGCGACGTACGCGCGGAACGTGGCGGGGATGGCGGACATGCGCCAAGCCTATCCGGTCCCGGCGGCGCGATCCCGGACACTGACATTTGACGGTTGACGCCGCGTCGCGACATGGGCGACCATTCGCGGACCGTGACTCACACCCAAGTCTCCTGGAACATGTGTATGCGCTGGCGGCCCCGCCGTGCGGAGGATGGGGTCTGAGGTCGCGCACCACCTGATCGGGTAGGCGGGACCACAGACGAGGTCCCGGGGCTGCAGTTCCAACGAGGGACTGCGGCTTTTTTGTTTCCTCCGAACGACACGACGGGTGACCGCCGAACCCCGAGGCCTACCCAGGGCCGGGATCCTCACACGGCATCAGCAACCGAGCACCCCAGCAGGAGAACCATCGACATGGCCGAGCTCGATCCGACCACCTTCCGCCCCGAGACACGGGCCCTTCACTCCGGCCAGAAGCCGGACCCGGCGACGAATGCCCGCGCCGTCCCGATCTACGCCACCACCAGCTACGTCTTCGACGACGCGGCGCACGCCGCGCGGCTCTTCGGGCTCCAGGAGTTCGGGAACATCTACACCCGGATCATGAACCCGACGACGGACGTCTTCGAGCAGCGCGTCGCCGCGCTCGAAGGCGGCGTCGCCGCCCTCGGGCTGGCGTCCGGCCAGGCCGCCGAGACGCTGTCGATCCTCAATCTCGCGCGCGCCGGCGACAACATCGTCTCGTCGTCGAGCCTGTACGGCGGGACGTACAACCTGTTCACCCACACCCTGCCCAAGATCGGCATCACCACGACCTACGTGGACGGCTCGGATCCGTCGGCGTTCGGGCGGGCGATCAACGAGAAGACCAAGGCGGTCTTCCTCGAGCTGATCGGCAACCCGCGCCTGGACGTCCACGACCTCGCGTCGATCGCGGACGTGGCCCACGCGCGGGGCGTCCCGGTCATCGTCGACAACACCTTCGCGCCCCTCATCGCGCAGCCCATCAAGCACGGCGCGGACATCGTCATCCACTCGGCGACGAAGTGGATCGGCGGTCACGGCACCGCGATCGGCGGCGTGGTCGTCGACGCCGGCACCTTCGACTGGGCGGCCAGCGAGCGCTTCAAGGCGGACTTCGTCGACCCGGATCCGTCCTACCACGGGATCAGCTACACGGGCGCCTTCGGCAACCTGGCGTTCATCCTGAAGCTGCGCGTCCAGGGCCTCCGCGACATCGGCGCCGCGCTCAGCCCGTTCAACGCCTTCCTGTTCCTCCAGGGCCTCGAGACGCTCCCGCTGCGGATCAAGCGCCACAGCGAGAACGCGCTGGCGGTCGCCAAGTGGCTGGAGACCCGGCCCGAGGTGACCTGGGTCAGCTACCCCGGTCTCGAATCGCACCCGTCGCACAAGCTCGCCGACCGCTATCTCAGCGGTGGCTACGGCGGCGTCGTGACGTTCGGGGTCAAGGGCGGCGTCGAGGCCGGCCGGCGGCTCATCGACAACGTCCAGATCTTCTCGCTCCTGGCCAACGTCGGGGACGCGAAGTCGCTGATCATCCATCCGGCATCCACGACCCATTCCCAGCTGACCGAAGAGGAGCAGATCTCGACCGGCACGACCGAGGATCTCGTCCGTCTGTCGGTCGGGCTCGAGCACGTCGACGACCTCATCGCCGACCTCGAGCAGGCGCTCGCGGCCGCGACGGCCGATGCGTCGTCCGACGGCGAGCTCGTCGGCGCGCGCGGATGACCCTGAAGACCCAGGCGACCGACGGGACCCCGACGCGCGTCGGGGTCCCCGGGGGTCGAGACGGCCCGTCTCCCGACCGGGACGGGCCGCCTCGAGACGGTCCCGCTCGGCTCGTTCGCGCTCGACGACGGCACGACCCTCGCCGACCTGACCGTCGCGTACCGGCATGACGGCCCCGCACCTGGGTCGGCCCCACAGGTGCTGGTCGTCCATGCCCTGACCGGCTCGGCCGACGCGGCCGGCGACTGGTGGGCGCCTCTCATCGGGCCGGGACTCGCGCTCGACACCGAGCGGATCGGCGTCCTGGCCGCCAACCTCCTCGGCGGCCGCTACGGCACGACCGGGCCGACCTCGCCGGAGCCGCGGACCGGGCGGCCGTACGGCGCGGCGTTCCCGTCGGTCTCGACCCGGGACCAGGCGCGCGCCCAGTGGCGGCTGCTGGACGCACTCGGCGTCGACCGGCTCGACCTCGTGGTCGGCGGCTCGCTCGGCGGCATGGTCGCGCTCGAGGTGGCCCTGACCCGGCCGGACGCGGTCCGGACCGTGATGCCGATCGCAGCACCGGACGCGACCGGCGCGATGGCCGTCGCCTGGAACCACATCCAGATCGAGCTCATCGAGCGGCTCGGCCTGGACGGCATGGCCCTGGCTCGCGAGCTGGCCATGACCACCTATCGCAGCGAGACCGACTTCGACGAGCGCTTCGGGCGGAACGTCGAGCCCGACGGCCGGCCGTCGATCGTCAGCTACCTCGACCACCAGGGCCGCAAGCTGATCGACCGGTTCGACCCGGCGACCTACCGGATCCTGGCCGGTGCCATGGACCGCCACGACATCGGCGTCGCGTGGGGCGGCCTCGCCGGGGCATACGGACGGCTGGCGGCGGCCGAGACGAGGCTGACCGGCGTCGGCATCGAGGACGACATCCTCTACGGGCCGCGGCAGGTCCGCGCGCTCGTCGACGGCGCTCGCGGCGCCGGGGTCGACGCGACCTACCGGGAGCTGCATTCGACCAAGGGCCACGACGCGTTCCTGGTCGAGTGGGATCAGCTCACGGCCATCCTGCGCGAGGCGCTGGCGCCGTAGCCG
>CAVRFU010000002.1:0-63745 GCA_963720495.1 uncultured Chloroflexia bacterium
GCTTGACAGCGCGATCGCCGCGACCGGCGCCGAGGCGCTCGTCATCACGATGCCGGACGCTCCCGGGACCAAGATCCGGCAGGTCGTCGATGCGGCCCTCGAGCGCGGCCTGGACGTCCGGACCGTGCCGTCCATGAGCGACCTGCTTGACGGCACTCTCGACGCCTATCGCGTCCGACGGGTCCAGGTGGAGGACCTCCTCCGCCGGACGACTGCGACCGAGCACGCAGCTGCCGTTCACGAGACGATCGGCGACCGGGTCGTGCTCATCACCGGCGCCGGTGGCTCGATCGGCTCCGAGCTGGCGCGCCAGGTCTTCGCACTCGGCCCTCGCCGGCTCATCCTCGTCGATCGGGCAGAGAGCGCCCTATATCTCGTCCAGCGCGAGCTCGAGGCCAAGCGTGTTCGCGATGACACGCTCGGCGAGCTGCGGGCTCATCTCGCCAACGTCGCCAGTCGCGCCGCGATGGATCGCCTCATCTCGGCCGAGCGACCGGACGTCATCTTCCACGCCGCAGCCTACAAGCACGTGCCGATGATGGAGGAGCACCCGTCGGACGCCGCTCACGTGAACGTCGGCGGCACGATGGCACTGCTCGATGCGGCGATCGCGTACGACGTCGAGCGTTTCGTCCTCGTGTCCACGGACAAGGCCGTCCGCCCGACGAGCGTGATGGGCGCGAGCAAACGCGTCGCCGAGATGCTCGTGGCCGAGGCCGCGCGACGGACCGGCCGAGCCATACGTCTCGGTCCGCTTCGGCAACGTCCTCGGGTCGAACGGCAGCGTCGTTCCGATCTTCAAGGACCAGCTCGAGAAGAGCGAAGCCCTGACCATCACCCATCCCGAGATGTCCCGCTACTTCATGACCATCCACGAAGCGGCCTGGCTGATCGTCGACGCGGCCGCGCTCGGCCATGAGGGCGACCTGTTCGTCCTGGACATGGGTGACCCGATCCGCATCGTCGACCTCGCCCGCGACCTCGTCCGGCTGGCCGGACGCGATCCGGACACCCAGCCGATGGACGTGGTCGGGCTGCGCCCGGGCGAGAAACTCCACGAGGAGCTGTTCTACGCGGCGGAGCGGGTCGAGCCCACGACGGTCGCCAAGGTTCTGCGGGCGACCCCTCAGCCGCCCCCGGCCGACCTGCGAGAACAGGTCAACATGCTGCTGTCGATCGCGACCGGCGGACGCGAGAGCGACCTTCGGACCGCCCTTCTCGACTTCGCGTCGCGCTCGAACGATGGATCCGAGGAACGGTCGACAGCCGGCCCGGTAGCCATCCCGATCGAGTCCGGCGAACGGCGACACGCCGTCCCGCTGGCGAACTGAGATGGACCTGGTCACGCTCCCGAGCGCCGAGCCTGTCGAGGCGCCGGCCGCCTGACAGCCCGGTCCCACGCTCCGGCCGCGGAGTCGGGCCAGGCCCCTGGCGGCGCCTGATCAGCTGACGCTGCCGCCCGGCTCGGGCGCGTGGATCTCGACGTCGGTCAGGCCGCGGGCGTCCAGCTCGGTCCGCCAGGCCTCGGGCGTCCCGGCGAGGATCGGGAACGTGCCGTAGTGGAGCGGCATGACGTGCTTGACGCCGAGCAGCTCCACGGCGAGCGCGGCCGCCCGCGGATCCATCGTGTAGTGGCCGCCGATCGGCAGCATCGCGAACTCTGGCCGGTAGAGGTCGCGGATCAGCTGCATGTCCCCGAACGGGGTCGTGTCCCCGGCGTGGTAGAAGCGGAAGCCGTTCTCCAGCTCGACCACGAACCCGGCCGGATCGCCCAGGTACAGGGTCGTCTCGCCGCCCGGGTTCCAGTCGCCGGCGGAGTGGTCGGCGTGGGTCATCGTGACCTTGATCCCGGCCGCCTCGAACGTGCCGCCCTTGTTCATGCCGATCGCCGCGTCCGCGCCACCCGGGAGGCGGCGACCCAGCCACAGCGACATCTCGTGCATGCACGGCCAGGTCGGGCGCAGCCGGCTGGCCAGTGCGACCGCTTCACCCATGTGGTCGTAGTGGCCGTGCGTGACGAGCAGCAGGTCGCACCGATCGATCGAGTCGGCCGTGCGCGGGCTCCGCGGGTTCCCGAACCATGGGTCGATGAGGATGACCTGCCCGCCGGGTGTCCGGACCTCGACGCACGAGTGGCCGTACCAGGTGAACGTCGTATCGCGGTCCAGACCCATCGAGGACACCTCCGGGTCGATGCTACAACGCGGCTACACTCGGGCGGTGCCCGCCACGCAGATCGCCCAGAACCTCGCCTTCATCAACTGGACCGTCCTGACCGGTCTCGCCCTGGGCACGTTCGCGGCGGTCGTCCTGCTCCGCCGCCGGACCTCCGCGACGCCCGGCTACCTGCGGTTCACGGCCGCGTGCGCGCTCGGGTTCGGCGTCCTGGCCTGGATCTCCGACGGCGCCCTGCCGGACTCGCTCGGCACGTCGCCGGTCGTGGTCGATCCGGCCTGGGACGCTCCGCGCCGGGCGGCCCTCGTCGTCTTCATCGCCGTCGTGGCTCTCTGGCTGGTCGCCCGAAGTCGCGGACCGCGGATCGCCTCCGCTCTCGACTGGGCGGGTCTTGCCGCGGCGACCGCGACGCTCGTGTTCGGAGCCCTCGCCTGGGGCGGCGGCTCCTTCGGGGCGGTCTCCCTGCTGGTCCAGCTGGCCGTCGTCAGCGCGGCCATCGGGGGCGTCTTCGCGGCGATGATCCTGGGCCACTGGTACCTCGTCACGCCCAAGCTCCCCGAGGCGCCGCTGATCCTCCTGGCGCGGGTGCTGCTGGCGGTGGTCGTGGCCCAGGTCGTGCTGTTCGTGGCCTGGACGGCGACCGGCGCCGGACCGGCCGACGTCGCGCCGTTCTCGTCACTGGTCGGGCCGTGGGCCCTGTTCGTGTGGCTGCGCCTGATCGTCGGGCTGATCTTCCCGCTGGTCGTCTGCTGGGCGTCTGTCCAGACGGCCCGCTCGCGGTCGATGGAGTCGGCGACCGGCCTGCTGTACATCAACGTCGGCTCGATCGCGGCCGGGACGATCCTGGCCGCGGGCCTCTATTTCGGTGCCGGACTGCTGGTATGAGGATGGTGAGATGAGCAAGATCGATCGAACCTGGACCCCGGACGCCGTCGACCTCGACTGGATCGATTCGCTGGCCGGGCCGCTCCCGCCTGCGCTCGCCGCCATCGAGGCCGCGGCCGAGGAGCCGCATGTCCCGATCGTCGATCGCGACGCGGGGCGCGTCCTGCAGGTCCTCGCCGGCGACCGGCGCCGGATCGTCGAGGTCGGGACGGCCTTCGGCTACTCGACCGCCTGGCTGGCGCTCGGCCAGCCGGCCGGCGGCACGATCGTGACGATCGACCCGGACCGCGAGCGGACGGACCGTGCCCGCGCCTGGTGGCGGCAGGCCGGGATCCCCGACCAGCAGATCACGGTGGTCAACGCGCCGGCGCTCGCGGCGTTCGAGACGGATCCGGCGCTGGCAGGCCCCTTCGACATGGTCTTCATCGATGCGCTCAAGCCCGAATACCTGGCCTATCTCGAGGCGCTCGTCGGCCGGCTCGAGCCACGCGCCCTGGTCGCCGCCGACAACGTCCTGTGGAGCGGCCGGGCGTCGGGCAGCCGGCCGGCCGCGGCCGACGACGAGAACACGGCGGCCCTACGCGCGTTCGACACGGCGGTCCTGTCCGATCCGCGCTTCACCGCCACGATCCTGCCCCTGGGCGACGGGCTCCTCATCGCGACCTGGCGGGGCTGAGCTGGCAGGGGTGACGGCGACGTCCGTGCGGGTCCGGGTCCGCCTCTTCGCGGTCCAGCGGGAGCTGGCCGGGACGCGCGAGGTCGGGCTGGACCTCGCCGATGGGTCGGACGTCGAGGCCGCCTGGTCCGCGCTCGTCGCGCTCCACCCGGTCCTGGCGCCCGGCCGCTCGTCGATGCGGTTCGCCCGCAACGGCGACTACGCGGAGCCCGGGACGGTCCTGGCCGACGGCGACGAGCTGGCCATGATCCCGCCGGTCTCGGGCGGGTCGGGGCCGGCCGCCGGCGGGGCGGGACGGCGGATCCTGGAGATCCGCGAGACGCCGTTCACGACCGCCATCCTGGCCGAGCTGGCCGACGCCCTGGCCATCCCGGAGGACGGAGCGGTCGTGGGGTTCCTCGGCCGGACCCGATCGACGCCCGGCACACCGGCGCCGGGCCAGGAGGCCGAGGCCGCACGCCACGCCGGCCGGGCGGTCGAATTGCTCGAGTACGAGGCGCACGAGCCGATGGCGCTGTCGACCCTTGCGACGATCGCCGACGAGATCGAGGCGCGCTTCGGGGTCGATCGGGTGGCCATCGTCCATCGCACCGGCGAGGTCCCGCTGGGCGAGGCGTCGATCGCGGTCGTGGCCGTCGCGCCCCACCGCGACGCGGCCTTCGAGGCCGCCCGTTACGCGATCGACGAGACGAAGGCCCGGGCGCCGATCTGGAAGGCCGAGCGGTTCGCCGACGGGCACGTCTGGATCGGCCACCAGGCACGGACCGGCCCCGAGGAGGTGCGATGAAGGTCTACGTGAGCGTCGACATGGAGGGCATCGCCGGGGTGAACCATCCCGGCCCGACCGGCTCGGGTCACGCCCGCTATCCGGCCGCCGTGGACCTGATGGTCGGCGAGACGAACGCCGCGATCGAGGGTGCCCTGGCGGGCGGCGCCGACGACATCCTGGTCAACGACAGCCACGGCGGCATGTACAACCTGCTGCCGGCCGCGATCCATCCGGCGGCGCGCGTGCTCCAGGGTCAGAAGGCGTGGTCGATGGTCGAAGGTGCCGGCCCGGACGCCGGCTTCGACGTCGCGCTCTTCGTCGGCTATCACGCCCGGGCCGGCCACGCGCGCGGGACGATCGCCCACACCTACTCACTCGCCCCGGTCGAGACCCGCCTGGACGGCCGGCCGACCGGCGAGTACGGCCTGAACGCGATGATCCTCGGGGCGTGGGGGATCCCCGTGGGACTGGTGACCGGCGACGACGCCCTGGCCGACGAGGTCGCCGAGTGGCTGCCCTGGGCCGAGCGGGTCGTGGTCAAGACGGCGGCCGGCGGCAACGCGGCGGCCTCGGTCCACCCGACCGTGGCCGCGGACCGGATCCGGCAGGGTGCGGAAGGCGCCGTCCGGGCCGCGAGGGTCGCCGGCCGTCTCGAGCTCCTGCGGGTCGGTCCACCGGTCGTCATCGAGGTCGACTACAGCCGCGGTGTCGAGGCGGACCATGCGGCGATCGTGCCGGGCGCCGAACGCATCGGCGATCGCGGCGTCCGGTTCGCCTCGGACGATCCGGCCACCGCCTATCGCGGCTTCCTGGCGGGCAACCGGCTGGCGTCGATCGTCGATCGGTGACGCGCCTCGTCGATGCGCCGCCAGCCGCCCGGGCGGGCGGGCCATACTGCGCCGTGACGACCCGGCACGCGGGTCAGGCCGGGCGGGGGAGAGGGATCCACGTGCCACCGACGCTGTTCCGACGGTTCGCATGAACGCCGACTGGGGTCCGCTCGACCGGCTTGTCACCCAGGCCGCCGCGCTGGCCGGAGCGTGGGGCGCCCGGGCGCGGGCCTCGACGACCATCGGCCAGGAACGCGCGATCCTGCGCATGTTCGGGGTGACCGGGCTGGATGCGGCCGGGCGGCCGCTGGCCAGCACCACGATCGATCGCTGGCTGTCGGCCGACCCGCGCGCGCTCGGCAACGGCATCGCGCTGCCGTTCGCGATGGCGCTCCTCGAGTACGACCTCGAGCCGCAGCAGCTCGCCCTCGACATCGCCTCGGGCGCGATCGACCTGTCGCTCGAGAGCGAGCTCCTGCGCGAGCACGACCGGCGCGCCGTGGCCGAGGTGGAGGCCTCGCGCCTCGCGGCCGCTGCCGTCGAGCGGATCGACGCCCAGCGCACGGTCCGGCGCGAGACGATCGCGATGCTCGGCGAGGCCACCCGGCCGTGGCTGGGGGTCACCCTGCGCGAACCGGATGTCGAGACGGCCATCGACGAGGCGATCGGCCTGATCGCCGCCGGGATCGACCTGATCCGGGTCGAGATCCCGATCGGGCGCGAGCTGGCGGACCGGATGGCCGACGCCGGCCTGACCGTGCCGCAGTGGCAACCACGCGAGCGCGACGAGCGCCCGGAACGCGAGCTCGTCGAGCCGGCCCCGACCGGCAGCCAGCGCGCCCTCGCCCGCCTGCGCGGCGAAGCCGACCGGGCGGCCGCGCGGCGTCGCGCCTACGTCCGTCTCGCCACGGTCACCCCGGCCCTCGGGGCACCGGAAGGCGCCGTCGTCGCCGCCTTCGAACGGATCGACGTCATCACGTCCGACGCGATGGCGGAGATCGTCGGCGGATCGGTCGAGCCGGATCGGTCGTTGTCCGATCACGCGTTCGCCCACCGCATCGCCCGGCGGGCCGGCACGGCCATCCTCGTCGGACCCGGGCCGCTGGTCGTCGCGCCGGACCTGTCGGCCGGGATCCCGTCCGATCCCGCCACGCGCGCCGGCCGGGCCCTCGCGCTCCAGCTGCTGGGCGTGACCCTGGCACGCGGCGACGGCCTGCCCGTCGACCAGATCATCGTGGGCGCGCTGCCGGCCTGGCTGACCGACGAGACCGCGCCCGGCGCCCGCGCGATCGCCGAGGTCTCGGTCCGGCGCGAGCTGTTCGAGGGCCATCCGCTCGGCTTCATCGAGCCCCCGACCGGGACCGACCGCTCGATCCTGTGGCCGTACGTCCAGGCCGCTGCCGGGGCGCACGCCGGCGACATCGCGCTGGTCCTGCGCGCGGCCGACTTCGGCCCGGACGACGCGGTCGGGGCGGCCCGCTCGGCGCGGGCGGCGGCTCTGGTCTCCGCCGAGGTGGCCCGCGCCACCGTGCCCGGCCCGCTCCGAGGGATCGCGCTCGACCACGCCCGCGGCATGGTCGCCGCCGCGGTGGAGACCCTCGACCGGATGGCGGACCAGGGCTGGCGCACGGTCGCGGGTGATCCGCCCGGCTCGCGGTCACGTCCGCGGCGCGAGGTCGTCACCGAGCGGACCGAGAGCTTCGACCCGTTCGCGATGCTCCTCGGGCCCCGCGGCTGACCAGGGAACCGAGGTCGACGAGGCGGCGGAGGTCGCGCTCCTAGCCGCCGCTCATCGCCGGCAGCACGTGGACGACCGACGCCGTCTGGACCGGGCTCGCGAGATCGCCCGGCTCACCGTCGACGAACACGTTGATGTGCGGCCGGAGCCGCGGGCCGGACTCGACCAGCCGATCGCGCAGCCCGGGCACGGTCCCGTCGAGCGCCACCAGGAGCTCGCCGACGGTCGCGCCCGCGACGTCCTGGCGCTTCTCGACGCCCGGGAACAGCACCAGCAGCGAGCGCGGGAGCATCACGGTCGCCATGCCGCTCAGCCCTCGAGGACGACGGCCTCGACCGCCCAGATCTCCGGCAGCGTGTCGGTGATCATCCGCCACGAGGCGCCCTCGTCCGAGCTGTGCCAGAGCTGGCCGGTCGCCGTCCCGAAGGTCACCCCGACCGGATCGAGCGTGTCGCGGGCCATCGCCTCGCGCAGCACGGACATGTAGGCGTCCCGCGTCGGCAGGCCGGCGTCGGACTCGATCCACGTCGCGCCGCGGTCGTGTGTCCGCCACACCGCCGTGTGGCCGCCTGGCATGAACCGGCCCTGGTCGGCCTGGCTGAGCGGGACCAGCCAGAACGTGTCGGCGTCGCGCGGATGCGCCGCCATCGCGAACCCGAAGTCGGTCGGCAGGTCGCCGGTGATCTCCTGCCACGTGGCCGTCCCGTCGTCCGAGCGATAGACGCCGTTGTGGTTGCGCTGGTAGAACGTCTCCGGCTCGCCGGCGGCCATCGCGAACTTGTGGACGCACTGGCCGGTCTCCGGAGTGGGAGCCGCCGGGTTGGATTCGGCGCGGACGCCGACGTTGCGCGGTTCCCAGGACGTGCCACCGTCGCGGGTCTCGAAGACGCCGACGGCCGAGATCCCGACCCACGTCCGGTCCGGGTCGGTCGGGTGGGGGACGATCGTGTGCAGGATCAGCCCTCCCGCGCCCGGCCCCCAGGTCGGTCGCGTCGGGTGGTTGGTCAGGCCCTCGATGTGCCGCCAGGTCGCGCCGCCGTCCTCGCTGCGGAAGAGGCCGGCGGGTTCGACCCCGGCGAGCAGCGCGCCGTCGGGCGTCGCCGAGAGCGACCAGATGCTCTTCATCGGCTCGCCGTCGTCACCGTAGGTCAGCCCGGACGAGGAATGGGTCCAGGTGGCGCCGTCGTCATCGCTCCGCCAGACCGCCGGGCCGTACCATGCGTTCCCGGCGGCGACCAGCAGCGCACCGGTCCCGGGCTCGGTGATGATGTCGTGGACGGGCCAGCCTTCGCACAGCGGGCCGCGGACGGACCAGTCACGGCGGTCCGCGTCGCTCTCGAAGATGAAAGCGCCCTTCTTGGTCCCGACCAGCAGTCGGACATGCGTCGTCATCGGTCGATCTCCCTCAGCCTCCGGCCTTGAACGGATAGACGACCCAGGCATCGGTCTCGACCGCGTGGACGTCCGGTGCGCCGGGCACGACGGATCGCGCCGGCTTGTAGTGGAGGACCGCCGTCGTCGGCAGGCCACCGGCCTGGCGGACCCGTTCGGTCACCGCGTGGATGGTCGTCCCGCTGTCCCAGACCTCGTCCACGACCAGGATCCGCTGCCCGCGCAGGAGCGGGTCGGCGGGGAATTGCAGGAACGTGGGCCTGGGACCCGGCCGGCCCTCGTCGTCGTAGAACTCGACCGCCGCGACCAGGATGTTCCGGATCCGCAGCCGGTAGGCGAGCATGCCGGCCGGCACGAGGCCACCCCGGGTGATGGCCAGCATCACATCGAACCGCTCACCCGCGAGTCGTGCCGCGAGCCCGCCGACCAGCCGGTCGAGGTCGTCCCAGCTGACGATGTCGCGGGGCTGGACGGGGGCCGTCGTCGCCGTCATGACCCAAGGATATACAGCCCTGGAGATGGCAGTCCGGCGGGTCCGTCAGCGTCCTCAGCCGCCGCTGGTTCCCACCTGGTCTCGCCAGCGGTAGCGCGGCTCGTAGCCGAGCAGCTGCCGGGCACGGTCGATGGACAGCAGGGTCTCGCGGCCCTCGACCGCTCGCCGGAGCGGGACGGTCGGGAAGACCTCCGCCATGAGGTCCGCGCTGGGCCGGGTCATGACGGTGTCCGCGGCGGCGACGATCGCGATCTCCGAGCCCTCGATCGGAGCGTCGAGACCGAGCCGGACCGCCTGCGCGACGTCACGAGCGTCCACGTAGCCCCAGAGGTTCCACTTCCGGATCGTGGGGTCGTCCTGCCACGTCGGGAACTGCGCGTAGTCGGCCGGCACCATGATGTTCGAGATGCGCAGGCCCAGGAAGCCGATCCCGCTGCGCCGGGCGAGCTGGCCCGCCATCGTCTCGCCGACGAGCTTCGAGAGCGCGTAGGACGACTCGGGGCGGGGCTCGATGGTCTCGTCGATCGGCGCGAACGCGGGCGGGTCGTCGAACGGCAGGCCGAGCACGGTCTCGCTCGACGCCCACACGACACGCCGGACCCTGTGCGCGACCGCCGCCTGGAAGACGTTCCAGGTCGAGACCGCGTTGATCCGGAAGGTCTCGCCCTCGGGCCGCAGCCCGGGCCGCGGGATCGCCGCGAAATGGACGATCGCCTCCGCGCCGGCAAGGGCATCGAGGGTCTGGCCGAGGTCGGTCAGGTCGGCCGCGAGGCCCGGGCCGGCATCGCCGGGTTCGCGGCGGATGTCGACGTCCTGGACGTCGTGGCCATGCTCGCGCAGGTCGCGCACGACCCACGCGCCGCCCTTGCCACTGCCGCCCGTGACGACGATCCGCATCGACCGACCTCCTCCGGACAGTATGGCGGGCGCCTACTGGATCAGGGTCGCCGGGCGGCCTCGAGGACCGGGTCGCGCCGGGCGGCGTAGTCGGCCCACGTGATCTCCACCGGGACGTCCGGCTCGATCGCCAGGCGGTCGTCGCCCGGGGCGCGCTCGTGGTAGCGGCCCGACACCAGGACCACGATCCGGCTGGCCGGAAGCGTCACCTCGACGATGTCGCCGTAGATGTTGAGGCCGCCACCCGGCGGCTCGCCGACGAGCCGGATCCCGTCCTTCTGCGGTCCGACCTTCAGGTCCGTGACGAAGTTGCCGGCCGCCGAGAACGTCGAGCGTCCGGTGATGAGCGACACGGTCCCGGGATGCGCGGCGGCGATCGCCTCGAGCTCGTCGCGCAGCGGGCCGAAGGTGTTGTTGTCGCCGCCGCCGTTGTTGCGCAGGTCGACGATGACCGGCCGGCCGGGGGCGGCTGCCGCGGTCGCCTTCAGCTTGTCCGCGAGATCCGAGAGCGTGCTCCCGTCGCCGGCCTGGCGCTGCACCTCGTTGTAGCCGACGTACGTCCCGGCCGGCTTGGCCAGTGCTTCCGACCAGAACGCGAGCTCGCGGTGCCGGAGGTAGAGCGGGCCCTTCGCATCGGGCGGGAGGCTCTCGGGGAAGAGGCCGCCCCAGGCACCGAAGACCCAGGCGCGGAACGTCTCCATCGGGACCGCGTCGGGCGTGACCTCGCGGGTCGTGCCGTCCGGCATGGCCAGGGTCAGCCCCGGGTCGCCCTCGGAGAGCACGCCCAGCTCGGCCAGCACGCTCGGGAGGGTGAGGTAGATCGGCAGGTTGCCGCGCAGCGTCGACGCGTTGTCGCGCGGCACGAGCGGGTCGACGGCGGCGCGCGCGTCGGCGACCGGCGCGTGGCCGACCTTCGTGACCCGGGCACCGACCAGCCCGTCATACGGCGCGCGGGCGGCCACGATCCGGAGCCCGTCGGGGAAGTCCCACAGCCAGATCGGCCAGGCCGACAGGACCGTGCCGGCCTGCGCCATCGCCCATGCCCCGGAGTGGCCGTCCCGCTCGCGATGGCCCATCAGGCCCATGACCGCCACGAGGAAGCCCGCGTCCGACATCGACCCGGCCTTCGCCTCGACCGCGGCGACCCGTGCCATGAAGGCGGCTTCGCCTTCGTCGAGGAACGGGTTGCGGTGGATCGCCTTCAGCCGCTTGACGAGATAGTCGAGGTCGGCGACGCGCGCCTCGGCGACCGTCGGGCTGGCGGCCGCGGACACGGTCGGTGACGGCGCGGCCGACGCCGAACCGGGCGCCGCGGCCGTCGCGGACGGTCCGGAGGCGGTCGATGGCGCGACCGCCTGGCCCCCGCAGCCGGCGACCACGGCCGCGATCACGGTCAGGACGGTGAGCGTTCGAAGCCGACGTGCCATGGGTCCTCCGGCGGGCGTCGGCGGAGGATACTACGAGCTCGTACTATCTGTCGAGGTCGGGATGCTCGTCCTCGGCTGCCAGGGTCGCCTCGGCGCGGTCGATCGCCTCGACGATCCCGATCAGGACGGCGCGGACGTCCGCGGCCGGACGGTCGAGGCTCGCCTCGAGGGCGACGTGTGCGCGGGTGAACGCCGGGTTGACGCGGCGCACGACGCCGCGCCCGCGATCCGTCAGGACGACCCGCACCGAGCGGCCGTCGGCCGGGTTCGGGATGCGCCGCGCGTCACCGCGCCGGAGCATGGCCTGCAGGTACGTCGAGACGGTCGACAGCGGCATCCCGAGCATCGCCGCGAGCTCGGTCGGGGTCCGTGGACCGGCCTCCAGCATGAGGCTGTAGACCGCGTACTCGACCGGTCGGACGCCGGTCCCCTCGAGCGCCCGGTCGAGATAGGTCCCGAGTCGCTGGCTGACCGCGAAGATGTCGAACGACAGCGAGATCCGGCGTTGCGGCGGGGCGGGAGCGCCCGGGTCGTCCGCGGCGCGCGCCTCGGCACCGGCGGGATCGGGTGGGGAGCCGCTGGGCATGACCGAAGTCTACGGTCGGCAGACCAGGCGCCGACGATGTGGCCGTCTCTCAGCGCCCTCTCAGGGACGAGGCGCAGTGTCCCGCCCATGGCCAGCCACGCAACGCCCCGGACCCCGCCGGCAACGGCCGCGCCACGGCCGGTGCCGTTGCCGCGCACGTGGTCGTTCGGTGGCACCGAGATCGTCGCCGTCCTGGTCGCGATCGCCATCGTCATCCTCGGCATGTGGCTCCGCCACGACGGGCTCGACCAGCTCTCCACGCTCGGCGGCACGCTCACGGCGGTCGGCCAGCTGACCGGCCTGTACGGGACCTACCTCGCGCTCATCCAGCTCGTGCTGATGTCGCGCAGCCCCTGGCTCGACCAGGCCTTCGGCATGGACGGCCTGGCCCGCGCCCATCGGTGGCTGGGGTTCGCGACGGTCTGGCTGCTGCTGGCGCACGTCATCTTCATCACCACCGGCTACGCGCTCGGCGACGGCAGCAACGTCGTGGAGGAGTTCTGGACGCTGATCACGACGTACCCCTACGTGCTGATGGCGCTGGTCAGTGGCGGTCTGTTCGCGATGGTCGCGATCAGCTCGATCCGAGCGGCGCGGCGTCGCGTGTCGTACGAGACGTGGTACGGCCTCCACCTGTACGCGTACCTGGCGATCGCCCTCGGGTTCCTCCACCAGCTCTTCGTCGGGGCGGACTTCATCCACGACCCCATCGCCGTCGGCTTCTGGGTCGGGCTGTACGTGGCCACCGTCGCGCTCATCCTGGCCTTCCGGATCGGCCAGCCGGTCTGGCTGTCCGCCCGTCACCGGCTGCGTGTCTCGAACATCGTCACCGAGGCGCCGGGGGTCATCTCGATCTACCTGACCGGCCGTGAGCTCGATCGTCTGGCCGTCCGGTCCGGCCAGTACTTCGTCTGGCGGTTCCTGACCCGGGACGGCTGGTGGCGCGGTCATCCGTTCTCGATCTCGTCGGCCCCCAACGGCCAGTGGCTGCGGATCACGATCAAGGAGCTGGGCGACTGGTCGAAGGCGCTCCAGCGCGTCTCGGTCGGGACGCACGTCTTCATCGAGGGTCCGTACGGCGTCCTGACGGGCGCGCGGCGGACGCGGCCCAAGGTCCTGCTCATCGCCGGCGGGATCGGCATCACCCCGCTGCGGGCGCTGCTCGAGGCACTGCCGGCCGGGCATGGTGACATGACCCTCCTGTACCGCGTCCGCAGCCAGGTCGACGTCATCTTCCGGGACGAGCTCGAGACGCTCGCCCGTTCGCGCGGCGCACGGGTCCACTACCTGGTCGGGCCGCGGCGGCCCGCGGACGATCCGCTCGACGCGCCCTCGCTCGCGCGCCTCGTCCCGGACATCGCCGAGCGCGACGTCTACCTGTGCGGCCCCGTGCCGATGATGCAGCGGGTGGAGGCATCGCTCCGTGGTCTTGGCCTGCCGCCCGAGCGGGTCCACGCGGAGCGCTTCGCGTACTGACCGACCCCGATCCCGCGATATCTCAGAAGGCTCGAAGAATCGCGCCCCACACTCCGCGGAACGCCGAGCGAGGCGACAACGTCATAGCTGTGCACGATCCTTCGGAGGTCACGATGCCCGACCCGAACTCGACGAACGCCCCGAACGAGACGGCGCCCGTCCTCACCCCGAGCGCCACGCCGAGCGCGCCGACCGCGGACGGGGTCGCCTTCCACGAACAGGTCCGACCGTCCCGCGCCCGCTCGACCGCGGCGCGTGCCGGGATCGTCGCCGGCTCCGCGCTCCTCGTCGCCGTCGGGGTGATCGCCGCGATGGGAGCGTCACCGTCGCCGTCGGCGGCGACGGATCCCACCACCACTTCAGGGACCGGGGCGGATCCGTCGGCCTCCGCGCCGGCCGCCAGCGCCGCGCCGGGCGCCAGTGCCGCGCCCGGGACGACGACGCCGGACCGACCGCGCCAGGGCTTCGGCGGGATGCCCGGCATGCGTGACGGGTTCGGCAGCTTCGGCTTCGGCCGCAGCGACATCACGATCACCGCGATCAGCGGCTCGAACGTCGCGCTCAAGACGGACGACGGCTGGACCCGGACCGTCACCGTGACCGACGCGACCACGATCACCAAGGGCGGGGCCAAGATCGCGGTCGGGGATCTCGCGGTGGGCGACAAGGTCCACCTCGGCCAGCAGCGTGCGGCAGACGGCACGTACACCGTCACCGCCATCGTCGTGGTGCTGCCGACGGTCGTCGGCCAGGTCAGCGCGATCGACGGCAGCACGATCACCGTCACCCAGCCCGGCGGGACGACCGCGACCATCCACGTCGACGGCGACACGACCTACCGCGTCGACGGGTCGACCGGCTCGCTGTCGGACCTCAAGGTCGGCTCGTTCGTCGTCGCCGAGGGCACCCAGCGCGCCGACGGCTCGCTCGATGCCGCCGCCATCCGGGCCGGCGAGATCCGGTTCGGCGGTCCGGGCTTCCCGGGCGGCCACGACGGTGGGAAGGGTCCCAAGGCCAGTCCGGCACCCTCGAGCGGGGCCAGCTGACCCCGGCAGGAACTGTCACGCGCGTGCGATGCGGCGCCGGGCCTGGGGGCCGGCGCCGCATCCGTTTCTCAGCACCCTCTCAGCCGGCGGGTGTTGGATGGGACCATCGCACCAACCTCTGCGACCCAGCACGATCGGAGCTTCCGATGTTCGACCATGACCGCGGCGCCACCCCGCCGCCGCTGACGCCCCTGACGCCATCGAGCTCGACCCCCGTCCAGCCGTCCTTTCCGACCGGCTCCATCGCGACTCCACCGGCGACGACGACCAGCCCGGCGCCACGGTCGTCGGGTCGGCGCGGCACGGCCACGGTGATCGCGGCCGCGGCGCTGTCGGCAGTGCTCGCGGCGGGCGGCACGGCGGCGCTCGTGACCGGACCGCTCGGCCTGGGCGCAGCCCCGACCAGCGCTCCCGGCGGCGCCGCCGTCACGACCGCGACCGGCGCCAGCGGTCCGACCGCATCAGCACCGCCGCTGACGGACGTCGTCGCGGCGGTCCGCGACTCGGTCGTCACGATCACGTCGGAGGGGGTCTCCGCGCGTGGCTTCGGCTTCGGGAACATCCCATCGACCGGCGTCGGCTCGGGCGTGATCCTCACCGCGGACGGCTACATCCTCACCAACAAGCACGTGGTGACCGGCAGCGACTCGTTGACGGTCGAGCTCTCCGATGGCCGCCAGCTGCCGGCCACGATCGTCAAGGAGTCCGACGACAAGGACCTCGCCCTGATCAAGGTCGACGCCACCGGTCTGAGCCCGGCCACCATCGGTGACTCCGGCACGCTCCAGGTGGGCGAGACGACGATCGCGATCGGCAGCCCGCTCGGCACGTTCACGGAAACGGTCACGAGGGGCATCCTGTCCGCGACCGGCCGCACGATCACCGTCCAGGACGAGGCCACCGGCCGACCGGTCACGCTGACCGGGCTCCTCCAGACGGACGCCGCGATCAACCCCGGCAACAGCGGCGGACCGCTGCTGGACCAGACGGGCAAGGTCATCGGCATCAACACGGCCGTCTCGACGGATGCGCAGGGCCTCGGCTTCGCGATCCCGATCGAGGACGCCGCATCGCTGATCGCGCTCGCCAAGGGCGCCCCGGCCAGCTGAGCCAACGATGCTGCCCCGCCGCGCGGTCGCTGCCCTCGGCATCACGACGGTCGCGCTGATCCTGCTCCTCAGCTTCAAGACGCCGGACGACGCGTTGCCGGCCCGCACGACCGGCGCGGTCGCCGTCGTCGAGCCGGCCACGGGGACGGCCGGTGACGGCACCACGAGCGCGACGGCGGCGCCTGAGCCCACGACGGCCGGCACGGGCGCCACGGCTGCGCCGGCGACCGGGTCCGGCAGCGGGACGACGGCCGCCACGACCGTCGACGGGCCGGTCGTCGACACGCGGTACGGCCCGGTCCAGGTCGAGCTGGTCGTCGCCGGCGGCAAGATCTCGGACGTCGTCGCGCTCCAGCTGCCGACGGGTCGCCGTTCGGGGCAGATCTCCCAGGTCGCGGCGCCGATCCTCCACGACGAAGCGCTCCAGGCGCAGAGCGCGAAGATCGACCTCGTGTCCGGGGCGACCTACACCAGCGATGCGTACACCCAGTCGCTCCAGGCGGCGATCGACCAGGCCGGGATCGGGTGATCGCGGCCCCATCGGAGCCATCGATGCGACGGGTCGAGACGATCATGGGCACGACGGTCAGCATCGACGTGCGGGCACCGCTCGTCCCGCCCGAGGTGCTCGACGCCGTCGTCGATCAGCTCCGCGACGCCGACGCGCGGTTCAGCACGTACCGGGCCGACAGCGAGATCAACCGCCTGGCTGACGGCGAGATCCGTCTCGAGGAGTGCAGCGCGGACCTGCGCTACGTGCTCGCCGCGTGCGACCACCTCGCGTCCGTGACCGGCGGCGCCTTCGACGCCCGCGGGCATCGCCCGGACGGGCGGCTCGATCCGTCGGGCTTCGTCAAGGGCTGGGCGATCGAGGAGGCCGCGTGGCTGATCGACAGCGCGGGCGGCCGGAACTACTGGATCAACGGCGGCGGGGACATCGTCGCGCGCGGCCAGGCGGCACCGGGCCGTCCGTGGCGCGTCGGGATCCGCCACCCCGACCGCATCGACAAGGTCGCGGCGGTGCTGGCGATCTCGGACCGGGCCGTGGCGACGTCGGGTGACTACGAGCGGGGCGCGCACATCGCCGATCCCCGGCTGGGGCGTGCCGCCACGGGGCTGCGGTCCGTGACCGTCGTCGGGCCGGGGCTGGCCTTCACGGATGCCTACGCGACGGCGGTCTTCGCCATGGGTCGCGACGGCCTGGGCTGGCTGGCCTCGCACCCCGACACGGCCGACTACGCGGCCTACGCCATCACCGACGACGACCGCGCGATCTGGACCGAGGGGATGGAGCGCTACCTGGTCCGCGAGGGCTGATCCGGGACGGCGCTCAGCGGCCGTTCAGGGCGCCGGTGACGGCCAGGATCGCGAAGGCCAGGATGGCCAGCATCGGGACCCCGAGCGCGACCCAGATGACGTAGTCGAAGTAGGGACCGGTGAGGTCGCCGTTCGGGGTCGTGCCGTCCGGGGTCGTTCCGTCCCGGGCCGACAGGCTTCCGAGCAGGACCCTGACGAGGAGGACGACCGTCACGACACCCATCGCGATCAGGAGGAGGCCGACCGGGAGGTTCGTCATCGCGAGCCGGATCACCGGCCCAGACGATCGCCGCGCCGCCCACGATCGGCAGCACGTAGATCAACGCGATGAGCCGCGGTCGCATGGCGCCAGTCTGAGCGCGACGTCAATGGCGCCCGGAGTCGTGTCAGCCGGCTGCGCCGCCCGCTGCCGGCAGGCTGACCACGAAGCGCGCGCCGCCCTCGACCCGGTTGGAGACGTCGATGCGGCCGCCGTGACGGTCGACGATCCAGGCGGCGATGGCGAGGCCGAGACCGGTGCCCCCGCCCGGCGCACCCGGCGCCCGGTAGAACCGCTCGAACAGGTGGGGCAGGTCCTCCGGCCGGATCCCCGGACCGTCGTCCTCGACCATGAGCGATGCGCCATTCGTCTCGGCACGGACCGCGACACCGACGCGCCCGTCGGCCGGGCTGTGCCGGATCGCGTTGTCGACGAGGATCATCACGAGCTGCCGGAGCCGGGCCGGGTCGCCGGCCACGACGGCCGGCTGCGGATCCACGACGACCCGGACGCCCCGGTCCGTGGCCGGCTTGCCCATCGCGGACGCGCCGTCGGCGGCGACGTCGCCGAGGTCGACCGGCACGTGCTCGAGCGCGACCGCGCCGGAATCGGAGCGGGCCAGCAGCAGGAGGTCCTCGACGATGGCCGTCATGTGGCGGACCTCGTCGTCGATGTCCTCGAGCGCGGAGCCGACCGCCGCGACCGGCTCGTCGCGATGCCGCTCGAGGTACTCGACGCTGCTCCGGATGACGGTCAGCGGGGTCCGCAGCTCGTGGCTGGCGTCGGCCGCGAACTCGCGCTGGCGCCGCAGGGAGGCGCGCTGGTTGGTCAGGGACTCGCGGATCGGCACGAGGGCGCGCCGGGCGTAGATCGTCCCGAACCCGAAGGCCACGAGGACCACGACGATCCCGCCGAGCAGCAGGACCGTGAGCATCACGTCGAGCGTCCGCTGCTCGGCGATCCGGTCACCGACGATCTGGACGGCGTACGTCTCGCCGCCCTGGGCCTGCACGTTCTCGGTGAGGATGCGCACGGGGTCTGGACGGTGGTCGTCGACCCGCCCGGGGCGACCCCCTGGGCCGCCAGCGATGCCGTGCGGACGTCGCGGCCGTTGATCCGCGCGGCTGCCACTGCGTCCATGTCGGGCAGGCCGTCGGGGAGGTGGAACCCGCGCTGGGTCAGGACGTCGTCGTCCTGGCCGACGGCCAGCGCGATCGTGCCGCCACCGCCTCCGCCACCGAACAGGTAGCCATACGGGCCGGCGTCATCGGGCGGTCCGGGACGCTGGCCGGTCAGGCTCGCCTTGACCTGGTCGAACCGCATGTCCAGCTGGGCGGTCGCCGTGCCGGCCAGGGAGCCGGCCACCGTGAGGTAGAGCGCGGCCGCGAGGATCAGCAGGATGATCAGCGTCGTCCCGCCGCTCCACAGGACGAGGTTGCGGCGGACGTGCCGGATCATCCGGCTGTCGGCGGTCTCGGCGGCGAGTTCCGGCGCGGTGGTCTCGGTCGGGGGCAGGATCCCGTCAGGCATCTGCCAGACGATAGCCCACGCCCCGGACGGTCTCGATCAGCTTGCCGGCCGCACCGAGCTTGTCGCGGAGGTAGTGGACGTAGGCATCGACCGCGTTCGGCGTCACCGCGACGCTGAACGGCCAGGCCTGGTCGAGCAGCTGGTCGCGCGACAGCGTCTGGCCGGGATGCCGCAGGAGGCACTCGAGGAGCGAGAACTCGCGCGGGCTCAGGTCGATGGTCTTGCCGTTGAGCGTCACCCGGCGCGACATCTCGTCGAGCACGATCGGCCCGACGACGAGCTTGGGCTCCGGGCGCCGCGCGCTCGCGCCCCGTCGGCCGAGCGCCCGCAGCCGGGCGGCCAGCTCCTCGTAGGCGAACGGCTTGACGAGGTAGTCGTCCGCGCCGGCGTCGAGCCCGGTCACCCGGTCGCCGACGGTGTCACGTGCGGTGAGCATCAGGATCGAGACCTCGGACCCGGTCGCCCGGATCCGGCGGGCGACCTCGAGCCCGGAGATGTCCGGCAGGCCGAGGTCGAGGATGACGACCTCGATCCCGCTGGTCGCCTCGGCGATGTCGAGGCCGTCGACCCCGGTCGTCGCGGTCTCGACGATGTGGCGGTCTTCCTCGAGGAGTCGCCGCAGCAGGCGAACGAGCCGCGGGTCGTCCTCGATGACGAGCAGATGCATGTCGGTCAGCCTAGCGCGTCGGTCAGGGGATGACGGTGACGCTGCCGGCCGTGCCGACGGGACCGGTCGGAGCGCCGCTGGCGCCCGGCCGGAAGCCTCCGCCGCCCCCGCCCGTCACGTCGACCTGGACCTGGACCGTGGACCCGGTCTGGACGTCCGAGGCGCTCGCCGCGGCCTGCGTGTGGTAGGTGGTCGAGGAGCCGGTCGTGACGGCGATCGTCGCCCCGTTCGCGGTCTTGATCGTCATGGTGTCACCGTCGACCGACTCGACCGTGCCCTGGATCGTGAGGCCGGCCCCACCCAGGGCGCCGCCGAACCCGCCGCGACCGAAGCCGGGCGCCCCGCTGGCGCCGGGCGCGAAGCTGCGACCGGGAAGTGCGCCGCCGAACGGCCGTTGCCGCGGCCCGTGCCGGTCGAGGCCGAGACGGGGGCCGTGTTCCGGCCGACCGCGAAGGCCACGCCGCCGATGGCGACCGCGCGGCGACGACCAGGACGATGTTCAGGAGGCGGCCGCCCGAGCCGGACTTGCGGGAGCTCGCCGCGGGACCGGGCGTCATGACCGGGCCGGTCGCCGCGACCGGAGCGGTCGGGACGCCCGTCGGCTCGGGTGCCACGGGCGCGAACGGCACGCGCTCGGTCGCGCCGGTGGGCGCCGAGGCGGCGGCCGGCCAGGCCGGATCGGCCGGTGTGGCCGGGGTGCGGGGGCGGCCGGTTCGACCGGCCGGTTGGGATCGAAGCTCACGAGGATCTCCTCCTATTCGTAGCGGAGCGCGGTGATGGGGTCGAGACGGGCGGCCTGGCGCGCGGGCCAGACGCCGAAGATCACGCCGACGGCCAGGCTGAACAGCACGGCCGCGACGACGGTCGCGGGGTTGAAGACGAAGCCCCAGCCGGCGAGCTGGCCGATGCCCGGCCGAGACGACGAGGCCGAGGACGATGCCGATGAGCCCACCGAGGAGCGACAGGGTCAGCGCCTCGACGAGGAACTGGGCGAGGATGTCGCGGCCGCGCGCGCCGATGGCCTTGCGGATGCCGATCTCGCGCGTCCGCTCGCGGACCGAGACCAGCATGATGTTCATGATCCCGATGCCGCCGACGATCAGCGAGATCGAGGCGATCCCGCCGAGCAGCAGCGTCAGCGTCGCGCTGATCGACGACGCCGCTTCGAGCAGCTGGGTCTGGTTGAAGACGTTGAAGTCGGCGCGTGTCGGTCGGCTGCCAGGTCGTGGCGGTCGCGCAGCAGCGCGGTGATCGCCGCGCTGGCCGCGGTCATCTGGGCGGGGTCGCTGACGGACACGCCGATCGTCCGGACGCTGTCGCCACCGACGAAGTACTTCTGCACGACGCCGATCGGCACGATGACCTGGTCGTCGGGGTCCTGGAAGCCGGTCCCGCCCTTGGCCTGGAGGATGCCGATGACCCGGAACGGCAGCCCGCCGACCGAGATCTGGCTGCCGAGGTCGCCGGCGCCCAGGCCGAGCGTGTTGGCCGTGGTCGCCCCGAGGACCGCGACGCGGAGGTCCTGCTCGAGGCTGACGTCGGTCAGGAACGTGCCCTGCCAGACGTCGTAGGCCCGGACGGTCGGGTAGGCCGGGGTCGTGCCGACGACGGTCGTGGTCGCGCTCTTGGTCCCGGCGCTGACGGTCAGGTTGGTCGAGATCTCCGGGGCGACGCCGCCGATCGATGGGAGCTTGCCGATCGCGTCGCGTCGTCGAGGGTCAGGGTCGAGGTCGCCGAGCCGCCGCCACCGGTCGGGCTGATCGTGAGCAGGTTCGTCCCGAGCCCGGCCAGGCGGTTGGTGATGTTCGAGGTCGTGCCCTGGCCGACGCCGACGAGGGCGACGACCGAGGCGACGCCGATGATGACGCCGAGCATCGTCAGCGCCGCGCGCAGCCGGCTCGTGCGCAGCCGCGACAGCGACAGGCGCAGGAGCTCGAGGAGGCTCATGCGACGATCCGCCCGTCGCGCAGGTGGATCTGGCGGTTGGCGGACGCGGCGATCTCGGGATCGTGGGTGATCAGGACGATCGTCCGACCCGCGGCGTTGAGCTCGTGGAGGAGCGCCATGACGTCGGCGCCGGCGTGGCTGTCGAGGTTGCCGGTCGGCTCGTCGGCGAGGATCAGGGCGGGCTCCGTGACGAGCGCCCGCGCGACCGCGACCCGTTGCTGCTGGCCGCCGGACAGCTCGGTCGGCTCGTGGTCGAGGCGATCGCCCATCCCGAGGCGCTCGAGGGCCGCCTTCGCCCGCGCCGCCCGGTCGCGCCGCGAGACGCCCTGGTAGAGCAGCGGCGTGGCGACGTTGTCGAGCGCGGTCGTCCGCGGCAGGAGGTTGTACGACTGGAAGACGAAGCCGATGCTCCGGCTGCGCAGCTTGGCCAGGCCGTCGTCGTCGAGGTCGGCGACGGGCGAGCCGGCCAGCCGGTACGCGCCGCTCGTCGGCCGGTCGAGGCAGCCCAGGATGTTCATCATCGTGGTCTTGCCCGAGCCGGACGGACCGACGATCGCGACGAACTCGCCGGGATGGACCTCGAGGCTGACGTCGGCCAGCGCGGGGACCTCCATCCGGCCCATCGCGTAGATCCGGCTGACGTGATCGAGCGAGATGATCGCGTCGGTCGTGTGTCCGTCACGGCCTAGTTCCCGATCCCGCGCCGGCCGTTGCCGCCCTGGAAGCCGCCACCGAAGCCGCCACCCGGGACGCCGAAGCCGCCGGTCACGGTCGGCGTGCCGGTCTGCGCGGTGTTGACCCCGGTGACGACCTGCTGGCCGTCGGTCAGGCCGCTCTTGATCTCGGCGGTCGTGTTGGTGATCAGGCCCGACCTCGACCGGCTGGGCGGTCGGCGTCCCGTCCGCGCCGATGACGAGGACGGTGTAGTTGCCGGTGCTGCCGCGGAGCGCGGCGGCCGGGACCGTGAGCACGTTGGTCGCGCTGTCGATGGTGATCGTCACGTCGGCGGTCATCCCGGCGCGGACGGCGGGCGGCACGTCCTGGAGCGAGACCGTGACGGCATAGGACACGACGCCGCCGGTCGTGTCGCCGACCGCGGTCGGCGCGATGGCCGTGACCTTGCCGGTGACCTGCGCGTCGACCGCGGCGATCGCCACGGACGCGGTCTGCCCGACGGCCATCGAGGCGAGGTCGCTCTCGACGACGTCGGCGGTCACGTCGAACGTCGCCGCGTCGATGACGATCGCGTCGCCGGTCGGAGCGTCGAGGCCCTTGGCCGACGTTGACCGTCGTGACGATGCCGTCGATCGGGGAGGTGAGCGTCGCGAGCTTGATCTGGGTCGCGAGGTCGGCGCGCGTCTTGAGCGCGGACGACAGCTGGGTCTCGGCGTTGTTGACCCCGATCTTGGCCTGGCGGATCCGCGCCGTCACGTTCGCGTCGTTCGCGTCGGACAGGCTCGCCTTGGCTGCCCGCAGGCCGATCCGGGCGGTGTCGACCGCGGTGTTCGCGTCGGCCAGCTGGCGCTTGAGGTCCGCGGTGTCGGCGGTCGCGAGGACCTGGCCCTTCTTGACCGTGTCGCCGACCTTGACCTTGAGGTCCGTGACGGTCCAGGTCGTCGATCCGGCGTTCGTCGTGGCCCCCGCGAGATGGGCGGGCGCCCCGAAGGTGACGCCGTACGACGCGCTCGGCGCGACCGTGCCGGTCGCCGCGACGTCGTTCGTGACGTCGCCGGTCGTCGCCGCACCGGTCAGGTACTGGGTGGTGGAGGCGGACGTGGTCGGCAGGCCGCCGGCCGCGACGACGATGGCACCGATGCCGACGACGGCCAGTGCGACGATGGCGAGGATCTTGAGTTTCATGACGCCTCCCGTGACCGACGCTCGGACGGAGCTCCGCAGACGATCGGGCACTCCGACCGTCATTGAGCGCGTGACGTCTGAGACAGGCATGAGAAATGGCGCGGGTCGCGGGCGACCCCGAGCCGCGCGTCGCCGCGGCGCCACGCAGGACTCCGTGACGCCGCCGGATCGGCGGGCCGTAGCATCCGGTGGTGGAGGAGCCGCGCACGACGCCCGAAGGCACGACCCCCGATGCCGCCGACCCGCACGACGGCCCGCGCCGCCGTCCGCGCCGCGCCGCGCCCGGACTCGCCCAGCTCCCGTGGCGGCGGCTGGTCAACCCGTTCCGCCCGCTCGAGATCCTGTCGGCCGACCACCTCGAGGCGATCCACGTCGCGTCGCTCCGGATCCTGGCCGAGATCGGCGTCGAGGTCCTCGGCGACCGGGTCCTCGACGCGTTCGCCGGCGCCGGAGCGTCCGTCGACCGGTCGACCCGGCGCGTCCGTCTCGACCCCGCCCAGGTCGAGGCCCTGATCGCGACGGCGCCCGCCACGTTCGAGCTCCACGCCCGCAACCCGGAGCGGACGCATCGCGTTCGGCGGGACGAACCTGGTCTTCGGCGCGGTCGGCGGCCCGGCCTTCGTCAGCGATCTCGACCGCGGCCGGCGCGCCGGCAGCTTCGCGGACTTCGTCGACTACGTCCGGATCATCGGCGCCCTCGACGTCATCCACCAGGAGGGCGGCGGTCCGCTCGAGCCGAACGACCTCCCGGTCGAGACGCGCCATCTCGACATGTACCGGACGTTCGCGGTCGAGCTCGACAAGACGTGGCAGTGCCTCGGGTTCGGCGCGCGGCCGGTCGACGACGCGCTCGAGGTCGCGATGCTCATCCGGGGCGTCGACCGGGACACTCTCCTCCGCGAGCCCTCGCTGATGACGGTCATCAACACCAACTCGCCGCTCCGGCTCGACGGGCCGATGGGCGACGGGCTCATGGAGATGGCGCTGCACGGCCAGCCGGTCGTCGCCACCCCGTTCACGCTCGCCGGCGCGATGAGTCCCGGTCTCCCTCGCCGGGGCTCTCGCCCAGCAGAACGCCGAGGCGCTGTTCCTGGTCGCGCTGTCGCAGATCGTCCGGCCGGGCGCGCCGATGGTCTACGGCGCCTTCACCTCGAACGTCGACATGCGGACCGGCGCGCCCGCGTTCGGGACGCCGGAGTCGGTCAAGAGCCAGCTCGCCAGCGGGCAGCTGGCCCGTCGCTACGGCCTGCCCTGGCGCTCGTCCAACGCGACGGCCTCCAACGCCGTCGACGCGCAGGCCGCCTACGAGTCGGAGATGGCCGTGTGGGGCGCGATCATGGGCGGCGTCAACCTGCTGTACCAGGGCGCCGGCTGGCTCGAGGGCGGCCTGACCGCGTCGTTCGAGAAGCTCATCGTCGACGCGGAGATCCTCCAGATGATGTCCGAGGTGCTCCAGCCCCTCGTCGTCGACGAGGCGACCCTCGGCTTCGACGCCATCGCGGACGTCGGCCCGGGCGGCCATTTCTTCGGCACGGCGCACACCCTCGAGCGCTACGAGACCGCGTTCTACCGGCCGCTGCTGTCCGACTGGCGGAACTTCGAGACCTGGCAGGCGGACGGTGAGCGGACCGCCACCCAGCGCGCCAACGCCATCTGGAAGCAGCTCCTCGCCGACGCCGTGCCGCCGCCGCTCGACCCCGCGATCGTCGAGGCGCTGGACGCCTTCGTCGCGCGTCGCAAGCGGGAGATCGCCGCCGGTCGCTGAGCGCCGCCGTCGCGAGATTTCGGGGTGACGAACCGGTCGTTGCGAGGCGTATCATGCCCACCCGGAACATCCCATCTCGAGCTGTACGGCAACCGCGAGGGTTGTCGCCCCACATGGCACGGGTGCAACCCCGTCGGCCATCGGGCCTCGTCCATGGGTTCGGAGGCCGGGGGAACGTGGGGTGCGGGGATGCCAGCGCTGGCAGATCGTCCGTCGGGGGCGACGACGGTGGGGAGCGATCAGGTGGAACGAGGGCTTCGCGCCGCGTACGCACGTGAGCGGCTCGAGGAAGTCATCCGGGCGATCGCCGAGGATGCCCTCAGTCCGAGCCAGTCGGACATCCTCCCGTGGCGTGACGAGAGCCTCTTCGAGGCGGACCTGCGGGCCGCGGTCGCCGACGTCACCGAGGCGACGACCGTCCTGCTGGTCAGACGGCTGACCGACGTCATGGACTCGGCGCCGCCGACGCTCGTCGGCCGCCTCGCCGCCGCCCCTCGTTTCGCCGACCAGGCGTGACCAACCCGACTCCCCGGGCACGCGTCGTCATCGTCGGCGGCGGGTTCGCCGGCGTTGCCTGTGCCCGGCATCTGGCCAAGACCAAGGACGTCCACGTCACGCTCATCGACAAGAACGACTACCACCAGTTCCAGCCGCTCCTGTACCAGGTCGCGACGTCGATGCTCGGCGAAGGTGACATCGCCTACCCGTTGCGCAAGATCGCGGCCGAGTTCGAGGAGTTCGACACCAAACGCGCCGAGGTGGTCGCCATCGATCCGGCGACCCGGACCGTGACCACCCGTCACGGCGAGACCTATACCGGCGACTATCTCGTCCTGGCGGCGGGCTCCCAGCCGAACTTCTTCAGGACGCCCGGGGCCGAGCATGCCTTCCCGCTCTATTCGCTCGACGACGCGGACCGCCTGAAGACGCGGATCATCCAGGCCTTCGAGGAGGCCGACAGCGACCCGAGCCTCGTCGACGAGGGAGCCCTCGACTTCGTCATCGTCGGCGGGGGGCCGACCGGGGTGGAGGTCGCGGGCGCCCTGTCCGAGATGATCAACACGACGATGGTCCACGAGTTCCCGGCGCTCGCGCCGCGGGCCAAGGTCCATCTCGTCGACCACGGCACGGAGCTCCTCAAGATGTTCTTCGACAAGGGCCACGCCTACGCGGCGCGGATCCTCGAGAAGGACGGCGTCGAGCTGCGCATGGGCGCGGGCGTGAAGGCCATCGGACCCGGTCACGTGACCCTGTCGGATGGGAGCACGATCAAGACCCGGTGCGTCATCTGGGGCGGCGGCCTGATGGCCGCGCCGATCGCCGGTGCCAGCGGGCTGCCGCAGGGCAAGGGCGGCCGGATCGACGTCGCCCCCGACTTCACGGTCGCCGGGTTCCCGGGCGTCCTGGTCATCGGCGATATCGCCAACATCCCGGCCAAGGACGGCAAGACGTACCCGCAGCTCGGCTCGGTGGCGTTGCAGAGCGGCTCATCCGCTGCCGGGACCATCCTCGCCGCCCTGGAGGGCAAGGAAGGGAAGCCGTTCTCCTATCTCGACAAGGGGACCATGGCGATGATCGGCCGGGGGGCGGCCATCGCCCAGGTCAAGGGCGTCGAGCTCCACGGCAAGATCGCCTTCGGGGCCTGGCTGGGCGTCCATGCCGCGCTCATGACCGGCGGCAGCAATCGCGTCAGCGCCTTCAAGAGCTGGGCGATCGACTTCTTCGGCAAGAACCGCGCGCCCCAGGCGCTCGACCGGAGCGGGACGCCCCGGATGGTCTGGGAGGAGGACGTCGCGGACGAGCCGGTCGCGTCGGGGGCCGCGACCCGCTGACACATCACGCGTAGGGGCCACAGACGATCGGGAGGGATCATGTCCAGCGACGGCCGGTACGACGTCATCATCATCGGCAGCGGAGCCGGAGGCGGCACGCTGGCGCGTCACCTCGCCCCGTCCGGGAAGCGGATCCTGATCCTCGAACGAGGCGACTGGCTGCCGCGCGAGCCCGAGAACTGGGACTCGAAAGAGGTCTTCGTCGACAACCGCTACGTGCCCAAGGAGACCTGGTACGACGAGAAGGACAAGCCGTTCCAGCCGGGCATCCACTACGCGGTCGGCGGAGCGACCAAGATGTACGGGGCGGCCCTCTACCGCCTGCGGCCGCAGGACTTCGGGGAGCTCCGCCACCACGACGGCATCTCGCCCGCCTGGCCCATCTCGTACGACGACATGGAGCCGTACTACACGAGGGCGGAGCATCTCTACGAGGTCCACGGCGACCACGGCGAGGACTCGACCGAGGGCCACGCGAGCGCCCAGTACCCGTACCCGGCGCTGACCCACGAGCCGCGCATCCAGCAGCTGTCGGACGATCTGGAGAAGGCCGGCTACCACCCGTTCCACGCGCCCTGCGGCGTCCGGCTCCTGGAGGACGACCGGCCGAACAGCAAGTGCATCCGCTGCCGGACGTGCGACGGCTTCCCGTGCCTCGTCCAGGCCAAGTCCGATGCCGAGATGCTCGGCGTCCGGCCGGCCCTGGAGCACAAGAACGTCAGCCTGCGGACGCGCGCGGTCGTCACCCGGCTCGAGACGAACGCGGCCGGAACCGCGGTCGAGCGGGTCGTCGTCGAGCGCGACGGTGCCGACGAGACCTACGACGCCGACATCGTCGTCATCTCGGCCGGCGCGGCCAACTCGGCCAAGATCCTGCTGGCCTCGGCCAACGATCGTCACCCGAACGGGCTCGCGAACGGCTCCGGCCAGGTCGGCAGGAACTACATGTTCCACAACAGCGTGGCCGTCCTGGCGATCTCCAAGGAACCGAACCCGACGATGTTCCAGAAGACGCTCGGCCTGAACGACTTCTACTTCGGGATGAAGGGCTTCGACTTCCCGATGGGCAACATCCAGATGGTCGGCAAGTCCGACGCGGAGATGTTCAAGGGCGAGAAGCCGCTCCAGACCAAGCTCGCCCCGATGTTCTCTCTGTCCGACGTCGCGACGCATGCGGTCGACTTCTGGCTGTCGACCGAGGACCTGCCCGCGCCGGACAACCGCGTGACCCTGTCCACGGACGGCAAGGTCAAGCTGACCTACACGCCCAACAACCAGGAGCCCAAGGAGCGGCTCTACCACCAGCTCAAGTCGATGCTCAATCACCTCGGCATGCACCCGGACCACCTCATCCCGCGGACGGGCTATCTCAAGAACGAGATCCCGATCGCCGGCTGCGCACACCAGGCGGGGACCGTCCGGTTCGGCGCGGACCCGGCGACCTCGGTCCTCGACGTGAACTGCAAGGCGCACGAGGTCGACAACCTGTACGTCGTCGACACCAGCTTCTTCCCGAGCATCGGCGCGGTGAACCCTGCCCTGACGGCGATGGCCAACGCGCTCCGGGTGGGTGACCATCTCCTCGATCGGCTCGGTGCGACCTCCGGGCGCGAAGCCGTCGGAAGCGGCGCCGGCGCGGCCTGACCCAGACGCCATCACCGAGGCTTTCCGATGGCCGATCGCCGCGAGGTCGTCGCCGTCTACGGCGCGGGTCTCGTCCAGGGCGTCGCGCTGGTCGCCTTCCCGGCGGCCAGCTCGATCCTGACCAGCCCGGACTATTACGGCCTGTCCAGCACGGCCTACGGGGCGCTGTTCCTGCCCCAGGCCATCGCGGCCATCAGCGGGGCGCTGGCCGGCTCGCGGCTGACGCGCACGCGCGGCGTCAAGCAGATGCTCGTGTTCGGTCTGATCGGAGACCTCGCGGCGATGTCCCTGCTGGTCCTGAGCCAGTTCTTCATCGACCAGGCGACGCTGGCCTACGCGATGCTGCTCCTCGCGACGACGAGCCTGGGCGTCGGCTTCGGTCTGGCCGTGCCTGCCTTGAACACGCTCGCGGCCGCCTTCGCTCCAGCCGCTGCGGACCGCGCCGTGCTCCAGCTCAACGCGTTGCTCGGCCTCGGCACGGCCCTGGCACCGGTCCTGGTCGCGCTGTTCCTCGGCCTCGGGTTCTGGTGGGGCCTGCCACTCGCGGTCGCGGTCCTGCTTGCGGTGCTGATCGCGCGGAGCTCGGCGCTCCCTCTCGAGGTGGCCACGACCGATGCACCGGCGTCGGGCACGTCGGGACCGCTGCCGTCGCGGTTCTGGCTCTTCGCGGCCTTCGCCCTGCTGTACGGGGTGGTCGAGACCATGAACGGGAACTGGGCAACCCTGGACATGACCGGCAGCGTCGGGGCATCCGCCACCGTCGCGTCCATCGCGCTGACCACGTTCTGGGCGATGGTCACGGTCGGCCGCGTGCTGTTCGCCGCGATCGAGCGGAGCTTCCCGGAGTCGCGGACCTACCAGGTCCTGCCGTTCGTCGCCGCGATCGCCCTGGTCGGTATCTCCCAGCTCCCGCAGGGGTCGGCGACGGCGGGGGTCATCGCGTTCGGCCTGGCGGGCTTCGGATGTTCCGCGCTCCTGCCCCTGACGATCAGCTTCGGTCAGCGGGAGCTGTCGGTGGTCGGTGCGTCGTTGGCCGGGCTCCTCATCGCGTTCTACCAGGCGGGATACGGGCTCGCGGCCTTCGGCGTCGGCCCCCTGCAGGACCAGCTCGGCATCGAGCTCCCGACCATCTACGCGGCGACGGCGGGTGTCGCCGTCGTGCTCGGCGCGCTCGCCATCCTCGTGGTCCGGCGGCGGCCGCAGGCCTCGGCCGTCCCGCCCGGGCCGATCGGGGTCCCGGCGTGATGGCGTTCGTCGAGCCTCGTCACTCTCGCCCAGGGCGAGGCGCTCACCGGCGGATGGGGCTTCAGCGCGACCCTGCCGGCCGATCACCCACCGCGAGGCTCGTCTCGATGAGATTCGGACCCCTCGGCTCACCTATCGTTCCTGACGGGGGCCATCGCGCTCCGTCATCAAGCCGTCGAGAGCCATCGACCCGTACCCGATGAGGAGTCACGACATGTCCCTTGAAGGCAAGGCCGCCATCGTCACCGGCAGCGACAGCGGCATCGGCCGCGCCATCGCGCTCGAGCTCGCCCGGCAAGGCGCCGCGGTCACGATCAACTACCACAAGAACGAGGACGCGGCGCTCGCGACCAAGAAGGAGATCGAGGACGCGGGCGGCAAGGCGCAGATCATCCAGGCCGACGTCTCGAGCATCGCCGACATCCAGAAGCTGGTCGACGGCACCGTGTCCGCCTTCGGGCGGCTCGACATCCTGGTCAACAACGCCGGGATGGAGACGCGCACCTCGACGCTCGACACGACCGAGCACCAGTTCGACATGGTCATCGCGATCGACCTCAAGAGCGCCTTCTTCGGGGTCCAGCTCGCGGCAAAGCAGATGATCGCGCAGGGCGGCGGCGGCCGGATCATCAACATCAGCTCGATCCACGAGGACTGGCCGATGCCCGGCAACTCGCCCTACTGCCTGGCCAAGGGCGGGGTCCGGATGCTGACCCGGACCGCGGGCGTCGAGCTGGCCCCGCACGGCATCACGGTCGTCGGCGTCGCTCCGGGGGCCGTCCACACACCGATCGACGAGGTCACCCTGTCCGACCCGGCCGCCAAGGCCAAGCTCGAGAGCGCCATCCCGCTCGGACGCGTCGCCGAGCCGGAGGAGATCGCCAACGTCGTGGCGTTCCTCGCCTCGGACGGAGCCTCGTACGGCACCGCCACCACCGTCGTCGTCGACGGCGGCATGATGCAGGCGAGCGTCGGGCTCTAGGGCGATGACCGCCGCGACCCCGCTCCCGGACCTGCCGGCCGACCGCGACGTCACGCCCACCGTGGACGGCACGGTCACGCCTGGAAGCCACGACCGGCTGGGGGCGACGGTCACCGGCGACGGCGTCGACTTCGCGGTCTTCGCCAAGCACGCCAGCGGGGTCGAGCTCGTCCTGTTCGACGGCGTCGACGACATCGTCCCGGCACGGATCGTGGTCCTCGACCCGATCCGCGACCGGACCGGTGCCTACTGGCACGTCCACGTCGCGGGCCTCGGTCACGGCCAGCTGTACGGCTACCGCGTGAACGGGCCGTGGGCGCCGCACGACGGCCTGCAGGTTCGACGCGACGAAGGTGCTCCTCGATCCATACGGGCGGGCGGTCGCGACACCGGCGGGCTACCGACGGGTGGACGCCGGCGCCCCGTCCGAGGGCGCGGTCCCGATGAAGAGCGTCGTCGTCGATGGGAGCGACTACGACTGGGAGGGCGACCAGCGGATCGAGCGCCCGTTCCGCCACACGGTCATCTATGAGGCCCACGTCGCGGGCTTCACCGCCGACCCCAGCTCCGGCGTGGCATCCGGGCGGCGCGGGACGTACGCGGGCTTCATCGACAAGATCCCGTACCTGGTCGACCTCGGGATCACCGCGGTCGAGCTCCTGCCGGTCTTCGCGTTCGACCGCCTGGCGGCGCCCGGCCGGCCTGGTCAACTACTGGGGCTACCAGCCGGTCGCGTTCTTCGCCCCGCACGCCGGGTACGCCAGCGGGGCCGGACCCACGGCCGCCGTGGACGAGTTCCGCGACCTGGTCAAGGCGCTCCACCGGGCCGGCATCGAGGTCATCCTCGACGTCGTCTACAACCACACCGCCGAGGTCGGCGCGGACGGCCCGACGTTCGGCTTCCGGGGCTTCGCCAACGACACCTACTACCTGCTGGACGGTGACGGCGGCTACCTCGACTACAGCGGCACGGGCAACACGTTCAACACCAACAACCCGATCGTCCGGCGGCTGATCGTCGACAGCCTCCGCTACTGGGTCAAGGAGATGCACGTCGACGGCTTCCGGTTCGACCTGGCCGCGGTCCTGTCACGCGACGAGGCCGGCGAGCCGATGAAGAACCCGCCGGCGCTGTGGGACATCGAGACCGACCCGGCGCTGGCCGGCACGAAGCTCATCGCGGAGGCATGGGACGCCGGCGGCCTGTACGAGGTCGGCAGCTTCGTCGGCGATCGCTGGTCCGAGTGGAACGGCCGGTTCCGCGACGACGTCCGCGCCTTCGTCAAGGGCGACCGGGGGCTTGTCGGCGCGGTCGGCCAGCGCTTCCTCGGCAGCCCGGACATCTACGGCCACAAGCACCGCGAGCCCGGGGCCAGCATCAACTTCGTCACCTGCCACGACGGCTTCACGCTCAACGACCTCGTCTCGTACGACGCGAAGCACAACGAGTCGAACGGCGAGGGCAACCGCGACGGCAGCGACGGGAACCTGAGCTGGAACTGCGGGGTGGAGGGCCCGACCGACGACCCCGCCGTCGAGCGGCTGCGGGGGCAGCAGGTCCGGAACCTCCTCGTCTTCGACCTCCTGTCGCTCGGGGCGCCGATGCTGCTCATGGGCGACGAGGTCCGCCGGACGCAGGGCGGCAACAACAACGCCTACGGGCACGACGACCCGACGAGCTGGTTCGACTGGACGGCCGTCGAGCGCCACGCCGACATCCACCGTTTCACCCAGGGCCTCATCCGCATCCGGCGGCGGGTCTCGTCCGTGCTGGACATGCCCGACGACGCGGGGCTCCTGGACATGCTCCAGGACGCATCGCTCGAGTGGAGCGGGGTGGAGATCGGCCGGCCCGACCTGGGCGACGACTCGCACAGCATCGCGCTGACCATCCGGGCCGACGACGGAGCCCTGCACCTGATCTTCAACGCCTACTGGGAACCCCTCGAGTTCGCGCTGCCCGCGCCCGACGTGACCGCCGGGGCGTGGCGGCGGATCGTCGACACGAGCCTCGACGCACCGGACGACATCGTCGCGGACATCGGCGTCGCGACCGAGGTGACCGGAGCGACCTATCGCACACAACCACGCTCGGTCGTCCTGCTGGCGGCGCGACGGGCGGACCGCACCGCCCCAGGGAGGAAGTCATGACCGACGCCGAGCACAAGCGGATGGAGAACGCGGGCCATCCGGAGAACGGCTGGCGCGAGGCCAGCCCGTGGTACGAGTGGGGTCCGTACCTGTCCGAGCGCGCCTGGGGCGGCGTGCGCGAGGACTACAGCGCCGGTGGCGACGCCTGGGACTCGTTCCCGCACGACCATGCCCGCTCGCGGGCGTACCGGTGGAACGAGGACGGCATGGCGGGCATGACCGACGTCTTCAACCGGTTGACCCTGGCCCTGGCGCTGTGGAACGGCAAGGATCCGATCATCAAGGAGCGGATGTTCGGGCTGTCCGGTCCCGAGGGCAATCACGGCGAGGACGTCAAGGACTACTGGTGGTACCTCGATGCCATCCCGAGCAGCGCCTGGCTGCGCTGGCGCTACCACTACCCGCAGGCCGCGTTCCCCTACGAGGACCTCGTCACGACCAACCGGGGGCGGTCGAAGTTCGAGCCCGAGTACGAGCTGCTCGATACCGGCGTCTTCGACGACGATCGCTACTGGATCGTCGAGGTCCACTACGCGAAGGCGAGCCCGACCGACGTCCTGATGCGGATCACGGTCCGCAACCGGGGCCCCGAGACCGCGACACTCCACGTCCTGCCGACCCTGTGGTTCCGCAACGAGTGGGCCTGGAACCCCGACCAGGTCAAGCCGGAGCTCCGGGCGGGCCCGGACGGCCGGTCCATCCTGGCGACCCATCCGGAGCTGGGCGACTACACCCTCGAGATCGGCCCCGCTTCGGACGGGACGGCGCCGACCCTGCTCTTCTGCGAGAACGAGACGAACCGCGAGCGGATCGAGGGCGTTCCCAACACGACGCCCTACCCGAAGGACGGCATCAACGATCACCTCATCGGGGGCACCGCCACGGTCAACCCCGACGGCGTCGGGACGAAGGCGTCGCCCTGGTACCGGCTGGACGTCCCGGCCGGGGAGACCGTCGAGCTGCGGCTGCGGTTGCACAAGACGGCCAGGGCCGCCAAGCCGCGGAGCACCACGGTGCCTGCGGTCGGCGCGGAAGCCGAGGTCACGGTGCCGGCCGTCGCAACGGCCGCCACGGCGGGCGAGGGCAACGGCAAGGCCGCGGCCGACGAGGTCGCGCCCACCGATCCGCTCGGACCGTCCTTCGAGTCGACCATGCGCCGGCGCGAGGGCGAGGCGGACGACTTCTACGCGGCTCTCAGTCGCGAGGGCATGGGCGACGACGAGCAGCGGGTCATGCGCCAGGCGTTCGCCGGCATGCTCTGGAGCAAGCAGTACTACGGCTACAACGTCGCGCGCTGGCTCGACGGCGACCCGGGCCTGCCGCCGCCGCCCCCCGAGCGGCTGACCGCCCGCAACGCGACGTGGCGGCATTTCGAGGCGGCCGACATCATCTCGATGCCCGATCCATGGGAATACCCGTGGTTCGCCGCCTGGGACCTCGCGTTCCACGCGGTGACGTTCGCCCACATCGACCCGGCGTTCGCGAAGTACCAGCTCCTGCTGCTGTGCCGGGAGTGGTTCCAGCATCCGCACGGGGCGCTGCCGGCGTACGAGTGGTCGTTCGACGACGTCAATCCGCCGGTCCACGCCGCCGCCGCCTACCTCGTCTGGACGATCGACGGGCGCAAGGACGACGAGTTCCTGCGCCGGATCTTCCACAAGCTGCTGCTCAACTTCACCTGGTGGCTGAACCGCCAGGACAAGGAGGGCAACGACCTCTTCTCGGGCGGCTTCCTCGGCCTCGACAACATCGGCGCGTTCGACCGGTCGCACCTGCCGGCCGGGACCGAGCTCGAGCAGTCCGATGCGACCGCCTGGATGTTCATGTACTGCCTGAACATGCTCCGGATCGCGACCGTCCTCTCGGAGAAGGATCCCGCCTACGAGGACTTCCAGACCACGTTCATGGAGCACGCGGTGCGGATCGCCGCGGCGATGAACCGGAGCGGTCTGTGGGACGAGGAGGACGGCTTCTTCTACGACGCCCTCAAGCTCGCCGACGGATCGGCCATCCCGATCAAGGTCCATTCCATGGTCGGCCTGATCCCGCTCCTGCCGGTCGCGTCGATCCCGGAGGGGATGGTCCGGCGCGGGCAATCGCTCGGAAAGCGGTTCGCGAGCTTCATGGAGTCCGAGCATCTCAGCGGCGAACGGCTGCGCGAGGGCGGCTTCATCACCGGCCGAGCCGGTCACCAGAACTTCCAGCTGAGCGTGGTCCCGCCGGTCCGGCTGGGCAAGCTCCTGGGCGAGATGCTGTCCGAGGAGGGGTTCCTGTCGCCGCACGGCTTGCGTGCGCTGTCGAAGCGCCATCGCGACCAGCCGTTCAAGCTCGAGCTTGGCGGCCTGACGGCCCAGGTCGACTACGAGCCGGGAGAGTCGACGTCGGGTTTGTTCGGGGGCAACTCGAACTGGCGCGGTCCTGTCTGGATGCCGACCAACTACATGACCATCGTGTCGCTCTGGAACTGGGATTCGTTCATGGGCGACGACTTCCGGGTCGAGTACCCGACCGGGTCCGGGACGGTAGTGCGGCTGCGCGACGTGGCCGAGGATATCGCCCGCCGGCTGGTGTCCATCTGGCTCGACGATGAGAACGGCCGACGGCCGGTGTTCGGTGCATACGAGAAGTTCCAGACCGACCCGGACTGGCACGACCTGCTCTGGTTCCACGAGTACTTCCACGGTGATACCGGGGCCGGGATCGGTGCGTCGCACCAGACCGGCTGGACCGGCCTGGTGGCCCACCTGGTCTGCCGGAACGGCCTCATCGACGCGATCGACAGCGGCCGCTCGACCGCCCGGATGGGCATGCAGCCGAGCCCGGTCAAGGCCCAGGCGACGAAGGACTGACCGATGGACGCGGAGTTCCTGTCGCGCGTCCAGTTTGCGCTGACGGCCAGCTTCCACTTCATCTTCCCGCCCCTCTCGATGGGGCTGGGTCTGATGCTGGTCATCATCGGGATCATCTACGTCCGGACCAAGGACCCGAAATGGCGGCGCCTGTCGTTCTTCTGGGTCAAGGTCTACGGCCTGATCTTCGCCGTCGGCGTCGCGACCGGGATCGTGCAGGAATTCGAGTTCGGCATGAACTGGGCCGACTACTCGCGGTTCGTCGGCAACGTGTTCGGGAGCCTGCTCGCCGCGGAGGGCGTGTTCGCGTTCTTCCTCGAGGGCGGGTTCCTCGGCCTGATGCTCTTCGGGGGCAACCGGCTCGGCCCGCGGCTGTGGCTGTTCTCGATCTTCATGGTCGTCTTCGGGGCGCACTTCAGCGCCCTCTGGATCCTCATGGCCAACTCGTGGATGCAGACGCCGCAGGGCTACGAGGTCGTGAACGACCGGGCGGTGATGACCGACTTCTGGCAGGTCGTGTTCACGCCGACGTTCATCCCGCGCCTCCTGCACGTCTGGGCAGCGTCCTGGACGGTCGGGGCGGCCCTGATGTGCAGCGTCAGCGCCTGGTACCTCCTGAAGAAGCAGCACATCGAGCTGGCCAAGTCGAACCTGAAGGCCGCGCTTCCCGTCTTCATCCTGTTCGCGATCCTCAACGTCGTCGTGTTCGGGGCCAACATGGCGATCGCGGTGACGAACAACCAGCCGCTGAAGCTGGCGTCGATGGAGGGGCTCTTCCAGAGCGAATCGTGCGCCCGGATGTTCGTCGTGGGCTGGGTCGACACGGCCACGCAGACGACCAGCGGGATCTCGATCCCGTGCCTGCTCAGCTTCCTCGCGTACCAGGACATCCACGCCACGGTCCAGGGCATCGATTCGTTCGCCCCGGACCCGACGCCGCCGATCAATCTCCTGTTCCAGGTCTATCACTTCATGATCACGATGGGGCCCGCGCTGGCCGCGATCGGCGTGCTGGCGGGGATCATGTTCCTGTGGAAGCGGCGGCTCTACGAGTCCCGCTTCGTCCTCTGGCTGCTGGTCCTGACGGTGTTCATCGGTGAGGCGACGATCACCGCCGGATGGTGGACGGGTGAGATCGGTCGCCAGCCGTGGGTCGTCTACAACGTCCTCACGACCGCCGATGGCCACTCGCCGGTGCTGACCGCGATCGATGTCGCCATCGTCGCTCGGGATGTTCCTGATCCTCTACGGTCTGCTGCTCGTCCTGTTCCTGTACCTGCTCAACCGCAAGATCCACGAAGGCCCGGAGGAGCTGGAGGATGTCGAGACCGTCCCGATGTCCTCGCTTGCCGGATACGTTCCGGGACGTCTTCAGCCGCAGCCGGCGCGCCGCCGACCTGGGAGACGAGCCATGACCCTCAATGACGTCTGGTTCTTCCTGTTCATCCTGATCATCGCCGGCTACCTGATCCTCGACGGGTTCGACATGGGCGTCGGCATCCTGCTGCTGCCCATGGCGCGGACCGACACCGAGCGGCGCATCCTCCTCAACAGCATCGGCCCGGTCTGGGACGGCAACGAGGTCTGGCTGGTGCTCGGCGCGGGCGTCCTGTTCGCGGTCTTCCCGCTGGCGTACGCGTCGTTGTTCTCGGGCCTGTACCTGGCCTTCGTCCTGGTCCTGCTGGTGATGATCCTCCGGACCGTCGCCCTCGAGTTCCGGTCCAAGGAGCCCGGCCGACGCTGGCGATCGGCCTGGGACACCGTCTTCGCGGTCGCCTCGACGGGCCTCGCATTCCTCCTCGGGCTGGCCTTCGGCAACATCATCGACGGCCTGCCGCTCGACGCCCAGGGCAACATCTCGACCGGGTTGATCGGGCTGCTGACGCCGTTCACCGTGCTCGTCGGCGTGACGACCGTCGCGATGTTCGCGATGCAGGGCGGGATCTACCTGCTGATCAAGACGGAGGGCGAGCTGCACGACCGGCTCCAACGCGCGGTGCCGCGGCTGATGATCGTGTTCTTCGTGCTCAACACGGTCGTGGTCGTCGCCCTGGCGGTGTTCCATCCGACCATCTCGGAGCGGTACCTCGACGACATCTGGCCGGCCCTCCTCCCGGCGGCGGCGCTCGTCGCACTCGGGGCGGCCTGGGTGTTCGTGCGGCGGGGCGAGCCGTTCCGGGCCTTCCTGGCCTCGTCCGCCACGATCGGGCTGCTGCTCATCTCGGGCGGGGTCGGGCTCTACCCGAACCTCATCATCTCGACCACGGACACGGCCTACAACCTGACGATCTTCAACGCCGCATCGGCCGACAACACGCTGGTGGTCACCCTGATCTTCGCGCTCATCGGGTTGCCGTTCGTGCTGCTCTACACGACCGGCGTCTACTACATCTTCCGGGGCAAGACGGTCGTCGATTCGCACGGCTACTAGGGTCCGGGCCACCTCCCGGATGAGGCGGACGCGCGATCGGACGGCCTCGCCCGGGGACCGGCTCCTGCGGTCCGCCCCGGGCGCGCGCGGGCTCCTCGGCCTCGGCATCGCGTCCGGGTTCGTGGCCGCGGCGATCGTCGTCGGCCAGGCGTGGCTCACGAGCGTCGTCGTGGCGGGGGTCTTCCTGGGTGGCGGGTCGCTGGCGACGGTCGCGACGCCGCTGGTCGCCATCGCCGTCCTGGCCGTCGTGCGCGCCGGGTTCCTGCTGGCGGCAGACGGACTGGCCCAGCGCGCGTCGGCCCGCATCAAGGGCACACTGCGGGCCGACCTGACGGCGCAGCTCTTCGCGCTCGGACCGGCCTGGACCGGTCGGGAGCGGAGCGGCGAGCTGAGCAGCGTGCTGACCGACGGGCTGGCGAGCATCGATGCCTTCGTCACCTCGTTCCAGCCGGCGCGGGCGTTGGCCGGGGCCGTCCCGCTGCTGGTCCTGGCGGTGATCCTCGTCATCGATCCGCCCACGACCCTCGTGCTGCTGTTCACGGGGCCGATCCTCGTCCTGCTCCTCGGCTTCATCGGCGGCCGCGCGCGGGCCATCACGGAGCAGCGCTTCGCCGAGGTGCGCTGGCTGAGCGCGTTCTTCCTGGACATGCTGGGCGGCCTGGCCACGCTCAAGATGTTCGGGCGGAGCCGGGAGCAGGTCGACACCATCCGCGACATCAGCCGGCGCTACGGCGACACGACCATGGAGGTCCTGCGGACCGCGTTCCAGACGTCGCTCGTGCTCGAGTGGGGCGGGGCGGTCGCGGTGGCCCTCGTCGCGGTCGAGATCAGCCTGCGGCTGATGGACGGCTCGATCGAGTTCGGGCGCGCGCTGGCGGTGCTCATCATCGTGCCCGAGTTCTTCCTGCCGCTGCGCACCCTGGCGACGCGCTACCACTCGGGCGCCGCCGGCCGGGCGGTCGCCGAGCGCGCGTTCGCGATCCTCGACGAGCCGTCCGCGTCGCGCGGGGTGGTCGCCGCGGCCGATGCGGGCGCCACGGCACATCGGTCGCCACGGCCGATGCGGCGCCGGGCCGTCGCCGGCGCCCCGGTCCCGACCGACGGCGCGATCCGGTTCGAGGCCGTGTCGTTCACCTACCCGGGCCGAGCGGAGCCGGCCCTCGACCGGCTCGACCTGCGCATCCCGCCTGCCGGCGTGGTCGCGCTGGTCGGCGCGACGGGAGCCGGAAAGTCGACGCTGGCGAGCCTGCTGCTGCGGTTCATCGAGCCCGACGCCGGCGCCATCCTCGTCGGCGACACGCCGCTGGCGGCGATCGATCCGTCGGCCTGGCGGGCACGCCTGACCTGGGTCCCGCAGCGGCCGCACCTGTTCCACGGCACGGTCGCGGACACGATCCGGCTGGCCCGACCCGACGCCACGGACGAGGCGGTCGCCGCGGCCGCCCGGGAGGCCGGCGCGGACGCGTTCATCGCGACCCTTCCCGGCGGGTACGCCACGCCGGTCGGGGAGGACGGCGTCCGCTTGAGCGGCGGCCAGCGCCAGCGGCTCGCGATCGCGCGGGCGTTCCTCGCCGATGCCCGGCTGGTCATCCTCGACGAGGCGACCTCGCATCTCGACCCGGCCAGCGAGTCGGGCATCCGCGACGCCGTCGAGCGGCTCGCGGCGACCCGGGCCGTCCTGGTCGTCTCGCACCGGCTGCGGTTCGTCGACACCGCGGACCTCGTCGTCGTGCTCGATCGCGGACGCGTCGTCGAGACCGGCTCGCCGGCCGAGCTCGCCGGTCGCGACGGGCCGTACCGCCGCCTGCTGGCCGCCGCCGCGGACGGGCCCGACGCGTGACGATCTTCCGGCGCCTGTTCGGGTTGATGGCCGCTCGCCGCCGCTGGATCGCGATCGGGGCGGTGCTGGGCTTCCTCGCCGTCGGGTCGAACGTCGCCCTCATGGCGATGTCCGCCTACCTCATCTCGAAGGCCGCGCTGATCACCAACGTCGCCGAGGTCGCGCTCGTCATCACGGGCGTTCGGGTCCTGGCGATCGCGCGGGCCACCTTCCGCTACCTCGAGCGCTACGTCACGCACCGCGCGACGTTCGAGATCCTGGCCGACCTGCGCGTCTGGTTCTTCGCCTCGATCGAGCCGCTGGCGCCCGCCGGCCTGACCGACCGACGGAGCGGCGACCTGCTGGCCAGGATCGTCGCGGACATCGAGACGCTCGAGGACTTCTACGTCCGGGTCATCGTGCCGCCCGTCGTGGCGGCCCTGGTGACCGCGTTCGGGGCCATCCTCCTGGGCGCCTTCGACCCGGTCCTGGGCGTCGCGCTCGTCGCGTTCCTCGTCGGCACCGGGGTCGTCCTGCCGCTCGTCTCGCGTCGACTGTCACGCGCCGCGGCGAGGGCCAGCGTCGACTCGCGCGGCGAGCTGACCGCGATGATCGTCGACGAGATCGGCGGCATCGCGGACCTCATCGCGCTCGACCGGGCGGCGGCGCATCGCGAGCGCGTGCTGGCGCTCGGGGCGGAGCTGGACCGGGCGACGGACCGGCTGGCGATGGTTCGGGCGGCCACCACCGCGCTGGCGGCGCTGTTCGCCAGCCTGGCCGGGGTCACCGTGCTGGCGATCGGGGTCCAGCTCGTGGGCGCGGGCCGGCTGGACGGCGTCTACCTGGCCGTGCTGCCCCTCGCCGCGGTCGCCTGCTTCGAGGTCATCGCACCGCTCTCCCAGGCCTTCGCCCTGCAGGACGCCAACGAGGCCGCCGCGCGCCGGCTGTTCGAGCTGACCGATGCGGCGCCGGCCGTGGTCGAGGCGCCGGCGAGCTCCACGACGCCGATCGAACCCGCCGGTCGCCCGCCACGACGCGACCGACCCGACCCGCCCGCCCGCCATCGAGATCCGCGACCTGCGCTTCCGCTACGCGCCGGACGAGCCGTGGGTGCTCGACGGGCTTGAGCCTGACCATCCCGTCCGGCGGCAGCCTCGCGCTCGTCGGGCCGAGCGGCTCCGGCAAGTCGACCCTGGTCAACCTCCTGCTCCGGTTCTGGGACTACGAGGCGGGATCGATCCGGATCGGCGGTCGCGAGCTCCGGGAGATCCCCGCCGACGAGGTCCGGGCGATGCTGGGGGTCGTCCCGCAGGAGGTCCACCTGTTCAACGCGACCATCCGCGACAACCTCGCCGTGGCCGACGCGGACGTGACCGACGAGCGGATCGTCGCCGCCTGCCGGCTCGCCCAGGTCGACGCGTTCATCGAGACCCTGCCCGCCGGCTACGAGACGCGCGTCGGCGAGCACGGGCTGCTGCTCAGCGGCGGCGAGCGTCAGCGGCTGGCCATCGCCCGGGCGATCATCAAGGACGCCCCGATCCTGGTCCTCGACGAGGCGACGGCCAACCTCGACGTCGCTGACCGAGCGCGACCTGATGGCGTCACTCGCGCCGTTCATCGCGGACCGGACGACGCTCGTCATCTCCCATCGCGCCAGCGTCGCGGCGGGGATGGATCGCACGGTCAGGCTGGAGGAGCGTCCTCGGGAAGCCGTTCGCCCGCCTCGATCCGCACCGGCAGCCGGTTCTCTGCCGGCGTGAGCGGACAGGAGTAGGTCGGCGCGTAGACGCAGTACGGGTGGTAGGCGAGGTTGAAGTCGAGGGAGTACGTGCCGTCGGGCTCGGCCTCGAGGTCGAGGTAGCGGCCGGCGCCGTAGGTCTCGTGACCGCTGGTCGCGTCGATGAACGGCACGAACACCGAGTCCACCTCGTCGGTGTCGCCGCCATCGTCGTCGCCGCCGTCGAGCACGTAGCCGGTCAGCCGGCGCGTCTCGCCGTCCAGCTCGAACTCGAAGGTGCCCGCCCGATGAGCGGGCCGGAGCTGCCCGTCCGAGGTCGGGATCTGGAACGCGGACGGCTCCGTGCCGGCGTACGGCGCCAGCGGCAGATCGTCGAAGCGCAGCGCGGGATCGACCGGGAAGTAGGGCAGACCGGCGAAGGTGTGCCGGACCTCGTGCGGGAGCGGGCTGGCTGCCGTCTTGAACCAGGCGTCCTTGTCGGCGCGGAAGTCCTCGACGGCCGCCACGTAGTCCTCGGGCCCGTGCTCGTGCTCGTGGTCGTGGTCGTGCTCGTGCTCGTGGTCGTGCTCGTGCTCGTGCGTCATGCCAGTGCCCTCCCGACGACGGCCTGCGCCTCGTCGATGATCCGTTCCAGGTGCGTCGTCCCCCAGGAAGCTCTCCGCGTAGATCTTGTAGACGTCCTCCGTCCCCGATGGCCGTGCCGCGAACCAGCCGTGCTCGGTCGTGACCTTGAGCCCGCCGATCGGGGCGCCGTTGCCGGGCGCCGTCGTGAGGATACCGGTCACCGGCTCGCCGGCCAGCTCGGTCGCGCTGATCTGATCCGCCGAGAGCCGGCCGAGGATGGCCTTCTGGGCGGGCGTCGCGGCGGCGTCGATCCGGCGGTAGACGGGCGCCCCGAACCGCTCGGTCAGGCCGGCATAGGTCGCACCCGGGTCGCGGCCGCTCCGGGCGGTCATCTCGGCCGCCAGCAGGCACGCGATGATGCCGTCCTTGTCGGTCGTCCAGACCGTCCCATCGCGGCGCAGGAACGACATCCCGGCACTCTCCTCGCCACCGAACCCGAGGCTGCCGTCGACCAGTCCGGACACGAACCACTTGAAGCCGACCGGGACCTCGAGCAGGCGGCGGCCGAGGTCGGCGGCCACGCGGTCGAGCATCGCGCTCGAGACGAGGGTCTTGCCGACCGCCACGTCGGCGCCCCAGTCGCGGCCGCCGCCGAACAGGTGGCCGACCGCGACCGCCAGGAAATGGTTCGGGTTGAGCAGCCCGGCCCCGGGCGTGACGATGCCGTGGCGGTCGGCGTCGGTGTCGTTGCCGCACGCGACGTCGAACCGGTCGCGCAGCTCGACGAGGCGGGCCATCGCGTACGGCGACGACGGGTCCATCCGGATCCGGCCGTCCCAGTCGCAGGTCATGAACGCGAACTGCGGGTCCACCGTGGTGTTGGTGACGGTCAGGTCCAGGCCGTAGCGTTCGCCGATGGCCGGCCAGTAGGCCACGCTCGCACCGCCCAGCGGGTCCACCCCGAGCCGCAGCCCGGACGCACGGATCGCGTCCATGTCGATGACCGACGCGAGGTCGCCGACGTAGCCGCCCAGGAAGTCGTGCCCGGTCGCGGCCGCGCGCGCCTCCGCGAGCGGGACCTGGCGGACGCCGTCCAGCCCGGCCTCGAGCAGCCGGTTCGCCTCGTCCTGGATCCAGCCCGTGACGTCCGTGTCCGCCGGCCCGCCGTTCGGCGGGTTGTACTTGAAGCCGCCGTCCTCCGGCGGGTTGTGCGACGGCGTGACCACGATGCCGTCCGCCAGGCGGCCCTCGCGGCCCGCCCGGCCCCGGTTGTGGACCAGGATCGCGTGCGAGATGACCGGCGTCGGCGTGTAGCCGTCGGCGTCGTCGACCCGGACGTCCACGCCGTGGGCCACGAGGCCTCGCAGGGCCGTCTCGAAAGCCGGCTCGGACAGGGCATGCGGGTCGCGCCCGATGAACAGCGGCCCGTCGGTTCCCTGGCCGGCGCGGTACCGGCAGATCGCCTCGGTCGTCGCCGCGATGTGCGCCTCGTTGAAGGCGCCCTTGAGCGACGAGCCGCGGTGGCCGGACGTCCCGAACGCGACCCGCTGGGCGGGGTCGGCCGGGTCCGGCCGGACGTCGTAGTACGCCCCCACGAGCCGGTCGAGGTCGACGAGCTGTCCCGGCTCGGCCGGTCGTCCGGCCCGCTCGCTGATCGCCATCGGATCTCCTTCCGGACGATCGTACAGCCCGCGACGGTAGGATTCGCGACCGCACCGGCCGAGGCCTGCAAGGATCCCGGCGGCGGCGGTGTTGTACAGGTCGAACGGCGGGGATCGGACACCGCCGGCGATCGAAGGTGACCCCGATGGACCACGACGACGACCTCGCACTCTCGAGCCGGCTCGCGGCACTCGAGGCACGCGCGCCCGCCACCGGAGGGCCGCCCGCTCTGCCGGGACGGGGCCGTCGACGCAGGCGGTTCGCGGTCTCGATGGCGATGGCGCCGGTGTTCGTGCTGGCGGTCGTGGCGACCGCGGCGGCCGGCGCCTTCGTCGCCCGCCAGCTGGCCGCCGAGGGCTACCCCGGCATCGAGAATCCGGGCGGGCCGCTGGCCGGCGCGTCGATGGAATGCATGACCCCGCCGGAGGCCGCCGCCTTCCTCGCCGCCCACGGCTACGCCACGGTCGACTGGCAGGTCGAGACCGGGACCGTCCTGGCGCCGGACGGCGGCAAGGGTTCGAGCTCGAGCGTCCACGTGACGACGCCACCGGCCCACGGCTACGTCATCCCGGGGTCCCTGCTGCCGGACGGGACGGTGATCATGGTCGTCGACCAGCGTGACGGCGCGACCGGGGTGGGGGACTGCTTCGGGAAGCCGATGCCATGACCTCGGCCGACGCGACGGCGGCGGCGCGGCCCGACCGTGCCGCCGCCACGAAGGACGACGGGGATGCCTTCGAGGCGGCCGTCCGGCCGCACTACGCGAACCTCATCCGGCGGCTGGTGCTCGTCCTCGGCGACGAGCACGACGCCGAGGACATCGCGCAGGACGCGTACCTGCGGGCGTATCGATCGTGGGCGCGGTTCGACGGCGTCGACGTCCGCGGCTGGCTCTACACGATCGCCCTGCGGCTGGCGTTCAACCACCTGCGCGGCCGCCGGCGCTGGCTGGCGGCGATCGGCCGGGTGGAGGCGCGTCCGTGGACCGACCCGACCGACCCGGACCTGTGGGCGGCCCTCCGCGGTCTCGAGCCGCGGACCCGGACCGCGCTGCTGCTCAACGTGCTCGACGGCTACACGCAGGCGGAGATCGGCGCGATGCTCGGCGTGCCGGAGGGGACGGTCGCGAGCTGGCTGTCGCGCGGGCGATCGGCCCTGCGGAAGGAGCTCGGCCCGGACCGCTAGGGCCGGTCGTCGTTTGCCGGCAGGCGCCCAGCGGGGGGACAGAGCGCCTGCCGGGTGGAGCGCTTGGCGCACCACAAGCCGCCCGACCGCGGGGATCGAGCGACAACACTGATCATCGTGCCCGGACCGACCCCGAGGACATGCCTCAGTTCGGCCGATCGCCGGGGCCGATCCTTGCAACACCTCGGCAAGACGGGTCATCGCGGCGGACCGGACGCCCACCCCACCGCACCACTCAGGACCCCTCCGGTCCGCCCCCTCGCCGCGTGCGGTAGGCGAACGCGGCGACGGACAGCCGCCGGAGCGTCGGTCCGTCCAGGGGACGCCCGATGAGCCGGGCGATCCGCTCCAGCCGGTAGGCCACGGTCCGCGGTGCGAGGTGCAGCCGCCGGGCGGTCTCGCGCATGTTCTGCCCACCCTCGACGTAGACCTCGAGGGTCTCGATCAGCTCCGCTCCCATCCGCGGGTCGGCGAGGATCGCGCCCAGCTCGCGCGCGACGGCGGCGTCCAGCAGCGCGTCGTCGACCGTGACCAGCTCCTCGAGCGCGAGCTCGTCCGGTGCGTCGATCCAGCCCTGCCGGCCGATCCGGACGGCCGTCCGGAGGGACAGCGTCAGCCGGCCCATCGTGGCCGCGATGCCCTCGACTCCGGGGACCGGGGCGCCGGCGACCGCCACCCAGCCCGGGCCGAGCAGGTCGTCGAGATGCTGGGGCAGCCTGTCCCCGGCCGGCCACGATGCCCGGGCGAGGACGACGACGAGGTCGCGCCAGATGACGACCTGGGGCAGCGGGAACGAGGAGGCCGGCCCGCCCGTCCGCGACGGCCGGCGGAGCCGTCGACCCAGCGCGTGGACGCCGTCCTCGATCGAGGCATCCGTGTCCGTGCGCCGGTCCGCCACCGCGACGACCCGGTACAGGTCGTCCGGATCGAGGCCGTACCGATCGGCCGTCCGGCGGCGACGCGCCGCGGCCACCGGGTCGGCCGGCGCGGTGCTGAGGATGTCCTCGAGCAGGGCGCGGCGCATCTCGGCGTCGTGGGCCACGGTCTCGCGATCGACCGCGTTGTACCCGTCGGCGACCGCCCCGACGAGCAGGTCGATGCCGCGCAGCAGGGTCTGGCCGACGTTCTCCAGCACCGCCCGGTCGGTCGCCGGATGGGCCCGCGCCGCCTCCCAGATGAGCCAGGTCGTGGAGGTGAACCGCTGGAGGTACCGCTCGGCGGGGATGCCGTCGCGGGCGGCCTGGGCCCCGGCGACGCGCATGATCGCGCGGCCCTTGGCCAGCCCGGGCTGATCGAGCAGCAGCCGGAGCGTCAGGTCGACGACCGGGCGGACCGCCTCGGGCGTCTCACCGACGTCCTCGGCGACGGCCGCCACGAGGCGCGCCACGTCCCCGGCGATGGCCGTCATGACCCCGTGTCGCGCTGCGAGCACCCGTGGCTCGTCGACCATGGCCGCCTCCACCCCCGAATGGCGGCATCGTCCCATATGCCGCTGCGTGCCGCGACGCGGTTCCTCGCTCAGCCGGCCTCGAGGAGCGGCTCCGCGAACTGCGAGTCGTACAGGTCGAAGTAGAAGCCGCGGCGGGCGAGCAGCGCCTCGTGCGTGCCCTGCTCGACGATCCGGCCGTGGTCCATGACCAGGATCGTGTCGGCGTCGCGGATCGTCGACAGCCGATGGGCGATGACGAAGCTCGTCCGGCCGAGCATCAGCTTGCTCATGGCCCGCTGGATGAGGATCTCGGTCCGCGTGTCGACCGAGCTCGTCGCCTCGTCGAGGATCAGGATCCGGCGGTCCGCGAGGAACGCCCGGGCGATCGTCAGCAGCTGCTTCTCGCCCTGCGACACGTTGGTCGCGTCGTCGTCGAGGATCGTGTCGTAGCCGTCGGGCAGCGTCCGCACGAAGTGGTCGACGTGGGCTGCCTTGGCGGCCTCGACGATCTCCTCCTCGGTCACGTCCTCGCGGCCGTAGGCGATGTTCTCGCGGATCGTGCCGTGGAACAGCCACGTGTCCTGGAGGACCATCCCGAACGTCGACCGGAGCTCGTCGCGCGACATCGCGCGGCTGTCGATCCCGTCGACGGTGATCCGGCCGCTCGTCGATCTCGTAGAACCGCATCAGCAGGTTGACCAGGGTCGTCTTGCCGGCGCCGGTCGGTCCGACGATGGCGACCATCTGGCCCGGCTCCACGACGAGGTTGAGGTCCTCGATGAGCGGCACCTCGGGCAGGTAGCGGAACGACACGTTCTCGAGCTCGACGCGCCCGGCGACGCTCGGCCGCGCGCCGACGAGCTCGACCTCGCGGCTCTCCTCGCCTTCGTCGAGCAGCTCGAAGACCCGCTCGGCCGAGGCGATCGCGGACTGGATGACGTTGGCGATGCTGGCGGTCTGGGTGATCGGCATCGTGAACTGGCGCGAGTACTGGACGAAGGCCTGGACGTCGCCGAGGCTCATCTGCCCGTTGGCGACCTGGATCCCGCCGATGACGCAGATCGCGACGTAGTTGAGGTTGGCGATGAAGGCCATGACCGGCTGGATCGTCCCCGACAGGAACTGCGCCTTGAAGCTGGCCTGGAAGAGCTGCTCGTTCTCCTGGTCGAAGGTCTCGATCGCCTCCTGCTGGCGGCCGAACGCCTTGACGATGCGATGCCCGGTGTGCATCTCCTCGACGTGCCCGTTGAGCTTGCCGGTCTGCGTCCACTGGGCCGCGAACTGCTGCGACGAGCGCTTGGCGACGAACACCGTGACCGCGATCGACAGGGGCACCGTCAGCAGCGAGATGACCGCCAGCAGCGGGCTGATCCAGAACATGATCGCGATGACGCCGATGATCGTGCACAGCGCGGTGATCAGCTGGGTGAGCGTCTGCTGGAGCGAGTTCGCGATGTTGTCGATGTCGTTGGTGACGCGGCTCAGCGTGTCGCCGCGCGGGTGGCTGTCGAAGTAGCTCAGGGGCAGCCGCGACAGCTTGGCGTCGACGTCCCGTCGCATCCGGTAGACGGTGCGCTGGGTGACGCCGGCCATGATGTACGACTGGCCCCAGGCGAAGAGCGAGCTGAGGAGGTAGACCGCGGCCACGAACAGGAGGGTGTTGCGCAGCGCGGTGAAGTCGACCCCGTCCTGCCCGGGCGTCAGGGTCAGGCTCGCCAGCAGGTCGGCCTGCTGGGTCTGACCGGACGGCCCGCAGGGCGTCGACCGCCTGCTGCTGGGTCAGGCCGGCCGGGATCTGCTGGCTGACGACGCCGTCGAAGATGATGTCGGTCGCGTTGCCCAGGATCTTCGGGCCGACGACCGCACAGGTCACGCTCAGGATCGCGAGCGCGATGACCAGGACGATCCGCGGCGCCTCCGGACGCAGCGTCCCGGCCAGGCGCAGGAACGAGCCCTTGAGGTTCTTGGGCTTCTCGGCGGGCAGGCCGGGGCCACCGAAGGGGCCGCCCATGCGCGGCGGTGGACGCCGCGCCGCCGCACCCGCGCCGCCGCGGGGCCGCTCATGCCGCCTCCTCCGCGCTGATCTGCGAGTAGACGATCTCGCGATAGGTCTCGCAGGTCGCCATCAGCTCGAGGTGGGTGCCGATCCCGACGATCGCGCCGCCGTCGAGGACGACGATCCGGTCGGCGTCCATGATCGTGCCGACGCGCTGGGCGACGATGACGACCGTGGCGTCCGCGATCTCGTCGGCGAGGGCGGCCCGCAGGAGCGCGTCGGTCTTGAAGTCGAGCGCGGAGAAGCTGTCGTCGAAGACGTAGATCTCGGGGCGCTTGACGAGCGCCCGGGCGATCGCCAGCCGCTGGCGCTGGCCGCCGGACAGGTTCGAGCCGCCCTGGAGTCACGGGCGCCTCGAGGCCGCCGTCGAGCTCGCGGACGAAGCTCTCGGCCTGGGCGATGCGCAGGGCCGCCCACAGCTCGTCGTCGGTCGCGTCGGCCTTGCCGTAGCGGAGGTTGCTGGCGATCGTGCCGCTGAACAGGAAGGCCTTCTGCGGGATGAGCCCGATCCGGGACCACAGGTCGTCGCGGTCGGATCGTCCGCACGTCCATGCCGTCGATGTCGAGCTGGCCGCCGGTCACGTCGTAGAAGCGCGGGATGAGGTTGATGAGCGTGGTCTTGCCGCTGCCGGTGCTGCCGACGATGGCCGTCGTCATGCCCGGCTCGACCACCAGCGAGATGCCGCGCAGGACCGGGTCCTGGGCGCCCGGGTAGCGGAACTCGACGTCGCGGAAGGCGAGCGTCCCGCGGCCCGGCGGCGGCGTCGCGGGGACCTCGGGGTCGTCGATCGAGGGCTCGGTCCGGAGGACCTCCTGGATCCGGCCGGAGGAGACGACGGCCCGCGGGACCATGATGAACATGAACACGGCCATCATCACCGCGAACAGGATCTGCATGACGTACTGCAGGAACGCGATGAGGTTGCCGATCGGCATCTCGCCGCTGTCGACCCGGATCGCGCCGAACCACAGGATCGCGACGCTCGACAGGTTGAAGACCGCCATGAGCAGCGGGATCATGATCGCGAACATCCGGTTGACCTTCAGGGAGGTCGCGGTCAGGTCGCTTGTTGGCGACGTCGAAGCGCTCCTCCTCGTGGCGCGTCCGCACGAACGCCCGGATGACGCGGATGCCGCTGAGCGCCTCGCGGGTGACCTGGTTGACCCGGTCGACCTTCACCTGCATCGCCTGGAACAGGGGCAGCGCCCTGTACATCAGGGTGCCGACGATGATGGCCATGATCGGCAGGACGACGATCAGGATCCCCGACAGCGGCACGTCCTGACGGAGCGCCAGGATGATCCCGCCGACCGCGAGGATCGGCGCGATGATCATCATGTTCAGGCCCAGCAGGACGACCATCTGGACCTGCTGGACGTCGTTGGTGTTGCGGGTGATGAGCGACGGGTGCCGAACGTGTCGAGCTCGGCGCGCGAGAAGCTCTCGACCTTGCGGAAGATCGCAGCCGCGCACGTCGCGCCCGAAGGACATGCCGGTCTTCGAGCCCGAAGTAGACGGCGATGATCGAGGCGACGACCACGACCGCCGAGATCGCCGAGCATCAGCATGCCGGTCTGGAGGATGTAGGTCGTGTCGCCCTTGGCGACGCCGTTGTTGATGATCGTCGCCGTTGAGCGCGGGCAGGTACAGCGTCGCCAGCGCCTGGACGACGAGCAGGCCGACGACCAGCGCGAGGGCGCGCTTGTACGGCGCGAGGTAGGTGCGGAGGAGCGCGATCATGCCGGCTGGCACCTGCCGTTCGCGGATCCGCCGGAGGAGCACGTGGAAGCCGGACAGCTCGCGTGGGGTGAGGGACGCCAGCGCCAGCCGGACGGCCTCGCGCCGGACGCCCGACGAGCTCCTCGAGGAAGTGTTCGCCGTTCGGGGTCAGGGCGCATTCCACGATCCGGCGGTCATCCGACCGGTGCCGCCGCTCGACCAGGCCGTGGCGCTCGATCCGGGCCACGAAGCCCGTCGCCGCGGTGGAGCTGAGGTCGAAGACGTCCGCGATCCGCGCCCATCGGCTGGGGGCCCTCGCTGCGGAGCAGGAGGAGCAGCCGGATCTGGCCGAGGGTCAGGTCGCGGGCGGGCGACGGCGGGATGCGCCGCTGATTGAGGCCCTGGAAGATCTTGAGCAGGTCGTCCGCGGCGGCGACCAGCCGAGGGTTCGGGTCGATTACTTCAGTCACACGAGGATAGTACGCGTCCACGTGAAGTATCGTCAAGCGCACCCGGGCGGATCCGCCCGGCAGAACGCGTCAGCAGGGGTTGCCGGCGCTCCCGCGGGCGATCGGGGTCATGGCCTTCTCGCACTCGATCTTGGACACGAACCGGTCGTGGCTCTCGACCAGCAGCACGAAGTTGCCCGACCAGCGCGACGGTCAGGACCGCGACCCCGATGACATCCCGCCATGGCCGGCGGATCCGCGCGAGCAGGACGGCCCCCGCGATCGAGCAGTCCACGGCGCGACCATGTAGACGTAGCGCGGCGCGGCCGCCTGCTCGGCGCCGAGCTGGGCCCGGACGAGCCCGGCGAAGAAGAAGAACGCGACGCTCGCGACCAGGAGGGAGAGCACGACCGGCGAGACCTTGCGGGTCCAGCCGTAGCCCGAACGCCAGCGCCAGCAGGACGACCTGCCCGACGACCGGCGCGGCCGATCCGACGATCCCGGCCGCGCTCGCGGCGAGACCGGACAGCACGTACTCGGGGACGCCCTCGAGGCTGGGCTGGCGGAGCGCCTGCATCCGCTGGGCACCGAAGACCACCAGCCAGCCCAGGTACAGCCCGACCGGGAGCGCGAGCCAGACGAGCGCCCGCAGTCGGGTGAGCAGGAGGTGGAGGCCGGTGCGCGGCCAGGAAGGCCAGGGCCACGCCGGAGGTGGCCAGCGCGATCGTGAGCAGGACCGCGGCGACGGCCGGCCGGCGCGGCGCGATGACCACGGCCGCCATCCCCGCCGCCGTCGCCCCGATCGTGGCGGACTGGAACGCCCACAGGATGTCGTCGCCACCCGAGCCGAGGACGAGCATGACCGCCATCGCCCCGAGCGCCCACCGCTCGCTCGTCTCGCGCCGGACCACGACGAAGACGATCCCGGCGACCACGAGGTGGAGCGCGAAGGTGACCGCCAGGTACGGCCAGTACGAGACGGTCCCGACCGTCCCGACCAGCAACCGGTAGAGCACGACGAGCGTCGCGCTCAGGTGCTCGTTGTGCGGCGCGAAGATGCCCTGGACGGACAGGTCGCGCAGGAGCAGGAACGCGTACTCGTCGTGGTAGAAGGTCATGTCCCGGCCGAGCCAGACGAGGATCGGGATCGCCGCCACGGCCAGCAGGATCGGCGCCCACGGGACGTTGGCCCAGCGTCCACCGGCCGGAGTCGCGGGCGGGAGCGGGGCGGCGGCGGTGGATCCGGCGGTCGACTGTGCCATGGCGCCCGGAGTGTACGGCGCCATCCGGGAACGGCCCGGATCGCGCTCGTCTCGACGCTGATGCCGCAGCTGCCAGCGGGCCGACCGCCGGCGACTGACGCGGCGGTCCCGGGCCGACGATCCGGGGCGGGAAGCGGCTGGACGGACGTGCCATGATCGTCGGGTGATCGGATCGCCCTACGCCGCCGACATCGATGCCGAGGAGCGGAGCTGGTACGAGCTCGCGTCGCTCGTTCGCTCGCTGACGCCCGGCGAGCGGCTCGAGCCGGGCTACTACCGCGACCCGGACTGGTCGGTCCGCGACCTGGTCGGCCACCTCGGGACGTGGCTGGCCGAGGCCGCGACCCAGTTCGACCGGATGGTCGCCGGCACCTACACCGGCCACGACGACGTCGACATCGACGCGCTCAACGCCCAGTTCCTGGCGGCCATGGTCGGCCAGCCGTGGGACGTCGTGCTGGTCTCAGGCCAATGCCGGCCGGACCGTGATGCTCCAGGCCTGGACGCGCATCACGACACCCAACGACGAGGCCGCCTGGTGGATCCGCAAGTCCGCGGTCGACCACTACGCCGACCACCTGGGCCGGCTGCGCGTCTGGGTCGAGGAGCTGGTCGCCCGCCGGACGGACTAGGCCGCGCGACGCCGGCCGCTGGGCCGGCCAACGGTCCCTCAGCCCGCGTCGCCCTCATGCCACGACGTGTAGACCGGCGGCCAGTCGTCGGCGGTCGGGCGGACGCCGACGAGGACGTGCTCGATCGCGAGCTCGAACAGCGCGTAGCCGTCGTCGACGGTGAACGCCCAGCCCGAGGCGACCCGCGCCCGGACGTCCGGATCGGTCACGAGGCGGGCTCGGCCACGCAGGGCAGCCTCGCTCGGCGCGGCCGGATCCTGATGCGTGTGGAGCGCGTACCGCCCGTCGACCTCGAGGTCGATGCGCTTGGGCGATCGCGCGATGACGAAGACGTACAGGCGGCCGTCGACGACCGCCACGCTGACCGGGTGGATCCGCGGCAGGTCGTCGTCACGCACGGTCGCCAGCAGGCCCCCGCCGCGACCCCAGCCGTCGATGAGCCGGCGCGTCTCCGACGCGAGGTCGGGCGCGGCTTCTGCGAATGTGCTCCAGGTCGCCATGGTTCCTCCGATCGGTCCCGAGGATCGATGTCCAGTTCGAGGCTGATCCTAGGCCGATCCGGTCGAGGCGACCCTCGAACGGCACGCCGGCCGTTCCATACTGTCGGGGTCCAGACCACATGGGAGGCCACCGTGGCGCAGTTCGACCTGCCACTCGATCAGCTCCGCGCGTATCGACCCGACCTGACCCCGCCGGACGACTTCGACGACTTCTGGGCGACGACGCTGGCGGATGCCCGCAGTCACCCGCTCGATGCGACCTTCGAGCCGGTCGACAACGACCTGGCCGTCGATCGACACGTTCGACGTCACGTTCCGCGGCTTCGGCGGCTCGCCGATCCGGGGCTGGCTCCACCTGCCCGCGACGCGCACGGGACCGCTGCCGGGCGTCGTGGAGTTCGGCGGCTACGGCAGCGGCCGCGGCCTGGCCCACGAACGGATCTTCTGGGCGATCGCCGGCTACGCCCACCTGATGATGGACACGCGCGGTCAGGGGTCGAGCTGGTTCATCGGCGAGACGCCCGACCCGGACGGCGACGGGGCCGCGGCGCAGGCGGGCTTCATGACCCAGGGCATCCTGGATCCGGCGACGTACTTCTACCGCCGGGTCTTCACCGACGCGGTGCGCGCGGTGGAGACGATCCGCGACCCACGCGGCGGTCGACGCCGGCCGGGTGGCGGTCGCCGGTGGCAGCCAGGGCGGCGGGATCAGCCTGGCCGCGGCCGGGCTCGTGCCGGACCTCGCCGGGGTCATCACGGACGTGCCGTTCCTGTGCGACTTCCCGCGGTCGACGACGCTGGTCGACACCAATCCGTACGGCGAGATCGTCCGGTACCTGAAGGCGCATCGCGACCACACGGAGCGGGCGATGCGGACCCTCGTCCTACTTCGACGGTGCCGTGCTGGCCCGCTCGGCCAAGGCGCCGGCGCTCTTCTCGGTCGGGCTGATGGACGACATCTGCCCGCCGTCGACGGTCTATGCCGCGTTCAACGCGTACGGCGGGCCGAAGGAGATCCGGGAGTACCCGTACAACGAGCACGAGGGCGGCCAGGGCTTCCACGACCGGGTCAAGCTGCGCTGGCTCGCGGAGCGGGTCGCGGGCTGACCGGTCAGTCGAGGTGGAAGATCTCCTCGAGCCGCTGGTGGAAGCCGGTCTCGGGATCGGTCAGCGGGTCGATCAGGGCGGCCATCTCGGCCTGCCAGCGATCGTTGACGGGCGCCGCCGCCATCGACGCAGCGGAACGCGGCGAAGTCGTCCACCTCGAGATAGGCGAACAGGTCCGCGCCGCGGATGAAGATCGAGTAGTCGCGGGCGCCGGCCGCCCTGAGCGCGTCGAGCATCTCCGGCCAGACGGCCGCGTGCCGGCGGCGGTACTCGGCCTCCTGGCCGGGCAGGAGCCGCATCGTGAAGCCGACCCGTTCCATCTCACTCTCCGTCTACGGAAACGGGCCCCGGAAGCTGCGCATCCCGGGGCTCCGCACCGTCGGACGCTGTCGCGAGGCTAGAAGTTGAAGTTGTCCACGTTGGTCGTGTCGAACCGGAAGGCCGGTCCGAGGACGACGATGCTGTCCTTGCCGATGGTGTACGGCTTGTCACCGTTGAGGCCCTTGACCGAGAAGGTCTCGCCCTCGGTGCCCTTGATCTCGCCGCTGACCAGCTTCTCCGCGACCTGCTCGGCCAGGTAGCCGAGGTCCGGGACGCTCCACAGCCCGAAGACCGGGGAGGTGCCGTCCTTGACGAACGGCTTCATGTCGTTCGGGAAGCCGAGGCCGGTGACCTTGACGGAGTCCGACTTCTTGGCCGCGGAGACGACCTGGGCGGCCGCCAGGATGCCGACGGTGGTCGGCGCGACGATGACCTTGAGGTTCGGGTACTTGGTCAGCAGGCCCTGCGCCTGCGTCGTGCTGACGTCGGGCTTGTCGTCGCCGTAGACGGTGTCGACGAGCTTGAGGCCCTTGTACTTGGCGTCGCTCGCGAGGGTCTTCTTCATGAGGTCGATCCACTCGTTCTGGTTGGTCGCCGTGGCGGCCGCCGAGAGGATCGCGATGTCACCGGTGCAGTTCGGGGCGAGCTCGCAGGCCCAGTCGGCGAGGTTGACGCCGACGCCGCTGAAGTCGACCTGGTTGACGAACACGTTGTAGGCGCCGACCGCGGGGCTGGAGTCGAAGCCGACGACCTTGATGCCGGCAGCCATCGCCGCCTTCAGGTCCGGCGCGACCTCGTCCTTGTCGTCGGCCGAGATGATGATCGCGTTGACCTTCTGGGTCGTCAGGTCCTTGATGAACGGGACCTGCAGGTCCGCCTTCGGCTCGTTCGGGCCGACCTGGGTGACGGTGGAGCCGGACTCGGCGGCGCCCTTGTCGATGCCGGTCTTCGCCGCGGCGAAGTACTGGTTGACGATGTCCTTCGGCAGGTAGCCGATCGGGATCGCCGCGCCGGCCGCGGCGGAACCGCCGGCCGCTGCGGCGCTGACGGGCGACGCTCCGCCGGAGCTCGAGCAGGCGGCGAACACGACCGCCGCGATGCTGGTGAGGGCGATCCCACGCCCGATGGTCTTGATGCTTCAAGGCTGTTCCTCCTCTATCTAGGCTGACGCACGCTCACCACTCGGGACCGAGTCGGCCGGCGGGGGACGGCCCCCGAGGACTCGATCCGACGGCCGACTTGGCCTGGTGAGCAAAGGTTGGGATGACGACCGACACGATCAGGAGCAGCCCGAGGGCGATGCTCTGCACGTCGACCGACACGCCGGCGAGGCGAAGGGCGTTCTGCATGACCGCCACGACGAGGACCGCCAGCACGACGCCCGGGATGGTGCCCGAGCCGCCGAAGATGTTGACGCCACCGAGCAGCACGACGGTCACGACCGTCAGGGTCATGCCCTGGCCGGCATCGGCGCGGGATGTCGAGAGACGGGAGGTCAGGATGACGCCGGCGACCGCGGCGATCAGGCCGGTCAGGACGAACAGGCCGATCTTGACCCGGGCCACCCGGACGCCGGAGAAGCGCGCCGCGCCGGTGTTCTTGCCGATCGCGTAGACCTGGCGACCGACCCACGACCGGTGGAGGACGACGCCGAGGACCAGCGCGAGCGCGAGGAAGATGACGAACGGCCACGGGATGTCGGTGCCCGGGCACGTGCCCGAAGCCGATCTCGGTGAAGCCGGGCGGGAAGTCGCTGACGCCGCGCGGCCCGAGGATGATCAGGGCCAGGCCGCGGAAGAGGGCGAGGGTGCCGAGGGTCACGACCAGCGACGGCAGGCCGCCGCGCGCGACGAGGAAGCCGTTGAGCAGGCCACCGAGCGACGCCGACGACGAGGACGACGACGATCGCGATCTCGATCGGGACGCCGGCCGCCCACAGGAAGCCGAGGATCGCGCTCGACAGCCCGGCCATCGACTCGACCGAGAGGTCGATCTCGCCGGCGATGATGATCAGGGTCATCGGCAGGGCCATGATCGCGACTTCCATGAGGGCGGCGATCAGGTTGCCGAAGTTGCCCGTGGTCAGGAAGAACGGCGACAGGGCGTTGCCGAGCACGATCAGCAGCAGGAGCGCGACGAGCGAGGAGCGTCTCCCAGCGCGCGAGCAGGCGGGTCCAGGATCGGCCGGCCGCAGCGGGCGTCGCGGTCGCGCTCATCGGCTGCGGTTCAGCGAGGCGGCCCGCTGGAGCCGTCGCAGGATGACGGCGTCCGCGCTGACCGCGACGAGGATGACCAGGCCGTAGATCGCCTGCAGCCAGAACTGCGACAGCCCGATGAGGATGAGGGCGTTGGCGATGAACCCGAGGAAGAGGGCGCCGAGCGCCGCGCCGGCGAGGGTCCCGGTGCCGCCGAAGATGCCGACGCCGCCGACGACGACCGCGGCGATGACCTGGAGCGTGTAGCCGCCCGCGGACGTCCCGTTGATCGTCCCGAACTCGATGACGTACATGACCCCGGCGACGCCGGCCAGCAGCCCGCACAGCGGCGAAGGCCATGAAGACGACCCGCTTGGACGGGATGCCGAGGATCGCGGCGGCCTCCGGGTTGCTGCCGACCGCGTAGAGCTGGCGGCCGAACCGGGTCCAGCGGAGGACGATCGATCCGATGACCACGACGACGATCGCGACGACCACGAAGATCGGGATGCCGAGGATGTCCTGGTGGGCGGCGTCGGTGAAGCCCGGCGGGAGGCCCGCCTTGGGGACCTGGTGGCTGCCCGCGATGAGGTAGTCGATGCCCCGGAAGATGCTCAGCGTGCCGAGCGTCGCGACGATCGCCGGGACCCGCAGGACCGTGACGATGAACCCGTTGACCATGCCCAGGACCAGGCCGATGCCGATCCCGAACAGGATCGCGCCGGGTGCACCGAACAGCTGCTGCTCGAGCGAGCTGGCGACGCAGTAGGCGACCAGGCCCATCATCGCCTCGACCGAGAGGTCCACGTTCCGGGTGATGACGACGAGCGCCTCGCCGACGGCGGCCACGGCCACGATCGAGGCGAGGACCGCGACCTGCGAGATGTTGTCGACGGTCAGGAACTGGGGCGCCGCGATCGAGACGAGGGCGCCCAGGACGATCATGATCGCGACGAGGCTGAGCTCGCGCTGGCGGGCGATCACGCCGAGCCAGGCGCCGCGGTCGCGCGGGACCGCCAGGGTCGCGGTCGCGCCGGTCTCAGACATCGGCGCTGCCGCCGTCGGCTCGGGAGTGTCGTCGGTCTCGTCGCTCATGTTCCCCGTCGCGGCGAACATCACCCGCTCCTCGGTCGCCCGGTCGTGCGGGATCTCGGCCGTCACCCGACCCTCGTGGAGCACGAGGATCCGGTCGGACATCGCGATGACCTCGGGCAGGTCGCTCGAGATGAGGATGATCCCGAGGCCGGACGCGGCCAGCTCCGAGATGATCCGGTGGACCTCGACCTTGGCCCCGATGTCGATGCCGCGGGTCGGCTCGTCGAGGATCAGCAGCCGCGGCTTCGAGGCCAGCCACTTGGCGAGGACGACCTTCTGCTGGTTGCCGCCCGACAGTGCCCCGACCATCTGCTCGACGCCGTCATCTTCACGTTGAACTGCTCGGTGTAGTCGTCGGCGACCGCCCGCTCGGTCGCGCCGTCGACCAGGAACCGCGGGAACAGCCGCGGCAGGATCGGCAGGGTCACGTTCTGGGCGATCGAGAAGTCGAGGACCAGGCCTTCCTGGTGGCGATCCTCGGGCAGGTAGGCGATGCCGGCCGTCATCGCGGCGGACGGGCTGGCGAAGGAGACACGCTTCCCGTCCAGCGTCACCGTGCCGGCGTCCGGCTGGTCGATCCCGAACAGGACCCGGGCCACCTCCGTGCGGCCGGCGCCGACGAGCCCGGCGAAGCCCGACGATCTCGCCTTCGCGGACCTCGAAGCTGACGTCGCGGAAGACGCCGATCCGGGTCAGCCCGTCGACCTCGAGCATGACCTCGCCGATCGGCGTCTCGACCTTCGGGAACAGCGACACGGCCCGGCCGACCATGTGCCGCACGAGGTCGGCCGTCGTCAGGCTGGCCGTCGGCGTCGTGATGACGTGCCGGCCGTCGCGGAAGACCGTGGCGACGTCACACAGCTCGAAGACCTCGTCCAGCCGATGGCTGACGAACAGGACCGCCACGCCGCGTGCCCGCAGCCGGCGGACGATCGTGAACAGCCGCTCCACCTCGTGGGCGGACAGCGACGCGGTCGGCTCGTCGAGGATCAGCACGCGCGCCTCGACCGACAGCGACTTGGCGATCTCGATCAGCTGCTGGTCGGCCATCGACAGGCCGCGGACCGGCGCGCCGACGTCGAGCTGGACGTCCAGCTCCTCGAACAGCGCCTGCGCCGCCCGGCGGGTCGCGCCCCAGTCGATCCTGCCGAAGCGGCCGGACGGGGCGTGGCCGATGAACACGTTCTCGGCGACGGTCAGGTCGGGGAAGAGGCGCGGCTCCTGGTGCACCACCGCGATCCCCAGCGCGCGCGCCTGGGCCGGGCCCGGGATCACGGTCGGCACGCCGTCGAGCAGGATCGTGCCGCTGTCGGGCTGATGGACGCCGGCCAGGATCTTGACCAGCGTGCTCTTGCCCGCGCCGTTCTCGCCGACGAGGGCGTGGACCTGGCCGGCGGCGAGCGCGAGGGAGACGTCGTCGAGGGCCTGGGTCGCCGCGAAGCGCTTCGAGATCCCGCGCAGCTCGGCGCGCGGCGGTGCGGTCGCCTCGGCCGGGGTCGTCGCCGGGTCGGACATCGTCGCCGGACCGGTCATCGGGCGGGTCCCCCGGTCGTGTCGTCCGCCGTCCCGTCGGCGCCGGTCGCCACGGTCCGCGCCGACGAGCCGGACCTCGATGCCGAGGGCGATCAGGTCGCCGACCATCGCGCGCGGCGCCAGGTCGTCCGAGAAGGCGACCGTGATCCGGGCGGTCGGGCAGAACGTGGCGAACGCCGCGTGCTCCCATTTCGTGTGGTCGACGATGGCGATGACCTCGCGGGCCGCCGCGACCATGGACTGCTTGATCTGGGCCTCTTCCTCGGTCGCGTCGGCCAGGCCGGACTCCATCCGGAACCCGGCCGCGCCGAGGAACGCGCGCTGGACGTTGACCCGGCGGAACAGGTCGTCGCCGAGCTGGCCCACGACCGACATGGCCTCCCAGCGGACCCGACCGCCCAGCATCAGCACGCTGATCCCGGGATGACCGGCCAGCTCCGAGGCGAGCCGGAGGCCGTTGGTGATGACCGTCAGGTGGCTCCAGCCACCGCGCGTCTTGAGCTGGCGCGCGACCGACAGGGCCGTCGTGCTCGCGTCCATCACGACGCGTCTCGCCGTCGCTGACGAGAGCCGCGGCGGCCGCCCCGATGCGGGCCTTCTCGTCGGCCTGGAGGCGCTCGCGGATCTCGAACGACAGCTCCGGCCGGCTGCGGTCGACGGCGATGGCCCCGCCGTGCGTCCGGACCAGGCGGTGCTCCGCCTCCAGCACGTCGAGGTCCTTGCGGATGGTGACCGCGGAGACCCCGAACTGGGCCGCCAGGTCGGCGACCCGGGCGCGACCGTCCGCGTCGACCGTCCGGACGATGCGCTCCTGGCGCTCACGGGCGAAGACGTCGTTCGACGAGGCGGTGGCTGGGATCGTCACGCCTCTCCTCTGGCTCCGCGCGGCCCCGCTCACGGGTCGGGGCTGGGGGTGTTTCGATTGGTTTCCGAGGCACAGTAGTCGCGACCGGAACGCAATGTCAAGAAGGTAATTGAAACCAATCGAAAGATGTGGCAGGCTATGTCGCAACCGACCCGGGCGTCACCGCCGTCCGGACGCCAGCTCCTCCGGCGTCCCCTCCTCGGCGGCGTCGTCCGGGTCGGAAACCAGCCGCCGGCGGCGCGTACGATCGAGCCGGACGCGAGTGATCGATCGACCGCCGAGGCGAACGGAGCGCGACCTCGCGGACAGCCGCCCGATGGGCGACGGAGGCAGACGTGACCACCAACCAGGCCGTCGTCGCGGCGCTGCGATCGCAGCGGATCGAGCTGCCGTCGTGGGCGTTCGGCAATTCCGGGACGCGCTTCAAGGTCTTCGCCCAGAAGGGCGTGCCGCGCGATCCGTACGAGAAGGTCGCGGACGCCGCCCAGGTCAACACGGTTCACCGGCGTCGCGCCGACGGTCGCCCTCCACATCCCGTGGGACAAGGTCGACGACTACGCGGACCTGGCCCGCCACGCCGCCGACGCCGGGGTCACGCTCGGCACGATCAACTCGAACGTCTTCCAGGACGACGACTACATGCTCGGCAGCGTCTGCAACCCGGATGCCCGGGTCCGGCGCAAGGCGCTCGACCATCTCCTCGCCTGCATCGACGTGATGGACGCGACCGGCTCGCGCGACCTGAAGCTGTGGTTCTCGGACGGCACCAACTACCCCGGCCAGGACGACATCCGCGCCCGCCAGGACCGCCTGGCCGAGGCGCTCGCGGCCGTCCACGCCCGGCTCGGCGCGGACCAGCGGATGCTGCTCGAGTACAAGTTCTTCGAGCCGTCCTTCTACACGATGGACGTGCCGGACTGGGGGACGGCGTACCTGCAGTGCGTCGCGGCGGGACCCAAGGCGCGCGTCGTGGTCGACACCGGCCACCACGCGCCGGGCACCAACATCGAGTTCATCGTCGCGTCGCTGCTGCGCGCCGACCGTCTCGGCGGCTTCGACTTCAACTCGCGCTTCTACGCGGACGACGACCTGATGGTCGGCTCGGCCGACCCGTTCCAGCTCTTCCGGATCATGCACGAGGTCGTCCAGGCCGGGGCGCTGGACGCGGCCCTGGGGGTGGCGTTCATGCTCGACCAGTGCCACAACATCGAGCCCAAGATCCCGGGTCAGATCCGGTCGGTGATGAACGTCCAGGAGGCGACCGCCAAGGCGCTCCTCGTCGACGGCCCGGCCCTGGCCGCGGCGCAGGCCGCCGGTGACGTGCTCGGCGCGAACGCCGTCCTGATGGACGCCTACGACACCGACGTCCGGCCGCTCCTGGCCGAGGTCCGGACCGGGCTGGGCCTGGACCCGAACCCGGTGGCCGCCTACCACCGGTCCGGCTACGGGGCGACGATCGTCGCGGAGCGTGTCGGCGGACAGCAGGCGGGCTGGGGCGCATGAGCTCGCCCACCGCGACGACCGGTGCGAACGAGGCGGTCGCGGCGCTCATCGAGCGGTCGAACCGCCTGGGGGCCGACCCGCGCAACACCAACTACGCCGGCGGCAACACGTCCGCCAAGGGCACGGCCATCGACCCGGTCACCGGCGCGCCGGTCGAGCTCCTGTGGGTCAAGGGCTCCGGGGGCGACCTCGGCACCCTGACCGAGGCCGGTCTCGCCGTCCTGCGCCTCGACCGCCTGCGCGCGCTCGTCGACGTCTACCCGGGCGTCGAGCGCGAGGACGAGATGGTCGCCGCCTTCGACTTCTGCCTGCACGGCCGGGGCGGCGCCGCGCCCTCGATCGACACCGCGATGCACGGGCTGGTCGAGGCCGGCCACGTCGACCACCTCCACCCGGACTCGGGGATCGCGCTGGCGACGGCCGCCGACGGTGAGGCGCTCACCCGGCGCTGCTTCGGCGACCGGGTCGCGTGGGTCGACTGGCGACGGCCCGGCTTCCAGCTGGGCCTGGACATCGCGGCCATCCGCCGGGCCAACCCGGGGGCGATCGGGGTGATCCTCGGCGGGCACGGCATCACGGCCTGGGGCGACACCTCGGACGAGTGCGAGGCACGGTCGCTCGAGATCATCGGCACCGCCGAGCGGTTCATCGCGGAGCACGGCCGGCCGGAGCCGTTCGGGCCGGCGCTGCCGGGCTACGAGGCCCTGCCCGAGGCCGACCGCCACGCCCGGGCGGCGGCCATCCTGCCGCTCATCCGCGGGCTGGTCTCGACCGACCAGCCGCAGGTCGGCCACTACACCGACTCCGAGGTCGTGCTCGACTTCCTCGCCCGGTCCGAGCACCCGCGCCTGGCCGCGCTGGGGACCTCGTGCCCGGACCACTTCCTGCGGACCAAGGTCCGGCCGATGGTCCTCGACCTGCCACCGAGCGCCGAGCTCGAGACGGTCGTCGCCCGGCTGCGCGAGCTCCACGCCGCCTACCGCGAGGCGTATGCGGCGTACTACGACCGGCACGCGACGCCGGACAGCCCGGCGATGCGCGGCGCCGACCCGGCCATCGTCCTCGTGCCGGGCGTCGGCATGTTCTCGTTCGGGGCGACCAAGCAGACCGCCCGGGTCGCGGGCGAGTTCTACGTCAACGCGATCAACGTCATGCGCGGCGCGGAGGCGCTGTCGAGCTATGCGCCGATCGACGAGGGCGAGAAGTTCCGGATCGAGTACTGGGCGCTCGAGGAGGCCAAGCTCCGGCGGATGCCCAAGGCCAGGCCGCTCGCCGCGCGGGTCGCGCTGGTGACGGGCGCCGGCTCGGGGATCGGCAAGGCGATCGCCCACCGGCTCGCTGCCGAGGGTGCCTGCGTGGTCGTCGCCGACATCGATGCGACGGCAGCCGCGGCCGTGGCCGGCGAGCTCGGCGGGACCGATACCGCCATCAGCGTCGTCGCGGACGTGACCGACGAGACCCAGGTCGCGGACGCGTTCCGGCGGGCGGTGCTCGCCTTCGGCGGGGTCGATCTCGTCGTCAACAACGCCGGCCTGTCGATCTCGAAGCCGCTGCTCGAGACGACGCTGCGCGACTGGGACCTCCAGCACGACGTCATGGCCCGCGGGTCGTTCCTCGTGTCGCGCGAGGCGGCGCGCATCCTCATCGACCAGGCCATGGGTGGCGACATCGTCTACATCGTCAGCAAGAACGCCTTCTTCGCCGGCCCCAACAACGTCGCCTACGGGGCGTCCAAGGCCGACCAGGCCCACCAGGTCCGGCTCCTCGCCGCCGAGCTCGGCCAGTACGGGATCCGGGTCAACGGCGTCAATCCGGACGGCGTCGTCCGTGGCTCGGGGATCTTCGCCAAGGGCTGGGGCGCGGACCGGGCCCGGACCTACGGCATCCCGGAGGACAAGCTCGGCGAGTTCTACGCCCAGCGGACGCTGCTCAAGCACGAGGTGCTGCCCGAGCACGTCGCGGCCGCGGTCTTCGTTCTCGTGGGTGGGGATCTCGCCCAGACGACCGGGCTCCACGTGCCCGTCGACGCGGGTGTGGCGGCGGCCTTCCTCCGGTGACCGGCAGGCTCGTCGCGGCCGTCGACCTCGGCGCGTCGAGCGGGCGGGTGATGGTCGGGCGGGTCGCCCCGAACG
>CAVRFU010000003.1:0-54035 GCA_963720495.1 uncultured Chloroflexia bacterium
ACGGCGGGCGCGACATCGCTCGGCTGCGTCGGTCGGGTGTCGGTCACGAGGTGCTCCAGTGGGGTCGACCGGCCGTGGCAGGGACGGTCCGTGGGGTGATCGGTGGCCGGGCGATGCTAGCAGACGCCGATTCCCGGGTCTTGACAACGCCCGATCCGGGTGTAGATTCGGTCGACCGACCGATATCGGTCAAACGACCGAACGACACGACGCGGAGGGACCGACGATGGCATACGAGATCGAAGGACGCCTGCTCGAGGTCTGCACCTGCAACGTCCTGTGCCCGTGCTGGGTCGGCGAGGACCCGGACTACACGACCTGCGACACGGTCATCGCCTGGGGGATCGAGAAGGGCTCGATCGAAGGCGTCGACGTCGCCGGCCTGACGATGGCCGTCTCCGCCCACATCCCCAAGAACATCCTCATCCCGAAGTCGTGGAAGGCGGTCGTGTTCGTGGATGAACGGGCGACTGCCGAGCAGGAAGGCGCGATGATCCGCCTCTTCACCGGGCAGCTCGGTGGCGCGGTCGCCGATCTGGCGGGACTGATCGGCGAGGTCGTCGCCGTCGAACGCGTCCCCGATCAGCTTCACGGTCGACGGCGGCAAGGGGCGGTTGACGATCGGGAAGCTCGTCGAGGCCGAGATGGCGCCGTTCATGGGCGCGACCGGCAACCCGACGACGCTGGCCGAGACCGTCTTCAGCACGATCCCCGGCTCGCCGGTCTACGCCAGCAAGGCCAGCCAGTACACCAAGGATGGAAGCCCGCACGGCATCCCCAGCGTGGACCTCAAGGACCACAACGCCCTCCAGGGCCACTTCCGGTTCGCGGCCTGACGGCGCGGGGCTGGACGGAGACCGTCGATGTTCGCACCGGCCCATCTGCGGGTCCCTCGCCGCGACCGGGCGATCCTGGCCGCCGCGCTCGGCGCGCTCGCGGCGGCGGCCTGGCTCGCGTTGTGGGTGTGGGAAGGGTCGCCGTACGGCCACTACCTCCACCACGAGGGCGGCGGGCCGTTGCCGATCGAGGCATCGCTGTTCGCCGTCGGCTGGCTGCTGATGATCGTGGCGATGATGCTGCCCTCGAGCGTGCCGCTGGTGACGACGTTCGCCCTTCTCGTCCGGCGGCGGCGCCACCCCGAACGCCTGGTCGTGCTGCTCCTCGTCGGCTATCTCCTCGTCTGGGGAGCGTTCGGCCTGGCCGCGTGGATCGCCGATCGCGGCATCCACGCGGCCGTGGACGCGGTGCCGTGGCTCGCCGAGCACCCGCAGGTCATCATCGCGACGACCCTCGCGGTGGCCGGCCTGTGGCAGTTCAGCCCGTTGCGCGACCGCTGTCTCGACGAATGCCGAAGCCCGCTCGGGTTCGTGATGAACCGCTGGCGCGGGACCTCGGAGCGGCGCGAGGCGCTCGCGATGGGCGTCGCGCACGGGGCGTTCTGCGTCGGCTGCTGCTGGTCGCTGATGCTGGTGATGTTCGGGGTCGGGCTCGGCAGCCTCAGTGCGATGCTCGCGCTGGGCGCGGTCACCGCGATCGAGAAGAACGCCCCGATCGGACGCCGGATCGGCCGCCCGCTGGGCGTCGCGCTGATCCTCGCCGGCCTCGCGGTCCTCAATGGCTGAGAGGCGACCGTATGCTTCGCGGATGGCAGCCGATCCGGGACCCGGGACCCGCGCCGAGCGGCGCGACCGTGCGAGCGCGGACACCCGGATCCGGATCCTCGAGGCGGCCCGGTCGTGCCTCCTGGCCGACGGCTACGCGAACCTCTCGACGCGTCGGGTCGCGGACGCCGCGGACGTGCCGCTCAGCCAGATCCACTATTACTTCGGCTCCAAGCAGGACCTCATCCTGGCGATGCTGGCGGCCGAGAACGAGCGGCTCCTTGCCCGCCAATCGTCGATGTACGCGGGCGACGAGCCTCTCTGGCAGCAATGGGATCGCGCCTGCGATTTCCTCGAGGCCGACCTCGAATCCGGCTATGTCCGGATCCTCCAGGAGATGATCGCCGCCGGCTGGTCCGACCCGGTCGTCGCCACGTCCGTCCGTGCGCTGGTCAACGGCTGGTTCGCGCTGCTCACGGACGTGGCCCGCCGCGAGGAGAGGCGCACCGGGCACCTCGGACCGTTCACGGCCGAGGAGGTCGCGGCACTGATGGGCATGCCCTTCCTCGGCGCCGAGTCGGCGATCCTGCTCGGCATCCCGGAGTCGGACCTGCCGGCGCGCTCGGCGCTGCGCAAGGTCGGGCTGCTGCTGCGACAGATCGGCGGGCCGGCCCCGGATGCGGCGGGAGATGACCGATGACGATCCAGACGCCGGCGGCACGGCCCACGGCCCCTCGCAAGGACGCTCGGGAGCAGACGCGCGCCCGCTATCCGGACCGCACGGGCTTCGTCGAACGGGATGGCGTTCGGACCTTCTACGAGGTCTACGGCGACGGTGAGCCGACCGTCCTGCTGATGCCGACCTGGTCGATCATCCATTCGCGCCACTGGAAGATGCAGATCCCCTACCTGGCCCGCCATACCCGGGTCGTCACGTTCGACGGGCGCGGCAACGGCCGCTCGGACCGCCCGGCGGACCCCAAGGCGTACCGGGAGGAGGAATTCGCCGCGGATGCGCTCGCGGTGATGGACGCGACCGCGACAAAGCGGGCGGTCCTGGTGGCGGTGTCCCGCGGCGCCGAACGGTCGCTTCTCCTGGCGGCAGAACACTCCGAGCGGGTCGATCGGATCGCCTTCATCGCTCCGGCGGTGCCGCTGCCTCCAGCCATCCCTCGTGCGGGAGCGAACCGGGCATTCCAGGAGCGGCGTGACACATACGACGGCTGGGAGACGTTCAACCGCCACTACTGGGTCGACCACTACGAGGACTTCCTCGCGTTCTTCTTCGCCCAGTGCCTGAGCGAGCCGCATTCGACGAAGCCGCACGACGACACCGTCGGATGGGGCCTCGAGACGGACGCGCCGAGGCTCGTCGCCACCCAGCTGGCGCCCCGGCTCCGTGACGAGGCGGACGTGCGGGCTCTCCTGGCCCGGGTCCACTGTCCGATCCTGGTGATCCACGGCAGCGACGATCACGTGCGCCCGTGCGCGTCGGGTGCCCGGCTCGCGGAGCTGGCGAACGGGACGCTCGTCGTCCTCGACGGGTCCGGCCACCTGCCCCACGCCCGCGACCCGGTCAAGGTCAACCTGCTGCTCCGCGACTTCATCGGCATCGGCGCGACGACATGACGACGGTGATGGATGCCTCCGCCCGGCCAGGCGCGTCCGATCCCGCGCGGGCTGCCGAGCCCACGACCAGCGGGATCGTCGAGGCGACCGACGGGGTCCGGATCGCCTTCGACGTGTACGGCGCGGGCGACCGGACGCTCGTCTTCCTGCCGTCGACCCCGATCGTCCATTCGCGCCAATGGAAGGGCCAGGTCCCGTACCTGAGCCGTCACGCCCGGGTCGTCACGTTCGACGGCCGCGGCAACGGCCGATCGGACCGCCCGACCGATCCCGAGGCCTACCGCGAGCCACGCATGGTCGGCGACATCGAGGCCGTGATGGACGCCACCGGCACCGATACGGCGATCCTGGTCGGGCTGTGCGGGGACGGCGTCTGGCGGGCGATCGAGCTGGCCGCGGCACGGCCGGACCGGGTCGAGGGGATCGTCGCCTTCGCGCGCCGGGGTCCCGCTCCTGGCGCCGCCGCATCCCTGGAAGGTCGCCTGGTCGTTCGACGACGAGCTGCCGACGGAGGAGGGCTGGGCGAAGCAGAACCGCCACTACTGGCGACGCGACTATCCCGGGTTCGTCCGGTTCTTCTTCGAGGAGATCACCTCGGAGCCGCATTCCACGAAGCAGATCGACGACGCCGTCGAGTGGGCCCTCGACGGATCCGTCGACGCGATGCTCGCCGACATGGACGTCGACGTGGACCTCCGACCTGGCGAGGTCGAGGCGACCTGCCGCGCCGTCCGCTGTCCGATGCTCATCGTCCACGGCTCGGAGGACACCTGCCAGCCGCTGGCCCGCTCGCAGCGGCTGTCCGAGCTGACCGGCGCGCCGCTCGTCGTGGTCGAGGGGCCGACCACATGATCCCGGGCCGCCATCCGGTCCTCGCCAACCTGCTCATCCGTGACTTCATCCGATCGCATCGAGAGGACCGAGCATGACCGTGATCCGCCGACACGGCGCGCCCACCACGCACCGCGCCCCGCACCTGGACGCTGCCCTCGCGCGCAAGCGCCGGGCCTTGTACATCTCGTCGCCGATCGGCCTCGGGCACGCCCAGCGCGACGTCGCCATCGCCGACGAGCTCCGGACGCTGCGGCCGGACCTCGAGATCGACTGGCTCGCCCAGCACCCGGTCACGGCGGTGCTCGAGACGCGCGGCGAACGGATCCACCCGTTGAGCGCGGAGCTCGCCTCGGAATCGGCTCACATCGCCGCCGAGTCGTCGGATCACGACCTCAACGCGTTCCAGGCGATCCGCCGGATGGACGAGATCCTCGTCGCCAACTTCATGGTCTTCCACGATGCCGTCGAGAGCGGCGAATACGACCTCGTCATCGGCGACGAGGCGTGGGATGTCGACCACTTCCTCCACGAGAACCCGGAGCTCAAGCGGACCGCGTTCGCGTGGATGACCGACTTCGTCGGCTGGCTGCCGATGCCGGCCGGCGGCGAGCGCGAGGCGTTCCTGACCGCCGACTACAACGCCGAGATGATCGAGCACGTGGAACGCTTCCCACGGCTGCGCGATCGCGCCATCTTCGTGGGCGACCCGGACGACATCGTGCCCGACGACTTCGGGCCCGGGCCTGCCGTCGATCCGGACCTGGACGGAGGACCACTACGCGTTCAGCGGGTACGTCACCGGGTTCGACCCGGCCCCGCTCGTCGAGCGTCGCGAGGAGCTGCGGCGCGAGCTCGGCTACCACCCGGACGAGCGGGTCGTGATCGTCACCGTCGGCGGCTCGGGCGTCGGCGAGGCCCTGCTCCGCCGGGTCATGGCCGCCTATCCGGACGCGGCACGCCGGGTCAACGGCCTGCGAATGATCGCGGTCGCCGGTCCGCGGATCGATCCGGCCGTCGCTCGACGCGCCGCCCGGCGTGGAGGTCCGCGCCTTCGTCCCGGACCTCTATCGCCACCTCGCCGTCTGCGATCTCGCGGTCGTCCAGGGCGGGCTGACCACGACCATGGAGCTCGCGGCCGCCCGCCGGCCGTTCCTGTACTTCCCGCTGCGGGACCACTTCGAGCAGAACCGGCACGTCCGCCACCGGCTGGACCGCTACGGTGCGGGCCGGTACATGGCCTACGACGATTCGCCGCCCGAGGTCATCGCCGACGCGATCGCGACGGAGATCGATCGCCCGGTCGATTCCCGCCCCGTCGAGACCGACGGCGCGGCGCGCGCGGCAGCCCTGATCGCCCCGCTCCTCTGATCCCGCGGGCGTTCATGGTCATGCCCAGGACCCGCGACGTACGTCAGGGTCAACAAAGCGACCAAGGGACCAGACCCGGATCCGCTCCCCGGGGTTACCCTTAGGACTCGCCACCTCCCGGATCCCGCGAAAACGTGCTGGGCAGGGGGTCGGCACGATCCCACGGTGGATGCGCCATGAGCAACGCTCCTCGCCGCCTCGTCCTGCCCGTCGTGGCCCTGACCCTCGGCATCGTCCTCGTCGGGGCGACGATCTCGCCGAGACCGATCGAGACCCCGGCAGCCGCCCTGGCGCCGACCGCCGGGCCGCCGACACCATCGATCGCGCCCCTGGCAGCGACCGCGTCCCCCACCGCGCTCGTGACCGCCAGCCCGAGTCCGACCCCAAGCCCGTCGCCGACGGCGACACCGAAACCGACGCCGAAGCCGACCCCGAAGCCGACGGCAGCCCGCAAGAAGACCGTCGTCTCGGCACCGAAGGCGGTCGTCCGCACGACACCGCGTCCGACCGCGGCCCCCAAGCGAACGCTGGCGTCGACCGGCATCTACGGCTCCGCGTTTGCGATGGACTCCAAGAACAACGTCGAAGTCGGCGCGAGCGGCAACCAGCGGGTGTCGCATCGGTTCCGTGCCAGCACCTCCTCGTCGTTGACGGCGATCGCGATCAACCAGCGCGGCGGCCCGGGGTATTCCGGCGGCAACGGCGGGTCGATCAAGATCAGCGTGCAGACCAGCAGCGCGGGCAAGCCCTCGGGCAAGACGCTGGCCAGCCTGACGATCACGCCGGGCAACCCGTCGGGCCACTGGGAGCGCCAGACGACCTACCGCTTCCCGTCGCCGGCGAAGCTCACCCGCGGCCAGCTCTATCACATCGTCTTCAGCAACGTGAACGCGTCGCCGGGGAGCAACTACATCTCCCTCAACGAGGCCTTCCAGTACGCATCCTCGGCACCGCGGCAGCCGATGTTCAGCGACGACTTCGCCGTCCTCTCGGTGCGGGGCGGCTCGTGGGCCGTGCACTCGCACGACACGCCCGTGATGGACCTGACCTATGCCAACGGCGTGCACGACGGCAACGCCTACTCCAGCGTCATCGCCGACCACTACGGCATCGCCTCGGGCTCCAAGGGAGTCGGCGAGCGGTTCACTGTCCACGGCAGCAACCGCACGGTGTCGACGGCCTCCGTGCGGCTCAAGCGGATCCGCGGCAGCGGGACGATCAGGATCCGCCTCGAGAAGTCGAACGGCACGCTCGTGGCGACGGGCACGGCCAGCTCGACCCGGATCCCGATCTCGCCGCTGCCCGTGCCCGTGAGCGGATCGCACTGGGACGAGACGTCGCTCGGCGGCGGACGCTGGGCGAAGGTCAGCTTCGGGAAGTCGGTCGTCCTGCGGACCGGCACGACCTACATCCTCAAGGTGACGACCGACAGCTCGACCACGCTCGCCGCGGTGCCCGTCCGCGAGCAGGACGACACGACCCCCCATTGGCGATCGCGCGCGTTCCGCGACGGCTACGCCTACGTCACGACGGGGCTCCGGCTGGCACGCGCTCTACGCGTACGGGGCAGCCGACCTCCAGTTCTACCTGCGCTAGGCCCGACCGACTAGGGCAGCACGTCGGCCAGCAGCCGGCGGACGTTGCCGCCCATGACCTTCGCGATGTCCTCGTCGGCCAGGCCGGCGTCGATGAGGGCGTCCGTCAGCTGGACCAGCCCGGTCGCGTCGAACGGCACCGGGACCGCCCCGTCGAAGTCCGAGCCGAGAGCGACGTGCTCGACTCCGGCGACACCGACGGCGTAGCGGACCGTCCGGGCGATCGCGGTCGACATCGTCCCCGCCGCACGCCGTCGGCCAGAACCCGATCCCGATCACGCCGCCGGTCGCCGCGATCGCGCGCGCCTGCTCGTCCGTCAGGTTGCGGGGGTTGTCGGCGATCCCGCACAGCCCGGTGTGCGACGCCACGACCGGGCGCGCGGCCATGGCCAGGACGTCGTCGATCGTCGCGACCGACGCGTGCGCCACGTCGACGAGCATCCCGCGCGCCTCCATCCGCCGGATCATCTCGCGCCCCGCGTCGGTCAGCCCGGTCTTCGCGACGCCGTGCGCCGAGCCGCCGAACGCGTTGTCGAAGAAGTGGCTGGGCGACATCATCCGGAAGCCGGCGTCGGCCACGACCTCCACGTTGGCCGGGTCGCCGTCCAGGGCATGGGCGCCCTCGATGGCCAGGAGGCCGGCGGTGATCGCGGGTCGCTCGCGCCGGGCGACCTCGTAGGCGGCCAGGTCGGCCGCGGACCGGATGACCCGGAAACGGCCCTCGGAGCGTGCCGCGAGGCGGTCCGCACGGCTCGCGAGGTGGAGGGCGCGCGGCAGGAGCCGGCGCCACGTCGCGGGCGGCCAGCCGAGCGCGAGGGCCAGCAGGATGACGTCGTCGCTGCTGTCGTCGTTGCGCTCGAGGTTGAGGTGGCGCGGCGACTGCGTCGTCGCGGCGAGGACCTGGAGCGCGACGTTGCCGTCGACCAGCCGCGGCACGTCCACCTGGCCGCGCGTCCCCCGTTGCAGCAGGTCGCGGCCCCACAGCAGCGAGTCTGCGTGCAGGTCGGCGACCCACAGGCCGGCGTGCAGCGCGCGCGCCCGGTCCGACGCGTGATAGGGCGGCCCGACGCCGGTCACGCACAAACGGGCCTCCGTCCGGCCGACCGCAGCCCGGCCGCCGACCTTGGCCGCCTGCGTGGCGGTGAACGCGGCCGCGGCGATGCCAGCGGCGGCGACGCTTCGCCGGAGGACCGTCACGGCCGCCCGACGCCCGCCTGGTGGGCCAGCCGGACCTCGTCGAGGAACGCCAGCGAGCGGGCGTCGCGTTCGAGCGCGCCGCGGACGAACTCCCGCAGTGCGGCTTCGGTCTCGCGTTCGACCTCGGGCGCGAGCCGCAACGTCGCGATCGCCTCGATGTCGAGGCGCTGATAGGCCTTGAGCAGCTTGACCGCCTCGAGGCTGATCCCGGTCCGGTCGTGCCCGGGGCCCGGGCAGCGCTCGCACAGGATCCCGCCGAGCGGCGGCACCCAGCGGAACCGTTCGTCCGCGTCGAGGACCCGGTCGCATTCGACACAGCGGTCGACCTCGGGTCGCTGGCCGAGCTCGTCGAGCAGGTGCATCTCGTACCAGCGCGCGACCCGGCCGGGCGCCATCGCCGCGTCGAGCAGCTCGTAGGCGCGGCGGAGCAGGAGGTACTGCGGCTCGGCGGCGTGCCGCTCCTCGAGCGAGCGGTCGGCCAGCTCGGCGAGGTACCAGGCCGTCGCCGCCGATTCGAGCGAGTCGCGCAGATGGAGCCAGGCGTGCCCGACGCGGACCTCGGTCACGACGTCGAACGTGCGACCACGCGCCAGCCCGACGGTCAGCTCCGCGAACGGCTCGAGGCTGCCGCCCAGCCGCGACGTCGGCTTCCGGACGCCCTTGGCGATCGCCTTGAGCTTGCCGCCGGTCGGGGTGATGAGGGTGAGCACGCGGTCGGCCTCACCGAGATCGAACCTCGACAGGACGATCGCATCGGTCGTGTAGCGGCGCGGGATGGGCATCCCGGCGACGGTACCACCGTGCGCCCGGAACCGGCCGCGGCAGAGGGTGATCCGATCGGGCGGATCCGACGAATAGCCGAATAGACGCCGGTGCGGTCGCGTCCCCCGCGCCGGCGTCGTTGTCTGCCCGCGGCCCGGCCATTCAGGCTACCTGCGCCGTACACGTTTCGTGTACACTCGCCCCGAGATGACGACCGCCACGCCCGATATCGACATCGCCGCGCTCATCGCCGACACGGAAGGCGAGATCGTCCGGCTGGTCCAGGACCGCGATCCGTCCACCCACGGCCTGTACGAAATGGTCCGCTACCACCTGGCCCTCGACGGGTCGGGCGCGTCCGGCGGCAAGCGGATGCGGCCGCTGCTCGGCCTGCTGGCCTACGCCAGCATCACCGGCGAGCACCAGCGCGCGCTGCCCGGTGCGGCCGCGGTCGAGCTCGGCCACAACTTCTCGCTGATCCACGACGACATCGAGGACGGCGACGTCGAGCGCCGGCACCGCCCCACCCTCTGGACGATCCACGGCGTCCCGCAGGCGATCAACGCCGGCGACACGCTGTTCAGCCTGTCGCGGATCGCTCTCCACCGCTTGTCCGACCTCGGCTTCCCGGACCGGACGGTCCTGCGCCTCATGCGGCTCTTCGACGAGACCTGCCTGGCGCTGTGCGAGGGCCAGTACATCGACATCGCGCTGAGCGCCTCGGACGCGCCGATGAGCGTCGACCTCTACTTCGACATGATCGGGCGCAAGACCGCCGCCCTGATCTCGGCCTCGATCGAGGCGGGAGCACTCCTCGCGACCGAGGACGAGGACGTCATCGCCCGCTACCGCGCGTTCGGCTGGGCGCTCGGCCTCGCCTTCCAGCTCAACGACGACCTGCTCGGCATCTGGGGTCCGGAGCAGACCACGGGCAAGCAGCCGTCGGACGTCGCCCATCGCAAGCGGACGCTGCCGGTCATCTACGCCTTCGAGCACGCCGGCCTCGAGGACCGCGAGCGCCTGACCGCCCTGTACGCGCTGGCCGACCCGGCACCGGAGGCGGTCGCCGAGATCGTCGAGATCCTGGAGCGGACCGGTGCCCGGGAGTACACGCGCGACGAGGCCCGCCGCTACCGCGACGAGGCGCTGGCCGAGCTCGATGCCGCAGGCGTCGTCCGGCCCGAGGCCCGCGCCCGCCTCGAGCAGATCATGCTCTCGGTCATCACCGCCTAGCGGTCTGCCTCGTCGTCCTCCGGCTCGTCGGTCTCCCGCTGGCGCACCGCGAGGACCTTGCCGACCCGCCGCCCGTCGGTCGTCTCGACGGTCAGGGTCAGGCCGTCGACCGCGACCTGGTCGCCGGGCTTGGGCACGCCGCCGATCCGGTGGTAGATGAGCCCGCCGACGGTGTCGTACTCGTCGCCGTCCTCGAGGCCGAGGTTGGTGTCGAACAGCTCGGCCAGGTCGTCGACGTCGGCCCGCCCGTCCACCCGCGCCTCGTCGTCCGAGATCCGGACGATGAGCGGCTCCTCTTCGTCGTACTCGTCCTGGATCTCGCCGACGATCTCCTCGAGCAGGTCCTCGATCGTGACCAGGCCCGCGGTCCCGCCGTACTCGTCGAGGACGATCGCGATGTGGACCTTGCGCCGCTGGAACTCGTGGAGCAGGTCGTCGACGCTCATCGATTCGGGTGCGAAGACGGGCGTCCGGAGGAGCGATCGCAGCGCCGGCCGCTCGGACACCGACCCCTTGAGGAACGGCAGCAGGTCCTTGGCGTACAGGATCCCGATGATCTCGTCGATCGTGTCCTCGTAGACCGGGATCCGGCTGTGCCCTTCCTCGACGACCAGGTCGATCGCGTCCTCCATCGTGGCCCCGGCGGCCAGCGTGACCATCGCGATGCGCGGGACCATGACCTCGTGGATGCGCACGTCGCCGAGCTCGATGACCGCCTGGATCATCTGCTCCTCCTCGGCCTCGAGGATCCCCTGCTCGCCGCCGCGCTCGACCAGGATGGACAGCTCCTGTGTCGTCATCACGCCCTGCGCCTGGTCGCCGGCCCCGAGCATCCGTGACACGGCGGTCGTGATCGCGGTCAGGACGCGCACGAGCGGCCCGAGGACGCGCAGGAGGACCTCGATGAACCCGCTCAGGCGGAGGGCGAACGTATCCGTGTGGGCGAGGGCGAGGCTCTTCGGGACCAGCTCGCCGAAGACGATCGTGAACAGGCTCAGGATCAGGGTGACGATGATCAGGGCGAGCGCGCCCGCGGACGACACGAGGACCGAGATGCCCGAGCCCGCGAACAGTGCCTCGAGGCTCGTGGTCAGGTTGACCGCGGCATACGCCGATGCGAGGAACCCGAGGAAGGTCAGCCCGATCTGTGTGACCGCCAGGAAGCGGCCGGGCTGGGCCACGAGCCGCTTGACCCGCTTCGCGCTCCGGTTGCCCTCTTCGACGAGCTGGTCGATGCGCGATCGGCGCATGGTGACGAGGGCGATCTCGGCCGCGACGAAGACGCCCTCGAACAAGGTCAGGATGATGATCACGACGATCTGGAGGACCGTCTCCATCTACGTCGCCCCCTCCGGATCGGGCGGCTTCGCGCGCGGCTCACGGATGCGAGCGGGCACGCCGACCGCGAGCTTGCCGGCCGGCACGTCCTTGGTCACGACGGCGCCGGCGCCGGTCCGGGCACCCGCTCCGATGTCGCGCGGGGCGACGATCATCGTGTCGACCCCGATGAACGCCCCGTCGCCGATGGTCGTCACGTGCTTGCGCGTCCCGTCGTAGTTGGCCGTGATGGTGCCGGCGCCGATGTTGACGCCCTGGCCGATCTCGGCGTCGCCGAGGTAGCTCATGTGGTGCTGCTTCGAGCCGGCCCCCAGGCGCGTGTTCTTGAGCTCCGCGAAGTTGCCGACCTCGGCCCCGCTCCCGACGACGCTGCCCGGGCGGAGGTGGCTGAACGGTCCGATCGTCGCGCCATCCTCGACGGTCGAGGATTCGATGACGCTGGCCCAGATCCGTGCCCCAGCGCCGACCGTCGCGTCCACCAGGTGGCTGCCCGCCCCGATGACGCTGCCGTCACCGACCGTCGTCTCGCCGCGCAGCACGACGTTCGGCTCGAGGGTGACGTCCGCGCCGAGGTCGACGGTCCAGTCGAGGTAGACCGTCGACGGGTCGCGCATCGTCACGCCGTTGCGCATGTGCGCCTCGTTGAGCCGGACGCGCATGCTCCACTCGGCCGCCGCGAGCTGGGAACGGTCGTTGATCCCGGCGAACCGGCCGTCGTCCTCGAAGGCGACCGCGCTCACCAGGCGGCCATCCTCGCGAGCCAGCCGGATCAGGTCGGTCAGGTACAGCTCGCCGGTCGCGGCGGACGGGCTCAGCGCCACGATCCGGCGGCGCAGCCAGGCCGCGTCGAAGGCGTAGATCCCGGCGTTGATCTCGTTGTTGGCCAGGTCCTCGGGCTCGGCGTCGCGGGCCTCGACGATCCGCTCGACCGTGCCGAACTCGCCGCGCACGACCCGCCCGAGCTCGGCCGGGTCCGCCGCGAACACGCTGGCCAGCGCGATGGCGGCATCGTCCTGGCGACGCGCCTCGAGGACGGCCTCGAGATCGGCACCGGTGATGAGTGGGACGTCGCCGGACAGCACCAGGATCTCGTCGGCCTCGGCGGCGACCACGGCGAGCGCGGAGGCGACCGCATCGCCCGTCCCGCGCGGCTCGTCCTGGAGGGCGAACACGGCCCGGTCGGCGAAGACGTCGATGAGCGCCGCCACGGCCGGTGAGAAGACGACGATCGGCCGGCCGGCGGCGGCCCCGTCGGCGGTGCTCGCCCACGCGTCGAGCACGTACGCCAGCATCGGACGCCCGCACAGCGCGTGGAGCACTTTGGGCGTGGCGGACTTCATCCGGGTCCCGAGCCCGGCCGCCAGCACGACGGCGACCGTGCCGTCCGGCGAAGCGGGACTTGGGGGGTTCACGAGCGGCGGCGCCGAGTGGCGCGGATCCGGGAGCGGGGCTCGCTCGCGGCCAGCGTCCGGGCCGTCACGATGGGGTCAGCAGTCATCAGTGGGTCGGGGCATCGTAGGGGTGGCTCGTCGGGGGTGTCAACCGAGCCGGGCGAGCACCTCGATCTCGACCCGGGCACCCTTCGGCAGCGCGGAGACCCCCACCGTGGAGCGGGCCGGCGGCGGATCGCCGACGAACCGGCCGTAGATCCCGTTGACGGTCGCGAAGTCGGCCATGTCGACGAGGAAGATGGTCGTCTTGACGACGTCGGTCCAGGCCGCGCCGGCCGCGTCGAGGACGGCCGAGAGGTTGGCCATCACCCGTTCGGTCTCGGGTTCGATGCCGCCCTCGACGAGGGCTCCGGTGGTGGGGTCCAGCGCGGCCTGGCCGGCACAGAACAGGAACCCGTCCACGACGATGCCCTGGCTGTACGGCCCGATCGCGGCGGGTGCCCCGGTGGTCGAGATGGCGCGGCGGGTCATGGTGCTGTCCCCTCCTGGCGGTGGCCGACGATGATCGTGGCGCAGACGAACGGCCCTGCCGCGCCCGGCGCGACGAGGCTGCCGTCGGCCAGGGCCGAGCGGACCGTCTCGGCGGCGAGGGTCGCCTCCGTCCCGGAAGGATAGAGCGCCCACAGCGTCGGACCGGAGCCGGACAGGCCGATCGGTCGCGCGAGGAGCCGGCTCAGCGCCCGCTTGAACGGCACGAGCGCCGGGACCACGAGCGCCGTGGCCGGGAGCAGGTCGTTGGCCGAGGCGAGCACGCCCGCCCGGGCGACGAGGTTGTCCGCGGTCAGGCCGGCGCGCAGCTCCTCGGCCAGGTGGGCGGACGACATCCGGACCGCCCCGTCGCCCGCGTGCCGGATCGCGTCGAAGGCGGCGAACACGTCCGGGGTGGACACCGCGATGACGGGCGTGACGAGGACGACGCCCGGCGACCCGTGCAGGCCGTGGAGCGGCGCGACGTGCTCGCCGCGGCCCTCGACGAGAGCAGGCCCGCCGGCGAGGAAGAACGGCACGTCCGAGCCGAGATGGGCGGCCACCGCGTGCCGGGTGGGCTCGTCGAGCTCTGCTCCCCACGCCTCGAGCGCCCCGTCGACCGTGGCGGCCGCGTCGGACGAGCCGCCGGCCAGCCCGGCCGCGACGGGGATCCGCTTCTCGAGCCGGGCGGCGATGGCCGGTGCCGGACCCGGCCCGCCCGGCCAGCCGCCACCGACCGCCGAGCGGGCCGCGGCCAGGGCACGGAACACGAGGTTGTCCGCCGGCGGGCCTGCATCGAGACCCTCGACGTGGAGCGTGTCGCTGTGCCCGGCGGCCGTCGCCAGGCTCAGCCGGTCGGCCAGGCCCAGCGGCACGAACACCGAGTGGAGCGAGTGGTAGCCGTCCTCCCGCCGGCTTGCGACGGCGAGCGTCAGGTTGAGCTTGGCCGGCGCCAGGCGCACGACCGGGGTCAGCCGGCGCAGCGGGTCGGTCACGATGCGTCGCGGTCGGAGGGGCTGGCGCCGGCGTCGGGGGCGGCGTCCACGTCCGCGGCGTCGTCCGCGTCGGCCGCGGCCTGGATAGCGGCCCGCCGCCCACGGCCATCGGGCCCGATCGGGCCGAGCGCCTCGCGCAGGGCCAGCCACTCCCCCACCGCGAGGGTCTGGGGCCGGCGATCGGGGTCGATGCCGACGGTCGCGAGCGCGGCCTCGACCCGCCCGGCATCGACCGGCAGCTGGCGCGACAGGACGTTGTGGATCATCTTGCGCCGTTCCCGGAAGGCGGCCTGGACGAGCCGCCATAGCTCGTCCTCGGTGGCCGGGTCCAGCCGGTCGTCCAGGTCGTACGGCTCGACCACGAGGATGGCCGACTCCACGGCCGGGGCGGGCTCGAACGCCGTCGCCGGGACGCGGCCGGCGATCCGGACCCGGGCGTGGTACTGGACGAAGACCGACAGGTAGCTCATCTTCCCGGGCGCCGCGGCGATCCGCTCGGCGACCTCGCGCTGGACCATGACCACCAGCCGATCCGGGCGGGGCGGCGCGCCCAGCAACGCGTGGAGGATCGGGCTCGTGATGTGGTATGGCAGGTTGGCGACCACGTCGTACGGCGGCTCGACCAGGTGGACGAGATCCTGGTCCAGCGCGTCGCCTTCGATGAGCCGCAGGTCCGGCTCGTCCGCGAACCGCTCGCGCAGGAACGCCGCGAGTCCGCGATCGAGCTCGACCGCGGTGACCTCCGCGCCGGCGGCCAGGAGCGCGCCGGTCAGGAAGCCGAGGCCGGGCCCGATCTCGAGGATCCGGCGACCGGGCGCGGGATCCGCCTGCGCGAGGATCGCGTCGAGCACGTCCGGGTCGGCCAGGAAGTTCTGCGAGAGGCTGTGACGCGCCCGCAGACCGGCCGCCCGCAGGGTCGTCCGGACGGTCTCGGGGTCGACCCGCGGTGGCGCGGTCCCACTCATCCGGCGGCCCGGACGGCCAGGGGCAGCGATGGCCGGGCGTCGAGATCGAGGCCGGCCCGCTCGCCCGCGGCGAACCGCCGGGCACCGGCCGCGCCGATCATCGCCCCGTTGTCCGTGCACAGCGCCGGTCGCGGCACGATCAGCGGCAGGCCGAGCGCGTCCGCCTCCCCGGCGAGGCGTGACCGCAACACGCCGTTGGCGGCGACCCCACCGCCCATCACGATCGACCGGGCGCCGCAGGCCACGGCGGCCCGGATCGTCTTGGTCACGAGGACGTCGACGACTGCGTCCTGGAAGCCCCAGGCGAGCTCGGCGACGACCTCGTCGGGGAGCGGCTCGTCGGGGTCGGCCGCGAGGCCGGCGTCGGCCCGGGCCTCGGTGATGATCCGGCGGGCCGCGGTCTTGAGGCCGGAGAAGCTCAGGTCGTAGCTGTCGCCCAGCCAGGCCCGCGGGAAGACCCGGTCGTGCCTCGTCGCGGCCTCGGCCGCGCGGCCGATCGCCGGCCCGCCCGGGTAGCCCAGGCCGAGCAGCCGGCCGACCTTGTCGAACGCCTCGCCGGCCGCGTCGTCGAGGGTCGAGCCGAGGAGTCGATAGGCCAGGTGGTCGCGCATCTCCGTGAGGAACGTGTGGCCGCCGGACACGACCAGCGCGACGAGCGGGAAGACCGGGTCGGGGCGATCGGCCTCGCCGGGGTCGCGCAGCCAGGCGGCGTACACGTGGCCCTCGAGGTGGTTCACCCCGACCAGGGGCCGGTCGTTGACCCAGGCGAGGGCCTTGGCGAAGTTGATCCCGACCAGCAGCGATCCGGCCAGCCCCGGCCCGTACGTCACGGCGACCGCCTCGACGTCATCCCAGGACGCGCCGGCGTCGCTCCACGCCTCGTCCAGGACCGGGACGATCCAGCGCAGGTGGGCACGCGCCGCGACCTCCGGCACGATCCCGCCGGACGGCGCGTGGAGGGCGACCTGCGAGGCGACGACGTTCGCCCGGATCCGCGAGCCGTCCTCGATGAGCGCGATGCCGGTCTCGTCGCACGACGATTCGATGCTGAGGATGAGGCCGCCGCTCATGGCCGGCGCCTCATCGGCCGGGCTCGCCGGCGGTCGGCCGGTGCGGAGCGGGCGCGGCGTCGATCGCCGCGCGGAGCCGGGCGACGCGGTCGCGCATCGCGGCGTCGGCGAGGGGCTCGGTGGTCATGATCAGCGCGTCCTCGCCGTTGTCGCTGTAGTAGCGCGGCCGGAGCCCGACCGGACGGAAGCCGAACTTCTCGTAGAGCCGGCGCGCAGGCAGGTTGGACAGCCGGACCTCGAGCGTCGCCTCGTGCGCGCCGCGCTCCGCGGCCAGGTCGAGGAACGCAAGCAGCAGCCGCTCGCCGATGTGCTGGCGGCGCCAGTCCGGGTGGACCGCGAACGTGATGATGTGGCCCTCGTCGACCATCAGCCACATCCCGCCGTAAGCCGCGATCTCGTCGCCGACCCGGGCGACGAGGTACTGGGCCAGGCGGTTGGTCTCCAGGTCGTGCTGGTACGCCTCGGGCGGCCAGGGCGCGTCGAAGCTCGCCCGCTCGATGGCGTGGACGGCGGGCAGGTCCTCCATCCGCATCGGCTCGATGCGCAGGATCATCGACGGTCGTGCGACCATGCGACCTCCCCGCCCTCGGTCGTGACACCGCGCGGCAGCGTCACGTACTCCGGGACGAGCCCGGCCAGGTCGTCCACGTCGCCGGTGGCCAGCCGCGCCGCGCCGAGCGCGATGAGCGATGCGCCGAGCTTCGCACGCGCGGTCTCGCCCCGGGCGAGCGCGTCGTCGGGCGCGCGTCCGGGCAGGTCGACGGCGACGAGCGTCGTCCCGGGCGCGACATCCGGCTCGGTACCGGCCGGCAGCAGCCGCGCCGGGCCTCCGCTCGTCGCGACCAGGCGGTCCGAGGGCCCGGCCGGGAGCAGCAGCACGGCATCCGATGGCTGCCCGGCCAGCAGGGCCGCGGCCGTCGAGATGCCGATGATCGGGCAGCCGATCGCCTGGGCGAGGCCCTTGGCGGTGGCGATCCCGACGCGCAGCCCGGTGAAGGCGCCCGGACCGGTCCCGACCACGACCGCCGACAGGCCGGCCCGGCCGACCTCCAGCCGGCGGAGCAGGTCGTCGATGGCGGGGAGCAACGTCTCGCCGTGCCGGTAGCCGGCCGGCCACTCGGCCGCGTCGAGCAGCTCGCCGCCGGTCGTGCCGGCCGCCACCACGACGCGCGTCGTGGCGCTGTCGATGGCCAGGATGACCCCGCCCGCGCGCTCCGCCGTCATCGCACGGCCTCCAGGTAGCGCCGGGGGCCGTCGCCGACCGCGCGCAGCGTGATCCGACGCGGCTCGTCCCCGGATCCGTCGATCACGACGTCGAGGCGCTCCGCCGGAAGCGCGGGCCCGAGCCGCTCCGGCCACTCGACGAGCGTGACGCCGGCGCTCTGACGGTCGTCGATCAACCCGCCACTCAGCGCGTCGGCCGCATCGGCCAGGCGGTACAGGTCGATGTGGAAGAGCGGCAGCCGGCCGGCGTATTCGGCCATCAGGATGAAGCTGGGCGAGGTGATCGTCTCGGTGACGCCCAGCCCGGCCCCGAAGGCCTTCGCCAGGTGGGTCTTGCCCGCGCCGAGATCGCCCCACAGGCACACGACGTCGCCGGGCTCGGCGACGGCGGCCAGGGCGCGGCCGAGGGCGGTCGTCGCGGCCGGATCGGGGCAGACCAGGTGGCGTTCGTGCTGGGTCGCGGCGGGCATCGTGAGCCGAGCGTAGCCGAAGGACGCCGCGTCCGCCGGGTGGGTCAGGGGCGCGATCCGGCTCGGGGTCGGTTCGCCCCGCCGGTCAGACGAAGCGCTCGAGGTCGCCGAGCGGGATGGCCGCGTCCGTGCCGTCGGGCAGCTGGACGATGCCGGACTCGAGCTGGACGCCACCGAGGTAGCGTCGCGGGCCGATCGCCTGGACGAAGCGGCCTTCGCGGCCGGACATGGAGCCCGCCCGGATCCGGACGAGGTCGACCGGTGGCGCCGGGATGACCAGGTTGGGCACGTCGAACAGCGAGGGTCGGCGGGTCCGTGACGATGGCCACCTCGCGACCGGCCAGGGCGGCGAGCACGGCCTGGACGGCGCCGGCCAGCGGCCGCCGCGTCGCCCCGTCGAGGACGAGCACCGCGAAGGGCGGCAGTCGATGGAGCGCGGCTCGCTGCCGGGCCTCCGACGCGATGAAATCGCGCCGCTCCTTGCTCGACAGCCCGGCCACGATGACGCCGCAGACGCCCATCGCCCGGGCCCGGGTCAGCGTCTCGGCATCGACCCGCGACCCGACGACGAGGATCGTGCCGGCCGAGCCGACGTCCAGGCCGCCCGAGCGCAGCTCGCCGTCGACCCCGGCGTGGAGCCGGCCGCGGGTCGGCCCGCCCAGGGCGACGATCCCGCGGATGCCGCGTCCGGCCGCGCGGATCGTGATCCCGGTCCCCGGCCGGACCTCGCGCACGATGCCCGCGATCGGCGTCTCGACGGCGTCCGTGATGTCGCCGGCCGCGATCCGCCAGCCCCCGTGCCACTCGAACACGTACTCGCCGCCGGGACCGCGCTCGTCGCCGCGGCGCGGGTGGCCGCTCCAGCGCGCTCCGGGCCGGGGCGAGGCGGCGCCGTCGGGCAGCTCGACCTCGTCGAGACGTGGATCGCGCAGGCGCTCGGCGATCGGCGCCCCGACCACGACCGAGTCGCCGGCCGTGACGAGCGGCCGATCCCCCGGCGAGAGCGCGAACAGGACGTCGACCGGGGCGGTGATCAGGCGCCGGGCCGGAACGAGACGGACGTCGGCGGCGGTCATGCGTCGGTCCGGTCGACCAGGGACGTCTGCCACGCCTCGAGGAGCTCGCCGCGCAGGTCGGCCCGCTCGGGCAGGCGCAGCGGCACGTCGCGCAGGTCGACGACGAGCCCGCCGAGACCGCCCGTCACCGGGATCGCGAAGTGGCGCCCGCGCGTCCCGAGGCGGACCGTGTCGCGGAAGCGGAACTCGGCGATCGCGGACGTTCCCGGCGGCAGGTCGACGAGGGCCAGGCCGCCCGGCATCAGCTCGCGCTCGGTCGACCCGCCCATGCCGCGGATCGAGACGGAGCCGGCGCTCCGCCCGGTGCGCATGCCGGCCGGTGTCACGACCGTGCCCAGCGGGGCCAGCAGGTCGTCCACGAGATCGGCCACCATCGCCCGGCGCTCGTCCGGGTCCGGGATCGACCCGAGCGGCGCCAGCAGCCGCGCGTGGTCCAGGGCGAACTGCCCGGCACCCGGCCGGCGCAGCACGTCGACGAGGGCGAGAGCCACGATCGGTGCGGGCGCGATGGCCCATGCGCCACCGGCGGCCACGACCAGGTCGGCCGGCGGCCGGTCGTCCCAGTCGGGCGTCGCCTCGGCGAGCCGGCCCAGGGCTGCGCGGGCGGCGGCCATCCGGAGCGTGGCGCCGTCGCCGGTGGCGTCCGCCCACGGTGAGATGCGGAGCTCGCGAAGACGGTCGCGCAGCCGGTGCCGGTCGGCGCCCCAGGTGGACCATGCCCCGACCCGGTCCACCACCGCGTCGTCCGGATCGGCCGGCGCGAGGCACGCCGTCGGCACCACGGCCAGGTCCACGGTCGCCGGGCCGCCACCGACGCCGGGCGCCGCGGCCGCCCGGGAGCCGGCGTCGTAGCCGATCTCGACGACGTCCACGCGCCGGTCGAGGACCTCCGCCAGCGCCATCGCGCCGGGTCCCAGCGATCGATGCGAGTCGTCGGGTGGCAGGGCCAGCTCGAGCAGGAGCTCCGCCAGCGGGCCACCCGGCGCGCCCTTCTGCGCCGCCGGCCCGAGCACGACCTCGCCGGGCCGCCGGCCGACGTCGCCGAACGCGGCGAGATGGTCGGTCATGCCGCCGGCCAGGATGATCGCGAGCTCGGGCCGCCGCTCGGCCACGGCCGCGACCAGCGCGGTCATCTCGCCCAGGGCGCGCCGTTCGTCGGCGGCCGGCGGATCCCCGGCCCCGACCAGCACGCCCCGGACGCTCGCCTCGAGCAACAGGGTCGACATCGCCAGGGGATCCACGGCCTCTGCGCTCGCCGCGTCGATGCGCCAGCCGCTCCGGGCGGCCGTGGCCGCGAGCGGGGCCAGGGCGCGTTCCGAGGCGGCGATGACCGCCAGGCGGCGCGGCGGGTGGCTGGCGACCTCGAGCCGGGGCAGGTCGACGGCGCTGCCACGGCGGAGCTCGAGGGCTCCGGCGAGGGCCGGATCGGCCTCGACCATGCGGTCGCCCAGGACCGCGATGAGCGCCTCCATGTCCGAACCGGCCGGCATCGTCACGGACCCGATCAGGCGCCAGCGCGCACCGACCCGCCCGATCAGTGCAGCGGCGATGGTCGCGGCCCCCGTGTCCAGGGCCAGGAAGGCGCGGGGCTCGCTCGTCACCCGTGCATGCTACCCGGCCCGGCCGAAGGCCGGTTCGGGCGCGGCCCGGTCAGGCGTCCCAGGCGATCTCCTCGTCCGACTCCTCGAGCCGGGCGATGAGCAGCTCGATGCCGGTGTCGTCCGCCAGGATCTCGCTGGCCGAGGCGAGGTCGCCCCCGAACACGCCGCGCAGGACCGGGTCGAAGAAGAGCATCGCGTTGGCGCCGAGCGCGCGGTACGGCCGGCTGGCCTCCAGGAAATGGACGGCCGGCCCGGTCAGGCCGAGCATCTGGATCTCCCGGGCGACCTGCTCGACCAGCTCGTCGCGCTGCTCCTCGGTCGCCTCGTACGGCAGGCTCATTCGGGTCCCCCGCCGATCGCCTGGTGCGCCGGGTTGAGAGCCGCGCTGAACGCCTGGTAGGCGGCCGCGCCCTTCAGGGCGAAGATGACGTGGGCGATGTCGGGGCTGTTGGCGAGCTCGTCCCGCACGGCCTCGACCGTGATCCGGGCCGCCTCGTCGAGCGGGAACCCGCCGACCCCCGTGCCCAGCGCCGGGAAGGCGATGCTGGTGGCGCCGATCTCGCGGGCGCGGGCCATCGCGCTCCGGACCGCGGCGTCGATGACCGGGCCGCTGGTGCGCCGGTCACGGTCCAGGGAGACCGCATGGATGACCGCCTTGGCCGCCAGGTTGCCGGCGGGCGTGACGATCGCGCCGCCCAGCGGCACGGGTGCCTGGCGGACCGCGGCGAACTCGATGGCGTCGCCGCCGGCGCGCTTCAGGGCGCCGCCGACCCCGGTCGACATCCACAGCGAGAGATTGGCCGCGTTCACGATGGCGTCGACCTCGAGTTCGCAGATGTCGCCGTTCCAAAGCTCGATCTGAGCCAAGCCCTACCCTCTCCGCTCGGTGAGCGTTCGCAGACCGACCGGCCCCGCCGCGGCATGGTACACCCGAGGCAATCGGCGGGACATCCCGGTGACGACCTCCCACGAGTTCGTGGTGCGCACCTGCCCCACCTCCTCCACACCGATCCGCACCGCACCGGACCGGCCGATGAGCGTGAACTCGTCGCTCGTGTCGACCGGCCGGCCCGGGACGTCGGTGACGTCCGCCATCACCGCGTCCATCGCCACGTTCCCGACCAGCGGCACGAGCCGGCCCCGGACGATGGCACCGGCCCGGTTGGACAGCGCCCGCGACCAGCCGTCGCCGTAGCCCAGCGGGAGCGTGGCGATCCGGCTCGGCCGTGCCGTCCGGAAGGTCGGTCCGTAGCTGATGCCGTGGCCGGCGGGCAGGTCCGCGACCCGGACCGGCCGGGCGTGCAGCGACAGGACCGGGCGCAGCCGCCCGGCCGCCCGTGCCGAGAGCGCGGACGGCTCGAGCTCGTCCGGAACGAGGCCGTAGATGGCCAGGCCGGGCCGGACTCCGTCGTACGCGACGATGCCATCGGTCAGCAGCGCCGCGCTGGCGGCGACGTGACGGGGCGGCAGGTCGATCCCGGCCGAGGCGATGTCCGCGACGGCCGCCTCGAAGCCGGCGATCTGCGACGCCGTGATGGCCGCGTCCTCGACGGCCTGGAAGTGCGTCCAGACCCCGCCCAGGACGAGGCCCGGCGTGTCCCGGACCAGGCGCGCCGCCGCGACGAGATCCGCCACCGCCAGCCCGCCGCGGCCGAGCCCCGTGTCGACCTCGAGATGGATGGCCAGCGGCCGGACGGGATCCACGCCGAGCGCAGCCCGGACCGTCTCGGCCAGGGCCGGTCCGTCGCCGCCGGTGACCGCGATGCCCAGGCGGGCCGCCTCGCGGACCCAGCCCGGCGGGATCGGGTACAGGACCAGGATCGGCCCGCGCACGCCGCCGGCGCGCAGCTCGAGCGCCTCGTCGATGGTGGCCACGCACAGGCCGTCGGCACCGGCGCCCTCGAGCGCCAGGGCGACCGGGACGCCGCCATGGCCGTAGGCGTCGGCCTTGACGACCGGCCGGACCGGGACGCCCGGGCCGGCCAGCTCGCGCAGGACGGCCAGGTTGCCGGACAGCGCCTCGAGGTCGATCTCGAGCCAGGCCATCCGCGGCAGCGGTGGCAGCCCGGCGTCCGACAGCCGACGTTCGATCGGCCGTCGCGACGGCGTCTCGCTCATCGCGGTCGTCGCTGGGTCAGGACGGTTCGGATGGCGCGTCGGCCGCCGGATCGACGGCCGGGTCGACCTGCGGCGGCGCGGCCGGTGCATCCGGTGCGGCCGGCGTCGGTGGCGGCGTCGTGGGTGCGGGGCTCCCGGCCGGGGAACCGCCGAGCGCGGCGAACCCGAGGCGCTTGCTGGCCGTGCGACGCTCGGCCACGACCGTCAGTCGCTTGCGGGCGCTGGCGAGCCCGTCGGGCAGGTCGGAGGCGAGCAGACCCGCGTCGCCGAACCGCTCGCGACCCGCGTCGCCGGCCAGGCCGTGCAGGTAGACACCGAGGCGGGCCGCGGCGAACGGGTCCAGGCCCTGGGCCAGGAGGGCGCCGATCGCCCCGGACAGGACGTCGCCCGTGCCGCCCGTGGCCAGCGCCGGGTTCTCGAACGGTGCGATGGCGGCGGAACCGTCGGGTGCCGCGATGACCGTGCGTGCCCCCTTGAGCACGACCACGGACCGCCAGGTGGCCGCGGCGTCGAGGGCCGCCGCCAGCCGCGCGTCGTCGTCATCGGCCAGGTCGCCGTCGTCGGCGGCACGGTCGCCGCTGCCCGCGCGGAGCCGGGCGAACTCGCCCGCGTGCGGGGTCAGGACCGCCGACCGCCGGTTGCCCTCCCACCAGCCGTCGACCGTGGCCAACGACCGGAGCGCCTCGGCGTCGAGCACGATCGAGGCGTCGTCGATCTCGCCCGTGACCCCGAGGAGCGACCGGACGAGCTCCGTGGTGGCGAGGCCGGGTCGCAGGCCCGGACCGACGACGATCGCGTCGTGCTCGTGGTCGAGGATCCGGGCCAGCGCGGGCTCCGGATCGATCTCCTCGACGTCGTCCTCGGGCAGGGCCATCGTGGTCGCCTCGACGACCTTGGCCGCGAACAGCGGCTGGAGCGATTCGGGCACGGCCAGGGTGACCAGGCCGACCCCCGCCCGACCGGCCGCGCGGCAGACGAGCAGGGCCGCGCCGGCGTAGTCGAGCGAGCCGGCGATGACGAGCAGCTTCCCGAACGAGCCCTTGTGGCCGCGGGCCGGCCGCTCCGGGATGAGGCCGGCGACGATGTCGTCGTCCAGCTTCGTGGCGCCGGCCGGGAAGGGGGCGGCCTGGCTCGGCCCTGCCACGTCCGGCGGCGCGTCGCGGCGGCCGAACCCGACCGGCTTGCGGTCAGGCACGGGGTCGCTCCGGCTCGCGCGGCTGCGGGGCGTCCGACGCCAGGGCGTCCGCCCCGCCGGCCACCGCCACCGAGCGCAGGCGTTCGATCCGCGCCAGGATCCGCCGCTCGCGCTCGTCGAGCCGGTCCTCGATGTCGGGCGGGAAGACGTACCGGCCCCCGGCGGTCCGGACCCCGAACGCGATCGCGACGGCGTAGTCGGATTCGTGGGTGATCGAGACGGCGATCCGCTCCATCCCGAGCTGTTCCGCCCGAGCCGCGGCCCGGCCGTGGAGCCTGACCGCGGGCTGGCCGGTCGGCATCCGCTCGATCTCGATGTCGCGCCAGCCGATGCCCCGGACACCCAGCCCGAGCACCTTCGAGACGGCCTCCTTGGCCGCCCACCGGCCGGCCATGGTCTCCGGCCGGTCGCGCACGTAGCGGCGCTCGGACTCGGTCAGGACGCGGTTGGAGAACCTCGCGCCGAACTTGTCCAGCGCCGCCCGGATCCGGTCGACCTTGATGATGTCGATGCCGAGCTCGGTCGTCCCGACGGGAACCTCCACGGCGCCTACTCGACCGTGACCGACTTGGCCAGGTTGCGCGGCTGGTCGACGTCCGTGCCCCGCGCGACGGCGATGTGGTAGGCGAACAGCTGGAGCGGGATGATCGCCAGCACCGGGCTCAGCGCCTCGTGGGTGTCGGGCACCCAGCAGATGTCGTCGGCGTAGTGCTCGATCGCCTCGTCGCCCTCGGTCGCGACCGCGATCACCTTGGCGTCGCGGGCCCGGCCCTCCATCACGTTGCTGATCAGCTTGTCGTAGACCTTCGAGCGGGTCGCGACGGCGACGAGCGGACACTCGGCGTCCAGCAGGGAGATCGGCCCGTGCTTGAGCTCGCCCGCGGCGTAGCCCTCGGCATGGACGTAGCTGACCTCCTTGAGCTTGAGCGCACCCTCGAGCGCCGCCGGGTAGGTCGGCCCGCGGCCGACGAACATGAACCCGCGCGAGTTGACGTAGCGGCGGGCCAGCTCCGGCGTCGTCACGGCGGCCGATGCGAGGGCCCGCGCGCTGGCGGACGGCAGCGCGCGCAGGGCGGCCCCGAGCGCGACCTCCTCGGCCTCGGGCAGGCTGCCCCGCGCCTTGGCGATCGCCGCGGCGAGGATGACCAGCGTCGTGACCTGGGTGACGAACGTCTTCGAGGCGGCGACCGCGACCTCGGGACCGGCCTGCAGGAACAGGACCGCGGCGGCCTCGCGGGTGATCGCGGAGCCGACCGTGTTGGTCACGGCGATGATCGGACAGCCGCGCTCCCGGGCGAGCCGGGTCGGCGCGATGGTGTCGGCGGTCTCGCCGGACTGGGTGACCGCGATGACCAGCGTGTGCTCGTCGAGCGGCGGCGGGTTGTACCGGAACTCCGAGCCGACGGTGGCGCGCGCCGGCAGCCCGGTCCAGTCCTGGAGGGCCGCCGCCCCGATGAGCGCCGCGTAGTAGGCGCTGCCGCAGGCGATCAGCTCGATCCGGGTGACCGTCTTCAGCGTCGACTCGAGCCCGACGAGCTGGTCGACCGCGATCCGGTCGTCCCGGTCGATCCGGCCCGCGATCGCCTGGCTCAGCGATTCGGGCTGCTCGTGGATCTCCTTGAGCATGAAATGCTCGTAGCCGCCCTTCTCGGCGGCCTCGGGCGTCCAGTCGATGGTCGTGACCGGGCGCTGGACCGGCGCGCCGGCGACGTCGGTGATGGTGACGCCCCACGGCCGGATGTCCGCCACGTCGCCGTCCTCGAGGAAGACGATCTGGTCGGTGTGGGCGAGGACGGCCGCGACATCCGAGGCGAGGAAGCTCTCGCCGTCGCCGAGGCCGACGACCAGCGGCACGTCCTTCCGTGCCCCGACCAGCCGATCGCCCTCGCCGACGTGCATGACCACGATGGCGTAGGCGCCCTCGAGCCGGGTGAGCGCGTCGCGGACGGCGTCGGCCAGGTCGCCCCGGTAGGCCTCCTCGACGAGGTGGGCGATGGCCTCGGTGTCGGTCTCGGAGGTCAGCGTGTGCCCGCGGGCCTCGAGGCCGTCGCGGAGCTCGCGGAAGTTCTCGATGATGCCGTTGTGGATGACCGTGATCTCGCCCGTGCAGTCGCGGTGCGGGTGGGCGTTGAGGTCGTTCGGCCGGCCGTGGGTCGCCCAGCGCGTGTGGGCCAGGCCGATCGCGGCGTGCGGCGTCCGGTCGGCGATGGCGGTCTGGAGGTTGACCAGCTTGCCGGCCCGCTTCTCGACGAACATCGCACCCGTGTCGTCGACGAGCGCGATGCCGGCCGAATCGTAGCCGCGGTACTCGAGACGCTTGAGCCCTTCGATGAGGATCGGGCCGGCCTCCCGGGGACCCGTGTATCCGACGATGCCGCACATGAGATCGATCTCCGTTCAGGGCCGGCTAGTCTAGTCGCTCTCCGGCGAGCGCCGCGAGCGAGTCCGCCAGCTCCATGACCAGGGCCTCGTCCGGGCCCTCGACCATCACCCGCAGCGCGGGCTCCGTGCCGGAGGGTCGGACGAGGACACGTCCATCGGCGCCCAGCCGGCGCGTCGCCTCGGCGATCGCACGCTGCAGGACCGGGTCGCCTTCCCACTGGTCCTTGTGACGCGCGCTCACCGCGCGCTGTTGCTGCGGCAGCATCGGGATGGCCGCGGCCAGGCCGGCCAGGTCCATGCCACGACCGGCCATCACCCGGAGCACCTCCAGCGCGGTGACGATCCCGTCGCCCGGACGTCGTGTGCTCGAGGACGATGACGTGGCCGCTCTTCTCGCCGCCCAGGACCGCGCCGGCGACCTGCATCCCCTCGAGGATGTACTTGTCGCCGACCGGCGTCCGGACGATCTGCCCGCCGGCCGCCTCCACGACCGCCTGGAGCCCGCCGTTGGACAGCACCGACACGACGAGCCCGCCGCCGGGCAGCGCGTCTCGGCCCAGGCGGTCGAGGGCCAGGATGCCCAGGACCTGGTCGCCGTCGACGACCCGCCCGCCCGCGTCGACCGCGATCAGCCGGTCCGCGTCGCCGTCCAGCGCGAAGCCCGCGTCCGCGCCGGTCTCGGTGACCCGGGCCGCGAGCGAGGCGGGCGACGTCGCGCCCGATCGGACGTTGATGTTGCTGCCGTCCGGCTCGGCGTGGATGACGTCGACGTGGGCGCCCGTGGCGGCCAGGATCTGGGGCCCGACGACCGAGGCCGAGCCGTTCGCGGCGTCGAGCACGAGCCTGAGCCCGCCGGCATCGATGGACTCCGCGAGACCGAGCCGGTGGACGAGGTAGTCCGCCAGCCGCGTCGACGCGTCGACCATCCGGCCGAGGTCGTCGTTGCGGACGCCGGCCAGCTGCTCGGTCTGCCAGATGAGCTGCTCGAGCTCGTCCTCGACGGCGTCGTCGAGCTTGAGCCCGTGCGCATCGAGGACCTTGAGCCCGTTGTCCTGGGCCGGGTTGTGCGAGGCGGAGACCATGATCCCGGCCGCGAACGGGCCGGACCCGGCGATGTACGCGAGCGCCGGCGTCGGGACCACCCCGACGATGTGGACGTCGACGCCCAGGCTCGTCGCCCCGGCGACGATGGCGGCCACGAACATGTCCCCGGAGCGCCGCGTGTCCTGGCCCACGACGATCGCGCCACCCGGTCCGGCCAGGCGGTGCGCGACCGCCCGGCCGAGGGCGTAGGCGGTGGTCGGGCGGAGGTCGACGTTGGCGATCCCGCGGATCCCGTCGGTGCCGAACAGGCGGGGCATCGCCGTCAGCCGCCCGACGGCGCGGGCGAGGCGCTGGCCGGTGCCGACGATGGCGGCCGGGACGGAGATCGTGACGGTCACCTTGGGCGGGCTGGCCGCGACGAGCGTGGTCCCGGCCGGCAGGTTCGCCGTCACGGGCACCGGGTGGGCTCCGGCCTTGAGCCCGGCCACGTCCAGGTCCACGACCATGGCTGCCCCGGAGAGGCGGTCGAGGTCGGCCGTGGAGCCGCCGATCGTGACGAGCACGCGGTCGGTCGACAGGGCGTAGCTCAGGTCGGGGGCGGCGCCGACCAGCCGGAGGCCGGCGGTGTACGTCCGGGTGGCGGTCACCGGGCGGATCTTGATCGTGACGGTGACCGGCGCCTCATCGACGGCGACGACCCCGGTCGGCAGGGCGAGCTTGGCCTCGACCGTCTCGTCTTCGGACACGCCGGTCATCGAGATGGGCTCCGTGTCGACCCGGGTCAGGTCCACCAGCTGGTCGGCGTCCCCGGCGACGAGGACGACCTGGGGCTCGACCGTGACCGAATCGATCTCGAAACCGGCCGCCGGCACCCCGGTGATGATGGCGTTGACCGGCAGGGTCCGGCTCTGCTGGTCCGAGAAGACCGGGATGACCACCCGCGCCGTCTGCGGCGTGACCTCCAGCGGCCGGAGCTCGTTGCCCAGCTTGTCGACGGGCACGAGCTGGACGTCCTCGTCGAGGTCGATGCCGGTCGACTGGATCGTGACGTCGGCCCGGACCGAGTCCACCTGGTCGACGATGGAGGCGGCGCCGGACACGGTGACGACGGACGGGTCGACGGTGGTCGGCCCGAGGGTCAACCCGTCCGGGGTCGCTCCGTGGGCGACCTTGACCGGCACGTCCTGCTTGGTCTTCAGCTGGTCCAGCTGGATCGTGATGAACTGCGGGTCGTAGCTGATGATGCGGACCCGCGAGTCGGGCGTGCTGACGTCGATGGGCGCGTTGAGGACGCCGGTCTTGCCCTCGAACGGGGCGAGGTTGATGGTGGCCAGGAACGAGCTGGCGGCGACCGAGACGCCGGTCGGCGCGAAGTAGCGGATCGTGTTGACCGGCGCCGGGATGCGCGGCAGGACGACCGCGTTGGACGGGCTGTTGATGTACTGGACCGGGATGCGGCCCTCGTATGACTGCGTGTTCTGGGACAGGACGAGGCCGCTGTACATCAGCGTGGCGAGACCGATCGCCGCCAGCTTGAGAGGCCAGTTATGGACGATCCGGCGCAGGATCCGGGTCACCGCGGCGCCCGTGCGGCCGCGGATGTCATGACCTCGTCGTCACCGGCCGCTGGCCGATGCCGATGGATCGGGCGCGACGGCGGGCGGCGCCGGCGTGTCGGCCGAGCGCGCCGCCCGGTCCCCCGCGGGGGCGGTGGCGGTCGGTGGCGCCGGTTCGGTCACCGCCGTGGCCGCGGCGACGGACGCCGCGGTCGCGGCCGTGGCGGTCGCCTGTGGGGTCGTGGGAGCACCCGATCGCCCCACGAAGCGGCCGAGCTCGCGCAGCCTCGGCGATCGTCCGCCGAGGTCCGGCCGATGGGCCGCGGATCGCCAGCCGAAGGCGCCGCGACGGCCGCCGGCCGGATCGAGCAGCCCCTGGATCGCGCGCGACAGGCCGGCCTCGGTCAGGTTGCGCACGATCCGGGCGCGCTCGACGAGGCTGATCTGGCCGTTCTCCTCGGACACGACCACGACGACGGCATCGGTCTGCTCGGTGATGCCGAGAGCGGCCCGGTGACGCGTCCCGAAGCGTTCCGTGTGGATCGACGTCTCGGCCAGCGGCAGGAGCGCCCCCGCCGCGACGATCCGCTCCTCGCGGACGATGACCGCGCCGTCGTGGAGCGGCGACTTGGGCGTGAAGATCGTGCACAGCAGGTCGGCCGACACGTCGCCGTGGATCATCACCCCGGTCTCGGCGTATTCCTCGAGGCCCGTCTCGCGCTGGAGCACGATCAGGGCGCCCTGGCCGAGCCCGGACAGGCGTGCGGCGGCTCGCGCGACCTCGATCGAGACGTGCTCGACGGCGCGCGTCTCGGCCGGCGAGAGCAGCCACCCGAAGGAGCCGACCCGGCCGATGCGCTCCAGCGCACGCCGGAGCTCCGGCTGGAAGATCACGACGAGCGCGAACAGGCCGACGACGGCCCCGGTCTGGAGGATCTGGGTGAGCAGCCGGAGGTCGAACGCCACGGCCAGCGCGTAGACCAGCACGAGCACGCTCACACCGATCACCAGGCGGACCGCGCGCGTCCCCCGGATCAGGCTGAACAACCAGTAGATGAGCAGCGCGGTGATCCCGATGTCGATGATGTTCGTCAGGCTGACCTGCGCGAAGATCGAACCGAGTAGGGGCATCGCTCCCGAGTGTAGCATCGTGCTCGGGGGCGACCGCGCTTCAGCGAGCGTGCTGGCGGTGCCTCGGCGCCCCGCGAACGGGATCGGTCAGGCGCAGACCGCGGCGAGGCGGGGATCGTCCGGGAACCTGGCCGCCGCGAGGTAGCACAGGCGGCCGCGCGTCGCGCCGTCGCCGGTCAGCTGCGAGAGCCGTCCGAGCAGGACGAGCTTGTCGGCGGCGGGTCCCCGCCAGCCGCGGTCGAGATACAGCTCGGCGAGCAGCAGGTGGATGTCCGGGTCCGACGGCAGGATCGCGAGGGCCTGGTAGCAGGCGTCCATCGCGGCATGGAACTGACCGACCGCGCGGTGGCCCATGGCGGCGACCAGGGCACGCCGACGTGCCTCCTCGAGATCGCCCGCCTCGAGTGCCTCCTCGACGGCGAGGGTCAGCAGCGCGGGATCCGGCGGCGGCGGGGGCTCCGCCACGGCCGGCTCGTTCGTCCCGTCGGTGGCCGCGACTCCGTCGGCCGGGTCGGGCAAGGGATCGAGACCGGGCACCAATTCGAGGACGCCGAGCGCGCGCTCCAGCGCCTCGGCGGCGGCGGTGTCGCCCGGGGCGGCGGTCCGGAGGCGAGCGACCAGCGTCTCGACAGATCGGCGACGGCCGCGCGACTCGGCGAGCTCCAGGGCGCGACGGGCCACGTCGCAGGCGTCGGCGAGCCGGCCGTCGCGCTCGAGGTTGGCGGCCAGCCGGTCGAGCGTGTCGGCGGCTTCCGAGCGGCGGCCGACGGCGGCCAGGACATCCGCCCGGCCCTGCATCGCCCCTTCGTCGTTGGGCGCCCGGTCGAGCGCCGCGGCGTAGGCGGTCAGGGCTTCGTCCGTACGTCCGAGGCGGGCGAGGACCCCGCCGAGACCGACGTGGGGCAGGGCCCGGTCGGGCGCGATCCGGGCAGCCTCGCGATACGCGGCGGCGGCGGCGTCGAGGCGTCCGCGCAGGGCAGCCACGTGGCCGCGCCGGAGCGCGTCCTTGTACTGCTCGTACAGCACCTCGCTCACCCTATCCCTCCGATCCGCCGAGGACGTCGACCAGGAGCGCCTTCTGGACGTGCAGCCGGTTCTCCGACTGGTCCCAGATGAGACTACGCGGTCCGTCCATGACCGCGGAGGTGATCTCTTCACCGCGGTGGGCCGGCAGGCAGTGCATCGCGAGGGCGTCGGGACCGGCCGCGTCGAGCAGCGCGTCGTCGAGCTGGAAGCCGGCGAATGCGTCGCGGCGCTCCTCCGTCTCGGCTTCCTGGCCCATCGACGTCCACGCGTCCGTGTAGACGACCGCGGCGCCCCGGACGGTCTCGCGCGGGTCGCTGCCGAAGGTCAGGCGGGCACCGGACGACGCGGCCAGCTCCCGGGCGCGGGCGACGATCGCGGCATTGGGCTCGTACCCGGCCGGGTGCGCCAGCCGGACCTCCATGCCCATCATCGCGCCGAGGAGCGCAAGCGAGTGGTACACGTTGTTGCCGTCACCGACGAAGGCGACGACCAGCCCGTTCAGGTCGCCGAACCGCTCCTGCATCGTGAACACGTCGGCCAGCGCCTGGCACGGATGCTCGCGCAGGGTCAGGCCGTTGATGACCGGGATGTCCGCCTGCGCCGCCAGCTCCTGCGCGACCTCGTGCGGGCCGGTCCGCACGACGATCCCGTCCACGAACCGCTCCAGGTTGTGGGCGACGTCGCGAACGCTCTCGCGCGCGCCCAGGACCGTGTCGTGGGTCAGGTAGATGGCATGACCGCCGAGCTGGACCATGCCCGCCTCGAACGTGACGCGCGTCCGGAGACTGGGCTTCTGGAACAGCATCGCCAGCGTCCGGCCCGCCAGCGGCACATCCGGGTGCCGCCGCATCGCCCGGTACTCCGCCTTGAGCCGCCCGGCCCTCGCGAAGATCCGCTCGACCTCAGCCGCCGAGACATCCGCGACGGACAGGAAGTCCCGCCCAGCGAGCGACTCCCGGGACTCACCAGCTGACCTGCAACGCCGTGGTGTCGATCTGCGCGCGGCTGGGGCGTCCAGGCGAAGGCGCCGGCGAGCACGGGAGCGAGCGCACCCTCAGGTGCGTGAGCGAGCGCGCGCAGTCCGGCAACGCACGCATGGGCGTTCCAGCCGCGCGCCGCTGACTAGCGCTTGGTGTACTGAGGCGCCTTGCGCGCCCTCTTGAGCCCGTACTTCTTGCGCTCCTTCATCCGCGGATCGCGGGTCAGGAGCCCGGCCTGCCGAAGCGGCAGACGGTTGCCCTCGGGATCGAGCTCGAGCAGGGCCCGGGCGATCCCGTGGCGGATGGCGCCGGCCTGACCGGTCACGCCGCCGCCCTCGACCTTGATCATCACGTTGAAGCGGCCCTCCGTCCCGGTCACCCGGAACGGCATGCGCACGTCGGCCTCGTTGACGGCATTCCCGAAATGCTCGTCGAGGGACCGGCCGTTGACCACGATCTCACCCTCGCCCGGCAGGAGCCGGACGCGGGCGATGGCGGTCTTGCGACGGCCGGTGCCGGAGTAGAACGCGGGGATCGTCATCGTCAGTGAGCTCCTGATCAGGCGAGCGGCTCAGGCCGCTGGGCCTGATGCGGATGATCGGACCCGGGATAGACCTTCAGCTTGCGCAGCTGCTGGGTCCCGAGGCGATTGTGCGGAAGCATCCCCTTGACGGCCCGCCGGATGACCTCTTCGGGCCGGCGTGCGAGCAGGTGACCGAGGGTCTCCTGCTTGAAGCCCTGGGGGTAGCCGCTGTGGCGGCTGTACAGCTTGCTCTCGAGCTTGTTGCTGGTCACGGCGATCCGGCCCGCATTCAGGACGATCACGTGGTCGCCCGAGTCGAGGCTGGGCTGATAGGTCGGCTTGTGCTTGCCCTCGAGGACGTGCGCGATGCGCGAGGCGAGGCGGCCGAGCGTCTCGTCCGTCGCGTCGACGACGTACCAGCGTCGCTCGATCTCGCCCTCTCGGACCGAATAGGTCTTCGCGTTCATCGTTCCTCGTTCTCTCCGTTCGTTCGCCCGAGGGCGACGTGCCTGAGGCACAGTCCCTTGGCCGGGGCCGATGCCCCGTCGAGGGCCGGTCCGCTGCCGGCGAGTGCCGTCCGGACCGCTGTCTCTTCCATCCTGCCGAGGCCGACCTCCAGGAGGACGGCCACCATCCGGCGGACCATCCCTCGCAGGAAGGCATCGGCCCGGACGTCGATCGTCACCAGCCGGCCCTCCCGCCTGACCCGGACCGCCATGACGGTCCGGACCGACGTTCGGCCCGCCGCCCCGAAGGTGCTGAAGTCGTGCCGGCCGATGAAGGCCGACCCGGCCCGCGCCATCGCGGCGGTGTCGAGTGGGGTCCGCACCCCGAGCGCCATTCGCTCGACGAGTGGACTGCGCGGCCCGTTCCAGACGGTGTAGCGGTATTCCCGGTACCGCGCCGCATAGCGGGGATTGAAGTCGTCCGGCACCCGTCGCACATCGCGCACCGCCACGTCCGGCGGGAGGAGCGCTTCGAGCGCCCGACCCAGGTCCGCGGCGGGGAGCCGCCCGGCGTAGGTGAAGGCGATCACCTGCCCGCTGGCGTGTACGCCGGCATCCGTCCGGCCGGCCCCGTCGACCCTCTGCTCCACCCCGTCACCGAGGCGGGCCAGCGCGGCCTCCAGGATCCCCTGGACCGTCCGTTTCCCAGGATTGACCTGGAACCCGGCGAAGTCCGTTCCGTCATATTCGACCCTGGCGCGATACCGCCTGGGGACGCCCTCTCGGACGCCTGCTTCAGACGAGCTCGATCTGGACGATCTCGGCCGCGTCACCGCGGCGCTGGCCGAGTCGGACGATCCGGGTGAACCCGGACGACCGGTCGGCGTACTTCGGGGCGATCTCATCGAACAGCTTCGCCACAACGAGCGGCTCGTTCGGGAACTGGGCGACCACGGCCCGTCGCGCGGACAGGTCGCCGCGCTTGGCCAGCGTGATCATCTTCTCGACCCGGCCGCTGATCTCCTTGGCCTTCGCCTCGGTCGTCTTGACCCGCTCGTAGCGGATGACCGACACGGTCAGGTTCTTGAACAGGCTGAGCCGCGGCCCCTGCTTGCGGCTGAGCTTGCGGCCGCCGACCCGATGCGATGCCATCGATCAGCCCTCGGCCTCGTCGTCGAAGCCCTCGTCGCCCTCGACGTCCTCGGTCCCGTCGCTCTCGGTCTCCGGGACGATGAAGCCGCGCATGCGCAGCCGCTCCTTCATCTCGTCGAGCGACTTCTTGCCGAAGTTGCGCATCCGCAGGAGGTCGTCGTCCTTGAGCTGCAGGAGCTGGCCGACCTTGACGATGTTGTTGCGCTTGAGCGAGTTGTAGGCCCGCATCGGGAGGTCGAGCTCCTCGATCGGCATGTCCAGCATGTTGGCCGGGAGGGCCGCCGCGCCGGTGGCGGCGACGACCGGAGCGGCCGCCATGCCGACCGTGACGAACGGCCGGAACTGGTTGACGAGGATCTCCGCGGAGCGGCTGAGCGCCTCCTCCGGGCCGATCGTGCCGTCGGTCTCGATCTCGATCGTGAGCTTGTCGAAGTTGGTCATCTGACCGACCCGCATGCTCTCGACCCAGTAGTTGATCTTGCGGACGGGGGTGAAGATCGCGTCGACCGCGATGACCCCGATCGGCAGGGCTTCGGCGCGCTCGGCGCCCAGGTACCCGACGCCGCGCTCGACCGTGAGGTCCATCTCGATCGTCACGTCGTCCGTGTCGAGCGTCATCAGGACCAGGTCCGGGTTGACGATCTCGACGTCGGCGGACTCGGCGATGTCGGCGGCCGTCACCGCGCCGGCGCCGCTCTTGATGAGGCGGAGCTGGACGGGATGGGCGGCGTAGCTCTTGAGCCGGAGCTTCTTGACGTTGAGGACGATCTGGGTGACGTCTTCCTTGACGCCCGGGATCGTCGAGAACTCCTGGTAGATGTCACGGATCTGGATGCTCGTGACGGCCGCCCCTTCGAGGGACGACAGGAGGACGCGCCGGAGCGCGTTGCCGAGGGTGACGCCGTAGCCGGCCTGGAGTGGGCCCGCCTCGTACTTGGCGTACGTGCCGGCTTCCTCGACAGGCTCGATCTGCGGGCTCTCGAGTTCGATCATGAGTGCGGCTTACCTCGAGTAGTACTCGACCACGAGCTGCTCGTTGAGATCGAGCGGCATCTGGTCGCGGGATGGCGGCGTGACGATGGACCCGGACAGGCTGGCCGGATCGATCGTCAGCCACTCCGGCGCCTGGTGCGACCGGAGTGTCTCCTTGGCGATCTTGAACGGCTCCCGGGTCCGGTGGGACTCGCGGACCTCGATCCGGTCGCCCGGCTTGAGCTGGTACGACGAGACGTTGGTCGGCCGGCCGTTGACGGCGAAGTGGCCGTGGGCGACGAAGTGGCGCGCCTGGGCACGCGAGGCCGCGATGCCCATCCGGTAGACCACGTTGTCCAGCCGCAGCTCGAGCGAGCGCAGGAGGTTCTCGCCGGTCACGCCCGGGCGGTTCTCGGCGTCCACGAAGTAGTTGCGGAACTGGCGCTCGAGGACGCCGTAGGTGCGGCGGACCTTCTGCTTCTCACGCAGCTGGAGGCCGTACTCGCCGACCTTGCGGCGGCGGACGCCGTGCTGGCCGGGCGGTGTCGGACGCCGCTCGAACGAGCACTTCTTGGAATAGCAGCGGCTGCCCTTCAGGAAGAGCTTGGCGCCTTCCCGGCGGCAGAGGCGGCAGACGGATTCGGTGTAGCGGGCCATGGGTCCTCGGGCTCTAGACGCGGCGCCGCTTGGGCGGGCGGCAACCGTTGTGCGGGATGGGGGTGACGTCGGTGATGGCGCTGACCTCGAGGCCGGCTGCCTGGAGCGACCGGATCGCCTGCTCGCGGCCGGCGCCCGGACCCTTCACGTAGACCTCGACCTGGCGCATGCCGTGCTCCATCGCACGCTTTGCCGCGCCGTCGGCCGAGAGGGCCGCCGCGTAGGGCGTGCTCTTGCGGGAGCCCTTGAAGCCGGCAACGCCGGCGGAGCCCCAGCTGACGACGGCACCGTTGAGGTCCGTGATCGTGATGATGGTGTTGTTGAACGTGGCCTGGATGTGGACATGCCCCTGGGGGATGTTCTTCTTCTCACGCCGACGTGTCTTGACCGCGCGCTTGCGTTCCGCCATGCCTGGTCAGTCCCTCGTCACTTCTTGCGCCTGACGCCGACCGTCTTCTTCGGTCCGCGACGCTGGCGAGCGTTGGTCTTCGTTCGCTGGCCGCGCACCGGCAGGTTGCGCCGATGGCGCAGGCCGCGGTACGAGCCGATCTCGATCAGACGCTTGATGTTGAGGGCGACCTCGCGGCGGAGGTCGCCTTCGACCTTGTAGCGGCGGTCGATGAGCTCTCGCAGGCGATTGACCTGCTCCTCGGTCAGATCACGGACCCGGGTGTCCGGGTTGATGTTGGTCTGGGCGAGGATCTTCTGGCTGGTCGGCAGACCGATCCCGAAGACATAGGTGAGGGCGACTTCCACGCGCTTTTCGCGCGGGATGTCGACGCCGGCGAGACGAGCCATCGGTTACCCCTGCCGCTGCTTGTGCTTCGGGTTGGTGCAGATGACCATCACGGTGCCGTGGCGCCGGATGACCTTGCAGTTGTCGCAGCGCGCCTTGACGGAAGCTCTGACTTTCAACGGGATCCTCGATCGTTTCTTGCTGAGTGTGGCTGGTGTTACTTGAGTCGGTAGGTGATCCGGCCGCGGCTGAGGTCGTAGGGCGACAGCTCGACGCGGACGCGATCACCGGGCAGGATGCGGATGAAGTTCATGCGCAGCTTGCCGCTGATGTGGGCGAGCACCCGGTGGCCGTTCTCCAGCTCGACCGCGAACATGGTGTTCGGGAGCGGCTCGATGACCGTTCCCTCGACTTCGATCGCGTCTCGCTTGGCCACAGGTTTGTGTGCGTCCCTTTCTCACAGGCAGTGTCGGCCCGACCGGGCCGACACACGAACGTGCAGTGTACCAAGGATGACCGATCCCGGCAACCGGCCGGTCATGCCACGGTCAGGATCTGCGGGCCGTCCTCGGTCACCGCGATGGAATGCTCGAAATGCGCCGCCATCGAGCCGTCGGCGGTCACGACCGTCCAGTCGTCCGGCTCGATCCGGGTGTCGTAGCCGCCCAGGGTGAACATCGGCTCGATGGCCAGGCACAGGCCGGGCTCGAGCTTGCGGCCGGGGCGGCCCGTGCGGTAGTTGGGGACCTGCGGCTCCTCGTGCATGGCGGTCCCGATGCCGTGACCGACGAACTGCCGGATGACGCCCAGGCCGGCGCCCGCGGCGACGGACTCGACCGCGGCCGAGATGTCGTCGATGTGGTTGCCCGGCACGGCCGCGGCGATCCCGGCCATCATCGCCGCCCGGGTGAGGTCGATCAGCTCGGCGACCCGGGCCGGCGGATCGCCGACGTAGAAGGTGCGCGCCCCATCGCCGTGCCAGCCGTCGACGATCGCGCCGGCGTCGACCGAGACGATCTGGCCGGCCTGGATCGTGCGGTGGCCGGGGATGCCGTGGACGATCTCGTTGTCGATCGAGATGCAGACGCTGGCCGGGAACGGCCGCTTCGGGTTGATGCCCGGGTAGCCCTTGAACGACGGCGTGCCACCGGCCGCCCGGATGTGCGCCTCGGCCAGGGCGTCGAGGTGCGCGGTCGAGACGCCCGGTCGCAGCTCGGCCTCGATCTTGTCGAGGACCTCGGCGACGACGCGGCCGGCGCGACGCATCCGCTCGATCTCCGTGCGGGACTTGCGGGTGACCATGGTCAGACCGGCCCCAGGTCGCCGACGGCGGACATGAGCGCGTCGGTCACCTCGTCGATCGGCTGCCGGCCGTCGACGGTGGTCAGGATGCCGTGGGACTTGTAGTGCTCGACGACCTCCAGGAGGGGCGGGACCTGCTGGGCCATGCGGGCACGGACGGTCAATTCCTCGTCGTCGCCGCGCTGGATCAGCTCGGCGCCGTCGAGGTCGCAGATACCGTCCGTGGCGGGCGGGTTGGAGACGAGGTTGTAGACGTGGCCGTTGGCCGTGCAGATCCGGCGGTTGGCCATCCGCCTGACCAGGTCCTCGAGCGGGACGTCGATGTAGCCGGCGAGGTCGACCCGCCGGCCCGCCTCGGCGAGCGCCGCGTCGAGCGCCTCGGCCTGGACCTTCGTGCGCGGGAACCCGTCGAGGATCGCGCCACCGACACCGTCGGCCGCCTCGAGACGGTCGAGGAAGACCCGCACGATCGTGTCGTCGGGCACGAGCTGGCCGCGGCTCATGTACCGGTCGGCCTCGCGACCGAGAGCGCTCCCCTGTGCGACGGCCGCGCGCAGGAGGTCACCCGAGGCGAGCACCGGGATGCCGAGCCGAGCCGAGAGCGCCGGCGCCTGTGTCCCCTTCCCTGCCCCCGGAGCGCCCAACAGGACGATGACGGTCACGAGGCGGCGAACCTGGTGGCCGGCGTTCTATCGCGAGATACGGCGAACCGAGATCGGCGCGCAGGGCGAGTCGAGCCCAAGGCGCCATCGAGCACCACAGCGAGCGCACCCGAAGGTGCGTGAGCGAAGGAGCGGAGATGGCAACGCGGGATCGGCCGCCATGCGCGCCGCCTCGTCACCGGATGAAGCCTTCGTAGTTGCGCATCATCAGCTGGGCCTCGATCTGCTTCATCGTCTCAACGACGACCGAGACGACGATCAGGAGGCTGGTGCCGCCGAGACCGAGCGTGGCGAGGTCCGGGACGGCCAGGGCGATGACCGACGGCGAGACGGCCACGATGGCCAGGAAGAGCGCGCCGGCGAAGGTGATCCGGGTCACGACCCGGGCCAGGTAGTCCTGGGTCGGCCGGCCGGGCCGGATGCCCGGGATGAACCCGCCGTTCTTGCGCAGCTGCTCGGCCGTCTCGTCCGGCTTGAACGTGAATGCCGTGTAGAAGTAGGTGAAGCCCATCGTCAGCAGGAAGTACGTGACGATGTAGAACGGCGAGGTGTTGCTGAAGATCGTCACGATGAAGTCCGCGATCTGCTTGACGACCGGGATGTTCGAGGTCGAGAAGTAGGTCGCGAGCTGGTGCGGGAACAGCAGGATGCTGACCGCGAAGATGATCGGGATGACGCCGGCCTGGTTGACCCGCAGGGGCAGGAACGTCTGGCCGCCCGAGTACATCCGCCGCCCGCGGACCCGGCTCGCGTACTGGATCGGGATCCGGCGCTGGCCTTCCTGGATGTAGATGATCACGCCGACCGCGGCGATGGCGACGATGCCGAACGCGATGGCCAGGGTGATGTTCGGGTTGAGCCGGAACGCGTTGAGCGCACCCGGGGCGCGGCTGACGATGCCGGCGAAGATGATGAAGCTGATCCCGTTGCCGATGCCGCGCTCGGTGATGAGCTCGCCGATCCACATCAGGACGACGGCCCCGGCGGTCAGCGTGGCGATCTGGGTGAGGGTCGTGAAGCTCGACAGGTCGAACGTGCCGGTGAGGACGTTCTGCGAGGCGAGGAGGGCCAGGACGCCGTACGCCTGGAGCATCGCCATCGGGACGGTCAGGTACCGCGTGTACTGGTTGATCTTGTTGCGCCCGAACTCACCCTCGCGGCTGAGCGCCTGGAGCGACGGCACGACGCCCGTCATCAGCTGCATGATGATCGAGGCGTTGATGTACGGGTTCATCCCCAATGCCACGACCGAGAAGTGCGACAGGCCGCCGCCCGAGAACAGGTCGAGCAGGCCGGCCAGCGCGTTGCCCTCGACGAAGACCTTCAGCTGATCCTTGTCCACGCCCGGGATCGGCACGGAGGCCAGCAGGCGGAAGACGATCAGCAGGCCGAGGACATACAGGATCCGGCGCCGGATGTCCGGCGCCCGGAATGCATTGAGGAGCGATTCGAACACGGGTCAGGCGTCGTCGCCGGTCGGCTCGTCGGCCTCGTCGGCCGGGGCCGCCGCATCGGCGTCGGTCTCGTCGGTGGCGGTGGCGGACGCGTCGGCGTCCTCGGTCACGGATGCCTCGTCGGTCACCTCGATGGCCGCGTCGTCTGCGGGCTCGTCCGCGGCGGGCGCCTCGTCGGCGGCCACGGCGGTCGCCTTGGCCGGCTTGTCCGCCTTGGCCTTCGCGGGCTTGTCGGCGGCGGCCCGGGCGGGCTTCGCGGCAGGCGTCGCGGTCGTCGCCTCGGCGTCCGTCGATGCGTCAGCCTCGGCGGTCACGCCCAGCGCGGCCAGCGGCGTCTTGGGGATCTCGAGCACGTTGACGCTGCCGCCGGCGGCCTCGATCTTGGCCCGGGCGGACGCCGTGAACGCGTCGGCCACGACGAACAGCGGCGTGGACAGCTCGCCGGCGCCGAGGATCTTGAGCGGCTTGTTCAGGGTCCGGACGAGCCCGACGGCACGCAGGATGTCCTGGTTGACGGTGACCGGCGTCTTGGCCGACGCCTTGCCGCCCTCGAGCTCGAACGCACCGGCTTCGGCGAGCGCGCCGATCGCGCCGATGTTCACGACCTCGTACTCGATCTTGAACCGGTTCTTGAAGCCGCGGAGCTTCGGGATGCGCATGTGGAGCGGCGTCTGGCCGCCCTCGAACCAGGCCGGGATGCCGCCGCCCGCCCGGGCCTTCTGGCCCTTCGTGCCGCGGCCGGCGGTCTTGCCCTTGCCGGCGGCGATGCCCCGGCCCACGCGCGTGCGGGGCTGGCGCGACCCGTCGGCGGGCTTCAGGTCGTGCAGTTTCATGACTTCTCCGTGGCGTCGGTGTCGGCGATCTCCTCGACGGTCACGAGGAAGCGGACCTGGCGGACCATGCCCCGGGTCGCCGGGTTGTCGGTGATGACGCTGGTGCTGCCGATGCCGTGCAGACCGAGCGCCCGGACCGTGGCCCGGTTGCGCGCGATGTGGCTGATCGTGCTCTTGACCTGGGTCACCTTGAGCTTAGCGGCCACCGGTCACCTCCGCCGCCGAGACCGGCGCCGGCTGGCCGGCGATCCGGCTGACCAGCTTGACGCCGCGCCGGGCACCGAGCTCCTCGGCCGAGTGCAGGCTGCGCAGCGCCTCGATGGTGGCCCGGGTCACGTTGACCGGGTTGGTCGAGCCGTGGATCTTGGACAGGATGTCGCGGATGCCGGCGGACTCGAGGACCGCGCGGACGGAGCCGCCGGCGATGACGCCGGTGCCCTGCGAGGCAGGCTTCAGGAGGACGCTGCTGGCGCCGTACACGACCTGGACCTCGTGGGGGATGGTCGTGCCGACCATCGGGATCCGGATCAGGTTCTTCTTTGCGTCCTCGACGCCCTTGCGGATGGATTCCGGCACTTCGCCGGCCTTGCCGAGGCCGACCCCGACGTGGCCCGCGCCGTCCCCGACGACGACGACCGCGCTGAAGCTGAACCGCCGGCCGCCCTTGACGACTTTGGCGACTCGGTTGATCTGGACGACGCGCTCCTCGAGCGCGAGCTTATTGGGGTCGATTCGTGCCACGGTGGCTCCTTCCGATCAGAACTCGAGGCCGGCTTCGCGGGCGGCATCGGCGAGCGACTTGATCCGCCCGTGGTACCGGAACCCGGCTCGATCGAAGACCACGCGCTCGACACCGGCGGCTTTTGCCCGCTCGGCGACCAGCTTCCCGACGGTGGCCGCTTCCTCCGACTTGGTCGCCTTGGAGCCCTTGAGCTCCTTCTCGACCGTGGAGGCCGCGGCGAGCGTCTTTCCGGACGCATCGTCGATGACCTGCGCGTAGATGTGGTTGAGGCTGCGGAAGACCGCGAGACGCGGGCGCGCGTCCGTCCCCGCCAGGTGAAGGCGGATCCGGTCGTGGCGCTTGCGTCGGGCGGCGCCGCGGGTGGCGACAGACGTCATCGTGTTCGTTCCTTGTCAGGCCTGTTGGTCATCTTGGTTTACTTCTTGCCGCCGATCTTGCCGGCCTTGCCGGCCTTGCGGCGGATGTACTCGCCGGAGTAGCGCACGCCCTTGCCCTTGTAGGGCTCCGGCTTGCGGGTCTGCCGGACCTTGGCCGCGACCTGGCCGACGAGCTCCTTGTCGATGCCGATGACAGCCAGGCGGGTCGGGTTCTCGACCTCGAAGGTGATGCCCTCGGGCGGGTCGATCTCGATCGGGTGGCTGTAGCCGAGGTTGAGCGTGAGCTTCTTGCCGTTGAGCGCGGCGCGATAGCCGACGCCGGTGATCTCGAGGCCCTTGCGATAGCCGTCGGTGACGCCGACGACCATGTTGTTGACCAGCGTGCGGGTCAGGCCGTGGAGCTGCTTGTGGGTCTTCTGCTCGGTCGGGCGGGTGACCACGATGGTCCCCTCCTCCCGGCTCACGGTCATGTCCGGGTGCAGGCTGCGGCTGAGGCTGCCCTTCGGTCCGGTGACCGTGACGTTGCGGCCGTCGATGGTCACGTCGACCCCCGACGGGACGGTGATGGGCAGGCGTCCGATGCGCGACATGTCGTCCCGCCTACCAGACGAACGCGAGGACTTCGCCGCCCAGCTGCGCCTGTCGCGCCTGCTGGCCGGTCATGATCCCCTGGCTCGTGCTGACGATGACGATGCCCAGGCCGCCCAGCACGCGCGGGATGTCCGTCTTGCGCGCGTAGACGCGCAGGCCGGGCTTGCTGATCCGCTTCAGGCCGGAGACGACCGGGACCTTCCCGTCGACGTACTTGAGTTGGATGCGCAGGACAGCCGTGGGACCGTCCTGCTCCTCGGTGACGTCGGCGATGAAGCCCTCGTCCTTGAGGATGCGGGCGATCTCGCGCTTGGTCCGCGACGCGGGGACGACCACTTCCGTGTGCCGTGCCCGGGACGCGTTCCGAACGCGCGTGAGCATGTCCGCGATCGGATCGGAGATGTTCATCGGTTTCCTACCAGCTCGACTTGGTGACGCCCGGCAGCTCGCCCAGGAGCGCACGCTCCCGGAAGCAGATGCGGCAGAGCGCGAACCGCCGGATGAAGGCACGCGGCCGTCCGCACACCGTGCAGCGGTGATACGCCTGCACCTTGTGCTTCGGGGTCCGCTTCGCCTTGGCGATCATCGATTTCTTGGCCATGTGTCTCCCTCCCCGCGCCTACGAGGCGAAGGGCATGCCGAGGAGTTCAAGAAGCTTCTTGGACTCCTCGTCGGTCTTCGCCGTCGTCACGATGCTGATCTCCAGCCCGCGGAGACGGTCCACCTTGTCGTAGTCGATCTCCGGGAAGGCGAGCTGTTCCCGCATCCCCAGCGAATAGTTGCCTCGCCCGTCGAACGACTTGCCGGGGATGCCGCGGAAGTCGCGGATCCGGGGCAGGGCGAGCATCGTCAGGCGATCCATGAAATCCCACATCCGCTCACCGCGGAGCGTGACCTTGGCCCCGATCGAGTTGCCCGTCCGCACGCGGAACTGGGCGATCGACCGCTTGGCCTTGGTGACGATCGGCTTCTGGCCGGTGATGGTGGTCAGGTCGCCGAGCGCCGCGTCGAGCGCCTTGGCATTGCTGAGCGCCTCGCCGAGGCCGATGTTGATGACGATCTTGGACAGGCGCGGGACCTGGTTCGGGTTCCCGTACTCGAACTGCTTCTGGAGGGCCGGCACGACCTCGGTCGTGTACCGCTCCTGGAGCTGGCTGGTCATCCCTTCGCCTCCATCTGCTCGCCGCACTGACGGCAGACCCGGACGCGACGGCCGGTCTCCAGGGTCGCATGCGCGATCCGGGTCGGCTTGCCGCAGTTCGAGCAGATGAGCATCACCCGGCTGACCGGCAGCGGCTGGGCGATCTCGAGGATCCCGCCCTGCTGCATCTTCGGCACCCGGTCGTTGGCTCCGGCCGACTGGCGCGGCTTGGTGTGCCGCTTGGCGATGTTGAGGCCCTCGACCACGACGAACGTGCCGCCCGCGGACGAGCCGCGGCGGAAGACGCTCCGGGTCGAGCTGAGCGCGGCCGTCCGGCGGACGACCCGCTCGACCTTGCCACGCTTGCCGGCGTCCTTGCCGGCCAGCACGACGACCGTGTCGCCGGTGCGGATCTCGGGCACCTTGGGGGGACGCGGGGGGGCGGTCCGGACGGCCATCACAGCACCTCCGGCGCGAGCGAGACGATCTTCATGTAGTTGCGGTCCCGCAGCTCGCGCGCGACCGGCCCGAAGATCCGGGTCCCGCGCGGGTTGCCCTGGTTGTTGATCAGGACGGCGGCGTTCTCGTCGAAGCGGATGTAGCTGCCGTCCGGCCGGCCGTACTCCTTGGCCGTGCGCACGATGACGGCCCGGACGACGTCGCCCTTCTTGACGGCGGCGTTCGGGATCGCCTGCTTGACGCTGGCGATGATGACGTCGCCCACGCCGGCATCGGTCTTGAGCGAGCGGCCCATCACCCGGATGCACTGGATCGTCCGGGCGCCGGTGTTGTCGGCGACCTTGAGACGGGTCTGGGACTGGATCACCCTGCGACCTCCTCACCGGCGGGCACGTCGCTCTCGGTGTCGGTGTCGTGGGTCCGGCCCGGATGGGCGGCCGAGTGGATGGCCTCCGAGGTCGCGGCCTCGTCGGTGACGACCTCGCCCGGCAGGGCATGGTCGCCGGCGCGCTGGACGACGGAGACCAGGCGCCAGCGCTTGGTCGCCGACAGCGGGCGCGACTCCTCGATGAGGACGGTGTCGCCGATGCGAGCGTCGTTCTCCTCGTCGTGGGCCTTGAACTTCGTGCTCAAGCGGATGACCCGCTTGTAGAGCCGGTGGCGCGCGAGGCGCTCGACGGACACGACGATCGTCTTGTCCATCCGGTCGCTCACGACGCGACCCACCTTGGTCTTCCGCTTGCCTTGCACTTGCACCTGGGTGTCTGCTCCTGTCATCGCGTGATCTCCCGCGCACCGGCCGGCTGAGCTCCGCGCTCACGCTGGACGGTCAGGATCCGCGCGATCGTTCGCCGCGTCTGCGGGATCGTGCTGTAGTCCTTGAGCTGGCGCGTGGACAGCGCGAAGCGCGCTCCCCACAGGTCCTGCTTGGCTTCCTTGAGGGCCGCCTCGAGCTCCGTGTCGGAGAGCTGGCGAACTTTCTCGATATCCATCAGTTCGCCTCCTTCGCCGACTCGCGCATGACGACGCGCGTCTGGACCGGGAGCTTGTGGCTGGCCAGGCGCATCGCCTCGATGGCGGAGTCGTGATCGACGCCGGCCATCTCGAAGAGGATCCGACCGGGCTTGACCACCGCGACCCAATGGTCGGGCGCGCCCTTGCCGGAGCCCATCCGGGTCTCGGCCGGCTTCTTGGTCGCCGGCTTGTCCGGGAAGACCCGGATCCAGATCTTGCCGCCGCGCTTGACCGAGCGGGTCATCGCGCGCCGGGCCGCCTCGATCTGGCGGCTGGTGATCCAGGCCGGCTCCTGGGTGGCGAGACCGTACTCACCGAAGGCCACGCTGTGACCGCCCTTGGCCATCCCGGACATGCGACCGCGCATGACCTTGCGATGCTTGACTCGCTTCGGCATCAACATCGGGTCAGACCCCCGTCCCGACGGCCGTCGGCACGCCCGCGTCGCGCGCCGCGCGCTCCGGGGTGATGTCGCCGCGATAGATCCAGACCTTGACGCCGATGCGGCCGTAGGTCGTGTGGGCGTGGACCTGGCCGTAGCTGATGTCGGCACGCAGGGTGCCCAGCGGGATCCGGCCTTCCTTGTCCCATTCGCGACGGCCCATCTCCGACCCGCCGAGGCGGCCGGCGACGGCGATCTTGACGCCCTTGGCGCCGGCCTTCATCGACCGCTGGATGGCCTGCTTCATCGCCTTCTTGAAGGCGATCCGGCGGCTCAGCTGCCCGGCGATGTTCATGGCCACGAGATAGGCGTCGAGCTCGGGCTGGCGGATCTCCTTGATCTCCAGCTTGACCTTGCGGGTCGTGAGCGCGCCGATCTGCTGGCGCAGGACCTCGACGTTCGCGCCGCCCTTGCCGATGACGATGCCCGGCTTGGCGGTGTGGATGGTCACCGTCACGTGGTTGATGCCGCGCTCGATCTCGACGCCGCTGACGCTGGCGTTGGCCAGCCGCTTGTCGATGAGCGCGCGGATCTTGATGTCCTCCTGGAGGGAGGCGGTGTATTCCTTGTTATCCGCGTACCACTTCGCGGTCCAGGTGCGCGAGACACCGAGCCGGAAGCCGTACGGATGGACCTTGTGTCCCATGTCAGGCCTCCTGGTCCGCGACGACGATCGTGATGTGGGTCATGGGCTTGTGGATCGGGAAGGCCCGACCCTGGGCGCGCGGCTGGAAGCGCTTGATCGTCGGGCCCTCGTTGGCGACGGCATCGACGATGAACAGGTCCTCGGCCGACAGGTTGTGGTTGTTCTCGGCGTTGGCCGTGGCGCTCTTGAGCACGCGGGCGACGTCGGCCGCGGCCTTCTGCGGCATGAACCGCAGCAGGGCGGCGGCCTCCTCGACCGGCTTGCCCTTGATCGCCTCGGTCACGAGGCGCGTCTTGCGGGTCGACGCACGGAGGTACTTGGCAGTGGCGGACACGCGCACGGTCGGCACCCTACTTCAGCGCCGTCGATCGGTCGGTGTGCTTGCCGTGCCCGCGATAGTTGCGGGTCGGGCTGAACTCACCGAGGCGATGGCCGACCATGTTCTCGGTCACGTAGACCGGGATGTGCTTCTTGCCGTTGTAGACCGCGATCGTGTGGCCGATGAACGTCGGGAAGATGACCGACGCGCGCGACCACGACTTCACGACCTTCTTCTCGTTGCGCTTGTTCATGTCCTCGATCCGACCGAGGAGGCGGGCCTCGACGAACGGGCCCTTCTTGACTGAGCGAGACATCGGTTTCCTCCTCCCTTACTTGCGATGCCGCGAGCGGACGATGAGCCGTCCGGTCGTCTTGGACCTGCGGGTGCGATAGCCCATGGCGGGCTTGCCCCACGGAGTCTTGGGCGGCATCCCGGTCGGGGACTTGCCTTCGCCACCGCCGTGCGGATGGTCGCGCGGGTTCATGACGACCCCACGGACCTCCGGGCGCTGGCCCATGTGCCGGGCGCGGCCGGCCTTGCCAAGGTTCTCGTTGTCGTGGTCCAGGTTGCTGACCTGGCCGACGGTGGCCATGCAGCGCATCGGGACGCGACGCATCTCACCCGACGGGAGGCGGACGGTGGCGAAATCGCCTTCCTTGGCCAGCAGCTGGGCGGCCGTGCCGGCAGAGCGGACGATCTGGCCGCCCTTGCCCGGGACGAGCTCGATGTTGTGGATGGTGGTGCCGAGCGGGATGTTGGCCAGCGGCAGCGCGTTGCCGACCCGCGCCTCGGCGTCCGGACCGGCGACGACGATGTCACCGACCTTGAGGCCGTGGGGCAGGAGCATGTAGCGCTTCTCGCCGTCCCGGTAGTGCAGCAGCCCGATGCGGGCGGACCGGTTCGGGTCGTACTCGATCGTGGCCAGCCGGGCGGGGACGCTCAGCTTGTCGCGCTTGAAGTCGATGATCCGGTAGTGCTGCTTCTCGCCGCCACCGCGATGGCGAACGGTCAGCCGGCCGGCGTTGTTCCGCCCGGAGCCGCGGATCTGCGGCTCGAGCAGCGGCTTGTACGGCTCCTTGGTGGTGATCTCCTCGAAGGTCGAGCGAGTCATCTGCCGGAGCCCCGGCGAGGTGGCCTTGTAACTGCGAAGCGGCATCGGTCAGACCCCCTCGAAGAACTCGATCTTCTGGCCGGGGGCCAGGGTGACGATCGCCTTGCGCCAGGGGGTGGTATGACCCACGGTCTGCCCGCGGCGGTTGCCGCGACGCTTCTCCTTGGCCTTGGTGGTCAGGACGTTGACCGCAACGACGGTCACGTTCTCCTTCTGGTAGAGCTCCTCGATCGCCGCCTTGATCTGGATCTTGTTGGCGTCGTCGTGGACGGCGAAGGTGTACTTGCCGCGACCGGACTCGTCGATCGACTTCTCGCTGATGACCGGGCGCAGGATGATCTCGGGGGCGGTCAGGACGCTCATGCGTAGACCTCCTGCATGCGGGCCAGCGACGGCTGCTCGATCAGGACGACGTCCGCGTTGAGGAGGTCGACCACGTTGAGCGAGTCGGCCAGGATGATCTCGACCGTCGGCAGGTTGCGGGCGGACAGCTCGAGCTTCTCGTCGCGCCCGGGTGCGACCACGAGGACGCGGCCGGTCGCCTCGAGCGCGCTCAGCACGCCGACGAGGTCCTTGGTCCGGATGGCGTCGAGCCCGAAGGTGTCGATGACCTTGATCGCCTCGTCGCCGAACTTGGCGGTCAGCGCACCACGGAGGGCGAGCCGCTTCATCTTGCGCGGCAGCCGCTGCTCGTACGAGCGCGGATGCGGGCCGAAGACGACACCGCCGCCACGGTAGTGCGGGGCGCTGACGGTGCCCTGCCGGGCGCGGCCGGTGCCCTTCTGTCGGTACGGCTTCTTGCCACCGCCGCGGACCTCGCCGCGGGTCTTGGTGTCGCTCGTGCCCGTTCGCCGGCCGGCGAGCTGGGCGGTGACGACCTGGTGGAGGACCGCGGCGTTGATCGGGGCGGCGAACAGCTCATCGCTGAGGTCCACGCTGCCGACGTTCTTGCCGGTCTTGTCGTAGAGGTTGGTCTGCGGCATCGGTCAGGCCTTCTTCACGAGGATCAGCCCGCCGCGGGCGCCGGGCAGGCTGCCCTTGACCAGCAGGAGGTTCCGATCCGCGTCGGCCCGCACGACGCGGACCTTCTTGACGGTCACCCGCTCGTGAGCCCATGTGACCGGACATCTTGAGCCCGCGGTAGACGCGACCGGGCGTCGTACCTGGACCGATCGAGCCGGGTGCCCGGTGATGGTCGGAACCGTGGGTCTGCGGGACCGCGGTGGAAGTTGTGGCGCTTGATGACCCCGGCGAAGCCCTTGCCCTTGGAGACGCCGGTCACGTCGACCAGGTCGCCGTCCTCGAACAGGTCGCTCAGCGAGAAGGTCTGGCCGACCGTCACGTCGGCGACGCTGTCGACCCGGAACTCGCGGATCGTGGCGACCTTGGGCAGGTCCTTGAGCTGGCCGGTCTCCGGCTTGTTCAGCTTCTTGCTGACCTCCGTGCCGATCTGGACGGCGGTGTAGCCGTCGCGGTCGGGCGTGCGGAGACGGGTGACGGTGTTCGGCTCGATGGCGAGCACGGACACGGCCACCATGGTGCCGTCGTCCTGGAAGACCTGGGTCATGCCGACCTTGCGGCCGATGAGGCCGAACGTGGGGGTCGCCATCACATCTTGATCTCGATGTCGACGCCCGCCGCAAGCGAGAGTCGCATCAGGGCGTCCACCGTCTTGGACGAGGGGTCGAGGATGTCGACGAGCCGCTTGTGGGTGCGGATCTCGAACTGCTCGCGGCTGTCCTTGTCGATGAACGGGGAGCGCAGGACGGTGAACTTCTCGATCCGGGTCGGGAGCGGCACGGGGCCGACCACGTCGGCGCCGGTCCGCTGGGCCGTCTCCACGATCTGGGCCGCCGACTGATCGAGCAGTCGATGGTCATACGCCTTGAGGCGGATCCTGATCCGCTGCTTTGCCATGTCGTCCCTACTCGACGATGCTGACGATGGCGCCGGCACCGACGGTCCGGCCACCCTCGCGGATGGCGAAGCGCTGGCCGATCTCGATGGCGATCGGGGTGATCAGCTCGACGCTCATCTCGACGTTGTCGCCGGGCATGATCATCTCGGCGCCGTCGGGCAGCCCGATGGCCCCGGTCACGTCGGTCGTGCGCAGGTAGAACTGCGGCCGGTAGCCGTTGTAGAAGGGGGTATGGCGGCCGCCCTCCTCCTTGGTCAGGACGTACACCTGGGCGGTGAACTTGGTGTGGGGCTTGACCGAGCCACTCTTGGCCAGGACCTGGCCGCGCTCGATCTCCTCGCGCTCGATGCCCCGGATGAGGCAGCCGACGTTGTCGCCGGCCTGGCCCTGGTCGAGCAGCTTCTTGAACATCTCGACGCCGGTGACCACGATCTTGCGGGTGGCCTTGACCCCGACCAGCTCGACCTCGTCGCCGACCTTGACGATGCCGCGCTCGATCCGGCCGGTGGCGACGGTGCCCCGGCCCTTGATCCCGAAGACGTCCTCGACCGGCATCAGGAAGGGCTTGTCGACGTCGCGCTCGGGGGTCGGGATGTAGCTGTCGACCGCGTCCATCAGCGCCTGGATCGGCGCGTAGGCGGGGTCGGCCGTGTCGTCGCCGGCCTGGAGCGCCTTCAAGGCGGAGCCGCGGATGACCGGGATGTCGTCACCCGGGAAGTTGTACTTGCTGAGCAGCTCGCGGACCTCGAGCTCGACCAGGTCGAGCAGCTCCTCGTCGTCGACCATGTCGACCTTGTTCAAGAAGACCACGATGTACGGGACCTCGACCTGGCGGGCCAGCAGGATGTGCTCGCGGGTCTGGGGCATCGGGCCATCGGTCGCGGCCACGACCAGGATCGCGCCGTCCATCTGGGCGGCGCCGGTGATCATGTTCTTGATGTAGTCGGCGTGCCCGGGGCAGTCGACGTGGGCGTAGTGCCGGGCGTCGGTCTCGTACTCGACGTGGGCGATCGCGATGGTGATCCCGCGCTCGCGCTCCTCGGGCGCGTTGTCGATCGTGTCGAAGGCGCGGTACTCCGCCTCGCCCTTGAGGGCGAGGTACTTGGTGATCGCCGCGGTCAGGCTCGTCTTGCCATGGTCGATGTGGCCGATCGTGCCGATATTGACGTGCGGCTTGTTGCGCTCGAACTTCTTCTTGGCCATCTGGGCTGCTCCCGGCTTCCTGCTAGACCTTGGACTTCTGGACGAGTTCCGAGGCCAGGTTGCCCGGCACCTCGGCGTAGTGGCTGAATTCCATCGAGGACGTCGCCCGGCCCTGCGTCATGCTGCGCAGGTCGGTGACGTACCCGAACATCTGGGCGAGCGGCACGAACGCCCGGACGACCTGGGTCGTGCCACGCGATTCCATCCCCTCGATCTGGCCCCGGCGGCTGTTGAGGTCGCCGATGACGTCGCCCATGAACTCCTCGGGCATGAGGACCTCGACCTTCATGATCGGCTCGAGGATGGCCGGGTCCGCCTTCGAGAAGGCGTCCTTGACGGCCATCGAGCCGGCGATCTTGAACGCCATCTCGGACGAGTCGACGTCGTGGTACGAGCCGTCGAACAGGGTGACCTTGACATCGACCACCGGGAACCCGGCGTAGATGCCCGTGGCCAGCGTCTCGCGGATGCCCTGGTCGACCGGCTTGATGTATTCGCGCGGGATCGTGCCACCGACGATCTTGTCGATGAACTCGTAGCCCGTGCCCTTCTCGGCCGGCTCGAGCTTGATGACCGCGTGACCGTACTGGCCCTTGCCGCCGGTCTGGCGGACGAAGCGGCCGTTGCCCTCCGCCGCGCGGCGGATGGTCTCGCGATAGGAGACCTGCGGCTTGCCGATGTTGGCGGCGACCTTGAACTCACGGACCATCCGGTCCACGAGCACGTCGAGGTGCAGCTCGCCCATCCCGGCGATGAGGGTCTCGGACGTCTCCGGGTCTGTCTTCACCCGGAAGGTCGGATCCTCCTCGGACAGGCGCTGCAGGGCGAGCGCGAGCTTGTCCTGGTCGGCCTTCGTCTTGGGCTCGATCTTGACCTCGATGACCGGCTCCGGGAAGGTCATCGACTCGAGGACGATGGCATGGTCCGGATCGGTCAGGGTGTCGCCGGTGAAGGTGTCCTTGAGGCCGACCGCCGCGGCGATGTCGCCCGCGTACACGATGTCGATCTCTTCGCGGTGGTTCGCGTGCATCTGGAGGATGCGCCCGATCCGCTCGCGCTTGTCCTTGGTCGGGTTGTAGACGTACGAGCCCGCCTTGAGCGTGCCCGAGTAGACCCGGAAGAAGGCGAGCTTGCCGACGAACGGGTCGGCCGCGATCTTGAAGGCGAGCGCGCTGAACGGCTCGCTGTCCGACGGCGTGCGCAGGACGTCGGCCCCGGTCTTGGGGTCGAGGCCGATCATCGGCGGCACGTCGAGCGGCGACGGGCAGGTAGTCGACGACCGCGTCGAGCATCTTCTGGACGCCCTTGTTCTTGAGCGCGGAGCCGGTCAGGACCGGGATGATCCGGGTGGTCAGCGTCCCGAGCCGCAGCCCGTGCTTGATCTCCTCGACCGTGAGCTCCTCGCCCTCGAGGTACTTGTGGGTCAGCGCGTCGTCCATCTCGGCGACGGCCTCGATCATCGTGTGGCGATGCTTCTGGGCCTCGTCCGCGAGCTCGGCCGGGATGTCGACCACGTCGATGTTGTTGCCGAGGTCGTCGCGGTAGTAGATGGCCTTCATCTCGACCAGGTCGATGACGCCCTGGAACTTGTCCTCGCGTCCGATCGGGATCTGGATCGGGATGGCGTTGGCGCCGAGGCGGTCCTTGATCGAGTCGACGCAGCGCCAGAAGTCGGCGCCGGTGCGGTCGAGCTTGTTGATGAAGCAGAAGCGGGGCACGCCGTAGCGATCGGCCTGGCGCCAGACCGTCTCGGACTGGGGCTCGACACCGGCCACGCCGTCGAACACGACCACCGCGCCGTCGAGCACCCGGAGGCTCCGCTCGACCTCGACCGTGAAGTCCACGTGCCCGGGCGTATCGATGATGTTGATACGATGGTCGCCCCAGAACGCCGTCGTCGCGGCGGCCGTGATGGTGATGCCCCGTTCCTGTTCCTGGGGCATCCAGTCCATCGTGGCCGCGCCCTCATGGACCTCACCGATCTTGTAGATCTTCTTCGTATAGAAAAGGATCCGCTCGGTGACGGTCGTCTTGCCGGCGTCGATATGCGCGATGATTCCGATGTTCCGCGTTCGTGCGAGCGGAACCTGACGTGCCACGGTGTCTCTAAGCTCCCGGTTCTACCACTTGAAATGGCTGAAGGCCCGGTTGGCCTCCGCCATCTTGTGCGTGTCTTCGCGTCGCTTCACTGCCGCGCCGAGGCCGTTCATGGCATCGACGAGCTCGGAGGCGAGCTTTTCGCTCATGCTCTTGCCGTTGCGCTTGCGGGCCGCCTGGACGAGCCAGCGGACACCGAGCGACATGCGGCGGTCGCCCCGGATCTCGACCGGGACCTGGTAGGTCGCGCCACCGACCCGGCGGGGCTTGACCTCGATGATGGGGGTCGCGTTGCGCATCGCCGCCTCGAGGATCTCGAGGCCCGGCCGCGCGGCCTGGGCCTCGGCCCGGGCGAGCGCCTGGCGCAGGATGCGCTCGGCGAGGTTCTGCTTGCCGCCCTTCATCAGCTTGGCCGAGAAGCGGGCGGTCATCCGGTTGGCCGGGATGGTCTCGTACTTGGACTTGCGCGGGATGCTGGTGCGACGCGGCATCTAGCGGGCCCCCGGCTTCGCGGTCGCCTTGGCGCCGTACTTGCTGCGACCCTGCTTGCGGTCGCGCACGCCGGCCGCGTCGAGCGTGCCGCGGATGATGTGGTACTTGACCGACGGCAGGTCCTTGACCCGGCCGCCGCGGACGAGCACGACCGAGTGCTCCTGCAGGTTGTGCCCGATGCCCGGGATGTAGGCGGTGACCTCCATCTGGTTGGTCAGCCGCACGCGGGCGATCTTGCGCAGGGCGGAGTTCGGCTTCTTCGGCGTCATGGTCCGGACCTGGAGGCAGACCCCACGCTTCTGCGGGGCGCCCGGGATCGACACCTGGCGCTGGCGCAGGCTGTTCCAGTTCTTGCGCATGGCCGGCGCCTTGATCTTCGAGATCTTGCGCTTGCGGCCGTGGCGTACGAGCTGGCTGATCGTCGGCACGAAGAC
>CAVRFU010000004.1:0-453846 GCA_963720495.1 uncultured Chloroflexia bacterium
CAGTATTGACAAAGGGGTTGACAAATCGGGGTCTGAAGGCGGATACTTAGGGTCGTTCGGGCTTGTCAAGACTTGACAGGCCCACAGCCATGTTCGGGTCCAGGAGGCGCTGTTTGGCGGTCGGTGTCGCAGCCGAAGTGAAGAACAAGCTCACGGTCGTCGAGGTCGTCGGCGAAACGGTCAGCTTGAAGAAGGCGGGGACCACGTACAAGGGTCTCTGTCCCTTCCACGGTGAGAAGACACCATCGTTCGTCGTCACCCCCCAGCGCGAGAGCTGGCATTGCTTCGGGTGCGGCCTCGGCGGGGACATCTTCAGCTTCGTGATGCAGCGTGACGGTGTCACGTTCCCGGAGGCTCTCCGGACCCTCGCCCAGCGAGCCGGCGTCGAGATCGACGAGCGCACCCAGCGCGAGGATGCCCACAAGGCACGGCTGCGCACGGTGCTCGACAGCGCGATCGCCTTCTACCACGCGGTGCTGACCGCCTCGAACGCCGGCAAGCCCGCCCTCGACTACCTCCATGGCCGCGGCTTCAGCGACGCGACGATCGAGACCTACCAGCTCGGCTGGGCGCCGAGTGGCTGGGACCAGATGACCCGCACGCTCGCGACCAAGCGCGACGTCCGGCCCGAGGAGCTCGTCGAGGTCGGCCTCGCATCGCCTCGACAGAGTGGCCGGGGCGGCGTCTATGACAAGTTCCGGGCTCGCGTCCTCTTCCCGATCCGTGACCAGAACGGCCACGCCGTCGGGCTGGGCGGGCGGCTGCTCGAGGGTGAGGGGCCCAAGTACCTGAACTCCCCGGCGACGCCGCTGTTCGACAAGAGCCGGACGCTCTATCCGATCGACAAGGCCAAGGGTCCCATCCGCAAGCTCGGCCAGGCGGTCATCGTCGAGGGCTACACGGATGCCCTGATGGCGCACCAGGCCGGCTTCGAGAACGTCGTGGCCAGCCTCGGCACGGCCCTGACGCCGGGCCAGGTGGCGCTCCTGACCCGCTACGCGACCCGGATCGTGCTCGCCTACGACGTCGACGCGGCCGGCGAGAAGGCCGGTGGCGCCGGGATGTCCGCGCTGGTCGGGCTGATCGGCGAGCTCCAGAAGGACACGTCGGGCGTCAAGCTCGAGGATGTCCGCGTCGCGCGGCTGCCCGACGGCAAGGACCCGGACGAGGTCGTGCGCGAGTCGCCGGCGGTCTGGGAAACGGCCATCGCCAAGGCCAAGCCGCTGCTCGAATACCTGATCGACTATCACACCGGCCGGTTCGACCTCAAGACGAGCTCCGGCCGGATCGGCTTCGTCGAAGCCGTCATGCCGGCGATCCGCGAGGTCGAGGACCCGCTGCGGCGCGACGAGGCGATCGGCCAGGTCCGCCTGGCGTCCGGGGTGGAGGACCGTGTCCTCCGCCAGGTCCTGGAGCGGCCCGCCCGCAATCCGATCAGCCAGTCCGGGCCGTCCCGGATCACCGCCGACTCGGTCCTGTCATCGCCCGACGCGCTGCCGATCCACGACATCCTGCGGGCGATCACCCCGGTCGAGTCGGAGCTGCTGCGGCTGCTGCTGCTCGTGCCGGACGAGCAGCTCCGGGTCGTCAACGAGCTCGGACCGGACCAGCTGCCGAGCACGGTCGCCCGCGAGCTGTTCCGCGCGATCGTCCTCCAGCGCGCCCCCAACGACCAGGGCATCCACCCGCCGTTCGACGCGGCCGCCCTGCTGCTCGCCCTCGACGACGAAACGGCAGCGCTCGCCCGAGCGTTGTATGCCAAGAACGGACCGGATGCGCGCGGGCTCGACCCGGCGCACCTGGACTACGAGATCACCCGACTGCTCCTCGAGCTCGAGGACGACCAGCTGCGCGACCGCAGCGACTACAACGAGGCCGCCCAGGGGGAGGCCGAGCGGGCCGGCGATCGCGACGCGATCACCCGGCTGATGCTCGAACGACGTCAGATCAACGAAGCGCGCCTGTCACTGGACAGGCGCCGAGACCAGACCCGGCTTCTCGCCGGAAACCGGAGGTAACCCATGTCCGCCGATCCCCTAGACAAGCAACTCGTGGAGGCCGTCCTGTCGCGGCCGCGCCGCGCCAAGGCGGACCTCGAAGAGGCCAAGATGGCCGGCCTGCGCCCGTCCCGCCCGAAGGCCGGCGTCGCCGTGGCCGGCGACGACGACGACGATGATGACGATGACGACCTCGAGCTCGGTCCGGAAGCGGCCGGCGAGGACGGCGCCGATGTCGGCATCGTCGTCGTGACCGAGGACGGCGCCGCCGATCCGGCCGCCAAGCTGCCGGCCGACGCGCCCGCCAAGCTCGACCCCAAGGAGGTCGAGGAGCCCTCCGCGGAGGAGCTCGAGGCGATCTCGGCCGACATGATCGGGATCGACGACCCGGTCCGGATGTACCTCAAGGAGATCGGCAAGGTCGCCCTGCTGACCGCCGAGGAAGAGGTCGTCCTGGCCAAGGCGATCGAGCTCGGCGAGCAGATGGTCGAGGCGCCCTGGAAGGGGATCGTCTCGCTCCACGAGTGGACCCTGCACGACACCGAGCGCAAGACGCGCACGACCAAGACCCAGCACCGCCTGCCGTTCGGCGACGAGGCCCACGACCTGGTCCGTCGGGCGCTGGCCGACCCGGGCGCCCTGGAGCTGCTCGTCCCGACCCCGGACTTCCACCTGGTCAAGGCCGGGCGCGACGCCCAGTCGGACGGGACGAAGGAGCGCCTCAAGGAGGCCAAGAAGCTCGTCCACACCTACAACGAGACCCTCTCGCCGGAGGACTTCCAGGCCCTCCTCGACTGGGCCTTCCTGTCCGTCCACAACGGCGACCTCGACTCGCGCGACAACATCGGCCTGCGCGCGATCTGGGACTGGACCCGCGAGGACACGGCCTACCCGGCGCTCGAGCGCTGGATCCTGTCCGGCAACGAGGCCGACCTGCTCAAGCGGATGGGCTACGACCCGGAAGTGCCGCTCAACACGAAGCTGCGTGACCGCAAGGGCACCATCGTCGTCATCGGGCGTGACGCCCGGGAGCAGCTGACCTCGGCCAACCTGCGCCTCGTCGTGTCGATCGCGAAGAAGTACATCGGTCGTGGGATGTCGTTCCTGGACCTCATCCAGGAAGGCAACATCGGCCTCATCCGGGCGGTCGAGAAGTTCGATTACGAGAAGGGCTTCAAGTTCTCCACGTACGCCACGTGGTGGATCCGCCAGGCCATCACCCGGGCCATCGCGGACCAGGCGCGGACGATCCGCATCCCGGTCCACATGGTGGAGACGATCAACCGGCTCATCCGGGTCTCGCGCGGCCTGCTCCAGGAGCTCGGCCGCGAGCCGACCGTGGAGGAGATCGCCGAGGCGATGTCCAAGGGCCAGGAGGTCCAGGTCACGCCGGAGAAGGTCCGCGAGATCATCAAGGTCTCGCAGGAGCCGGTCTCGCTCGAGACCCCGATCGGCGAGGAGGAGGACTCCCACCTCGGCGACTTCATCGAGGACCGGGGCGCGCTCGCCCCGGCCGAGGCGGCGTCGCACCAGCTCCTCAAGGAGCAGGTCGAGGCGGTCCTGGACTCGCTGACCGGTCGCGAGCGGCGCGTGCTCCAGCTCCGGTTCGGCCTCGAGGACGGGCGTGCCCGCACCCTCGAGGAGGTCGGCAAGGAGTTCAACGTCACCCGCGAGCGGATCCGCCAGATCGAGGCCAAGGCGCTCCGCAAGCTGCGCCACCCGTCCCGCAGCCGCAAGCTCAAGGACTACCTCGAGTAGAGGCTCGGCGCTGAGGAGCGCCACATCGACATCGTCCCCGGACATGGAACGGCCCGGCGGCCCACTCGTGGGCCTGCCGGGCCTTCGTTCGTGACGCGCGGGGACGGGTCTTCTCCCCGGTCACGCGTGGGCGGTGGGCGACCGCCGCGAGATCGGGGTGGCCGGTGGGGGCGCCCTAGGTCTGGTCGGGTGGGTCGCCCGGCTCGGGGCCGGTGGCGATCGGCAGGCCGGCGCTGGACCAGTCCGAGTAGGAGCCGGGGTAGAGGATCGGGTCCGGCAGGCCGGCCATGCGCATCGCGAGGCTCGTGAGGGAGGCCGTGACGCCGCTGCCACACGAGGTCACGACCGACGCGGCGTTCGACTCGTCGACGCCCAGCGTCGCGAACCGGTCCGCGAGGTCCGCGCCGCCGAGCAACCGCCCATCCGGTCCGAGGTAGCTGGCGGAGGGCGCGCTGCGGGCGGTCGGGATGTGGCCGGGGACCCGGTCGACGGGTTCGACCTCGCCGCGGTAGCGCGGACCGGCCCGCGCGTCCAGGAGGACGAACGTGCCGAGCCCGGCGGCCACGGCGTCGCGGTCCGTCACCCGCGTCCAGGCGTCCCGCAGCTCCAGGTGGCCGCGAGGACGTGGCTCGGGTTCCGTGGTGCTGACCGGGTAGCCGGCCGCGACCCACGCGGGATAGCCGCCGTCGAGGATCGCGACGCGCTCGTGGCCGAGATCGTCGAGCATCCACCACAGCCGGGCCGCCGTTGCGCCACCGGTGTCGTCGTAGGCGACGACCGTGTCATCCGAGCCGATCCCGGCGGCCTCGAGTCGCTCCCGGAACGCGGCCGGGGAGGGGAGGGGATGGCGCCCCGGGCCTTCGGGCGCGGCGAGGTCCGTATCGAGGTCGAGGAAGATCGCACCCGGGATGTGCCCGGCCTCGTATGCCGCGCGGCCGGCCCCGGGCGCGTTCAGGACCCAGCGCACGTCCACGATGCGGACGTCCGGCCGGTCGAGATCCCGGGACAGCGCCTCGGGCGAGAGGATCGGGGTGTGGGCGGCGGTCATGGCCCGAGTATGCCCGATGACGCCGCCGGCGGGTCGCGGGGCCGTGTCAGAAAGGGTTGGCCCCGTGCACATCGCCACGCTATCCTCATGCCGATCTTGCACGTGAGGAGGACGTCATGACCAGCTCGATGGACGCGACCGCCGATCAGACCCACGCGATGATGCAGGACGTGGCCGACCACTGGGGTCTGGCCGTCGTCATGGGCGTCGTCAGCATCGTCATCGGCGTGCTTGCGATCGGCTACCCGGGCGCCACGATCGTCACGATCGCCATCTTCTTCGCCGCATGGCTATTCGTGAGCGGCTTCTACGAGGTCATCACGTCGTTCACGCGCGATGGGGACACCGGCAGCCGCGTTCTCCACGCGATCATCGGCGTCCTGTCGATCATCGTGGGCTTCGCCCTCCTGCGGTCGCCGTTCCAGTCGGTCGAGGTCTTCATCTTCGTCCTGGGCATCTTCTGGCTGGTCCAGGGGGTCATGACCTTCGTCGCCGCCTTCGCCCAGAAGCAGGGCCGGAACTGGCGGATCATCAGCGGCCTGCTCGGCATCATCGCCGGGATCATCATCCTGACCTACCCGATCTCGTCCGCGGTCACACTGGCCCTGATCGGCGGCATCTGGCTGATCATCCTGGGCATCACCCAGATCATCGCCGGGTTCCAGCTCCGGAGCCTGCGCCGGGCCTGATCCCGGGACGCGCCGTGCTATCCTGTCGCCCGGCGCCGACCCGGCGCCCCTGACGCTCGCGGCCTCGACGATCTGCTCGAGACCCGGCGTTCCTCGCTCCGGCGTAGCTCAGTGGTAGAGCGGGCGGCTGTTAACCGCTTGGTCGTAGGTTCGAGTCCTACCGCCGGAGCCAACTTGTCCTCGTGGATCGCCCTCTTCGGACGACTCCGGGCCACTCTCGACGACCCCATCCACGGGTCCCGTGACTGTCATGGTGACTGTCAAGTCCGGGTCGGTTAGAGCCTTGTCGCGGCGCTCTACGCAATCGACAAGGAGTTCGCCCCGTTCTGGTGCCCGAGGTGCGCGGCGTCCTACAGCCGCGAGCACTACCGGACCTACGAGGTGTACGACGAGGGCTTCTTCGATTGCATCAACGGGATCTGCCCAAACGGCCACAAGCGGATGCTCGCCGACTGAGTGGGCTCCCCCCGCCGGATGCGGAAGCGGCCAACGAGGTCGCAGTGAGCATGAGGCGTGGCTGAGGCGCGACGGTCGTCAACAACGGTCCTCGCTTCTCAAAAGGTCGTCGGGCCGTCACGGCATGGACGCCCGTGAGCCGATTTTGCGCTGGCCTCCGAGACCTCCGCGGCGTGCCTAAGCGGCACTCCGACGAGCCCGCGTGTCGGCTCGTTCTTTGTCGTACTTCTCACATGCCGCGACCCGTCACTTAACGCAACCACGGTCCGCCGGCCGCTGGCCGGTGACCTCAGGGTTTGGTGAAGCCGAGCATCCAGGAGTAGATGTCGTTGTCCGCCACGTCGCTGTACGCCTGATCCCAGCTGTCGTGGTCCCGGTCAGGGTAGGTCGTCAGCATCGCCCGGTCGGCCGTAACACCCGGACAGTTCTGGAGCGCAGTCAGCGGCTCGATGCTGCCCTGCGGGTCGACCACGTCATCGAGCAGTCCGTGGAACGCCCAGATGGGTCTGGCGCCAAGAGCGCAGTAGTCGGCCCTCGAGCCCGGGCGCCCATCTCCTGCGATCGGGACCGCGGCCGCGATCTTCAGGTCAGCGTGGTATTTCGCCAGGTACTCCCAGATCCCAAAGGCGCCACACGACAGCCCGGTGATGTAGACCCTCGTCGGGTCGACGTTGTAGTGGGCGACGGCGTAGTCGATGAAGTCGTGGATCTCGTCCGGCGTGGTGCAGAACGCCGGTTGCACGTTGCCGCGGTCGTGCTGGAGCTGCATGTTGCACGACCCGTTCCATGGATAGACGTCCTGGCAGGCCGACCCATCGAAGCCCGGCGGCTCCTCGACGTGCTGCATCGCGAGCACGACGAACGGTCGGCTCGTGTCCCAGCCGCCGACGTTGATGTACTTCGGGATGCCGGCCTGGACCAGCCGCGCGATTGCGCCCGGGGTCCCGTCGCCGCTCTCCCCGTAACCGTGGAAGAACAGCAGCAGCGGGCTCTTCGCGCCCGTCGGCGTATAGCTCGGCGGCAGGTACTCGTCGTAGCCGTTCGGGAAGCTGGTCGATCCGATGGGTCGTTCGGTCAGGTACTTCGCCGAGTCACCGCCGGTCAACGGCGCCACGGCCAGGCAGACGTCGGTATCAGACGACGGGTGCGGCCCCGCGACCTTGGCACTGACGACGTTGAACGAGCCGTCGGCGAAGTCGATCGTGTAGTCGAAGGAGATGTTGCCGCTGTCTTTGCGCACGATCCTGCCGGACGGGTCGGTGATCGTGAATGTCTGGCCTGGGATGTTGAACACGCCTTCGTAGAGCGTTCCCGCGACCCGCTTCAGCCGGATGTCCTTGAACAGGTAGTGACCCGAGACGGTGAACCACCGACCATCGTCAGCGGTCCACGTCTCCTTGAAGTCGTGGCGGGTGGTGCCGTGGAGGATGTCTGGGTTCTGGTCGGCGCGGACCTGGATCTCGTCTGTGAAGGCGCCGGTCGCGTGCAGGCGGTAGCCGCAGTCGTAAACGTCGAACTGGTAGGTGTCGCTCACGGTCTCCCGGTCGACGATGGTGGCGCTGACCGAAGCGGTAGCCCACGTCACGGCCAGTAGCGCCGAGATCAGGAACGCAGCGCCTCGGAGTCGACCTGTACGCCGGGTCATGACCACACCCCTTCCGGATGCGAGTCGCCCTGACGTGCTCCCGCGTGCCGACGCTCGCAGTTGCCTTGACCGCGGCATCCTACGGCCGGTGCGTCAGGGAAACGTCTCGGGCCTCGTGCGGCCACTCTGTCCGGACCGAGGGAAGCGTTCTGTTCGTGAAGCTGACGCGATGATCGACGTCGTCGAGTTGCTCCGGCCGGCCCTGAGCGTCGGCCTCGGACGGCGACGGACGGCTACACCCGCGATGCACTCGGGGCCGATCGTCCTCGACGACTCGAACGTGGTCGTCGAGCCGGCGTGATCGACGAGCGCGAGGCGTAGCCTACGTCGCGTGCGCGTCGGCACGCCGCCGCCCCGGTCCGATCTGTCGGGCCGTTCCGCCTGTTGGCGCACAGTTCTGTCCGCAGTCTGGGGAGGCGTTCGAGATGGACCGAGATCCGGTGTACGACGTTCCACCTCCACCTACCCCTGTTGAGATTTCGTTTCGGACCGCGATCAAGGCGGGTGCTGGCCTCGCGATCGGCGTCGCGCTCGTCGGCGTGACGGTCTGGAGCATCTTCACGGTCGTGTTCGCGCTGTCCCTCCGCGTAAGTGGACCTTTCGGCCGTCCCTTGCCCGGCCGTGGTAGGGTGGGTCGAGCAACCCCCAGGCCCCACGCGGAGCATCAGGCCACACCTGGCATGCAGGTGTCCTCGTGCGCCGCCCTGTTCTCACGCCGAAGCGACGGCATCGGGCGGACCGGGATCCGCCGGCGATGCGCGCCGTTCCGGGATGAGCGCCTGGGTCGCAGCAACGTCCATCAGGCGCACCCGCGCGTCGGACGGGTCACCGGAGGGAGTGCAGAGCCATGTTCTGGGACGGAACACGCTGGGTCGACGAGACGACCGTCAACACCGCCACCACCGAGCGGCGCGGCCGACGGCGACACCGCGGCGCGATCGCGACTGCCATCGTCAGCGTCGCCATGGTCGCTCTGCTCATCCCGTTCTCCGGCGTTGCGGCAGCCACGCCTATCACCCGGCTGATCGACCAGTGGAACAACGCCGCCGTCGTCAAGACCTATTCGGAACAGAGCTCGCTGGTCACCTACAAGGGCTCATGGCCCCGTCGCTATCACACCGACTATCGAGGCAACTACGCCCGGTCGGCCGCGGTCCGCGGGGCCTCTGCCACGTTCCGCTTCAAGGGATCTGCCGTCGCCTGGGCCGGGGCGGTCGGTCCCGACCGTGGCCGGGCCAACGTCTACATCGACGGGGTCTTCAAGAAGACCGTCGACCTGCACGCGACATCGTTCCGGGCCCAGAACATCCTGTATCAGGTGACCTTCTCGAGGTCCGCCAGCCACACCCTGAAAGTCGTCGTCCTCGGGACCGCGAGGCATCCGAGGATCACCGTGGACGGCTTCGTCGTCCGAGGCGCCTTGACGTCGACGCCCACGGTCGTCCCGTCGGGGTCGCGTCCATTCGCGGCTCCGGCGACGACCCGGAGCGTCACCGTCCCTTCGTCGATCGACGCGTCCGGGGGGAGCGACGTCAGGCCGGCACTGCAGTCGTTCATCAACAGCCAACCCAACGGGACGGCCATCTCGTTCCCGAGCGGCGCCGTCTATCGGGTAGGGGCCGGCATCCGGCTCGACAACCGGCACAACATGATCCTCGACGGGCGCGGCACGACGATCCGGACGACCGGTTCGGGCGGCTCCGCCCTGTCCAGCCCGTTCGTCCTCAGCTGGGCGCCGAGCAACACCGACGTCTGGATCAGGAACTTCGTGCTCGAAGGCAACAACACCCGGACCGGCACGGCCATCTACGACGGCGCGCAGGAGAGCCAGGCGGGCATCGACCTGAGCGGTGGCGCCCGGATCGAGCTCAGCGGGCTGACCATCCGCCGGATGAACGGCGACGGCCTGTACGCCAACGAGAACACCCCGACCGCCGGCAGCGCCACGGCCTGGCCGACCGACATCTGGTTCCACGACAACTCGATCGACTACGTCGGGCGCAACGCCTTCACCGTCAACTCCGGCCGCCGGGTGACCCTCGAGCGCAACGGCATCGACCACGTCGGCGGATCGGTCCTCGATATCGAGCCCGACCTCAGCACACAGGGCGCTGCGGGCCTCATCCTCCGCAACAACATCGTCGGTATCTGGGGCATGAGCCCGGCCTATTCGATGCACTTCGTCGCCTGTGCCAACAACACCTACGGGGTGGGCGCGGTCGTCCGGGGCATCACCATCACCGGAAACCGCGTGACCCAGGGCGCGCCCAACAGCGCCAACACCCCGAATGCCGGCGGCCTCCTTACGTCGATCCGCAAGTCGCGGACGTCGGACGTCACCTTCACCAACAACAGCACGACCAAGGCCGGCAATGGTCCCGTGCTCCGCTTCGAGCATGTCGACGGGCTGACCGTGCGCGGCAACACACAGCCGCTCACGTCGGGTTCCCTGACCTCGATCTCCGACTCGACCGGTGTGACGCTGAACTGAGCTCGCGGCGGGGCGTGACAGCCGGCGCTCACGTCCCGGCTGGTCCGGAGAGGGGCTCTGGCCGCACCAGCCTTCGCAGCGTCAGCGCCACGTTGAGCCGGCGGCCCGCCTCGCCCTCCAGGCCGTGGCCCAGGAGCTGCTCGGCCCGTTCGAGGCGATAGGCGATCGTCCGGTCGGCCAGATGGAGCCGACGGGCGGTCTCACGGCGGTTCTCGCCGGAGTCGAAGAACACCTGGAGGGTCTCGACGAGCTCCTCTCCCATCCGCGGCTCAGCCAGCAGCGCGCCAAGCTCGCGGTCGACGATGGCCGCCGCGAGATCCGGATCGCTCAGGAGGAGCCGCTCGATCCCGAGCTCGGAGAGGTCGTCGATGACGCCGCGGCGGTCGATGCCGTCGGCGACCCGGAGGCCCTCCTGGAGCTCGGCCAGCGACCGGGCAAGCGCCCCCACGCCGTCGACGCGGGTGGCGATCGCGATCCACGACGGAGCCTCGGATCCGAACACCTTCGCCACGGCATCCTGCAGCCGCTGCCACTCGCGGGGGTCCGGTCCGAGGATCCCGACGATCGAGCCGCGCCAGGTCACGGCGAGGGGAACGCGGATGCCGGTGCTCACGCCCTCGTCGCTGCGGCCGGCACGACGAAGCAGCTGGTCGATGCGCCGGGCCATGAGCTCGAGGTCGTCCTCGTCGATGCCGGGCAGCTCCGGCGTCGGATCGGCGTCCGGGCCAGGCAGGATCGCAGCCAGTCGATAGCTCGCATCCGGCTCCAGGCCGAATCGCATGGCAAGGCGTCGCAGCCGCGCCACGCCCCGGCCTTCAGCGGGTATGGCGCCGAGGAGCTCGTCGATCGCCGCCCGGCGCGCGGCGGCGTCGCGGGCGAGCAGCTCGCGTTCGGTCGCCCGGTAGCCCTCACCGACCGCCAGCGACGACATCTCGGTCGTCACCACGAGCCACCGGCCGAGCTCGACGTAGCCCTCGTGACCGAGGTCCCGTCGCCGGATCTCCGCGGTGCCGAGCTCCCAGATCGCTCGACGGATCGCGGCGTTCAGCCCGAGGAACAGGATCAGCCGCCGCCCCTGTTCCGCGGCGATGGAACCCGACTCGTACTGCAGCGCGAGGACGGTCGCGAGGTCGAGTCGTCCGGCCTCGGCTGCCCGGTCCCCGGCGTCCGCCAGTCCCTCGTAGCTCGAGGCCCTGATCCGGGGGCCGAACGGATCGGCGGCCGCGGTGCCGGCGGCTCGCGCCCGGAGGACGTCGATCGCCGCATCGAGATCGTCGATATCAGCCGTGACCTGGGTGTTCAGGAACGCGAGGCGACTGCGAGCAAGCAGCTCGTTCTCGTCGCCGCGAGGTCGCGAGGAAGCAGGGCCACGACGTCCTGGATGTCGGGCAGGACGACGCGGACGATGTTGGGCGGGTCGACCGGGGCCACGGGCGGAGTGTAGTCCCCGCGCCAGGGTCTTCCGGAGCTCCCATTGCCGTTTAGCGCAACCAGCAGGTGCCCGGTTTGCCAGATCGCGAGTGGTCTGTGTGGGTCCGGCATCCGACCATGGACACAGACCACATCAGCCTTGGGATCAGGCGACCTCCCCGCTTCAGGTTCCAGGCGCGAAGGCGGAGTCGGAGGCATCCGGCTCCGCTCTTCACCACCACACAAGCCTGTGACGGGGCGACACCCCCGGCGCCCGATCACAGGCCCAAGAGCGGAGTCGGAGCGATCCGGCTCCGCTTTTCAAACGGCCCAAGGCTCGCACACTCGCGTGCGACCCGGTGGGTCGGCCATTAAGCCGTCCATACGTGGGAAATCAGTCGGGTCGATCACTGTCCCCAGATCGCAGGCGCCGCCCGGCGCCAGAGCGGGCGAACAAGGACACGAAGGAGACCGACATGAGCATCCATCGTTTCGCGCGCGCGGCCGCGTCGGCGGCCATCGCAGCGACCCTGTTGAGCGGGGCGGTCGTGGGTGGCCAACCGCGCGTGGAGACCGGGTTCTTTGACGGCCAGGTGGTGCAGTTCCTGCAGCCGGCCGTGTTCAGCTCGAAGCCGAACGGCGGCACGTTCGCCTGCTTCGGACTCGGACCGGACCTGGCGAAGACGTCGCGTTCCGCGCCGATGCCACCCCTGTACGTCATCCTCAACGACTTCGCGACCCAGGATCACTGCGACGGCGACGCCACGGCGCTGCGCCATGACCATGTGCTGTCCACGGCACCAGGACACGCGGGCTACACGGGCTCGTGGACGCTGATCCTGGCGGTCCCGGGACCGGCCTTCGATCCGGCCGACATGCCGTACACCACCGTGGCACAGGTCCAGGCCGGGGTTGCCGCCGGCGAACTCATCCTCATGGATACGGGCGCCCAGATGATCGCCCCGGTCATCGGCGGCGCGCACTGACCGGACGGGTCGCTCTGCCCCGACGAAGACGGCGGCCGTCTCGGCGCGCTATCGTCGGGGCATGGCTGACACGACCGACCGGAGCGCCCTCGTCGCCTGCACGATCCCGCGCTCGACGAGCGTCTATCCCGACGCGCTGCTCCGGCGGATCTACGCCGAGACGAAGACGATCGCCATGGTCGGGGCCTCCCCGAACTGGAACCGGCCGAGCTACTTCGTGATGCGCTACCTCCAGCGCAAGGGCTACCGGGTCATCCCGGTCAATCCCCGCGCGCTGGACGCGCCGATCCTGGGCGAGACGGTCTACCCGGACCTCGACTCCATCCCCGTGCCGGTGGACGTCGTGGACGTCTTCCGGCGGCCGGAGGAGGTGCCGGAGATCGCGAACGCGGCCGCCCGGATCGGGGCGAAGGTCCTGTGGCTCCAGCTCGGCATCCGGAGCCCCGAGGGCGCGGCGATCGCCGGTCTCGCCGGCCTGACCTTCATCGAGGACCGGTGCATGAAGATCGAGTACGGCCGGCTGAGCGGCGAGCTCGCCTGGAGCGGGATCAACACCGGGCTCCTCTCGAGCCGTCGCGCGCGGCCGCTCGGGTGACCGACGACCGCCGCGACGAGGCGCGGCCGCCCCTCGAGATCGACGAGACCTACGGCTTCGAGACGCGGGCCGTCCACGCCGGCGCACGGCCCGACCCGGTCACCGGATCGCGCAACGTCCCGATCCACCAGACGACCGCCTACGTCTTCGAGGACGTCGACCACGCGGCCGCCCTGTTCAACCTCCAGACCTTCGGCTACATCTACTCGCGCATCACCAACCCGACCGTGGCCGCGCTCGAGGAGCGGGTCGCGGCGCTCGAGGGCGGGCGGGCCGCGGTGGCGGCGGCGTCCGGCCACGCCGCCCAGCTGCTGGCGTTCTACACGCTCCTGGAGCCGGGCGATCACGTCGTCGCGGCGCGCCAGCTGTACGGCGGGTCGCTGACCCAGCTCCGCCACACGTTCGCCCGCCTCGGCTGGACGTCCACCTTCGTGGATGCCACGGACCCGTCGGCGGTCGCCGGCGCGATCGGGGAGCGGACCCGGGCCGTCTTCGTCGAATCGCTGGCCAACCCGGGCGGAGTCGTCGTCGACATCGAAGCGCTGGCCACGATCGCCCACGCCGCGTCGATCCCGCTCATCGTCGACAACACCCTCGCCACGCCGTACCTCTGCCGTCCGTTCGAGTGGGGCGCCGATCTCGTCGTCCATTCGCTGACGAAGTTCCTGTCCGGACACGGCACGTCGATGGGCGGGATCGTCGTGGAGTCCGGCCGGTTCGACTGGGAGGCGAGCGGCAAGTTCCCGTTCCTGACCGGCCCCGACCCGGCCTACCACGGGCTCGACTTCATCGAGACCTTCGGCGACTTCGGGTTCTCGATGAAGGCGCGGGCCGTCGCCCTGCGCGACCTCGGCCCGACCCTCTCGCCGACCAATGCGTTCTACATCCTGACCGGGACGGAGACGCTGCCGTTGCGCATGGAGCGCCACGTCGCGAATGCCCGCCGCGTCGCCGCGTTCCTCGACGGCCATCCGGCGGTGGCCTGGGTGTCGTACGCGGGCCTGCCGTCCAGCCCGTCCCACGCGCTCGCTGCCCGGTACCTGCCGCTCGGGCCCGGGTCCGTCTTCACGTTCGGGGTCCGGGGCGGCTTCGAGGCGGGGATCCGGGTCGTCGAGAGCGTCGAGCTGTGGTCGCACCTGGCCAACGTCGGCGACACCCGGAGCCTGATCCTCCATCCCGCGTCGACCACGCACCGGCAGCTGTCCGACGACGAGCGGATCGCGGCGGGAGCCGGTCCGGACGTCATCCGGCTGTCGGTCGGGATCGAGACGGTCGAGGACCTCATCGCCGACCTCGATCGTGCCCTGGAGGCCGCCGCGGCTTCGGGCGACGCGGGCTAGCCGAGTCGCCGGGCGAGCCGACTCGCCCCACCCCTGCCGGACATGACGAAGCCCGCCGGTCTCCCGGCGGGCTTCGTCGTCAGCTCATGTCGGACGCGGTGCGCCCGACCGGGTGGCTATTCGACGCGGACCTGCATGAACTGGCCGTGCGACGAGGTGTTGAGCACACGGATCCTGGTCCCGGTGTGCGGGTTGTTCACGCTGCTCCACTCGGACTGGTAGCGACCGTTGGCCGCCGCGTCGCCCGGGTCGCCGTTGACCCAGTAGCTGAGGTTGTCGTCGAAGAGCGAGACCGCCGGCTTCGAGGCGACATTCAGGGTGAGGTTGAGGTTGTGCAGCGAGATCGCGTCGGTCTTCTGGAGGCCGAACGTCGAGTCGTAGGACTGGATCCGTGGCCGCGCCACGCTGCCGTCGCTCCAGTGGAGCATCCCCGGGTGTGCATCGATCGGGAGGATCAGGCCCTCGCCGGGATGGTCACCCACGTTGTTGTCGTCCTGGGAGGTGTCGTAGTACCAGATCAGGAGGCCATCCTGGTACGGGAAGTGCTCCACCCAGTTCCCGTTGGGATCGGTGAAGTTGTACGGCCCGACCTGGAGCGCCTTGTCGTAGCCGTAGTACTGGCGGTACTCGGCGATGTAGTAGTTCGGGAAGGACGCGACCTCGGTCCCGGTCGTCCGGATGAACCCGTCATAGGTCCAGCCGGGATCGGTCTCGGCGCCGTCGGTCGGGAGACCGGTGATGGCGATGTCGTCGACGCTGAAGCCGTCGCCGACCGCCGCCCCGTCCGTCCAGTAGCGGAACCGCAGCTGGACGGTCTTGTTCGCGTACGGGGTCAGGTCCGCGGTCACCGTCTGGTTGGACGGGGTCCCGAACGTGTCACACACGTGCGGCTGGCCCGACGTGCCGGTGATGCCGAAGCCGAAGTTCTGGCCGTTCTCATCGAGCGTGGTCGATGCGGACGTGTTGAGGCTGGTGAAGGTGGCGCCGCCATCGGTCGACACCTGCACGTACGCGTAGTCCCAGCAGGTCTCGATCTGCCAGCGGCCGGTGAACGACAGGTTGATCGGACCGGCGCCGAGGGTGATCGGCCTGGTCATCGTGTTGTCGAGGTCGTTGCCCGAACCCGAGAAGTAGTACTGCGTGCCGGCGATCGGCGGGCCGATCTCGGTCGTGACCTTCTTGTCGGGCAGGACGACGATGAGCGCCTGGCCCTTCTTGGTGTTGGTCTCGGCCGGCCCGAGCTTGTATGTCGCCTTCTGGCCGGTGTGCCCGACGTCGTAGTTCAGCCAGCCGAGGAACCACTTGTCCCAGGCGTTCTGGTCGACCGGCGCGGACCCGAGGTCGACACCGTTGACCGTCCCGTAGGAGCCCTGCGACATGATCGTCCACCAGGCGGTGCTGTTCTCGGCACCACCGGTGTTGCCGCTGGTGTCGTACTCGTCGGGGAGGCCGAGGTCGTGGCCGAACTCGTGCGAGAACACACCGACGCCGCCGTTCTCGGGCTCGATGGTGTAGTCGCCGATCCACTTGCTGGTGTTGCCGAGGCGGATGCCCGCGGCCGGGTTCGGGACGCCGCCGACGACCGGGCCGACGCCCTGCGCGCCGCCGTTGGCGTACGAGCGGTGGCTCCAGATGGCATCGGTGCCCTCGGCGCCGCCGCCGGTCTCCTCGCCCTTCGCCGGCGTGGACCGACTGGTAGTGGTCGATGTAGCCGTCCGGCTCGTCGAAGTTGCCGTCATGGTCGAAGTCGTAGCGGTCCCAGACATCGAACGGGGCGAGCATCGCCTCGATGTCGGCGTCCGACTTGCCGCTCGCCTTCATCGCGTTGTACCAGGCGACGCCCTGGTCGGCGAGGAACCGGCCGACGTCACGGGTGCAGACGATGCTGCCGCAGTAGTTGCTACCGTAGGCCGACTCGTTGAACGGGACCTGGACCCAGTCGCTGACGTAGCCGTCGACGCTGTAGCGGCCCGAGGACTGCTCCAGGTACCAGTTCGCCATCGAGGGGTTGGCGCCCTTGTCGTACAGGATCGACTGGTAGTGCGCCTGGTTGAAGTCGGCGGTCCAGATCGTCGTGTTGTCGACGCCGTTGCGGTCGGGCTCGGGGATCTGGTTGTGCAGCGGTCCGGGCGCGCCGCCGTGGGCCGGGTGACCCGGGTGGGTGTTGGCCTGGGCCTCGCCGAACTGTCCGAGGAGCGTGAAGATCTGGTCTTCGCCCTCGAACGCGAGCTGGACGTACTGGCCCTTGGCGACCTTCACCTTCTGGTCCTTGCCGGTCGGCGTGGCCTGGCCCTTGAGGACCATGTCCCGGGCCTTCTCCTTGAGGGCGGCCTGCTTGGTCGCCCGCACGCCCGGGAAGTTGTCGCCCTTGTGGGTGTTGTCCTTGCCGCTCTTGGCCGTCGGGTCGGCGGCGAAGGCGGTGCTGGTCAGGGAGAGGAGCAGCGCCAGGCTGCTCAGGATGACGATGAGCTTCCTCACTCAAGCCTCCACTTGTTGGGCACAGTGGTCCGCGCGGCCGTCGCATGGGCGCGCTCGGACCGTTGGGGTGGGCGAGTGGCGATCGAGGTGCCTCCTAACACCCGATCGATGGGCGGGCAGACCGGATGGCGGGACCGCGCGCTCTCCTCGGTCCGCTGCCGTCTGCCATGGGCATCCCGGGCGCACGTCTCGTAGCGCCGGGGACAGTGGTGGCAGGATAGCGCGGTCGGCAGGGGCATGTCATTTCAGGACCGTTGCAATCGGGCCGTCGTGGTGCGCCGCCGCGCCACATTCGGCGCCTCGGCGCGGACGTGCGTTCGGCTACGATCGGGCCGCAGCAACCCTCGACCCACCGGGAGACGCGTCCAGGATGTCCGACCATCTCCGCATCGACGCCGACCTGGGTCGCCTGGCCGAGGTCCGACGGTTCGTTCGCGAAGAAGCCGAAGCCGTCCACGCGACGGTCGAATGCCTCGACGACCTCGTCCAGGCCATCGACGAGGCCTCGACCAACGTGATCGTCCACGGCTATCGCGGCCGGCCCGGCTGGCTCGAGATCGGGATCGCGCTGGAGGACGAGCAGTTCGTCGTGAGGATCGAGGACGAGGCGCCGCAGTTCGACCCGACGAGCGTGCCCGAGCCCGACCTGAGCGTCCCGCCCATGTCGCGCCGGCCCGGCGGGATGGGGGTCCATCTCATGCGCGCGGCGACCGATGGCCTCAGCTATCGACCGCGCCCCGGTGGCGGCAACATACTGACCATGAGCCGGGCCTTGCAGCGGGTCGGGCAGGAGGAGGTTCGGATGGCGCTACGCACGTCGGTCGAAACGGTCCAGGGGTCCGTCCCGGTGACGGTGGTGGCGCTGGACGGGGAGCTCGATTCGTCCAATTTCGAGGCGCTGGTCGACGAGGTCCGCGGTCTCTACGACGGTGGCAGCCGCCACCTCCTGCTCGACCTGACCAACCTGACCTACCTCGCCAGCTCCGGCCTGGTCGCCCTGAGCTCGATCGTGCGGATCATGCGCGGCGAGCCGCCGCTCGACCCGGAGGCGGGCTGGGGCGCGCTCCACTCGCTGGGGCTTGACGCGTCGGGCGACACGACCCAGACCGAGGTCCAGCTCGTCGGCCCCCAGCCGGGCGTCGAACGCGTCCTCCAGCGCACGGGACTGGACCGCCTGTTCGTGGTCCATCCCGATCGGGCGACCGGGATCGCCGCGTTCTGAGGCCGGTCGCGGACGTCGCGATGGATCCCGATCGACCGGACGGTCGGCTGCGGGCGATCGTCGAGCCGTATGGGGTCGCCGGGGGCGGGGTGGCGATCTCGATCCAGGACGCCGAGGGCCGGATCGTGGCCGCGGCGGGGTCGGTCTCCGGCGCACGCACGGTGACGGCGCGCCGGGAGATCGTGGCCGGCGATGCCGTCGTCGGACGAGTCGATGGGCGGGGAACGATCGGGCGCGCGCTGCTCGTGGCGATCGTGGACAGCCTTGCGACCGCCGCCGGGGCGATCATCGAGTCGCTCGCGGCGGATGGAGCCCGCGCCGCGGAGGCGGGCCGATCCGACGCGAACATCCATCGGATCGAGGCAGAGCTGGCGCTCGGCCGCCAGATCCAGCGCAGCTTCGTGCCGCTCATCCCACCCGACCTCCCGGGCTACGAGGTCGCCACCCAGTACGAGCCGGCGCGCGAGGTCGGCGGCGACTTCTTCGACGTCTTCCGGATCCAGCGCCGGCAGGGGCGCCTGGCCGTCTGCATCGCCGACGTGACCGGCAAGGGCATCGCGGCCGCGCTCCTCATGGCCTTTGCCCGGCCGCTCCTCCACGCGGCCATCGATCACGCCCTGGCGCCCGGCGACGCGCTCGAGCGGACCAACCGGATCCTGGTCGAGGAGCGACGCTCGGCCCTGTTCATCACGGCCCTGTGCGCCATCATCGACATGCGCGCCGGGATCCTGCGGCTGGCGAACGCCGGCCACGAGCCGCCGCTGCTCCTGCGGTCCGGTGACGACGAGCCGGTCTGGCTGGAGGCCTCCGGGCCGCTCCTCGGGGCGTATCGGCGACTGGATCTGACCGAGTGCACGATCGCGCTCGAGCCGGGCGACCTCGTGCTGCTCTACACCGACGGTGTCACCGACGCGCAGGCCGCCGACGGCGAGCGGTTCGGCGAGGACCGGCTGGTCGAGGCCGTCCGATCCGCCCCGTCGCGGGCGGCCGCGGATGTCGTCGGTGCCGTGTGCGATGCCTACCACCTGTTCCAGGGCGAGATGCCGGCGGCCGATGACGTGACCATGGTCGCCATCCGGCGGCTCCCGCGACGTGGCCGGGCGATGGCGGCTCCCGCGACCGAGGCCGTCGTCGGGTAGGGAAGCCGGCGACCGAATCCCCTCGTCAGGCGAGGTGGCAGGCCTCGTTCCAGCGTTCGACCACCGGGGCCTCCCGCTCCCAGCCCAGGACGGAGATCGAGGCGGTCCCGAGCGCGAACAGGCCGCCCGAGGTCGCCGCCAGCCCGAGCCAGCGCGCGGCGAGGACCCGCAGAAGGTGTCCGTGGGCCACGAGGAGGACGTCGCCGTCGGCCGCTCGTGCTCGGGCCACGACCCGGTCCGCCCGCGCCGCCACCTGGTCGATGGTCTCGCCGCCGGGCCACGGCCCGCGCCAGATGGTCCAGCCCGGGATCTCCGCCCGGATGTCGGCCGTCAGGCGTCCTTCGAGGTCACCGTAGTCCCACTCGCGGAGGTCAGGATCGATCTCGGCCGACGGAAAGCCGGCGAGAGCGCACGTCTCGGTCGCGCGTGACAGGGGGCTTGTGAGCACGAGCGCGAACGGGTGGCCCGCCAGCTGCCGTCCCAGCGCGCGGGCCTGGTCGCGGCCGACGTCGGTCAGCGCGACGTCCGTCCGGCCGGTGTGCCGCCCGAGGCGAGCCCACTCGGTCTCGCCGTGACGGACCAGCCAGGCGTCATGACTCGCGTCCGGCCGGCCTCCGTCGGCGCTGGTCATGCCGATCGCAGATCCGTCTCGGGTCGGATCGCGTCCGTCGGGTCAGCCGCGAAGAACTCGCGCGGCTTCCAGCCGAAGATCGGCGCGAGGATGGCGCCCGGGACCTGGCTGATCCGGGTGTTGTAGCGATAGACCTGGTCGTTGTAGAGCTCGCGCCGGTCGGCGATCATCGACTCGAGCCGTTCGATCTCATCCTGGAGGTCGGCCACGTTGGCGGCGGACTTGATGTCCGGGTAGCGCTCGACGACCGCGAACAGCGTGCGGACCGCGGCCGTCGTGGCCTCGGAGGTCTCGGCCTGGTCGGGGATCGGCGCGTCGGGGGCGTAGGCCGCCCGGGCCTCGGTGACGCGGGTCAGGACATCGCGCTCGTACGTCATCAGGCCGCGGACCGCGGCGACCAGGTTGGGGAGCTGGTCGTGCCTCTGTCGGAGGACGACTCCGATGTTCGACCACGCCTTGTCGATGCGCTGCCGCAGTGCCACGACAGCGTTGTAGCTTGATAGCACGATGAAACCGGCGACGCCGATGACCAGCACGACCGCGAAGATGGCCGCGACGTCCGGCGGTGTCACCGTCCGAACCCGCCGCTGAGGTCGATGGCGAAGACCATCGCCGACGCGATGGCCAGCACAGCGCCGAGCATCCCGACCATGAACTGCGTCTGGCCGCGCTGGACGACCGCATCAGGGATGCCATGGGCGATCAACAGGGGGACCTCCGTCGAGGCGGCCAGGACCAGGTCGTCCGGCGCGATCGCAAAGGTCCGCGTGGTCCGCGCGGCCTCGTCGGCCGACGCGATCGGCAGCGCGTTCACGCCCGGATAGAGCTCCGGCGCCGCGACCGGGCGCCCGATCCCGAAGCCCGCGATGGCGGCGTTGCCCCACGCCTCCGCCGGGTCGTCGGCCAGGGTGCCCGCGGCACGTGCCGCCGCGAGGTCCGCCGCGATCTCGGGATCGTCGACCGCCAGGTCCGGGCCGGTCCCGAGGTCGGCCGCGAGCGGGTCGGAGAGGTCGGCGAACGGCAGGGCCCGGCCGATGATCGTGACCGGGTCACCCGGCTCCAACCGGCTCTCGCGATAGGACCGGTGGCCACGCCGATCCCGGAGGCCCGGCTCCTGGCTCGGGGCATCGGGTTCCTGGACCGTGAGCAGCTCGGCCACTGCCAGCGAGCGATCCATCTCGGCCAACCGGGTCGACCCCTTGCGCCGGATGTCGAGACCGGGCGGTTCGTCCCCGGCCATGCCGGTCTCGCCGTCGTAGCGGACCGGCGCATCGAACCGTGCTCCGCGCGGGAACACCCGCATGCTGCCCGACGCGTCGCGGACGCGAAAGCCGATCGAGCGCTCCTCCGTGTAGCCCGAATCGGGTGTCCGGCGGTCGCCGCCGTTGCCGATGGTCGAGCGGTAGTAGACGCAGGGCACGCTCTGGAGGAGGGACACGAGGGTCATCTCGGCCGGCTCGACGACGCCGCTGATCCGGACCTCGCCGACGGCCAGCGATGCGATCGCGGACGTCGAGATGTCACCGACGTGCACGACCGACCGATAGCCGCCGAGCCCCCTGGCGAGAAGCGTCAGGCCGATGACGACGCCGACCACCGCGGCCACGCTGAGCCACGAGCCCCAGATGCTGTCCACATCCGCATCGTACGGGACGCGACCGTCAGTCCGAGCGCCTCGACGGGCTCACGGCGAGGACGATCAGCACGATGCCCAGGCCGATGGCGACGATCGGCCACCACAACCCGGGATCGAAGGCCGGCAGGATCTCGCGGAGCAGGAAGAAGCCGCCGATGACGATGAGCACCAGGCCCGCGATCAGTCCGCCGCGCATCGCGTCGTCACCAGTCCGACCGGCGCGCGGCGGCGCGGCGCCGAGCGGCACGGTCGATCCGTCCGGCGCGCGCCACGATCCGTCCGGCGCGGGCTCGGACGATGGTGTCCGGTGTCCGGGCTCCTGCCCGGGCGGTCGCTCGGGCACGACGACGGCCATCACGATGTAGACGAGCAGCGCCAGGCCACCGGTCAGGACGATCAGCACGGCCCACACGATCCGGATGAGGGATGGGTCGGCGTCGAGCTGCTCGGCGACGCCGCCGGCGACACCGGTGATCATCCGGTCGTCACGGGAGCGATACAGGCGGTCACTCATCGTTGCTACCCCGCATCGTCGGTCACCCGCATCCGTCGTCGGGATCGAGGACGAACGACCCGGCGTTCGCACGCGTGTCCAGCTCGATCTGGATCGCCGCCGTGTCGTACCCGGGCGTGCTCCACGTCGAGCCGTCCTGGACGAGGCCGTGGCCGGCGTAGTCGTAGCTCGCGAGGATGCTCTCGCCGGTATGCGAGGCGGAGGGCCGTGCCCTCGGCGGCGCACAGCTTGACCGCGCCCGCGTTGGCCTGGATCGTCCCGTGGGTCGACACGCGTGGCAGCGACAGGCCCAGCGAGCCGGCATTGAGCTCGACATCGATCGACCCGAGCGCCACGACCGAGCCGAGATCGACGGTCGAGGAGCCGGCGTTCATCTGGAGATCGAAGCCGTCCAGGGTCGCGCTGGCGAGGCCGATCGTCGCGCTCCCGGCGTTCAGCTGGACGTCGAGGGCCAGGCGAGGGGTCTGCGGCAATGTCACCTGCCACGAGACGTGGTCGCCGAAGGTGAATGGTCCGCCCTGGTCGTGGGACCGGATGCTGATGTGGCTCGCATCCGAGTCGCTGGTGATCGTGGGGCCCACGCCCTTGTCGTCACGGCCCTCGACCTGCCAGCCGTCACCGGCCGCGGTCGCGACCGTCAGCGTTCCGCAGTTGAGCTGGACGTCGATCGAACCGGTCGCGCCGAACGTCCCGGTGCGCGTTTCGAATGGCTGGGTCGCACCCGCTCCGCCGCAATTGCCGACCGCGAACCCGGTCGAGCCGACGCTCAGGAGGCCGCCGACCATCAGGCCCAGCGTGGCAGCCACGATGAGGCCGCCGAGGAATGCCAGACGCGTCCGTCGCAGGATGAGCCCGATGCCGATCCCGATCAGGATCAGCGGCCACAGGCTCCACAGCCGGCCGACCTGGTCTGCGTCGAGATAGCCGGCCCGGACCGCCAGCGGGATCGCGCCGGCGAGGATCAGGAAGACGCCCCACCCGAGGAGTCCGCGTCGAACGTGCATGTCTCCACGGTACCCGAGGCGTTCCCGGACGCAACGGCCATCGCGCCCCTCCATCCAGAGCCGAACGGCCGTGTGCTAGCCTCGCGTGGAGGGCGCGGTCCATCGGGATCACCCGGGATCACGCGATGTTCGGGAGGCTCGGATGCGGCTGAGCGAATGGCGCAAGCGCGCGCCGTCGAGGGATTCGGTCTCGCCCAAGGTCCAGGCGGTCGTCGACCCGGCGCTCGGCATGCTCGGCGCGCCGGGCGACCCGGACTGCTGGGTGGTCTGGGGCGACGATCCGGGCGTCCGCTACATGATCCTGGCGCCGACCCAGAGCGGCCTGATCCAGCTCAACGTTCGGGTCAATGTCGCGGGCGAGGGACCGCGCGCCAGCGGCAAGGTCGTGCGCTGGAACCGGGTGCAGCTCGGGGAGCTCGGGCTCGAGATGCAGGGCGGCCACCGCCTGATCAGCTTCCAGGTCGAGACCCAGGTCCTCAACGGGGCCGACGCCACGGCCGACGCCATCGCCGGCTTCGCCCAGGTGCTCTTTGCGGCGGTCGACGGACGTCCTGCGCCGGCGACCCCGGGCACGCCACCGCGACGGGCCGCCATCGGACCCGGGCGCTCGGCGACGGGCATGGGCGCTCGTCCCGCGGCCGCCGGTGGGACTGCGTCGGCCGCGACGGCGCGGGCCAAGTCTCCGGCGGCCACGGCGCCGACGGCGACGGCGTCTGCCGCCAGGACAGCCGCCCCGAAGGCCGTGGCGGCCACGAAGTCACCGGCCGCCGCGTCGACGTCGCGCCGGTCCGCCTCGAAGGGGACATGACCGCGATCGCGTGCGTCATCTTCGACCTCGATGGGGTCCTGGTCGATTCGGAGATCTGGTGGGACGAGGTCCGCGCGGCGTTCGCGGCCGAGCACGGACGGACCTGGGGCCCTGCCGACCAGGCGGCCGTCATGGGCGCCAACTCGGCGGCCTGGGCCCGGATCATGCGCGAGCGCATGCACCTGGACCTGCCCGAGGCGGAGATCGAGCGGGCCATCGTGGCCGCCGTCGTCGAGCGGTATCGGACCGACGGCGCGCCCCGGATCGATGGTGCCGTCGAGACAGTTCGGCGGATCGCCGCCTGACCGTCCGGTCGCCCTGGCGTCTTCGGCGCACCGCGCGGTGATCGACGCGGCCCTCGACGCGACCGGGCTGACCGGGGTCTTCGCGGTCGTCGTGTCGTCTGACGAGGTCGCCCACGGCAAGCCGGCCCCCGACGTCTACCTCGAGGCGGCCCGGCAGCTCGGCGTCGACCCGGCCGCCTGTCTCGTCGTGGAAGACTCGTTCAACGGCGTCCGGGCGGCGCGGGCGGCAGGGATGACCGTGGTCCTCGTCCCGAACCGGAGCGTGCCGCCCGCCCCTGGGACGGCGGAGGCGGCGGATCTCGTCCTCGATCGCCTGTCGGAGCTGGATCTCGCGACCGTGGAGCCGCGGGCGGGCGCCGGAGACCGGATGGGCGACGGTGACCGAGCCTAGGCCGCGCACGCCCGCCACGGAACGCGGTCGCCTGCCCGGTCCGGCCGTCAGCCCGCTTCGCCGGACGATCCGCTACTGGATCGCGCGTCTGGTCGCCTCCATCGTCGCGCGCGGCTACCTCCGGGTTCGCCTGGTCGGCCGCGAGCGGCTGCCGCCCGGTCCGGCCATCTATTGCTTCAACCACATGAGCTGGGCCGATCCGTTCGCCCTCATGGCCGTCCTGCCGCTCCGGCCTCGCCTCTGGTTCTTCGGGCCGAAGGAGGAGGACATGGCCGTCGGCGGCCGGAACCGGATCATGTCCTGGACCGGGACGACGATCCCGTACAAGCCGGGCAAGAACGACCTGCTCGAGGCCACCCGGCGCGTGGCCGCCGTCATCGCGTCGGGCGGGGTCGTCGCCATCGCCGGCGAGGGCCGCATCCACGTCCGCGAGTCGGACCTGCTGCCGCTGAGCGAGGGCGCGGCCTATTTCGCCATGCGGTCGGGCGTGCCGCTCGTGCCGATCGCCATCCACGGCACCAGCTGGCTGCGACTCGGCGGGCGGGTCACGGTCGAGGTGGGGGAGTCGGTGCCGACCGAGGGCCGGCCGAGCCGGGAGGCCGTCGCGGACGCGACGACGCGGCTGACCGTCGCCCTCAAGGCCATGCTCGACGACGCCCCCGACGTCGCCGAGCCGGGCCGGTTGGGGCGCTGGGTGACGGAGCGGTTCAACGACTGGCCGGAGGGCTCACGCGAAGCCGCCGGAGCAGGCCTCGCCGGGTCCCGGTCTGGCATACTTCGAGCCGCCCGACTGACGCAGGAGGAACCGTGGTAGCGACCGGCCTGTCCGCCGACCCGACCGAATACCGCGCCCGGCTCGCCGACCAGAGCGACGATCAGATCGACGCATGGGTGGAGGAGCTGCTGCGCGACGTCGTCATCCGGCGCGGCATCGTCAAGGTCGTCGACGACTTCCGCAAGGCGACTCGACTCGACGAGCGTGGATTCGAACGGGTGTTCGCTTCTGGTGGCGGACCGCCCGCCTCGGTCGGCCACGACGCCAAGGGCCGCCTGGTCGTGCCGACGGTCACGCTCTTCGCCCTCGCGCCCGGTCTTCGCGCCCAGGTGGCGGACGCCCGCGCCCGCCTGATCGAATACCTCGCGATGAACTTCGGCGAGATCGTCTACGTCTGACCGGCCGGCGCAGTCGCCGGGTCTTCCGGCGCGACTGGGTGGCCTGGTCCGGCTGACCCACCCGTTCCCCTCCGTTCTCGACGGTGCCGTGGTCGCCGCGGTCGCAACGATCGCCGGCGCGGATGCGGCGACGGCCCTCCGCCTGGCCGTCTCGATGACCGCCCTGCAGGTCTCGATCGGGACGCTCAACGACCTCGTCGATGCGCCACGCGACGCGGGCCACAAGCCCGGCAAGCCGATCCCCGCCGGTCTCGTGACGCCGGGGATCGCTCGGGTGGTCATGGTCATCACCGCCACGCTGGGGCTCCTGCTGGCCGTCCCGTCCGGCCCGGCAACCCTCGGACTGGCGGGTGTCATCCTGGCGATCGGGTACGGCTACGACCTCGTCGCCAAGGGCACGGCCTGGTCGTGGCTGCCGTTCGCGATCGGGATCCCGTTGCTGCCGGTCTTCGGCTGGCTCGGGGTCACCGGCACGCTGCCGCGTGCCTTCGCCGTCCTCGTCCCGGTGGCCGTGGCCGCCGGAGCCGCGCTGGCCATCGCCAACGCCAGCGCGGACAGCGAGCGCGACGCCGCCGCCGGCGTCGATTCCGTGGCGGTCCGCCTCGGCCCGCGCCGGGCCTGGCTGGTGAGCAGCGCGTTGCTCCTGGCCGTCATCGTCGCCGCGATCGCCACCCTCGCGGCGGCAGGCGCCGGCGGGCCGGTCATCGCGGCCGCCACGGGCGCCGGGCTCGTCATCGGTCTCGGCATCGTCGTCGGGCGCGACCCGGGGCTGTCCCGGCGCGAGCGCGCCTGGGAGCTCGAAGCGGTCGGTGTCGGGCTGCTCGCCGTGGCCTGGCTGGCGGGGATCCCGCTGGCGGGCTAGAAGCCGGGATCCTCGCTGCGGACCAGCGCGATCGCGTTCTCGAGCCGAAGCTTGGCGATCGTCAGGTACTTCGCCAGGTTGGCCCGGTCGGTCGCACCGATCGCGCCGCGGACCTCGGCGTTGCCCAGGACCCCGACCAGCTCGTCGACGGCGTCGACCAGGCTCTGCTTGGCGTTGACCAGCGAGTCGTCGGTCATCGCCACCGGTGCGGCTGCCGCGTCGGCGGTCCACAGGCTGTCGCCGTCGGTCTCGTCGACGCCCGTCGGGGCGACCGGTTCGTCGAGCTCGACGCCGTCGGTGTCGGGTTCGTCGGCGCCCCGGCTCCGGGCCGGCCGGCCCTCGATCTTGTCGCGGAGCTTGATCAGGGTCAGCTCGCCGCGCGCGACCTGTTCGGCCAGGCGACGGCGCTTCTTCGGATCCTCGACCTTCATCAGCTCATAGGCGTGGGACAGGCTGTCCTTGCGCAAAGACACCAGCTCGCGGATCTCGGGCGGAGCATCGGCCAGCCGCAGTCGGTTCTCGAGGTAGCCCTTGTCCTTGCCCAGCTTGTCGGCCAGCTTGCGGATGCTGTAGCCATGCTCGTGGACCATCCGGTCGTACATGGCCGCTTCGTCGAGCGGTGTCAGGTCCTCGCGCTGCAGGTTCTCGATGATCGCGATCTCGAGCGCCGTGTCATCGTCGATATCCTCGATCAGCGCGGGGATCGTCTCGAGCCCGGCCTGCCGCGACGCGCGCCAACGTCGCTCGCCGGCGACGATCTGGTAGGTGTTCGGTCCGAGCGGGCGAACGAGGATCGGCTGGAGGACGCCGTGCTCCCGGATCGACGCAGCGAGCTCATCCAGCGCGGACTGCTCGAAGACCATCCGCGGCTGTTCGGGGTTCGGCTCGATGTGATCGACGTGGACGATGCGCACACCGACCGAGCGGGTCGGGCTGTCCGGCGTCAGCAGGCTGACGATCGCAGGCGACAGCTCGGTGTCTTCCGACAGCCGCCGGGCGGCCTGGGCGCGGAAGTCAGTTCGGGCCAAGGTCGATCACCTCCCGGGCGAGTTCGCGATAGGTGCGAGCGGCATCGCTGTGGCCGGCGTACGTCGTGATCGGACGGCCGACGAGTGGCGCCTCGCCCAGCTTGACGGTGGTGCGGACGATGCTGGTGAACACGTGATGATCGCCGACGACGCGCAGCTCATCGAGCATGTCGCGCGCGAGGTTGGTCCGGCCGTCGAAGAATGTCGGCAGCAGGCCGAGGATCTTCAGGTCGCGATTGAGCTTCAACCGGATCGCGTTGATCACCTTGACCAGGTTGTTGAGGCCCTTCATCGCGTAGTACTGCGTCTGGACCGGGATGATGACGCCGTTCGATGCGACCAGACCGTTGACTGTCAGCAGGCCGAGGTTCGGCGGGCAATCGATCAGGACGTAGTCATAGCTGTCGATCTCGCCGTCGAACGCCTCGCGGAGGATCTGCTCGCGGCCGAGGGCGGTGAAGAGCTCGCCCTCCGTCGACGCGAGATCGATGTGGGCCGGTGCGACATCGATGCCGGCCGTCTCGGTCGGCAGGATCACGTCGGTCAGTGACGAGCGGCCATCGGCGAGGACGTCGGCCATCGATCGTTCGACGGTGTTGAGGTTGATCCCGAGGCCGGCGGTGAGGTTGGCCTGCGGATCCATGTCGACGCAGAGGACGCGGAACCCTTCCTCCGCCAGCGCACCGGCCAGATTGATCGCCGTCGTGGTCTTGCCGACGCCGCCTTTCTGGTTGGCGATCGCGATCACATTCGTCACCGGGGCATCACCTCAGGATCCAGGGGGCGGCACACGGCCGTCGGGGGAGGGGAGCGAGTCCCGTCATGGTACGCCCGCCGATCGGCATTCGGGCACCCCGGTTATCCACACGCTTTGGGAGTTGTTCACCGAATTTGTGGATATCCGAGGCCATTCGGTGCCCATGTCGCGCCAGATATGATGGCGCTGTCCTTGCGCAAAGACAGCCCGATGAGGAGCGTTGAACGGTGTCGACCAACGCGGAGCGGTTCGCGCTCCTCGAGCAGATGCGCGCGGCGTCGCGCGAGGGCGGTGGCGTCGCACGTGTGGCCAAGCAGCACGCCGCCGGCAAGCTGACCGCGCGCGAACGTCTCGACCTGCTGCTCGACCCGGGATCGTTCGTCGAGCTGGACGCGTTCGTCACGAACCGCGACGCGTCCGCGACCGAATCCTTCCTCGGCGATGGCGTCGTCACCGGCCACGGTTTCATCGATGGTCGGACGGTCTTCGTCTTCAGCCAGGATTTCACGGTCTTCGGTGGATCGCTGTCGGAGGCGTACGCCGAGAAGATCTGCAAGGTCATGGACCTGGCGATGAAAGTCGGTGCACCGATCGTCGGGCTCAACGATTCGGGAGGCGCGCGGATCCAGGAAGGTGTCGTGTCGCTGGGTGGCTACGCCGACATCTTCCTGCGCAACGTTCTGGCCTCCGGAGTCGTGCCACAGATCTCCGTGATCCTGGGTCCGTGTGCCGGTGGTGCGGTCTACTCGCCGGCCATCACCGACTTCACCGTCATGGTCGAAGGGCACGAGCTACATGTTCGTCACCGGTCCGGACGTCGTGAAGACCGTGACCCACGAAGACGTGGATCGCGAGTACCTCGGCGGCGCCGAGACGCACACGACCCGCAGCGGTGTCGCGCACATCGCGGCGCCCGACGAAGCCGGCGCGCTCGACGCGGCGCGCGCGTTGCTGGCGCATCTGCCGCAGAACAATCTCGCCGCGCCGGCGATCGTCGCGGCGGCCGATCCGGCGGACCGGATGGACGTCGAGCTCGACACCGTGGTCCCCGACGATCCGCGTCTGCCGTACGACATGCACGACGTCCTGCGCCGCGTCGTGGACGACGGAGGCTTCCTCGAGATCCAGCCGGGCTGGGCGCAGAACATCATCGTCGGGTTCGCGCGGCTCGGCGGTCGCAGCGTCGGTGTCGTGGCCCAACAGCCGGCCGTCCTCGCCGGCGCCCTCGACATCGATGCGTCGGTCAAGGCCGCGCGGTTCGTCCGGACGTGCGATGCGTTCAACGTCCCGTTGCTGACCTTCGTGGATGTCCCCGGCTTCCTGCCCGGTGTCGACCAGGAACACGGCGGGATCATCCGTCACGGCGCGAAGTTGCTGTACGCGTACGCCGAGGCGACGGTGCCGAAGCTGACGGTCATCACCCGCAAGGCCTACGGCGGCGCCTATGACGTCATGAGCAGCCGCCACATCCGGAGCGACATGAACTTCGCCTGGCCGACCGCCGAGATCGCGGTCATGGGCGCCGAGGGTGCGGTCAACATCATCTACCGCGAAGAGATCGCGGCGGCCGCCGACCCGGAGGCCGAACGCGCCCGACTCGTCGCCGAGTACCGGCTGGCTTTTGCGAACCCGTTCGTCGCCGCTGCGCGGGGCTACGTCGACGACGTCATCCGCCCGTCCGAGACCAGGCCGCGTCTCATCCGCGCCCTCGAGATGCTGGCGGACAAGCGCGACACGAACCCGCGAAAGAAGCATGGCAACATCCCCCTCTGAGGACGCCCGGGTCGGACTGTCTTTGTGCAAAGACGCGGCCGCCCGGTGACCCGAACGGCAGCACCCTTCCGTCGGGTCCTGATCGCCAACCGCGGGGAGATCGCCGTCCGGATCATCCGCGCCTGCCACGAGATGGGCATGGAGGCGGTGGCCGTGTACAGCGATGCCGACGCCGGTTCGATGCACGTCCGCCAGGCCGATCTCGCCGTCCGGCTCGGGCCGCCACCACCGACCGAGAGCTACCTGCGGATCGACCTGGTCATCGAGGCGGCCCTTGCGACCGGTGCCGACGCCATCCATCCCGGCTATGGCTTCCTGTCCGAGCGGGCGGCCTTCGCCCGGGCGGTCGAGGACGCCGGGCTCGTCTTCGTCGGGCCGCCGTCGGCCGTCATCGAGGCGCTCGGGGACAAGGTCCGGGCCCGCGGGATCGCGCGATCGGTCGGGGTCGAGGGCGTGCCCGGGACCCTCGATCCGGTGGCGGTCGACCGCCCCGACCAGGTGGACGCGATCGTCGCCGAGGCCGACCGGATCGGCTATCCGCTGCTGGTCAAGGCGGCGGCCGGCGGCGGGGGACGGGGGATGCGCCGGGTTGCTCGCGCCGCCGACCTGCCGGCCGCGCTGGCCGCCGGATCGGCCGAGGCCGCGTCGGCGTTCGGCGACGGGTCGGTCTTCCTGGAGCGCGAGATCCGGCCGGCGCGGCACATCGAGGTCCAGCTCCTGGGCGATGCGACCGGGGCGGTCGTCGCCATCGGCGAACGCGACTGCTCCTCCCAGCGACGCCACCAGAAGCTCATCGAGGAGGCGCCGGCACCGGGCCTGTCGACGGCCGAGCGGCACCACCTCCACGACCTCGCCGTCCGGGTGGCGACCGCCGGCGGGCTCCAGAACGCGGCGACGGCCGAGTTCCTCCGGGACGACGCGGGCGCCTTCCACTTCCTCGAGGTCAACACCCGGCTCCAGGTGGAGCATGGCGTGACCGAGTTGGTGACCGGTCTCGACATCGTCCACGAGCAGTTCCGGCTGGCGGCCGGCGAGCCGTTGTCCGCGGTCGCACTGGCCGCTGCTGCCCACGCCGCCGAGCCGGTCGGCCACGCCATCGAGGTCCGGTTGGCGGCCGAGGACCCGGCCCGTGACTTCGCGCCCGGGCCGGGCCGCATCGACCGCTGGGTCATGCCGGCCGGGCCCGGGGTCCGCGTCGACACCGGACTGCAAGTGGGAGACAGGGTCCCGCCCGACTACGACAACCTGGTCGCGAAGATCATGGTCCACGCCGCGGACCGGGACTCCGCCATCGACCGACTACGACGGGCGCTCGACGAGACCGAGATCGCCGGCATCCAGACGACCCTGCCCTTCGACCGGTTCGTGGCCCGACACCCCGGGTTCCGGGCGGGCGACCTGTCGATCGAGTGGGTCGCGGAGTCCTGGGACGGGGCGGCGGATCGGGCGCGCCAGGCCCGGACGGCGGCCGAGGCTGCGGCCCGGGCGGTCGTCGAGCGGAGGATCGATGGGGCCGCGCCCGACCGTCCCGCGTCGGCGGGCGGCCCCCCGACCGCTCCGGCCGAGACCGCCTGGGCGGTCGCCGCCCGCGCCGACGCGACCGATCGGTGGCCGGCATGACCCGCCTTCGCGTCACGGACCGGGCGACCGGCGAGGTCCTCGGCGACGTCGACACCTCGGCGGGGGGTGACGGGACCGAGCCCAGACCCATCGATCGGTCGATCGTGCTCCCGGCATCGCGCCCGTCGTCGACCCGTGGCCGGACGGCGGTCGAGGTCGTCGTGGACGGCTGGCGGTTCGAGCTCGAGGTCGAGGACGCCGGTCTGGCCGACCTCCGCGACCGGGCCACGACGAGCCGCGAGGCGGCGATCCACCACGGACCGACCGAGGTTCGTGCCATCATCCCCGGACGGGTCGTGTCCGTGGCCGTCGAGGCGGGGGATGCCGTCGTGGCCGGCCAGCGGCTCCTGGCGGTGGAGGCGATGAAGATGGAGAACGAGCTCCGGTCGCCGCGCGCCGGGACGGTCGACCGCGTCGCGACAGCCGTCGGCCAGACCGTCGAGCTCGGCGATCCACTGGTCGTCATCCGGTGACGCGGCCCGACCGTCCGACGGGGGAGGGCCCGGATCCCGCCCGCGACCGCTGGCGTGAGACGGTCCGGGCCAAGGCGCTCAAGGGCGCCCCGGAGCGGCGCGACCCGTTCGAGACGTCGTCGGGCATCACGATCCGCGACCTGTACACCCCGGCCGACACGGCCGGGCTGGACGAGGAGCGCGACCTCGGTCGCCCCGGCGAGTACCCGTTCACGCGGGGCGTCCAGGCGACGATGTACCGGAGCCGCTTCTGGACGATGCGCCAGTACGCGGGGTTCGCGACGGCCGAGGAGACCAACGCCCGCTTCCGGTACCTCCTCGAGCAGGGCCAGACCGGGCTGTCGGTGGCGTTCGACCTGCCGACCCAGATGGGCTACGACTCGGACGCGACGGAGGCCGAGGGCGAGGTCGGGCGGGTCGGGGTGCCGATCTCGAGCCTCGCCGACATGGCGATCCTGCTCGACGGGCTGCCGCTCGGCGAGGTCTCGACGTCGATGACGATCAACGCGACGGCCCCGATCCTGCTGGCGCTCTACGTCGCCGCGGCCGAGGCTCAGGGCGTCCCGAGGGCGGGGATCGCGGGGACGACCCAGAACGACATCCTCAAGGAGTACATCGCGCGGGGCACCTACATCTTCCCGCCGCGCCCGTCGATGCGCCTCGTGACCGACGTCTTCGAGTTCTGCGCCGCGGAGCTCCCCAAGTGGAACACGATCTCGATCTCGGGCTACCACATGCGCGAGGCCGGGGCGACGGCCGCCCAGGAGCTGGCGTTCACCTTGGCTGACGCCATGGCCTACGTCGAGGCGGCCGTGGCGCGCGGCCTCGATGTCGACGCCTTCGCCGGCCGCCTCTCGTTCTTCTTCGCCGCGTGGTCGGAGCTCTTCGAGGAGGTCGCCAAGTTCCGGGTCGCCCGGCGGATGTGGGCGACGATCATGAAGGAACGGTTCGGGGCCAAGGATCCGCGGTCGATGGTCTGCCGGTTCCACGTCCAGACCGCGGGCTCGAGCCTGACTGCCCAGTCGGTCGACAACAACGTGGTCCGGACCACGATCCAGGCACTGGCCGCGGTCCTCGGCGGCGCCCAGAGCCTCCACACGAACTCGCGCGACGAGGCCCTCGCTCTGCCGACAGAGGAAGCGGCACGTCTCGCGCTGCGTACCCAGCAGATCCTGGCCTACGAGGCCGGCGTGACCGAGACGCCCGATCCGCTCGCGGGCTCCTACTACGTCGAGAGCCTGACCAACGAGCTCGAAGCGGCCGCCTGGGCCTATCTCGACGAGATCGAGACGATGGGCGGCACGCTGGCCGCGATCGAGGGTGGCTTCCAGCAGCGCCAGATCCAGGAGGCCGCCTACCGCGTCCAGCGGGCGATCGAGTCGGGCGAGCAGGTCGTCGTCGGGGTCAACCGGTTCCGCGACGACGAGGTCACGACACCGGCCCTCCACCGCATCGACCCGGACGGGGAGCGGCGCCAGGTCGAGCGCGTCCGGCGCGTCCGGGCCGAGCGCTCCGCGGAGGGCTGGACGCGCGCGATGGACGGTCTGGAGGCGGTCGCCCGTGGTGAGGGCAACCTGATGCCCTCGATCGTCGAGGCGGTCCGCGCCTACGCGACGGTCGGGGAGATCAGCGACCGGCTGCGGGTCGCCTGGGGCGAGCACCGCGAGCTCATCACCGTCTGACCGACCCGAGGGGCAGGCGCCAGCGACCGTGCCAGCGACCCTCGACGCCCTCGACCAGCACCTCGAGCATCGTGACCCGGTGGCGGATCGGGAGGTGGTCGGCGGCCGCCAGCGCGATCTGGTCCAGAGGGGCGGTCGCCGACTTCGGCCACGGTCAGGTGCGGGACGACCTCCTCGAACGCGCCGCCGTACGGCGGGTGGTCCGGGTAGCGGGCCTCGATCTCGGCCGTCAGCCGGGCGAACGGCGTGTCCGGCTCGGGCGCGAGGTAGACCACCGTCGGGAAGCGATCCGACACGCGTGAAGGTCACCTCGAACGGATCCGTGGCGGCGGCGATCGCGGCGAGCTCGCGACGAGCCGCCGGGACGAGGTCGCCCGGCGCGAGGAACGGGAAGAGGACGGTCACGTGGGCCGGCACGCCGAGGCTCGCGGCTCGATCCCAGCGGGTCCGGAGTCGTTCGATGCCGGGTGGCACCGGCACGCGCACGATGACCGCGCTGGCCGGCTCGATCAAGGCCATGGCCGACAGGGTACGCTGCGGCGATGGCACCAGACCCGGTCATCCCGGATGCCCTGCGGCGTGTCGGCAAGGTCCATCACGTCGCGCTGATCGTGACCTCGATCGAGGCCTCGCTCGGGCTGTGGCGCGACGCCCTCGGCCTCGAGCTCGAGACGGTCATGGACATCCCCGACGATCACGTCCGGATCGCGTTCCTCGGGGTGGGGGAGTCGAAGGTCGAGCTGGTCCAGCCGACCGACGACACGACCGGGGTGGCGCGCTTCCTGGCGAGCAAGGGCGAGGGGTTCCACCACGTCTGCCTCGAGGTCCCGAACCTTGCCGAGACGCTCCTGCGCCTCGAGATCGACGGTCTCGAGCTGATCGATTCGGCCCCACGGCGTGGCGCCGAGGGACCGGTCGCCTTCCTGCACCCGCGCTCGTGCCACGGCGTGCTCGTGGAGCTGATCGAGGCGCCGGGCGGCCCGGCCTGGGCCTCGCTGGGCTTCTGAGGCGGCGGACCGGCGGCGCGCCGCGATCGGCCGAGGCCCCGGCGCTCTCGTCAGGCCGGCTTCGTCGCCTTCAGCGAGAACATCAGCGGCAGCTCACCAGCCGTGCCCGGCGGCAGGCGGTACTTGCCGGCCTCGTCCTCGACGAGGAAGTCGACCTTCCAGTCCAGGAACGGGTGCTCGACGAGGGCTGTGACCACCAGGCCCGCCTCGATCAGGGCGGTGACGATCTCGCCGAGACCGTGATCCCACGAGTGCTCGACCTGATCGTGGACCTCGGCGTCCCGGTCGGCGTACGAGCCCTTGACCTCGAAGGTCAGCGGCGTCGCGTGCTCCCAGTACGGGTAGACGAGACGCAGCTCGCCGGGCTCGACGTCCTCGTTCTCGAAGACGTTCATGACCGGGTGCGCCTCGGTGATGAAGAACGTCCCGCCCGGGGTCACGAAATGGGCGACGACCCTGGCCCACGCCGCGATGTCGGGCAGCCAGTTGAGCACGCCGCGGGACGTGTAGACGACGTCGAACCGGCCGTCGAGCACGTCCGGCAGGTCGTACAGGTTCGACTGGACGAAGCGTGCCTCGGGGAACCCGAGCTCGTCTGCCAGCGAGCGCGCCAGCTCGACCGCCGCGGGTGACAGGTCGGCGCCGGTCACGCGGGCTCCGAGCCGGGCCCACGAGAGCGTGTCGATCCCGAAGTGGCACTGGAGGTGCAGGAGGGTCTTGCCGGTGACGTCGCCGATCATCTCGATCTCGTACGGACGGAGCCGCACGCCGCCGGCCTTGAACCCCTCGAGGTCGTAGAACTCGCCGGCGGCGTGGATGGCCGTCCAGGCATCCCAGAGGGACCGGTTGGCCGCGATCGACGCGTCGACGTCCGGCTCGGGCGGGCTCACGACAGCGACCAGGCGAAGATGACATCGGGCGCCCGGTCCGCCTCGCGGCAGAAGGCGATGACCCGGCCGGCGAGGTCGCGGATCCAGGGCTTCTCCTCGCGCGGCAGCTCGCCGATCTCGTCCTCGATGAGCACGATCCAGCGTCCGGCGATGGCGTCGACGTCGTGATCCATGAGCCGGGCGACCGTCGTGATCCAGGTCGGGTCGACGCGTTCGATGGTGTGACCCTCGCCGTCGCCGGGTCCGTCGAGCTCGAGGCGCGCGTCGATGAAGTCACGCGGCTCGTCCGAGTCGGTCACCGTCCGGGCCGCCTCGGCGAACAGGTCCAGCCAGGTCGGGTCGAGGCCGCTCCCGAGCGCGAGGTGGGCGGTGAAGCGCGACCGGTCGTCGAGGGCCTCGAGGTCGTCGAGGCCGATGACCATGAGGATCGTCGGCGCCTCGCCGGCGACGAGATCCATCAGCCTGCTCATGTGTCGGCGGGGGCCAGGGATTCCGCGTAGTCGACCATGTCGAGGTCGCCCGGCGAATGATCCGCGGCCGTCAGCAGGACGGCCGCCTCGGACCGGTGCTGGGTGCCGTGGTTGACGACGTGCGCGAGCGCCTGCCACAGGCTGACCCCGCCCTCCGCCTGGTCGAGCCATTCGGGCTGCATGACGTCGAACCAGGCGTCGTAGCCGGCCCACTCACGCTCCCAGGCCCCACGGAGGGCGGCAAGGTCGAGCAGCGGACCGTCCTCGGGCGTGGGCTCCTCGCCCTGGGCACCGGTCAGGAAATGACGCCAGCGCTGCTGGGCGCCGAGCTGATGGACCAGGATCCCGCCGAGGCCCCGCTCGGCGACGATGTTGGTCGCCGACCAGGTCGTCTCGTCCACGCCCGCGGCCGCGTCGAGGACCTTCGTCGTGGCCCACCGATCGAACCCGTAGAGGAACCGGATGTCGGCGAGATCCACGACCCCTCCTAGCCGCGGTAGCCGGCGTCGCGCAGGAGGCCCGGCAGCTCCGTCGGCGAGCCCGCCACGCGGAAGCCGGCCGCCTCGAGCGCCTCGACCTTGGACGCGGCCGTCCCGGCACCGCCGGAGATGATCGCCCCCGCGTGGCCCATCCGCTTGCCCTCGGGGGCGGTCCGGCCGGCGATGAAGGCGACCTTCGGGATGTCCGCCAGGTTCTCGGCGGCCCACGCAGCCGCGGTCTCCTCGGCCGCCCCGCCGATCTCCCCGATCAGGACGATCGCGTCCGTCCCGGGATCCGCCGCGAAGAGCTGGAGCACGTCGAGGAACGTCGTGCCGATGATCGGGTCGCCACCGATCCCGACGCAGGTCGACTGGCCGACGCCCGCGTCCGTCATCGCCTGGACCGCCTCGTAGGTCAGCGTCCCGGAGCGGCTCACCACGCCGACCCGACCCGGCCAGGTGGACCGAGCCCGGGATGATCCCGACCTTGGCCGATCCGGGCGATGTCGCGCCCGGGGCAGTTCGGCCCGATCAGGCGGGCACCGGCGCGGACGACCATCTCGACCGCGGGGATCATGTCGAGGGCGGGGATGCCCTCGGTGATGCAGAAGATCGTGCCGATCCCGGCGGCAGCCGCCTCCATGACCGCGTCCGGCGCGCCGCCGGCCGGGACGAAGATGCAGGACGTGTTCGCGCCGGTTTCGCGGACAGCCTCGGCGACCGTGTCGAACACCGGCACGGTGCCATCGAGCGCGGACTGGCCGCCCTTGCCCGGCGTCACGCCGGCGACGATCGGGGTGCCGTAGGCCTGCATCGCCCGGCTGTGGAAGTCGCCCTCGCGTCCGGTGATGCCCTGGACCACGAGACGCGTGTGGGGGCCGACGAGGATGCTCACGCGGCCGCTCCCCGGGATGCCGCGACGGCCTTCGCCGCGGCCTCGTCGAGTGAGGCGGCCGTGGCGAAATGTGCCTCCTCGAGGAGGACCGCCGCCTCGGCCGCATTGGTGCCCACGATCCGGACGACCATCGGCACGTCGCGCTCCTGGACGGCCCGCGCCTCGATCAGGCCACGGGCGACCTCGTCACCGCGGGTGATGCCGCCGAAGATGTTGACCAGGATCGCATCGACCTTGGGATCGGCCAGGATGATCCGCATCGCCGCGGCGACCTTGTCCGCCCGTGCGCCGCCGCCGATGTCGAGGAAGTTGGCCGGCTCTCCGCCCGCGCGCTTCACGAGGTCCATGGTGGTCATCGCCAGTCCCGCGCCGTTGACCATGCAGCCGATCGTGCCGTCGAGCTTGATGAAGGTCAGGCCGGCCAGGCGCGCCTCGCGGTCGGCCGGGTCCTCGTCGTCGGGGTCGCGCAGGGGCTCCAGGTCCGGGTGGCGGGGCAGCGCGGAGTCGTCGAGCGTGACCTTGGCGTCGAGACAGACGAGCTGCTCCGTCGGGGCGCCTGCTGCGTCCCGGCCCCGGACGATGGCCAGCGGGTTGATCTCGACCAGGTCCGCGTCGTACGCGAGCATCGTGCGGACGAGGCCCTTGGCGATCGCGACCGCGGCCTTGAGGTGTCCGCCGAGGCCCATCGCGAACGCGAACTCGCGCGCCTGGTAGTCGAGCAGCCCGAGGAGCGGGTCGGCGTGACGCCGGATGATCGCCTCGGGGTTGTCGACGGCGACCTGCTCGATCTCGACGCCACCCTCCGCCGAGCCCATCAGCAGGATCGAGCGCGCGGCCCGATCGAGGACGGCCGACATGTAGAACTCACGGGCGATGTCGGCGGCCTCCGCGACCAGCACCTTGCGCACGGTGATGCCCTTGATGTCCATGCCGAGGATGGCCGCCGCGACCGTCTCGGCCTCGTCAGCGCTCGACGCCAGCTTGACCCCGCCGGCCTTGCCCCGGCCGCCGACGAGGACCTGGGCCTTGATCACGACGGCGTCGGCGCCGCCACCCAGGATCCGCTCCGCGGCGGCGCGCGCCTCGGGCACGGTGTGGGCGACCTCCCAGCCGGGAACCGGCAGGCCCTGGGCGACGAGCAGCGACTTGGCGTCGGCTTCCTGGATCTTCACGAGGCGCGGCAGCTCCGGCTTCCGAGGTCTGGTGGGAGCGTGATGGTACCGCGTCGGGCCGGGCCTGCGATGATTTCGGAACGAACCACGACCCGGCCCTCGCCATACTCATCGAGCGGGCCACGTCGGTCCCGCCACCGCCGAGGGGCGTGATGCAGCAGGAGCTCGTGGAGCAAGCACGACGAGGCGATCATGACGCCTTCGCCGCGCTCGCCGGCGCCGCGATCTTCCGGCTGGACGCCGCCGCCCGGCTCATCCTGCGCGATCCCGACCAAGCCAAGGACGCCGTCCAGGAGACGCTCGTCCGAGCCTGGCGCGACCTGCCCACATTGCGCAACCCCGATCGCTTCGACGCCTGGCTCCACCGGTTGCTCTACCGCGCCTGCATCGATGAGGCGCGCCGGCTCCGGCGCCATCGCTTCGACGTGGAACTCATGCCCATCGACGCTCCGTCCACCGACGACACGACGTCGTCGATGGCCGACCGCGACCAGCTCGAGCGCGGCTTCAGGCGCCTCGAACCGGAGGCGCGGGCCCTCATCGTCCTTCACCACTATCTCGACCTGCCACTGCCGGAGGTCGCCATCGCGCTCGGGATCCCGCTCGGAACGGCGAAATCGCGCCTGCACCGAGCGCTCGGATCCATGCGAGCGGCACTCGACGCCGATTCCCGACTTCGGTCGGAGATCACGGAGGGCCGTCTGGCATGACGCTCAACGATGGCTTTGAACGGACCGTCTCGGATTGGCTCGACGAGCAGGCAGGGCACGGCATGCCCGACTACCTCGACGAGACCCTCGCGCGGACGACCCGCAGCCGACAGCGCCCGGCATGGTCGAGCCTCGAAAGGTGGCTCCCCATGGACATGACAACGAACCTTCGCATCGCCGCCCGTCCGACACTCGGCAGAGCCCTTCTCCTCGGCGCCGTCCTCGTCGCGTTGATCGGCCTGGCGCTCATCGCCGTCGGCACCCGGAACCCGCGCGTGCCGGCGCCATTCGGTCTGGCCGCCAACGGCCAGATCGCCTACTGGGCTGACGGTGACATCCTGGTGGCCGACGCCAACGGGACGCATGTCCACGCCGTCATCTCCGGCCCGAGCGATGACGGCGTGCCGGGATACACCCGAGATGGGACGCAGCTGACGTTCCTCCGCACCGTGTCGCCGCACGAAGCAACGTTGATGATCGCCGCCCCGGATGGATCGGGGGTTCGGTCGCTCTTGAAGGAGCCCCTGACCGACGAAACCTGGATGGACTCGTCGCCGGATAGTCGGTTGCTGGCGGTCGTGTCTACGGCCAATGGCGTCCGCGCCCTGTCCATCGTCGATATCGAGCACGGCACGATGCGCACGCTGGACGTCAACGGGCTGGTCGTCGACTACTGGGTGGCCTGGTTGCCTGGCACCACCTCGGAACTGCTCTTCGGCAGCCGCACCGGATCCGGCGATTCGGAGCGGGCCGGCATCTACTCGATCCAGGCCGATGGAAGTGGCCTGACACCCGTCGTGCCGTCCGTGACAGGCCCCGCTGAGTACAAGAGCGTCGATCTCGCGCCCGACGGCCGAACCCTCACGTACTGGCGCTGGGGCACGGAAGAGCCTGTACCGGAGAAGGCACAGGAGTCGGCGACGCTGCCAGGGCGCATCCATGAGCTCGACATCGCCACCAAAGTCGATCGCGAGCTGAGGTTTGACCCATCAGCCTACGGCGAAACGGGTCTGCTGCACTCGCCCGACGGCTCCCAGGTCCTCCTGAGCCGCAACGACACGGCTATGGGGCAGATCATGATCGCGCCTGCCGACGCCAGTCGCCCGGGCATCCTGCTCGGTCGTCCGTTCGACAAGAACGCCGAAGGACTGGGGTATGGATTCTCGCCGGATGGCAAGACCGTGTTCGTGACGTCCGACGGCGACGTGCCGCAGTTCTTCGACGCCGTCACGGGAGCGGTCCGCGCCGGTCCGACGACGCCCTCGAACTGTTGCAGCTGGCAGCGTCTGGCGCCCTGACCTGACCACGCCCCACTCCTGCGGCCGATCTGCCTGCCTGGGCGGGTCGGCCGTCGTCACGTCGAGTCGACGACAGGGTGAAGTCGTTCGGCCAGATCACGCGCCTGACCTGATGGCGGCGACATAGGCCGCACCCACGACGCTCGGCCGGATGGCATTGAGCGCGGTGGGGCCGTGCCCCGGACCCAAGGGCCGACCGACCGACCGTGAACGCAGTTCCGGCCACACAAGAAGGGAAACCGCATGCATGGCCACCCTGAAGATGCACGCTCCACGGTTCGTCTGGTCCGTCGGGCGGAAGGTCGGCGTGCCCAGTCGCTTACGTTGATGGTCGTCCTCGCGACCATCGCGAGTGCCATCGCGGAGATCGCGATCGGGACGCGCGGCAGCGGATCCGGCGCGACGGCGATCGATACAGGCGTCGCCTCGATTGCCTCGGTGGGCATTCCGAGTCGCGAAACAGACGGCGGCGGCGCCACGATGTCGCCGGGGGCCAGGTCGCCGGCGCCGTCACCCACGCCCCCTCCGCTCGCCGCCTGCCGGTACGCGGATGAGCCCGCCGCACACGTGGCCTACGACGACTGGCAGCGAACGATCGTGGATACGACGAGCCGACTGCCGAAGGGCTACGTCCCGCCGGACCTCGTGACGGTGTCCCGGGCGGGTCTGTCCGGCCGTGGTTCCATTCGGCTCATCGCGATCGCGGATCTCAAGGCACTCGCGGTTGCCGCGGGGAAGGCCCGGGCGCGGCTCGCGGTCGAGTCGGCCTACCGGAGCGAGGCCCGGCAACAAAGGACGTTCGCGGGTTGGGCACGCACTTCAGGAGACGCCGAGGCGAGGCGGTTCAGTGCGCGCGCGGGACACTCGGAGCACCAGCTCGGGACGGCCATCGATTTCAAGGTGGCGGGCGGCGGGTCCCCCTGGACGCGAGCATTCGCGCACTCGCTGCAGGCGCGATGGCTGGCAGCGAACGCCTGGCGGTTCGGCTGGATCCAGAGCTATCCGGCGGGTGCGGAGACACAGACCTGCTACGGCCGTGAGGCCTGGCACTACCGCTATGTCGGACGGCAGGTTGCCGCCGAGGTCCACGTTTCGGGGATGACGCTTCGAGCCTGGCTGTGGCTCCATGCGAGCACCGACTGAGGGCAAGGGGCGGACCTCGAACGGAAGTGAAGCCTTTTCGGTGGACCCGCGCGCCATACTCAATGAGCGCGACCAGCTGAGCCGCGCCACTGCCTGAGGGCCGTGATGACGCGAGACCTCGTGGAGCGAGCGCGGAAGGGCGATCATGACGCCTTCGCCGAGCTGGCAGGCGCCGCGATCTCCCGCCTCGACGCGACCGCCTGGCTCATGCTCCGGGATGTCGATCGCGCGACGGACGCCGTCCAGAACGCGCTCGTCCGCGCCTGGCGTGATCTGCCCACGCTGCGCGACCCGGACCGGTTCGACGCGTGGCTGCATCGATTGCTGGTGAACGCCTGCATCGATGTCATCCGTCGCGACCGCCGTCGACGCTTCGACGTCGATGTCACCGACCTCTCGATCCCTGCCGTCCGTTGCGGACAGCGACGTCCGTCATCGCGGATCGCGACCAGCTCGAGCGTGGCGTTCAGCCGTCTCGAGCCGGAGGAGCGGGCGGTCATCGTCTTGCATCACTACCTCGACCTGCCGTTGTCCGGAGGTCGCCGCGACGCTGCGGATCCCGTTGGGCACCACGAAGTCACGCCTGTATCGCGGGCTGCGGGAGATGCGCGCGGCGCTCGACGCCGACGCTCGACCCGGGACCCGACATCCGTGAGGGCCGCCCGGCATGAACCGCGACGATACTTTCGACCCGACGGTCTCCGACTGGCTCCACGCCGACGCCGAGCACCGGGTGCCGGAGCACCTCGATGCCGTCCTGCGGCGGACCCGGACGGAGCGACAGCGACCGGCATGGTCGAGCCTCGAAAGGTGGCTCCCCGTGCAGACGACACTTCGCTGCGCGAGGGTGCTCGGGCCTCGCCGAGACGCTGCGCTCGTGATCGCCTTGCTGATCGCCCTGGCTGGTCTGGTCATCGTCGCCGTGGGTCGCGAGTCGACCCGCGCTTGCCGCGCCGTTCGGCCCGGCACGCAACGGTGCCATCGTCTCGAGCCATGACGGCGATATCTACGCCGTCGATCCGGTGACCCATGCCGATCGCCTGCTCGTCGGGGGCAAGACGATGGACTTCGGTCCGAGTTTCTCGCGCGACGGCACCAAGCTGCTGTTCCTTCGTGGGTCCGTCGATCCCGGCGACGACAAGGGTCTGATCCTGTCGGTCGCGAACGCCGACGGGAGCGCGGTCCGCGAGCTGACCCCAGAGCAGCCGGGTTTCGACTGGGTCGACTGGTCGCCGGACAGTACGCAGATCGCCTTCCCGTCGCGCGCCGGTCGCCGATGGGCCCGCTGATCAACGTTGCGAATGTCGACGGCAGCGGTGTCGACACCCTCGATGTCGGCCGATCGGCTCATGTCCTGTCATGGTTGCCGCCCCTCGGAGGTGAGATCGTCTTCCGCGGCGAACAGTTGACCGCCGGCCGACCCTCCGCCAGGCATCTTCGCCGTTCATTCCGACGGCAGTGGGCTGCGCCAGTTGTCAAGGACGCCGCCGTCGAATGACTTCGGATTACATGACGCCGGCGGTGCCCCGGACGGCACGCGGGTGACGTACACGAGCAGTGACGGCTACACGCATGTCCATGTCCTCGACCTCGTGACCGGCCACGACATCGTCCTGCCCGCATTCCGCCAATGGCTTCACGGACCAGATTCGGCTGGCGATACTTCTCACCGGACGGTCGCAGGTCGCGTTACCTGCGCGAATTCGCTCGACGACAGCCTCGTACCAATTCGTTGTCGCACCGTCCGACGGGTCCGGGACCGGGAGCGCGCTCGGCCCGCGCCTTCGAGATCCGATCGCCCGACGTCAACAAGACCTGGACGCCAGACGGCACGGCCGTCCTCGTCGATTACGACGCCGACATCACGGTCGATGGCTCCGCCCGGTTCGCGGGCCACCTGATCGGCGCAACGGTGACCTCGCGTTTGCCGACCTACCAGCGACTCGCGACCCTGATCGCGGTGGGCCAGTCATGCCGTCCGGACGGCCGGCCCACCGCCAGTCCGTCCCCGTCGCTACAATCGGGCCATATGACCCACACGAGTCACCCTGATCCCCGGCGACGGCATCGGACCGGAGCTGGCGGAGGCGACCACTCGCGTCCTCGACGCGACGGGGATCGGCTTCGAGTGGGAGACGGTCGAAGCGGGTGAGGTCGGCGATCGCGCGAATACGGGACGCCGCTGCCGGACAACGTCCTCGAGTCGGTCCGCCGCAACAAGATCGGTCTCAAGGGCCCGATCACGACCCCGGTCGGAGGCGGGTTCCGGAGCGTCAACGTCGGGCTCCGCCAGGCGCTCGGCCTGTACGCGAATCTGCGGCCCGCGAAGTCCATGGTCGGCGTCGAATCGCGCTACGACGACGTCGATCTGGTCATCGTCCGCGAGAACACCGAGGACCTGTACGCCGGCATCGAGCACATGGTCGGGCCCGATGCGGCCGAGAGCATCAAGATCATCACCCGCGCGGCCTCCGAGCGGATCGCCCGGTACGCCTTCGAGTACGCCGTGGCGAACGGCCGGCGCAAGGTCACGGCCGTCCACAAGGCGAACATCATGAAGCTCTCGGACGGGCTGTTCCTCGAGAGCTGCCGGACCGTCGCGGCCGACTACGACGGCCGGATCGAGTTCGAGGATCGCATCGTCGACAACATGTGCATGCAGCTGGTCCAGAAGCCGGACCTGTACGACGTGCTCGTGCTGCCGAACCTGTACGGCGACATCGTCAGCGACCTGGCGGCCGGCCTCGTCGGCGGCCTGGGCGTCGCGCCCGGCGCCAACATCGGGACCGAGGCCGCCGTCTTCGAGCCGGTCCACGGGTCCGCCCCCAAGTACGCCGGCCTCGACCGGGCCAACCCGACGGCCATGATCCTGTCCGGGGCGCTGATGCTCCGGCACCTCGGCTATCCCGAAGACGCCGGTCGCCTCGAGAACGCGGTCCGCGAGGTCATCGCGGAGGGCCGCGCCACGACCTACGACCTCGGTGGGTCGACCGGGACCCAGGGCTTTGCCGACGCCATCATCGAGCGCCTCGGTGCGACCCCCGCGGCACCAGCGGCCCGATGACGGAGCTGCCCGCGAGCCTCCGCCTGCCACGAAAACCGGCAGGCACCGCGGCCCTCGGTCTCGGCAAGACCCGCCGGCTCGACCGGTGGTGGGTGGCGCCCGGCGTCCAGGCGACGGTCTTCACGATCTGCGCCACCTACCTGTTCATCAGCGGCATCCTGCTCACCCCGCTGTTCGGGACGCCCTACGAGCACGAGGGCTACCTGTCGCCGCTGTTCTCGCCGCTCATCCGGCCCGACTGGCTGCCGACCTGGTTCAGCCCGGGGATCTTCATCCTGTGGGTCCCGCTCGGCTTCCGGGCCACCTGCTACTACTACCGGAAGGCCTACTACCGGTTCTACTTCGCCGATCCGCCCGGCTGCGCCGTGGGCGAGCCGACGGTCCACCGTCGCTACCGGATGGAGGCGGCCCTGCCCTTCATCCTCCAGAACTTCCACCGGTTCTTCCTGTACCTGGCCTTCATCCCCCTGTTCTTCCTGTGGGTGGACGCGGCGTCCTCGCTCCGGGTGGGGGACCAGTGGCGGATCGGGCTCGGGGTGTTCGTGCTCGCCTTCAACGCCCTGCTCCTGACCGGCTACTCGCTGTCGTGCCACTCCCTGCGCCACCTCATCGGCGGCAAGATGGATTGCTTCTCCTGCACCCGCCGGACGCGGGCGCGCTACACGCTGTGGCAGCAGCTCACCGGGCTCAACCGCCACCACATGGCGTGGGCCTGGGCGAGCCTCCTCACGGTCACGTTCGCCGACATCTACGTGCGGCTGCTTGCCACCGGGGTGATCGTCGACCCGGCGATCCTCTTCTAGTCGACCGATGACCCTCGCGACGGCCGCACAACCGAAGCCCCAGGTCCGCCCGCACGACGTGCTCGTGATCGGTGCCGGCGGGGCCGGCCTGCGGGCTGCGATCGAGGCGAAGATGGCCGGCGCGGACGTCGGGCTCGTCTGCAAGTCCCTCCTCGGCAAGGCGCACACGGTCATGGCCGAGGGCGGAGTCGCGGCCGCGCTCCAGCACGTGGCCGCCGCCGACTCCTGGCAGGTCCATTTCCGCGACACGATGGTCGGCGGCAAGCTCCTGAACAACCCGCGGATGGCCGAGCTCCACGCGACGGAGGCGCCGGCGCGCGTCCGCGAGCTCGAGCTGTGGGGCGCCGTCTTCGACCGGACCGCGGACGGCCGGATCCTGCAGCGACCGTTCGGTGGCCATTCGCACCCGCGGCTGGCGCACGTCGGCGACCGGACCGGCCTCGAGATGATCCGCACCCTCCAGGACCGGGCGGTCGCGCTCGGCATCCAGGTCTACATGGAGTGCACGGTCTCGCGCCTGATCACGGGGCCGGCCGGGGTCACCGGGGCGTTCGGCTACTGGCGCACGACCGGGCAGCCGATCGTGTTCCCGGCCAAGTCGATCGTGCTGGCGACCGGCGGGATCGGCAAGGCCTACGAGGTCACGTCCAACTCCTGGGAGTACAGCGGCGATGGCCAGGCCCTCGCCTATGAGGCCGGCGCCGAGCTGATCGACATGGAGTTCGTGCAGTTCCACCCGACCGGGATGGTCTGGCCGCCGGGCGTTCGCGGGTTGCTCGTCACCGAGGCGGTCCGCGGCGAGGGCGGGATCTTGCGCAACAAGGACGGCAAACGGTTCATGTGGGACTACCTGCCCGAGGACCGGCGGGCGGAGTACGCCGCCACGGACGAGGAGGCGGCCCGCTGGGTGACCGCCCTGTCCGAGGGCAGGGAGACCGACGCGCGGCGGCCGCCCGAGCTGTCGACGCGGGACAACGTCGCGCGGGCGATCTACACCGAGGTCCGCGAAGGGCGCGGGAGCCCCCACGGCGGCGTGTTCCTCGACATCTCGTACCTGCCCGCGGAGACGGTCCGGCGCAAGCTGCCGTCGATGTACGAGCAGTTCAAGGAGCTGGCGGACGTCGACATCACGGAGGGGCCGATGGAGGTCGGGCCGACGACCCACTACGTCATGGGCGGGATCCGGGTCGATGCCGAGACCGGCGCGACGACCGTCGACGGCCTGTACGCGGCGGGCGAGGTCGCCGGCGGGATGCACGGCGCGAACCGGCTGGGCGGGAACTCGCTGTCGGACCTGCTGGTGTTCGGGGCACGGACGGGGGGTGCTGCGGCGGCCCACGCGGCGGCCACCGAGGCGGCGCCCTATGTCGACCCGGTCATGGTCCAGGCGGGGATCGCGGCACTCGCCGCGCCGCTCGAGCGGACCGGGGGCGAGGATCCGTACGCGGTGCAGCGCGACCTGCAGGAGGTCATGCAGCGGCTCGTCGGGATCTTCCGCGTCGAGGCCGACCTCGACGAGGCGCTCGTGGAGCTGGCCGAGCTGCGCCGGCGCTGGTCGAACGTGTGCGCGTCGGGCGGCCGGATCTACAACCCGGGCTGGAACCTCGTCTTCGAGCTCGACCACCTGCTGACGATCTCCGAGGCCATCACCCGGAGCGCCCGCGAGCGGACCGAGAGCCGCGGCGCCCACAGCCGGCTCGATTTCCCGGCGACCGACGACGGCGCCTGGAGCCAGGTCAACGTCGCCGTGGGCCGTGGCGCCGACGGCTCGATGACGGTCACGACGACACCCCTGCCCGCGATGTCCGACCAGCTGCGAAGCCTGCTCGGCAGCAGCGCCCACTGACGGAGGATCGGATGCCGGACGCACACCTGAAGGTCTTCCGCGGCAGCCCCGGCGAGGAGGGGCGCTTCGACGAGTTCGACGTGCCGGTCGAGGAGGGGATGGTCGTCCTCGATGCCCTTCACTGGATCCAGGGCCACGAGGCGCCCGATCTCGCCGTCCGCTGGAACTGCAAGGCCGCCAAGTGCGGCTCGTGCAGCGCGGAGGTGGACGGCCGGCCGAGCCTGACCTGCAAGACGCGGCTGTCCGACTTCGACCTCGAGGAGCCGATCACGGTCGAGCCGATGCGCGCCTTCCCGCTCATCCGCGACCTGGTCACCGACGTGTCCTGGAACTACGAGGTCAACAAGACGATCCAGCCGTTCACGCCGCCGACGGACGTCGCGCAGGAGGACTGGCGCTGGCACCAGCAGGACATCGAGCGCGTCCAGGAATACCGCAAGTGCATCGAGTGCTTCCTGTGCCAGGACGTCTGCCACGTCCTGCGCAACCACGAGACCGAGAAGCCGTTCATGGGCCCGCGCTACCTCGTCCGCACGGCCGGCCTGGAGATGCACCCGATCGACCAGGCGGACCGGCGCGAGTACCTCAAGGACAGCGGCGGGATCGGCTACTGCAACATCACCAAGTGCTGCACCGAGGTCTGCCCGGAGCACATCAAGATCACGGACAACGCGATCATCCCGCTCAAGGAGCGGGTCGCGGACGCCTACTACGATCCCATCCAGTGGTTCCTGCGCAAGGTCCGCGGCAGCAGCTCCGGGTCCGGCGCCGGCGTCGAGCTGCCGATGCTCGACGCCCGCGCGGTGCCCGCCGGCACGAGCCCGGACGACGCCGCCAGGGCCGTCGACAACCTGCCGCCCAAGCCGCCGAGCACGCCCGTCGCGAGCAAGGCCGAGGCCGGTCCGGCGGCACCGGTCGCCGTTGCGTCGAGCGCGCCGTCAACGACGGCGACTGGCGCCGGCACTGTGCCGCGTGGCACGCGCCGCACGAAGCGACCGCCGGACGACCCGGGGGCCGGGTGACCGACACGCTCTTCCCGGACCTCGCGGCGTCCGGTGAGACCGACGCCGCCCGGCGACGCGGGTTCGTCATCCGAACGGATGGAGCGGCGCGCGGCAACCCCGGACCGGCATCGCTGGGCGCCGCGCTGTTCGACCTCGACCGGCCCGACGCGCGGGACGACCGGGCCGTCCCTGACGCCTCGATCTCGGACTATCTCGGCATCCAGACCAACAACGTCGCGGAATACACCGGGGTGGTGCGGGCCCTCGACCTGGCGCGTGAGCTGGGCGCACGGGAGGTCCACCTCCTGCTCGATTCGAAGCTCATCGTGGAGCAGCTCGCCGGACGCTGGCGGGTCAAGGACGCGAAGCTGATCCCTCTCTGGACCGCGGCGCGGCGGACCCTGTCTGGGTTCGATCGATGGTCGGCGGCGCACGTGCCGCGCGCGCTGAACACGGTCGCCGACGCGCTGGCCAACGAGGCGATCGACCGGGCGCAGGCGGGCGGCCCGGCTTCGGTGGTGCGGCGACCGCACTCCTGAGACCGGCCATGGCGGAACCGTGGCGCGACGATCGCCGTCAGGCGACCGTGAGAACCCCCATCGCCCGGACCGCCCTCGCGATCGCGCTCGTCGCCTGGCTCGTCGGCCGCGTGCGGTGGGTCGAGCCGCGTCGACGAGCCCGGTCGCCGTGACCCCTCCCTGCTGTCCCGCCACGCTCGCCGGCACGAACTGGGGCGTCGTCTCGGTCGCCGGCCGGCCGTCGGTCCCGGCGAGCACCCCGTTCATCGGGTTCACGGCCGATCGGGTGAAGGGCACGGGCGGCTGCAACACGTTCAGTGGCGGCTACACGTACGACCCGACGACGGGCTCGCTCACGTTCGGCGAGCTGATGATGACGCTCATGGGTTGCATCGGTCCGGGGGGTGACTTCGAGACGGTCTTCTTCACGGCGCTCCAGGGTCCGCTGCAGGTGACACAGGCGTCGGACGGCAGTGGTGGCCTGGCCATCGACGGGCCGAAGGGAAGGATCGTCCTCGCGCCGGCCGCCCGGGATCTCACGGGCGGGTAGGATGGCCTCGTCAGCGAGGCGGTCGGATGGTCGCGCGTCGGCGATGGGGGCGACTCCGTCGGTGGCGTGAGGAAAGTCCGAGCTCCGCAGCGCAGGGTGGCGGGTAACGCCCGCCCGCCGTGAGGCGAGGACCAGTGCCACAGTGACGATGCCGGACGGCGGCGCAAGCCGACGACCGGAGTGAAACGGGCAAACTCCACCCGGAGCAAGGCCAAATAGGAGGGCGCAACCCGACGGCGGGCGACCGTCGCCGGGGGAGAGGTGCGCTGCCCAGCCCTCGGGTCGGCCGCATGAGCCGTCGGGCGACCGGCGGCCCCAGATGGATGGCCATCCCTGACCGGCGCAAGCCGGCACAGGACAGAACTCGGCTTACAGACCGCCTCGCTGACGCTTCCGTTTCGTCGTCAACCTTGATCGCCGGTCTGGACGAACGCGGGACTGGCCTGCCTGGCCGGCGGTCAGTCCTCGTCGGGGCGGAAGATGTGCGGCGCGACGCACGCATTGCAGATCGGCGTCGCCGCTTCGAGGTCGCCCAGGGGGATCGGCACCTTGCGATCGGGGTAGAGGCACTCCACGTCGTAGACCCGGTCCGCGCCCATCTCGACGTTGATCAGGCGCCGGAAGGTGCAGCGCTTGATCCGGTGCGGCGCCAGATGAAAGGCGTCGGGGCTTGGCGGGATCACGGGGAGCGGGAGGGCCATGGCTGGGTCGGAAACCCTCGATTCGGAGCGTCGACGGCGTTCCCGTCGACTCAGGCGGCGCAGCCTAGCACCGCCCTGAGCGAAACGGCAAGGCGCGAAAGGTACTAGACTCCGCGCCGTTGCAGCCCCGGGGGGCAGACTGGAGCGCGCGTGCAGGACGATCCGTCGACGACCGAGCAGCCCCATGCCGTCCGGATGGACGATCCCGGGGCGACCCCTCGGCCGGCCGACACCCTGGGTCGCGGGCCCGTCGACGAGGCCTCGGCGAACCAGCGGATCTGCCCGTTCCTCCGCTCGATCGACGATGGCGATCGCCTCGGCATCCCCGTCGAGGCACCGGATCAAACGAACCGATGCGCGGCCCTCAGCGGACCGGTGCCCCAGTCGTTGCGCCAGCAGGAGCTCGTCTGCCTGACCAGCGGACACGTCAACTGCCCGCGCTACATGCGCGGCGCGATGACCGTGGCCAAGCCGCTCGACCGGGTCCCGGCTGCCCGGATCGTGACCCCGGCGATCGCCGGGTCCGTCCTGGCCCTGATCGGGGCCTTCCTCCTGTCGGTCGCGTTCGTCGTCGCCAACGGCGGGCTGACCCTGACGGCGGCCGCACCGGCCGGTCCGACCGGCGCGGTCCTGGGCGAGGTCGAGACCGCCGCCCCGACTGCGACGATCCGGCGGCCGCGACGCCGCTCGCCACCGCGACGGCCGCGGCGACCGCAGCGCCCACGCCGAGCCCGACCCCGGTCGCGAGCCCGACACCCACGCCGAGCCCGACCGCGTCGCCGAGCCCCACGCCCAGTCCGGCCACCACCGCCAGCCCGGCACCGACGCCCAAGCCGACGGCCAAGCCGTCCTCGAGCCGGTACGCGCTGCTCAAGCCGTGCTCGGGCACGCCCGCCTGTTACGTCTACGTGATCCGCTCGGGCGACAACCTGTACAGCATCGCCAACTACTTCGGGGTGCCCTTGACGACCGTCAAGGCCTGGAACCCCTGGACGGCTGACGGCCTCAAGGCCGGCCGAGGCTTGCGGATCCCGCCACCGACCCGCTGAGACACGCGGGCGGGGATCCGGGGCCGGCCCTCACCTGATTTCGGCGCAGGCCCGCGCCTGCCAGGGACGACTGTGGCTCGTGGTCGGCGATCCGGGTCGTACCCGCGGAACCGGCCGCGACCGACGCCACGCTCGGACGCGCGGGCCTGCGCTCTCGCGAACCCCATCCCGGTCGGCAGCGGTCGCCGATCACGAGCCCGGTTCGTACCTGGCGAGAACGCCCGCGCTAACCAGGCGAGGACCTCCGGCGCCGCCCGAGCGAGGCGGTCCCATCGCCCTGCCCGCCGCGTCCGTCGCGCACGCACCCCCTCACCCCATGCGGAGCCACGAATCCACCTTGACGTGGGCCGTTTGACCGCTAGAATGCAGCGAAGTGGCAAGAAGTGGTGAGAAGTGGGGAAACCCCAGAACCCCCCGACCACCCAGCCCACACGTCACAGGGGTAGGCCCGACAGGTGTTCACCGGCGAGTACCGGCACACGGTGGACGACAAGGGACGGATCGCCGTCCCTGTGAAGTTCCGCGCCCAGCTCGACCCGGGATCGATGGTCTCGGGCTGGCTCGACGACTGCCTCGCGATCCACACCAAGGCCGGCTGGGAGGAGCTATCGGAGAAGGTCGCGGCGCTGCCGTTCACCGACCCGCGGTCGCGCAGCTTCCAGCGATTCGTGTTCTCGACCGCGACCGAGGCGCAGATGGACAAGCAGGGCCGGATCCTGCTGCCGGCCTACCTGCGCCAGTCGGTCGGCCTGACCGGTGAGGCCGTCCTCGTCGGTTCCCGCGATCACGCCGAGATCTGGGCGCCCGACCGGTGGGACACGTACCGGAAGGCCCTCGAGGACCCACAGGAGCTGGCGAAGGCCTTCGAAGGCCTGGGGATCTAGCTCCCGACCATATGCGCTTCCAGGATCCGCTCGGGATCCGATTCGTCCGGGATGGAGGAGAGATGTACGAAGGGCACCTGCCGGTGCTGGTGGAGGAGGTCCTTGCGATGCTCGCCCCTGCCCCCGGCAGCCTTCACATCGACACCACCCTGGGCGGCGGTGGGCACACCGAGCGGGTCCTGGAGGCCGCCAACCCTGACGGCCGCGTCCTCGGTCTCGACGCCGACGCGGCGGCCATCGCCCGGGTCGAGGCACGACTCGGGCCGCGGTTCGGGGACCGGCTCGTGCTCCGCCAGGCGAACTTCCGCGACCTGGCGACCGTCGCCCCGGAGGCCGGCTTCGCGCGCGTCGACGGCTGCCTCTTCGACCTCGGGCTCTCCAGCTTCCAGCTGGCCGACCGCGATCGCGGCTTCGGCTTTCGGGCCGGCGGCCCACTGGACATGCGCTTCGACCCGAGCCGCGGCGTCCCGGCGTCGGAGCTGCTCGCATCCCTCGACACCGCCGAGCTGACCGCTCTCTTCCGGCGGTACGGCGAGGAGCCGAAGGCGCCGCGCATCGCCCGGGCGATCGTCGACGCCCGGCGTGTCGCACCGATCACGACCGCCGAGGAGCTCGCGACCCTCATCGAGCGGGTGCTTCCGCCCAACCCGCGCATCCGGCGCCGGACCCATCCCGCGACCCGGACGTTCCAGGCCCTGCGGATCGCCGTCAACGAGGAGCTCGAAGCGCTCCAGGCCGGCCTGGCCGCCGCCCTCGACCTCCTCCGTCCCGGCGGCCGGCTCGTGGTCCTGAGCTATCACTCGCTCGAGGACCGGATCGTCAAGCGGTTCTTCCAGGCGGAGCGGCGCGGCTGCGTCTGCCCGCCCGAGCTGCCGGTCTGCGTGTGTGGCCGGAACCCTCGGCTGCGGCTGGTGACGAACCCGTCGCTGACGCCGACCGAGGCGGAGATCGCCGCCAACCCCCGAGCTCGGAGCGCCCGCCTGCGGGCCGCCGAGCGTCTCGCCGCCTAGTCCCCGGATCGGAAGGAGGAGTCCCCGCATGAGCAAGCGCCATCAGGCCAGCCGTCGCAAGACCTACGGTCGCCGCCAGCACGAGGTCCGCGAACGGAACGATCGTGGCCAGCACACGGAGGGCTTCGAGTTCGAGCTCAACGAGTGGGGAACGGCCGGTCAGGCCGATCCGCTCGGGTTCCTCGATCCGCGCAGCCCGCGCATCCGCTTCGCGCTCGGCGACTGACGATGGCCGTCTACGAGGGCGCCCGCCCACGCACGATCGCGCTGCCGCGCCGGCCGCGTGCCACCGAGCGCCCGACGCTCGAACGGCGCCGGGTCCGTGGCGCCGTGCGCGCCGGTCGTCGGACCAACCGCCTGGGCATCGTCCTCGGGGCCATCTCGGTCGCGTTCATGCTCGCGTTCTTCTCGCTCGCCCAGCAGGTCCGCGTGTCCGCCACCGGGATGGACATCGGCCGGCTGGAGCTGGACCGCCAGCGGCTCGACGACCGGGCTGCCGAGCTTCGGTCCGACCTGAACCGGCTCGGTCGCGAGCCGGCCATCCGCAAGCAGGCCATCGACGCCGGGCTTGGGCAGCTGTCCGAGCCGCTCGTCCTGACGCCCCGATAGGCGATCGGGCGACCGATGCTGGGCCGAACCGATTCGCGCCGCCGGCTCCTGTTCCTCCTCGGCGTCTTCGTGCGTCACGACGTTCGCGCTCATCGCCCGGCTGGCCTACTGGCAGGTCATCGACCGTGACCGTCTCGCCTCGCAGGCCCTGGCCCAGACCACCGTCACGCTCGACGTGCCGAGCAAGCGCGGCGACATCTTCGACCGGACCGGCACGGTCGTCCTGGCGACGACCGTCCAGCGCGAGCGGCTCGTCGCGGCGCCGTCACAGCTGACCCCGGAGCAGCGCAAGACGACCGTCGCGACGCTGACCCAGATCCTCGGCCTCGACCCGGCCGCCGCGATGACCCTGCGCGACACGCTCAGCGGCAGCGCCAAGTACGTCATCCTGCGCCACGGCCTCGACCGCGTCGTCGCCGACCAGGTCCGGGCCGCGATCGCGGACAAGAGCGCCTCGGCCCTGTCCCTCGAGCCGGAGCCCGAGCGGGTCTACCCGCAGGTCGGGGGCGGACCCGGCTCGAGCCTGGCCGCCCACCTGCTCGGCTTCGTCAATCGCGAGGGCGGCGGCCAGTACGGCGTCGAGCAGGCCTACCAGTCGACGCTCGCCGGCCAGCCCCGGGTCCTCGTCGCCGACCGCGATGCCAGCGGGCAGGCGCGGATGGACGCCGCGACCGTGTCCGAGCAGGGCGAACCCGGCGCGGACCTGACCCTGACCATCGATGCCGGTCTCCAGCTCCGGGTCGAGCAGGAGCTGCTGGCGGCCTGGGTGGCGGACAAGGCGAAGCGCGCCTCGGCCGTGGTCATGGATCCCTATACCGGCGAGATCTACGCCGAGGCGACCTATCCCTCGTACGACGGCAACGACTACAAGGCGATCGCCGCCAGCGATCCATCGCGCTTCATCGATCCGGTCGTGGCCAGCGTCTACGAGCCGGGTTCCGTATTCAAGATGATGACCGCGGCGGCCGCGCTGACCAAGGGCACGGTCACCCCGACGACGAAGATCAAGGACGTCGGGACGCTCCACCTGGACAAGGGCAAGACCAAGATCGACGACGCCGACCGCAAGGGCATGGGCTGGATGACGTTCGAGAACGGCATCGCCTATTCGCGCAACGTCGTCGCGGCGAAGGTCGCGCTCGGCCTCGGGACGAGCACCCGGGAATCGTCGGCGATCCTCTATGACATGTGGATGCGGCTCGGCTACGGGGCCAAGACCGGCATCGACCTCGCCGGCGAGGTGCCCGGCCTCGTTCGCGACCCCGGGCTCAAGGCGTGGCGCGCAGATCGACCTCGCCAACGGAGCGTTCGGCCAGGGCGTGGCCGTCACCCCGATCCAGCTGGCCATGGCCTACGCCTCGCTGGTCAACGGCGGCACGCTCGTCCAGCCGCATGTCGTGCAGTCGGTCGGGGACCGCGCGGTCGTCGCCGCGCCCCGCGGGCAGGACGTCATCGACCCGAGCCTCTCGCCGACGATGATCCACCTGATGCAGCACGTCATCACCGAGGTGCCGTTCTACCGCGACCGCACCCTCGTGCCGGGCTACGACGTGGGTGGCAAGACCGGCACCGCCCAGATCTGGGACCCGAAGGCGAACAAGGGTCGGGGCGCCTGGAAGAACAACCTCTTCAACTATTCGTTCGTCGGCTGGATCGGGCGCGAGAAGGGCCGTCCGGATCTCGTCGTGGCCATCCAGATCGAGGAGGGCACGCCGACAGTCGTCAAGGTCGGCCGCCTGGAGATGCCCGTCATGTCCTTCGAGCTCTTCCGCCGCGTCGCGACGGACGCGATCACCACCCCCGACCTGCTGTCCGAACGCGCCGCCGCCGGGACCCCGGCGGCCACCCCGACCCCGACCGCGGCCCGGTGACGGCGGCCTGTGCGACACTGCCGACCGTGACCGACGTCGACCCGTCGACCGGGGCGCAGGGAGCGGTCCCCGCGCCGGTCCTCACCGCCGACGACCTGGCCCGCCTGACCGGCGGCCGGCTCCTCGCCCGCTCCGACCACCCGATCCGCGGCGCCGCCGTGGATTCGCGCCTGGTCGAGCCGGGCGAGCTGTTCGTGGCCCTGCCCGGCGAGAACGTGGACGGACACGCCTTCGTGGCCGACGCCATCGCGCGCGGCGCGACGGCCGTCATCGTGACCCGGCCCGTCGCCGACCCGACGACCCTCGGTGACGTCACGGTCGTGCGCGTCGCCGACGCCGTGGCGGCGCTCGGCGCGGTGGCGGCCGGCTGGCGGCGCCGGTTCAGCCCGCTCGTCGTCGGGGTCACCGGGAGCATCGCCAAGACCTCGACCAAGGAGGCCATCGCGGCCGTCCTCGCGAGCCGTTTCCGGACGCTGCGCAACGAGGGCAACCAGAACAACGAGGTGGGCCTGCCGCTGACCGTCCTCCGGCTGGGGCCGGAGCACGAGGCGGCGGTCCTCGAGATGGGCATGTACGTCGGCGGTGAGATCGCCGACCTGGCCCGGATCGCCCAGCCCCGGATCGGGGTGGTCACCGCGGTCCAGCCTGTCCATCTCGCCCGGATCGGCTCGCTCGAGGCCATCGAGGCGGCCAAGGGCGAGCTGCTCGAGGCGCTGCCGCCGGACGGCACGGCCATCCTCAACGCGGACGACCCGATCGTCCGGCGGATGGGCCGGCGGTCCGCCGCGCGCAGCCTGAGCTATGGCTTCGCGGACGACGCCGACGTCGGGGCCGAGGGTGTCGTTTCGGCCGGTCTCGACGGGATGCGTTTCACGCTCCGCGCGGATGGCGTGCGCCGGCCGATCTCGATCCCGACCCTGGGCCGGCTGTCGGTCCACAACGCGCTCGCCGGGGCGGCCGCCGGTCGCGCCGCCGGTCTGTCCCTCGACGAGATCGAGAACGGGCTCGCGGGTGGCTGGTCCGCGCCGCATCGGGTCCAGGTCGTTCGTCTGGGTGGGGTGACCGTCGTCGACGATACGTACAACGCCTCGCCCCGGTCGGTCGTGGCCGCGCTGGACCTGCTGGCCGGGTTGCCCGGCCGGCGTGGCGCGGTCCTCGGCGAGATGCTCGAGCTGGGCGAGGCGAGCGACGAGGGCCACCGGGTCGTCGGCGAGGCGGCTGCCCGGACGGTCGACTGGCTCGTGGTGGTCGGCTCCGGTGCCCGCGCGATCGCCGAGGGTGCGGCCGCGGCCGGCCTCGCCGAGCGCGACATCGTCCGGGTGCCCGATGCGGAGACGGCCCTCGACGCCCTCGTGCCGCGCCTGCGCGACGGCGACGTCGTGCTGGTCAAGGCCTCCCGCGGGATCGCCCTCGAGCGCGTCGTCGACGGTCTCCGGCGTGAGCTCGGCGAGCGCGCGCCGCGATGACCGTCGAGCTCATCCAGGGGCTGCTGCTCGCCTTCGCCCTGATGGTCATCCTGATGTCGCCGTACATCCGGGTGCTCCACGCGCTGGGCTTCGGCAAGCGCATCCGCCAGGAGGGTCCGGAGAGCCACTACATCAAGGAGGGAACGCCCACGATGGGCGGCCTCCTGATCGTCGGCGTGGTCATCGGGATCTACTTCTTCCTGCGGCCGGGGCCGGACGCATCGACCTTCGCCCCGCTCGCCGCACTGGCCGGCGTGGGCGCCCTGGGCGCCTTCGACGACTACCTCAACGCGCGGACGGGCGAGGGGATCAAGGTCCGCCAGAAGCTCATCTGGCTGACGGTCGTGGCCTTCGTTGCGGCCTGGCAGATCCAGCAGACCTACAACATCACGGCCATCCCGGTGCCGTTCGTCGGCCCGGTCTCGATCGACCCGTGGGTGTACGTGCTGTTCGGGACGTTCGCCATCGTCGCCACCGCCAATGGGGTGAACATCACCGATGGGCTCGACGGCCTGTCCGGCGGCACCCTCGCCATCGCGTACGTCGCGTACATGCTCATCGCACTGGTCAACGCGCCACTCGCGCAGCCCAACCTGGCCCTGCTGTGCGCGCTCATCATCGGGGCGCTGCTCGGCTTCCTGTGGTTCAACGTCCACCCTGCCCAGATCTTCATCGGCGACTCGGGCGCGTTGTCGCTGGGTGCGACCCTGGCCGTCACCGCGCTCATCACCGGCCAGATCCTGGTCCTGCCGCTGATCGGGATCATCTTCGTCATCGAGACGATGTCGGTGATCCTGCAGGTCAGCTACTTCAAGCTGTCGGGCGGCAACCGGCTCTTCCGGATGAGCCCGATCCACCACCACTTCGAGCTGGGTGGGTGGGACGAGGAGAAGATCACGATCCGCTTCTGGATCGTCGGCATCCTCGCAGCGCTGCTCGGCGTGACGCTCTTCCTCGCCTCGCTGAACCGGCTCCAGTGACGACCATGACCACCCCCGACACGATCGACCTGGACGGGCTGCGGCTGGACGATGTCCGTGCCGGCGCCCTGCGCGACCGTCCGATCACGGTCCTCGGGCTGGCCCGCAGCGGCCTGGCCCTCGCCCGGTTCTTCGCCGACGCCGGGGCACGGGTGACGGTCTACGACGGCCGGCCGGCCTCGGACCTCGCCGACGCGATCGCGGCGCTGGGCGGGCGGCCGGTGGTCGCTCGCGCTGGGGCCGGATGTCGATCCCGCGGCGACCTGGGCCGGGGCGGCGCTCGTCGCGACGTCGCCCTCGATCACGCCCGACTTCCCGACGACCGAGCCGCGCCTGCGCGCTGCGCTGGGGAGACTCGTGGCGGCGCGCGCCGACGGCGACCCGACGGCACCAGCGCTGGTCTCCGAGGCGGACCTGTTCCTGCGGCTGACACCCGCGCCGACGATCGGCGTGACCGGCACGAAGGGCAAGACCACGACGTCGTCGCTCATCGCCGCGATCCTGGCGGCGGACCCGGACCATCCGGTCGTCCTCGGTGGCAACATCGGGATCCCGATCGTCGAGCGACTCCTCGAGCTGACGCCCGAGCATCGGGTCGTCGACGAGCTGTCCGAGCTGCAGCTCCCGACCCTGTCGCGCGGCACGACGGTCGCCGTCTACACCAACGTCACGGCCGACCACCTCGACCGCCACGGGTCCGTGGACGGCTATCGCCGGGTCAAGCGGCGGCTGGCCGAGCTGGTCGACCCGGCCGGGGCGCTGGTCATCAATGCCGAGGACCCGGTCGTCGCCGGGTACGCCGGGCTGGGCGGCGTGCGGACCGTCTCGTACCGGCGCGATCGGCCGCTGCCGGGCGGGCTGGGGACGGTCGACGGCTGGATCGTCGCGGACGGCGTCGCGCCGCTCGCCGCGGCCGGCACCACGTCCGCTGGCGCCGACGGCCGGATCCTGCCCATCGCGGAGCTCGCGATCCCGGGCGCCCACAACGTCTCCAACGCGCTGGCGGCCGTCGCCGTCGGGCTCCTGTTCGGGCTCCCCCCGGCGGCGATCCGCGCCGCGGCCGGGGCGTTCGAGGGCGTCGAGCACCGGCTCGAGGCGGTCGCGACCATCGACGGCGTGCGGTTCATCAACGATTCGCAGGGGACGCAGCCGGACGCCGTCGTCGCGGCCGTCCGAGCGTTCGACCCGCCGATCGTGCTGATCGCCGGCGGCCGGGCCAAGGGCATCGACATCACCGCGCTGGCCCCGGTGGTGGCCGAGCGAGTGTTCGCCGCGGTCCTCATCGGCGAGAGCGGCCCGGATCTCGAGGCCGCGTTCCGGGCGGCCGGCCTCGCCCACACCGAGCGTGCGGCCGACCTCGACGCGGCGGTCCGGCGGGCCGACGCCATCGCCCGGGAGGCCCTAGCCGCACGGTCGGGCGACGCGGGCGGTCCGGCCACGGTCCTGCTCAGCCCGGCCGCTGCCAGCTTCGACATGTTCGTCGACTACGCGGCCCGCGGCCGCGCGTTCAAGGCCTCCGTCGCGGCGCTGGCCGCGGAGCACCGGGCGCGGTCGGGCCGATGAACCTCAACCCGCCGATCCCGCGCCTCGAACGACCGCGTCGCGCGGGAGACCCCGGACGCCCCGCCGAGCGTCGAGCCGACGACCGGGGCGCCGCCAACCGGACGCCGGTCAAGAGCCGGCCGGGTGCCGTCCGTCGCGAGCGCCACCAGGCGGACTACGTGATCCTCGTCGTGGTCGTCGCCCTCACCGCCGTCGGCATCCTGATGGTGTACTCGTCGTCCGCGCTCAAGGGCTACCTGTCGCAGGACGCCGACACGTTCGCGACGGTCGGCCCGCAGATCCAGTGGGCGATCCTCGGGCTCGTCGCGATGGCGGTGATGATGCGGGTGGACTACCGCTATCTCCGGCTCGCGTCGGTGCCGCTCTACATCGTGGCCGTCGTGCTGCTGGTGCTGGTCTTCGTGCCGCAGCTCAAGGTCGTCATCGGTGGCTCGGCGCGCTGGCTCAAGCTCGGTCCGCTCCCATCGATCCACCCGGCCGAGTTCGCCAAGCTCGCCGTGATCATCTATCTCGCGCACTGGTTCGCCAAGCGCGGCAAGCGGGTCCACGGCTTCTGGGCCGGGACCGTGCCGTTCCTGATCATCGTCGGGCCGATCATCGCGCTCGTCTTCAAGGAACCGGACCTGGGCACGACGATCGTCATCACGCTGACCGTGTTCACGATGTTCTTCCTGGCCGGGCGCGAACCTGGCGCATCTCGCGGTGATGGTCGGCGGCGCGGGCCTGGCGGCCATCATGGTCGGCCTTCAGGGCTACCAGCTCGACCGGATCCGCGTCTGGCAGGACCCGTGGCTGGACCGGCTGGGCAAGGGCTTCCACACGATCCAGGGCCTGCTCGCGCTCGGCGTCGGCGGCTTGTTCGGGACCGGGCTGGGCAACAGCCGGGTGTCCGTCCCGAACGCGTTCAACGACTTCATCTTCGCCGAGGTCGGCCAGGAGTTCGGGATGATCGGGGCGATCGTGGTGATCACGCTGTTCCTGCTGCTGGCCTATTCGGGCGTGCGGGTCGCGCTCGCGGCGCCGGACACCTTCGGGGCGCTGCTGGCCGCCGGCATCACCGCCTGGCTGTGCCTCCAGGCGTTCATCAACATCGGGGTCGTGGTGGCCCTGCTGCCGATCACCGGGATCACGCTGCCGTTCATCAGCGCCGGCGGCTCATCCCTCATCATCAGCTTCGCGGCGGTCGGGATCCTCCTCTCGATCTCGCGGGAGACCGTCGAAAAGGGGACGTGGAACGACGATGCGACTGCTGATCGCGGCCGGCGGGACGGGCGGACACATCTACCCGGCTCTCGCCGTCGCGCATTCGCTCCGCGCCAGGGCTGAGGGACGCGACGCACCCGAGCTCAGCTGGCTGGGCGGTCATCGGGGCCTCGAGGCGACCCTCGTCCCGGCGTCGGGCATCCCCATGCGCCGGCTCGCGGCCCGGTCCCTGCGCACGACCGACGCCGACATCCACGCCATCCTCGACCCGCTCCGGCTCGGCGCCTCCGTGCCGCAGGCGGCGGCGATCCTCGCCGCCGAGCGACCGGCCGCGATCTTCACGACCGGCGGCTACGTCGCGATCCCGGTGCTGATGGCCGCGGCGCCGCTGGGCATCCCGGTCGTGATGTGGGACGGCAACGTCATCCCCGGCCGGGCCGTCCGGGCCACGGCCCGGCTGGCGACGGCCCTCGCCGTGTCGTTCGAGGCGACCTGCCGGAGCATCCGCGTGGCGACCCCGAACCGGCCGTGCTACGTGACGGGCACGCCGATCCGTGAGGTCGACGCGATCGGCCGCGCCGCGGCCCGCGTCCGGATGGACATCGCCCCGGACGAGCGGGTCATGCTGATCTTCGGCGGCTCGCAGGCGGTCCGCCGCTTCAATGCCGCGGTGGCCGAGGCGCTGCCGCGGCTGGTGGAGCGCGTCACCGTCATCCACGTCACCGGCGACGAGGGCTACGCCGCGGCGCTGGCCGGCCGTGAGGCGCTGCCCGGAGACCGCCCGGAAGCGCTACCGGCCGTACCCGTTCCTGCGCGACGAGATGCTGCCGGCCCTCGTGGCGGCGGACCTCGTCGTCGGGCGGGCCGGCGCATCCACGCTGGCCGAGGTGACCGCGCTCGGCCTGCCGACGGTCGTCGTCCCGTACCCCCACGCGGCCGGGCACCAGCGGGCCAACGCGGCCAGCCTGGTCGAGGCCGGGGCCGCCCGCCTGGTGGCGGACGAGGCCTTCGACGCGGCGGCATTGGTCGACGCGGCAGGCATCCTCGACGACCCGGTCGCCTACGCCGCGATGTCCGAGGCGGCGCGGTCGCTCGGCCGGCCGGGCGCCGCCGACGCCGTCGCCGACCTGGTCCTCGCCGCGGCCGCGCGCGAGCCCCTCCCGGATCCGGCGGTCATCGAGGATCGCGCGCGCGGTGCCCGGGCATGATCGCGGGCTTCGACGCGATCGCGACCGGCACGGACATCCAGCGCAGGATCGGGGTCAAGACGTCGCGCGACGAGCCATTGGCCAGGTTCACGACGATGCGCGTCGGCGGCCCGGCCGACCTGTTCGCGACGGCCCACAACGCCCACGAGCTGCGCGCGCTGGTCCGGTTCGCGCGGACGCGCGACCTGCCGCACCTCATCCTCGGGCGGGGGAGCGACCTGGTGATCGCCGACGCCGGCGTGCGCGGCCTGGTCATCCAGGTCCGGGCCGAGGGGTCGCGCACGGACGGCGAGCGCTACACCGCGGAGGCCGGCGTCCAGATGGCGCGCGCCGCGACCGAGACGCAGCGGGCCGGCCTGACCGGTCTCGAGTTCGGCCTGGCCATCCCGGGCACCGTCGGCGGTGCCGTCTGGGCGAACGCCGGCGCCCACGACGCGGACGTCTCGGACGTCCTCGAATCGGCCCGGGTCCTCGCCACGGACGGCACCGAGACCATCATCTTCGCCGCCGACCTCGGCTTCGGCTACCGCGAGAGCCGGTTCAAGGGGAGCGGGGCTCCGCCCGTTCCCGGAGCGCCGGGCGAGGTCGTCATCGACGCCACGTTCCACCTCGCGGGCGCCGACCCGGAGCTGATCAAGACCCGGCTCGACGACATCCGCCATTGGCGCCAGGCCCACCAGCCGCTCGGGCTGCCGTCCGCCGGCAGCGTGTTCCGCAACCCGCCGGGCGAGTCGGCCGGCCGGCTGATCGAGGCGGCCGGGCTCAAGGGCACCCGGATCGGCGGTGCGGTCGTGTCGGAGAAGCACGCCAACTTCATCGTCAACGACCAGAAGGGGACGGCGACGGACGTCCGGCGCCTGGCCGAGCGGGTCCGGTCGGAGATCCTGGCCCGCGACGGGATCGAGCTCGACTTCGAGATCGAGTTCGCCGGCGACTGGTCCGCGTGGGAGACGGCCGCGTGAACGACGCGATCCGCCCGCCCGTCGTGGTCCTCCTCGGCGGTCCGTCGGCCGAGCACGACGTCTCGGTCGTGTCCGGGACGGCCATCGCCGAGGCCCTCGTCGCGGAGGGCTACCGGACCGACCAGGTCCTGATCGACCTCGACGGCGGCTGGTGGTGGCTGCCCGCCGGCCACCGGCGCGACGGGCGCCCGGCCGCCGCCTACGACGACCCGGCCTCCCTCGGCGGCGAGGGCCCGGTCACGCCGGGCGCCGCGCCTCGACCGGCTGGCGGCGATGCGACCGGCTCCCGTCGTGGCCATCGCTCTCCACGGCCCGTTCGGCGAGGACGGGACCGTCCAGGCGCTCCTCGAAGCGGCCGGCCTGGCCTACACGGGGTCCGGTGTGGCGGCCTCGGCGATCGGGATGGACAAGACCCTCTTCAAGCGGATGTGCCGCGGCATCGGCCTGCCGGTCGCGGACTGGCGCGAGGTCCGCGCGTCGACCTGGGCGTCGGACCCGGCCACGGTCCGCGCCGAGCTGACCGCCTTCGCCGCCGCGGCCACGGACCCCCGGCTGATGGTCAAGCCGGCCCGTCTCGGGAGCTCGGTCGGGATGACGCTCGTCCACGACCCGTCCGAGCTCGACGCCGCGCTCGAGACGGCGTTCCGGCACGACACGCTCGTCCTGGCCGAGACGTACCTGCCCAACGCGCGCGACCTCGAGGTGGCCATCATCGGCAACGGGCCGGCCGGTCTCGAGCTGTACGGGCCCGGCGAGATCGTGTCCGGACACGAGTTCTACGACTACGAGGCGAAGTACACCGCCGGCCTGTCCGAGACCTCGACCCGCGCCGAGGTCACCGACCGCCAGCGGGCGACCCTCCACAAGATCGCCCGCGACGCCTACCGGGCGATCGGGGCCGAGGGCTTCGCCCGGGTCGACTTCCTGCTGTCGGGCGAGACGATCGTCCTGTCCGAGATCAACACGATCCCCGGGTTCACCCCGATCAGCCTCTTCCCGACGATGCCGGCCGAGGGCGGCTACACGTTCGGCGGCGTCTGCGTCCGGATCGTCGAGCTCGCGCTCGAACGGCACGCCGCCCGGGCCGGCCGCCACCTGACCGCCGCGGACCTGCCCCGATGAGCGGACGACCCGTCGCCCGGCGCAGCCGCACGCCGGTGCCGGCCCGCCGCGGCCGCTCGGTCCGCCGTGCGTCGGCCGGCCTGTCGGCGGTCCGCGCCGGAGCGGCCCTGGCCATGCTCGTGTCGGCCGCTGCGATCTACGGCGTCGGTGCGTCGTCGGCATTCGACTACACGAAGCTCGAGCTGACCGGCGCGGAGTTCACGGACCCGGCCGCCGTCGAGGCGGCCCTCGGCGGAGGACGCGGCGAGAACCTGTTCGGCCTGTCGACCGGTCCGATGGTCGCCGCCCTCGAGTCCATGCCGACGGTCGCGGGCGCCCGGGTCGAGGTCCACCTGCCGGGCACGCTCGCGGTGACGCTCACCGAGAAGACGCCGATCCTCGTCTGGCAGGTCGGCAAACACCGCTACCTGGCGGACAGCGCCGGTTCGCTGTTCGGCGAGGTGGCCGATCCCGCGCCCGCCGGTGCGGCATCGCTGCCGGTCGTCGACGACCGGCGGGCGGCGGCCGGTCTCCTCAAGCTCGGCTCGACGCTCGACCCGGTCGACCTCGACGCGGCCACCCGGCTCGCGTCGCTCAAGCCCGGCGACGTGGGCAGCGGGGCCGTCTCGCTCGGCGTCGCGGTCACGGACGAGAACGGCTTCGTCGTCGGGACGCGACCCGACACGTGGGACGCGATCTTCGGCTTCTATACGCCCAGCCTGCGCACGACCGAGCTGATCCCCGAGCAGGTCCGGCTGCTGCGCAGCCTCCTGGCCGGTCGTGAGGAGACGGTCCAGCGGGTGGTCCTGGCGTCCGGAACGGACGGGACCTACGTCGCCCGGCCGAGCCCGTCCGCCTCGGCCAAGCCCTCGGCCAAGCCGAAGGCGAGCAAGGCTCCATGAGTTGGCCTTGGCGGTCCCGTCGGGTAGCCTTGCCCAAACCACTGGAGCGAGGACGACCACCCCGTGCTGTTACCCCTGCTCGGACTCCTCGTGGGTGTCCTGGCGGGTCTCGTCCTCAACGTCAATGTCGGGTTCGAGCTCAGTCGGTATTCGGCCGTCGCGATCCTGGCCGCGCTCGACTCGGTCCTCGGGGCCGTCCGGGCCGAGCTCGACGGGGTCTACGACAATCGGATCTTCATCAGCGGCTTCCTCGTCAACGCGATCGTGGCGGTGCTCCTGACGTTCATCGGCGATCGACTCGGGCTGGACCTGTACCTGGTGGCGCTCATCACCTTCGGCCTGCGGATCTTCGACAACGTGGCCCTCATCCGGCGGCACTTCCTGTAGGCCTTCATCACGAACGGAGACGAACGGAACGGTGGAACGAGAAGCGGTCCTGGTCGGCATCGACGTCGGCACGAGCAAGGTCTGCGCCCTCATCGGTGAGGTGAGCCGCGACGGCCGGCTGACGATCATGGGCCACGGCACCGTGCCCGCCTCCGGGCTCAAGAAGGGCGTCGTCATCAACATCGACCAGACCGTCCGCTCGATCGCGGACGCGGTCGAGCGCGCCGAGCGCCTGTCGGGCTGGAAGATCGACCGCGCCTTCGTCGGCGTCGGCGGCCAGCACGTCGAGAGCCTCAACTCGCGCGGCCAGGTCGCGGTCACGGCGCACCACCGCGAGGTCACCCGCGAGGACGTCAACCGCGCGATCGAGGTCGCCCGGGCGGTCTCCATCCCGTCCAACCGGGACGTCCTCCACGTCGAGCGACGCGGCTTCACGGTCGACGGCCAGGAGGGCGTCAAGGATCCGCTCGGGATGAGCGCCCTGCGGCTCGAGGTCGAGACCCACATCGTCACGGCGTCCGCGACCGCGGTCCAGAACCTGACCAAGTGCGTCGCCGCGGCCGGGGTCAAGATCGACGAGCTCGTGGTCGACTCGCTCGCATCGGCTGAGGCGGTCCTGTCCGAGACGGAGAAGGAGCTCGGCGTCGCGGTCGCCGACATCGGCGCCGGGACCATCGACCTGGCGCTCTTCCAGGACGGCTCGCCGTTCCACACCCGGGTCCTGCCGGTCGGTGGCGCGAACGTCACCAACGACGTCGCGATCGGCCTCAAGACCAGCATCCAGGTCGCCGAGGAGCTGAAGATCCAGCACGGGACGTGCGACCTGCGGACGATCGGCGAGGACGAGCAGATCAGCGTCGTCCGTCCTCGGCGAGGACGCCGGCCGGACGGTCAGCCGGCTCGAGGTGTCGCAGATCATCGAGGCGCGCATGCGCGAGACCTTCGAGCTGCTGGCGAACGAGATCCGGGCGGCCGGGGTCGGCATGCTGCCGGCCGGGATCATCCTCACCGGCGGCGCCTCGCAGCTCGCGGGCGTGGCCGAGCTCGGTCGCGAGGTCCTCTCGATGCCGGTCCGCATCGCCGCCCCGTCGGGGATCGGCGGGCTGGTCGACACGCTCCTGAACCCGAGCTACAGCACGGCCGTCGGGCTGCTCCAGTGGGGCGCCGCCAGCCTCGGCTCGGGCGAGCCCAACCGCTACGAGTCGGCGCCGGCCGGCGGCGGACTCGGGCGCCTGCGCGACGCCTTGCGGAGCATCTTCCCGTAGACACCCGCGAGCTGACGGTCCGGACCGGCCACGACCGCGGCCTGGTCGACCTGACCGGCGACTGCGCCTCGTTCGCGGCGACGGCATCGGCCGGCGGCGACGGTCTCCTGTCGGTCTTCGTCCCGCACGCCACCGCGGGCATCGTCGTCGTCGAGGTCGGGGCGGGCTCCGATGCCGACCTGCTCGCCGCGCTGGACCGGCTGCTGCCCCGCGAGGAGCGGCTGTACCGCCATCGTCACGGCTCGCCGGGCCACGGCGCCGATCACGTCCTGCCGCTCCTCGCCCCGCCGTCGCTGACCGTGCCGGTCGTCGAGGGCCGGCTCGGTCTCGGCACGTGGCAGTCGATCTGCCTCCTCGACCCGAATGCGGACAACGCCGTCCGGACCGTCCGGTTGAGCTTCATCGCGGGTTGAGCGAGCCACCGCCGGTGGTGCGTGTTGGCACCGGTCGCGTGCACCGAACGCCGCCGATCGGCGATGTTCGGCCGTCCGCCGCCGGCCCACCGGCGGTATACTCGCGACCAGCCGAACGGACCCGCTCAGCACCGGGAAGGCAACCCGGGTCCACCGAGTCCCGTCACGTCGCCATGGTCACCCTCGTGGGTCGCTGAGGAGAGCCCGATGCCGTTGCGTTCCGATTCCGAGAACTTCGCGCTGATCCGCGTCATCGGTGTCGGCGGCGGGGGAAGCAACGCCGTCAACCGGATGATCCGGGCCGAGATGATGGGCGTGGAGTTCATCGCCTGCAACACGGACGCGCAGGCGCTGCTCCAGGCGGATGCGCCCCACAAGATCCGGATCGGCGACAAGATCACCCGCGGTCTCGGGGCCGGCGGCGACGCCAGCATCGGCCAGCGCGCGGCGGAAGAGGACTCCGAGAAGATCGGCCAGGCCCTGGTCGACTCGGACATGGTCTTCATCACCGCCGGGCTCGGCGGCGGGACCGGCTCCGGCGCGGCGCCCGTCGTGGCGCAGATCGCCAAGGACAGCGGGGCGCTGACGATCGGCGTCGTGACCAAGCCGTTCAGCTTCGAGGGCGCCCGGCGCAAGCTCGTCGCCGAGAAGGCCGCCGAGGAGCTCAAGTCCCAGGTCGACACGCTCATCACGGTCCCCAACGACCGGCTGCGCGACGTGGTCCAGAAGAACACCAGCATCCTCGACGCATTCCGCGTCGTGGACGACGTCCTGCGCCAGGGCGTCCAGGGCATCAGCGACATCATCACCATGCCAGGACTCATCAATCTCGATTTCGCCGACGTCCGCGCGATCATGAAGGACGCCGGTTCCGCGCTGATGGGCATCGGCCGGGCGTCGGGCGAGAACCGCGCCGTCGAGGCGGCCCGCCAGGCGATCGCCAGCCCGCTCCTCGAGGTCGACATCGCCGGCGCCCAGGGCATCCTGTTCAACATCACCGGCTCCTCGACCCTCAGCCTGTACGAGGTGACCGAGGCAGCCGAGGAGATCCGCGCCGCGGCGGACCCGGAGGCCAACATCATCTTCGGCACGAGCTTCAACGAGCGGCTCGGCGACGAGGTCATGATCACCGTCATCGCGACCGGCTTCGACGGCGGCAAGAAGCGCCAGACGGCCCGCGCCGATGCGTCGGCCGGAGTCATGGACTCCGGCGGCGACCGGACGACCGTCGCGCGAGCGGGACTTCCTCGAGGAGCTCCAGCGCCAGCGCGACGAGGTCGCCGACGGTGGGGCGTACCCGACATCGAGCCCGATCGAGACGCCGTTCGACGACGAGGCGGCCGCCGCGGTCGTGGTCGCGCCGCGGGTCGAGCGATCGGTCGGCGAGTCGGCGCCCGCCAAGCGGCCGGTCACCTCGTACGACGCGGACGACCTCGAGATCCCGAGCTTCCTCCGCCGGAAGTGATCGCGGCCGGCCGAGGCCGGCGGTCCACCGATGCACGAATCTGAGACCCGGATCGAGGCCTATCGGGCTGCCCGTGCGCGGGTCCTCGAGCGGATGGCCGCGGCGAGCCGCGGGCCGGGCGTGACCCCGAGTCGGTGACTCTGGTCGCGGTCTCCAAGACGATCGACGCGGAGGCACTGCGCGATGCGGTCGCCGCCGGGCTCGACCTTCTCGGCGAGAACCGGGTCCAGGAGGCCCTGGCCAAGGTGCCCGAGGTCCCGGGTGCACGGTGGCAGCTGGTCGGCCCGCTGCAGTCGAACAAGGCGCGCCGGGCGCTGGAGGTGTTCGATTCGATCGCCAGCGGTCGACTCGGTCGACCTCGGCCGGCGGCTCGACCGGCTCGTGCCGGAGGTCAGGTCCGAGACGCGCTACCCCGTCCTCGTCCAGGTCAACGTCGCCCAGGACCCGGCCAAGGCCGGCTTCGCGCCCGACGACCTGGAGGCGGCCCTGCCCGGGCTGCTGGAGCTGCCGCACCTCGCGGTCCGCGGCCTCATGACGGTGGGCCGCCTGACGACGGACGCGGGGGAGACCCGCCGCACCTTCAGCGGCTTGCGCGAGCTGGCGGAGCGCTGCCGGGCACGCTGGCCGGAGCTCGGTCCGGACCTGTCGATGGGCATGACCGACGACTTCGAGATCGCGATCGAGGAGGGCGCCACGATCGTCCGCGTCGGGCGCGCGCTGTTCGGCGAACGGCCCCATCACCCGCACGACCACGACTCTGCGGACCCGGCCCACGGGGGGCAGTGAAGTGATGACTGGTAGACTCCGCAGCGTGTCCCCCACACGCGTCCCGACCACGCCACGCTTGAATCGGCCCGCCTTCTGAGACCTTGAGCTTCCCCACCGTGCGTTTTGCCGTCCGCCTCACTCCGCGTTCCGCGGTCGAACGTGTCGAGGAGGTGGTCGACGGTGTGCTGAAGGTCCGGGTCATGGCGCCGGCCGTCGAGGGCACCGCCAATGCCTCGCTGATCCGTCTCCTCGCCGATGAGCTGGGGATCGCCCGACGGGACGTGCGGATCGTCGCCGGCGCGACCAGCCGCCAGAAGCTGGTGGTCGTCGATGGCATCGAGCCGGATGCCGTCGTTGCCCGGTGGCCGGGCCTGAAGGTATGATCGGCGGGGCTTCGTCCGGCGCCCTGAGCGGCGCCGCGATCTCTCGGGCGATTGGCTCAGTCGGTTAGAGCGCACGGTTCACATCCGTGAGGTCACTGGTTCGAATCCAGTATCGCCCACCACATCCAGACGATCGGTGCAGGGCCTTCGGGCCCTGTTTCTGTGTCCGGGGTCGCTCGGCCGGGGCTATCCGTCGATGAGCGGCAGCGCGGGGAAGCGGTGGTCCTGCCAGATCAGGCGGGACGTCTCCTCGGGATAGGCGGCGACCGTCGGCGCGGGAGTCGAAGAGCTGCACGAGGCGTCGCTCGGTGTCGTACGCGGCCCAGCCCGGGGTCGCCGTGCGCCGCGAACGCCGTCCACGCGGCGCGCATGTGCGCCGGACAGTGCTTCTGCCTCGGGGTTCGGGCCGTCGCCGATCAGCATCGCGGGCAGGCCGCGGTCCAGGTTGCCGAAGACCAGCGGCACGTCAAGGCCGTGGCAGGCCCCGAGGACACCGCCCATGCCCGGCGCGGGCCAGGTCAGCTCGTAGACGTGGGCACGGCCGCCGCCTGCGATCTGGGCATCGGCGAGGTGGAGCGTCGGCATGCGAAACGCCCAGTCGGAGTTGACCATCTCGTGGAGCTCGTTCGGGCCTGCGGCCGGGAAGCCCTCGCGGTAGCGGCGCGGCCCGTCCGGGCCGGGAGCGAGAACGTCGAGGGCGGTCTGCGCCTGCTCATCCGTCACTTGCCCGAGCCGGCCGTCGAGCGCGCTGAACAACCGGTGCTCGTCGCGCGTGTGGCCGACGAGGAGGTCGACCTCCCGGCCGGCGCCGTCCGCCAGGGCCTGCCATGGCGTGACGGGCAGGGTGTCGGCCTCGACGACCGGCGAGAAGGGGATCGACCGATAGGCGATCGGACCCCAGCGGTGCGCCCACTGGGCCATCGTGGCGCCGATCGCGTCGCCGGCGGCGGACAACCGTGCCGGGGCGACCGTGGACAGGTCTGCCACTGTCGGCCGGAGCCCCAGCTCGGCGGCGCAGGACGAGGCGATGTCGGCGGCGAGCTCGGGCGAGAAGAACGTGCCCTGCGCGCTCTGCGCGACGGCCCGGCGGAAGAGCCCGGCCGCACGCGGCATCGCCAGCAGCGCGGCGACCGATCCGCCGCCCGCGGACTCGCCGAAGACGGTGACGCGGTCGGGGTCGCCGCCGAACGCCTCGATGCCGTCACGGACCCACTCGAGGGCGGCGATCTGGTCGAGCAGGCCCCGGTTGGCGGGCGCCCCCTCGATCTGCGCGAAGCCCTCGATGCCCACGCGGTAGTTGAACGTCACCACGACGACGCCGCCGTCACGCGCGAGGCGGCCGCCGTCGTATTCGGGGAGGCTGGACATGCCGATCGAGTAGGCGCCACCGTGGATCCAGACCATCACCGGCAGCCCCGCGCCCGCGCGCGGCTCGGGCGTCCAGACGTTGACCGTCAGCCAGTCGTCGTCCGCGGCGTCCCCGGCCAGCCTGTCCATCCCGAACGCAGCGGCCTGCGGCGGAGACGGTCCGAACGACGCGGCCTCCCGAACCCCGCCCCACGGCCGGACCGGCCGCGGTGCGGCGAAGCGACGCTCGCCGACCGGCGGCTCCGCGAACGGGATCCCCCGAAAGACCGCGACACCCGTCTCCCACGTGCCGCGGACCGTCCCGGCCGGCGTGCGGACGTCGGGCCGTGACCCCGATGGCGTGGACGCGGCGGCGGTCATGACCGCCTCCTCTCCGGCACGTGGGCGCATGGGTCACCTCCTGAAGGAAGGCGCCAGTATCGCCCAGCGTCGTGACCGCGACCGTTGAGCCGCGCCGGGACCGGGGCCCTCGTCCGCCCGCAGGATCAGCGCGGGTGGAGCTCGAAGACGGGCCGGCCCACGGACGCCTCGACCGGATCGTCGAGGTCGACCCCGTCGACGATGCGGATGAACTGGCGACCGAACGGCAGGGTCCGGGCGACGGGACCCAGGACGTCCCGGAAGAACGCCAGTCGCTCGGCCTGGTCCAGCTCCGTCGCGGTGATCTCCTCGGCGCGGCCACGCACCGTGATCGTCGCGCCACCCGCGGCCCGCAGGTTGCGCACCCAATGGACGTCGCCCCAGGGCGCCCAGACCCAGCGCCGCCCGTCGACCGCGATGATCGCGACCGGCGTCGTCCGCGGCTGACCGCTCGTCCGGCCGGGGATGGTGATGAGCCCGTTGAAGCCCAGCGGGACGCCGGCGGCCAGCAGGGGACGGCTGATGGGGGTGAACATCGTCACCCAGCGCGGTGCGCTCCGGGCGTTGCCGATGTGAGTGCTCATGTGGGTCGCTCCTTCTCGCGTGGTCGGTCGGGGGTCTACAGGGATGACCCGCCGGAAGGGGCGAACGTGACCGCGCGCGCGGAGGGCTCGATCCGTCAGCCGCTGACCACCGTCAGGTCGAGCTGCGCGAGCCGGTCCGGGTCCGCGAGCACGTCGATCGCGACGATCCTCCCGCCCCGGACGGTGAGGGCCAGGACGGCGAACGGGCTCCCGTCCGGGTTCCAGGCGACGCCGCCCGGGATCCCGTTGACCAGGACGCGCGTCGACGTCTCCGTGAACCGCCGGAAGCTCATCGCCTGTGCCGCGACCGCCTCTGCGCCGCGGACCAGCGACGACATGCCCGAACGCGCCGAACCGCCGTCCGATCGAACGACGACGTCGGGGTCGAGCACGGCCAGCAGGCGGTCGAAGTCGCCGTCGCGCGCGGCGGCCAGGAACGCGTCGACGACGGCCCATTGGCCATCGAGGTCGACGTCCGGAACGGGCGCGCCCTGCACGCGTCGACGGGCCCGGCTCGCGAGCTGACGAGCCGCCGTCGGCGTCCGGCCGACGATGGGCGCGATGTCGTCGAACGGCAGCGCGAAGACGTCGTGGAGGACGAAGGCGACGCGTTCGGCGGGTGTCAGGGCGTCGAGGACGACGAGCAGGGCCAGCCCGACCGAATCGCCGAGCAGGGCCTCCTGCTCGGGATCGAGGCCGTCCTCCGGGCTCACGATCGGATCGGGGAGATGCGTCTCGAGCGACGACTCGCGCCGTGTCCTGCGCGATCGCAGCATGTTGAGGCAGACGCGACCGACCACCGTCGTCAGCCAGGCGCGCAGGTTCTCGACGTCGGTCGTGTCGGTGCGGCTCAGGCGGATCCAGGCTTCCTGGACTGCGTCGTCGGCCTCGCTCACGGAGCCGAGCATCCGGAAGGCGACGCCGCGCAGGTGGGCGCGGTCGGCCTCGAAGCGTTCGGCGAGCCAGTCCTGGTCGGTCATCGGTCAAGATCCCTGCGCGGAGTCGGTCATGACACTGACCCGCCGGCCGGCCGGGATGTGACCGACGACCTCGCGGCGACGTCGGCGCACGACGTCAGCGCGGAACCACCTTGAGCGTCGACCGCATCGCCTCCGGCGACACGACCGTCCCGACGATGCGCGCCCCGTGACGGTCGTACTTGGCGTGGTACGCCGCGTTGAGATCGTCCGCGACCTCCGGCCCGGGCGCCACGAACGTGACATCACGCTCCATGCCCCCGACCCGGATCCGGCCGTCGCCCGACGCGAGGGCGCGCTGGAACCACGGGTTGTCGTAGCCGTAGGCGGACCGGACGTAGAGGTCGTCGCCCAGGCGGACGAACCAGATCGTGACGAACCGCCGAAGGCTTCCGTCGGATCGCCGCGAGGCCAGCCCGAGCTCATCGATCGGCTCGAGGCGGGTGAGCTCGTCCGAGGTCCAGGCCGTCACGGTCACGAGGATACGCCCGGCGCGGCGAGGAGTCCTGTCGCGCCGAGGCGCCCGACCGACCGAGACGGTCGACTACCATCGCGAGCGATGATCCCGAGCCGCGCCCCAGGTCAGACGCGTCGGAGCCAGGCCCGCGAGACGCTCGAGCGGCAGGATGACTTCGGCGTCGTCCTGATCCTCATCCTGCTGACGATCGTGGTCTTCGCCGCGGCGATCGGACCGGTCGGACAGGTCATCAGCGTGGCCCTGAGCGGCGGGACCCTGCTGTACGTGCTGCACACGGCGGGCGCGCATCGGCGGATCTTCCGGACCGCGACGGTCGTCGTCATCGTCGCGGTGGTCGCCGCCGCCGTCGCGCTCCTGCTCGGCGAGACCGTGGGCAACACGACCGCCGGTCTCGTCGGTCTGCTGCTGGCCGTCGTCGCCCCGATCGTGATCCTCCGCCGGATCGTGCTGAGCCCGGTGATCACGGTCCGGCTGGTCCTGGGCGCCCTGGCCATCTACCTGCTCCTCGGCCTGGCGTACTCCTATCTGTTCCCCCTCATCGCGACGGTGACGCAGGAGCAGTTCTTCGTCCAGACCCCGGACCCCAACGCCTCGGACTACGTCTATTTCAGCTACACGACGCTGGCCACGCTCGGCTACGGCGACTACACGGCGGCGTCGAGCCTTGGCCGGATGGTCTCGGTGTCGGAGGCGCTCATCGGGCAGCTCTACCTGGTGTCCGCGGTCGCGCTGCTCGTCGGCAACGTCGGCCGGACGATGCGCGGCGACGCCTCACCGACCGTCACCGGGATCGCCCCCGTCGACGACGACGAACCGGCGAGCTCGCGGGACGCCTGAATTCGGTGGCTGCCGCCCGTCACGGGCACGAGAGGCTGCGCGTCACAACCGACGACAAGCCCGCTCCTCCGCGTTGAAGCCCCCGGTTCCTCCCCCGGGGGCTTCTTCGTGTCCGTCGATCGGGATCCGGCCTCAGGTCGCGGCGGCGAGTCTCCGGAGGACCGCCGGCAGGATCCCGCCGGCCAGGTAGTACTCGACGTCGATCGGTCCGTCGAGGCGGGCGATCGCATCGAACCCGCGTTCCGTGCCGTCGTCCGAGCGGGCGGTGACCCGGACGGTCCCCCGCGGCGCCGGCCCGCCGCCGAGGCTGACCGACAGTGTCTCGCGGCCGGTCAGGCCGAGCGACGCGGCGGTGTCGCCGGGCCGGTATTGCAGCGGCAGGATGCCCATCCCGACCAGGTTCGAGCGATGGATCCGCTCGAAGCTCTCGGCCAGGACCATCCGGACACCGAGGAGCGCCGGTCCCTTGGCCGCCCAGTCGCGCGATGAGCCGGAGCCGTATTCGCGACCGGCCAGGATGGCCAGCGGGAACGCCCTCGGCCGCGTAGCGCATCGCGGCGTCATAGATGAAGCCCTGCTCGCCGTCGGGCAGGTGGACCGTGTACGGGCCCTCGACTCCCGGGACCAGCGCGTTGCGCAGCCGGATGTTGGCGAACGTGCCGCGCATCATCACCTCGTGATGGCCGCGTCGTGCGCCGTACGAGTTGAAGTCGAGCGGTCCGACGCCGTGCGCCTGGAGCCACTGGCCGGCCGGTGACGACGGCGAGATCGATCCGGCGGGGGAGATGTGGTCCGTGGTGACCGAATCGCCGAGCACGGCGAGCACCCGCATCCCGTCCAGGCCGGCCGGCTCACCCGCGTCCCGGCGGAGACCCTCGAAGAACGGCGGCTTGGCGATGTAGGTCGAGTCCGACTCCCAGGCGTAGCGGTCACCCGCCGGGATCGGCAGCGCGCGCCAGCGGTCGTCGCCCTCGAACACGGTCGCGTAGGTGCGTCGGAAGAGCTCGGGGTCGAGCGCCGTGCCGATGACCGTCCGGATCTCCTCGGGCTCCGGCCAGATGTCGGCCAGGAAGACCGGCCGGCCGTCGACGTCCGTGCCGAGCGGCTCCGTCGTCAGGTCGATGTCCACCTTGCCCGCCAGCGCGAAGGCGACGACCAGGGGCGGGGACGCCAGGTAGCTCGCGCGCGCGAGCGGGTGGATCCGGCCCTCGAAGTTGCGGTTGCCCGAGAGGACCGCGGCGACCACGAGGTCGTTGGCCTCGATCGCCCCGGCGACCGCGTCGTCGAGCGGCCCGGAGTTGCCGATGCACGTCGTGCAGCCGTAGCCGGCCAGGGCGAAGCCCAGCGCCTCGAGCGGCGCCATCAGCCCGGCCGCCTCGAGATAGGAGGTGACGACGCGCGAGCCGGGCGCCAGCGACGTCTTCACGGTCGGCCCGACGCGCAGGCCGCGGGCGACGGCGTTGCGGGCGAGCAGGCCGGCCCCGACCATGACCGTCGGGTTGGACGTGTTGGTGCAGGAGGTGATCGCCGCGATCGCGACCGAGCCGGTCCGGACGGAGACGGCCTGACCGCCCATCTCGATCGCGACCGGGCGGTAGGCCTGCAGGTCCACCGGTCCCGCGTCCGCGACGACCGGGTCGGCCGGCGGTGCGGCCTCGACGTCGGCGTCGCCCGAGGTGAATGACGGCGGATCCGATGCCGGGAACGACTCGGCCGACGATCCCTCCACGAGCCCGTTGCCGGGGACGGGCTCCTCGCCACCCAGCTCCGTGATCGTGCCTTCCAGGCCGTTCGGGAAGTTCGACCGGAAGTTGGCCCGCAAGGCCTCCAGCGGCACGCGGTCCTGGGGACGCCGGGGCCCGGCCACGGACGGGGTCACGCTGGCGAGGTCCAGCTCGAGCAGCTCGTCGAAGACGGGTCCGGCGCCGGGTTCGCGCCACAGGCCCTGGGTCCGTGCGTAGCGCTCGACGAGCTCGACCCGGTCGGCCGAGCGGCCGGTCAGGCGCAGGTACGCGAGCGTCTCGTCGTCGATCGGGAAGAGGGTCGAGGTGGCCCCGAACTCGGGGCTCATGTTGCTGATCGTCGTCCGGTCGGCGAGGGCCAGCGTGGCCAGGCCGTCGCCGGCGAACTCGACGAACGAGCCGACCACGCCGTGCGCCCGGAGCAGCTCGGTCACGACCAGGACGAGGTCGGTGGCCGTCGAGCCACGGGGCAGGGCACCATGGAGCCGGACGCCGACGACGTGGGGCATGGGCTGGTAGAGCGGCTGGCCGAGCAGGACGGCCTCCGCCTCGATGCCGCCGACGCCGTAGCCGAGGACGCCCAGGCCGTTGACCATCGTCGTGTGGGAGTCGGTCCCGACGACCGTGTCCGGATAGGCGACCCGGCGGCCATCCGCATCGGTCCGATCCGTGATGACCGTGGCCAGGAACTCGAGGTTGACCTGGTGGACGATCCCGGTCCCGGGTGGCACGACGCGCAGGTCGCGGAACGCGGTCTGGGCCCAGCGCAGGAGCTGGTAGCGCTCGCCGTTCCGGTCGTACTCGCGTTCCACGTTGAAGGCGAAGGCTCCGGGCGTGCCGAACCGGTCGATCTGGACGGAGTGGTCGATGACGAGGTCGGCCGGGACCAGCGGGTTGACCAGGCCCGGGTCGCCCCCGAGATCGGCCATCGCGTCGCGCATGACGGCCAGGTCGACGACGGCCGGCACGCCGGTGAAGTCCTGGAGCAGGACCCGGGCCGGCATGAACGGGATCTCCGCCTCGGCGGCGGCCCCCGGTCGCCAGGCGAGGAGTGTCTCGACATCCTCGGGGCGGACGACCGGTCCGCCCGCGTGGCGGAGCAGGTTCTCGAGCAGGATCTTGATCGTCACCGGGAGCGTCGCCAGATCGATCCGATCGCCGACGGCGTCGAGCCGGTGGTAGCCGTAGTCGATCTCGCCGACGCGCAGGCTCGCGCGTGCGTCGAAGGGGTCGGGGATGGTTGACCTGGTCACGGGGCGCCTCCTTCATCGACCGCGCCGGTGCGCGGGGTCAGTCGGCGCCGGGCGGGTGCGCCCGCCCCGGGTCGAGATCGACATCAGTATACCGACCGGCCCGGTGACACGGCCCGGCTCGCTACACTCGGTGCGTGGACGTGCGACGAACCCGGCCGGCCGGCCGCGGCACCTGCTGATGCGGGGCTGGGGCGACCTGCCCGGCGACGATCCCGAGAAGGAGCGCGCGGAGACACGGGCGGCGATCGACGCGGCCGGCATCGACCTCGATCCGGTCCCGCCCGGGGGCCACCGCCACGGCGACGAGACGCACCCGAGCGACCACGTCCACCCGCACGTCCACGCGGGGCCGGGCGAGCCGCCGATCATCGGCATCGTCGGGGCGGGCTCGGTCGGCACCGCGCTCGGGGTCGCGCTGAGCCGTTCCGGCTGGCCGATCCAGGCGGTCGCGAGTCGTGACCCGGGCCGCCGCGAGCGGTTCCGCTCGCTCGTCGAGGTGCACCGCGTCTTCGCCGACCCGGAGCCGATCCTCGACGAGGTCGAGCTGATCATCCTGGCCGTCCCGGACGATGCCATCGCCCCGCTGGCCGGCTCTCTTCGGATGTACGGCGGTCAGGCGATGATCCACACGAGTGGCGCCCTCGGGGCGGAGGTCCTCGCGCCGGCGATGGGCGCAGGCACGCAGATCGGCTCGTTCCACCCGCTCGTCGCGTTCGCCGACACCGAACGGGCGGTCGCCGCGCTCCACGGCGCGACCGTCGCCATCGAGGGCGACGACCAGCTGGTGGCGATGCTGGCCGACATGGCCGAGGCGATCGGGGCGGTCCCGGTCCGGCTGGCGCCGGGCTCCAAGGCGGCCTACCACGCGGCGGCGGTCCTGGCGGCCGGCGGGTTCGTGGCGCTGCTCGACGCGATCGCCGAGCTGGGCCGGGTCGCCGGGCTCGACGAGGCCGGCTCGCTGGCGATCTACGGACCGCTGATCGAGGGGACCCTCGGCAACGCCCGGTCGCTCGGGATCCGGGCCGCGCTGACCGGACCGATGACCCGGGGCGACGTCGGGACGCTGGCCGCGCACCTCGAGACGCTGCGCACCCACGCCCCCGGGGTGCTCGAGCTGTACGTCGCCGCGGCCCGTCGTGAGATCGATCTGGCCGAGGACCGTGGCGCCCTGGCACCGGAGGTCGCCGGGAAGATGCGATCGGTGGTCGACTCGGCCTTGCAAGGCCGTCCTGAACCGGTACCATAGCCTCCCATGGATCACAGCATCGCGGCCAAGTACGCGGCCCGCCCGGCGGCCCGTTTCGTCCGCCCGTCGACTCGCGTGCGGGAGCGCCGTCTCGGTCTCCGCCCGTCCGGGTCGTTCCAGGCGCCCGGCGTCCGCTCGACCGAGCTGCGCGGTCCCGAGGTCGCGCCCCTGACGCGACTCCGGGCCAGCTGGCGTGCGATCCACCCGGCGGTGTCGAAGGCACCGGCGACGGGTCGGATCCGACCGACCGTGACCATGGAGTGGGCCAGGTCCGGGCGCCCCGGCACCGCCCGACGCCCGGGCGCCGCATCGGCGCCGTGGTCCGCCTGAGGACCTCGACCGCCACCTCCGCCGGCGGGATCGTCGTTCGCCACGAGAAGGGTCAGCCCTGGCTCGTCGTGGGCAGCCGCCGGCGTGAGCGCGATGGCCGGACGTGGACGCTGCCCAAGGGCACGCCCCACCCCGGCGAGACGCGCGAGGAGACCGCCCTCCGCGAGGTCCAGGAGGAGACCGGCCTCAAGGTCAAGATCACGGGCACGCTGGACTCCATCGAGTACTGGTTCGTGCAGTCGGGCACGCGGATCCACAAGACCGTCCACTACTTCCTGATGGAGCCCGCCGGGGGCGACCTCGCCAAGCACGACCACGAGTTCGACGAGGTCCGCTGGGTCCCGTTCGATTCGGCGGTCACGATGCTCACCTTCGAGACCGAACGGACCCTCGTCGCCCACGCCGCGGCCGTCCTCAAGGGAGGCGCGGTGCCGCCGGTCGGGACCGCTGACGCAGCCTCCGCCGAGGGTCCGTCGTGACCGACGCGGCCGATCCGCCGATCCACCTGACCCCGCTCAACGACGCCCACCAGGACCTGGGGGCCCGGCTGATCGAGTTCAGCGGCTGGCTGATGCCGGTCCAGTACGGCTCGATCATCGAGGAGCACCGGACCGTCCGGACGAAGGCCGGCCTGTTCGACCTGTCTCACATGGGCGAGCTGTACGTCGAAGGTCCGGAGGCCGGTCTCGCCCTCGCTGCCGCCCTCGTGTCCGACCCGCCCAGCCTCGCGGTCGGCCGGGCGCACTACTCGATGATGACCATGCCCGACGGCGGGATCGTGGACGACCTGATCGTGTACCGGCTCGCCGACGAACGGTTCCTCGTGGTGGCCAATGCCGGCAACGCGGGTGTGGTGTCGGACGCCCTGGCCGAGCGCCTGACCGGCTTCCGCGCGGTCCTCGACGACCGGTCGCTGGCGACCGGGCTCCTGGCGGTCCAGGGGCCGGCCTCAGCCGGTCTCCTCGCCCCGCTGACCGACGTCGACCTCGGTGCGCTCCGCTACTACGCCGCGGTCGAAGGCACGGTCGCCGGCATCCCGGGCCTGGTGGCCCGGACCGGCTACACCGGTGAGGACGGCTTCGAGGTCTTCGTCGACACGGCTCAGACCGTGCCGCTCTGGGACGCGCTGCTGGCCGCGGTGCGCGACGTGGGTGGGCTGCCGATCGGCCTCGGTGCCCGCGACACGCTCCGCCTGGAGGCGGGCATGCCGCTGTACGGCAACGAGCTGGACCTCGGGACCGACCCGTACCAGGCCGGTCTCGGCCGGGTGGTCAAGCTCGGCAAGACCGGCGACTTCGTCGGCCGGACGGCCCTCGAGAAGATCGCCCGGGACGGTCCGTCGCGACGCCTGGTCGGCCTGACCATCGAGGGTCGGGGGATCGCCCGCCACGGCTACCCGGTCTGGTCCGGCGAGCGGCGGACGGGCGTGGTCACCAGCGGGACGCAGTCGCCCACGCTGGGCGTGCCGATCGCGATGGCGTACGTCGCACCCGGTGACGCCGAGCCGGGTACCGTTCTCGATATCGAGATCCGCGATGCGCGGGTGCCGGCACGGGTCGTGACCCTGCCGTTCTACAGGAGGGATGGCTGAGGCGATGGTGCCGACCGATCTGCACTACACCAAGGATCACGAGTGGGTCCGCGTCGAAGGCGACCAGGCCACGATCGGCATCACCGCCTACGCGGCGGAGCAGCTGGGCGACATCGTCTTCGTCGAGCTGCCGGACGCGGGGCGCGCGCTGGAGCAGTTCGCGGCGTTCGGCGTGGTCGAGTCCGTCAAGGCGGTCAGTGACCTCTTCGCCCCGGTCAGCGGCGAGGTCAACGAGGCGAACGGCGAGCTCGGCGCCAATCCCGAGCTGGTCAACAGCGACCCGTATGGCGGGGGCTGGATGATCAAGGTCGGCCTGACCGACCCGAGCCAGATCGACGGCCTGCTCGACGCGACCGCCTACGACGCGCTCATCGCGGCCGGCTGACCCAGCGGATGCCGTACGGTCCCCACACCGCCGACGATCGCGGGCGGATGCTCGCGGCGCTCGGCCTGACATCGATCGACCAGCTCTTCGAGGACATCCCGGCCGAGCTCCGCGCGTCCCCGCTCGACCTGCCCGAGCCCGAGCCCGAGCTCGAGCTGGCCGCCCGGCTCAGCGCACTCGCCGCGCGGAACCGGACCGACCTCGCCTCGTTCCTCGGGGCGGGCGTCTACCGGCACTGGAGCCCGCCCGCGGTCGACCAGCTCCTGCTGCGCGGGGAGTGGTACACGGCGTACACGCCGTACCAGCCCGAGATCAGCCAGGGCACCCTCCAGAGCATCTACGAGTACGAGTCGCTGCTGGCCGAGCTGGTCGACCTCGACATCGTGTCCGCCTCGCACTACGACGGGGCGGCGGCCACGGCCGAGGCCGCGCTGATGACCTGCCGGGCGACCCGGCGCGAGCGCGTCCTCATCTCCCGCGGCGTGCACCCCCACTACCGGGCCACGACCCGGACCTACTTCTCGGGCGGCCTGGATCTCGAGGAGATCCCGCTCGTGACCGAGGGCGAGGCCGCCGGCACGACCGATCTCGCCGCCCTCGAGCGGATGCTGGCCGACCCGGATCGGCCGGTCGCCGGGGTCATCGCGGCCCAGCCCGACTTCTTGGGCCTGCTCGAGCCGATGCCCGAGATCGGCCGCCTGGCGCACGCTGCCGGCGCCCTGTTCGTCGCCGTCATCGAGCCGGTCAGCCTGGCCGTCCTGGCCCCGCCCGGCGCGTATGGCGCGGACATCGCGGCCGGTGAGGGCCAGCCGCTCGGGATCGCCCCGCAGTACGGCGGACCGTATCTCGGCATCCTCGCCTCGACCGAGGCCCTGGTCCGCCAGATCCCTGGCCGCCTCGTCGGGATGACGACCGACCTGGACGGCAAGCGCGCCTACGTCATGACGATGCGTGCGCGCGAGCAGGACATCCGCCGCGACAAGGCGGCCAGCAACATCTGCACCAACCAGGCCCTGCTGGCGCTCGCCGCCTCGATCTACCTGGCCACGATCGGCCCGCACGGCCTGCGCGACGTGGCCGCCCTCGGGGCCAGCCGTGCCGCCGAGCTCGAGGCGGCCCTGTCGGCCGTCGGCGCCGAGCGGATGCATCCCGGGCCGTACCTCAACGAGTTCGTCGTCCGCGTCCCGGACGCGCGGACCGTCCATCGCCGGCTGCTCGAGGCGGGCATCCTGGCCGGGCTCGTCCTGGCCGACGCGGAGCCCGACGATCCGGCCCTGGCCGACGGCCTCCTGGTCTGCGCCACGGAGGTCACGACCCCGGCCGAGATCAGCGCCTTCGCGGTCGCGCTGGCCGCCGTCCTCGGCCACGCCGACATCCCGGCGGCGGCGGTCCGATGAGCGTCGTGGGCGATCCGCTCCAGCCGACCATCTTCGAACGCGGCCGGCCCGGTCGCGGCGGCGGCAAGATCCCGCACCCGCCCAAGGACGCCCTCGACCGGGTGCCGGCGGAGGCGCGCCGGGCCGTGCCACCGGCCCTGCCCGAGATGAACGAGCCCGACGTCGTCCGTCACTACGTCAACCTCAGCCAGCTCAACTACGCGGTCGACACCGGGTTCTACCCGCTCGGCTCGTGCACGATGAAGTTCAACCCCAAGCTCAACGAGTGGGCCGCCCGTCTGCCGGGCTTCGCCAACCTCCACCCGATGGCCCCGGACGAGGTGGCGCAGGGCACGCTCCAGCTGCTGTGGGAGCTCGAACGGGCACTCGCCGAGATCTCCGGGATGCAGGCGGTCACGCTCCAGCCGGCGGCCGGCGCCCAGGGCGAGCTGACCGGCATCCTGATGATCCGGGCCCACCACCGGGCGACCGGCCAGTCCGATCGCGACGAGGTCCTCGTGCCGGACTCGAGCCACGGCACCAACCCCGCCACGGCCACGATGGCCGGCTACCGCACGATCACGATCCCGTCGGCACCCGACGGCGGGGTCGACCTCGAGGCGTTCCGGGCCGCCCTCGGACCCCGCACCGCCGCGGTCATGATCACCAACCCGTCCACGCTCGGCCTGTTCGAGACGCGGATCGGCGAGCTGCTCGATGCGGTCCATGCGGCCGGCGCCCTGGCCTATATGGACGGCGCCAACCTGAATGCCATCCTCGGCCGGTTCAAGCCGGGCGAGGCCGGCTTCGACGTCATGCATTTCAACGTCCACAAGACGTTCTCCACGCCGCACGGCGGGGGCGGCCCGGGAGCCGGCCCGGTCGGAGTGGGGGAGACCCTGCTGCCGTACCTGCCCGGACCGCGGGTCGTGCGCGACGACGACGGCTCGTTCCGCCTCGAACGAGAGGGCGAACGCCCAACCTCCATCGGCCGGTTGCGCGCGTTCGTCGGGAACACGGGCGTGCTCGTCCGGGCCTATGCGTACATCCGCGCCCATGGCGGGAGTGGTCTGCGCGAGGTCAGCGACGACGCCGTCCTGGCCGCCAACTACCTCCGGTCATTGCTGGCCGAGACGTACGACATCCCGTTCCCGCGCGCCTGCAAGCACGAGTTCGTCGCATCGGCCGCCTCGATCAAGCGCCGGACCGGGGTCAGGACGCTGGACATCGCCAAGCGCCTCATCGACTACGGCTACCACCCGCCCACGATCTACTTCCCGCTGACCGTCGAGGAGGGGATGCTGATCGAGCCGACCGAGACGGAATCGATCGAGACGCTCGACGCTTTCGCGGCCGCCCTCGATCGCGATCGCCGCCGAGGCCGACGAGACCCCCGAGCTGGTCACCAGCGCCCCGCATGCGGCCCCCGTCCGGCGTCTCGACGAGGCGACTGCAGCCCGCCAACCGAACCTGCGCTGGCGCGCCGATGACCGGGGCGGAGACCCCGTGCCCCGATTGATTCGTGCGTGAGGGCCGCCAAGCGAACGCTCGTTAGGCTGGAAGTTGACAGTCGAACGGGCGCTGTGGATAGTACCGGCAGCGCACCGACCCGATCCGTGCTGCCGCTGCAGTTCGCCTATCGTCCTCGTTCGAGCGGGAGGCTCGACCTGGAGGCTATGCGAACGTCGCGACGTTGAAATGCGGGGATCGGGCCGCGGTAGCACGAGTTCTTCGGGTATGTCACCCGTTCGGAGGAGAATCCATGCAGAAACGACTGTTTGGCATCTTGGCCAGCATCGCCGTCATCGTGGCGGCGTGCGGCGGTGCCACCACCTCGACGGCGCCGTCTGCGCCGCCGGCGGCCTCGACCGCGCCGGGCCAGTCCGCGGCGCCGGTCGAGAGCGTACGGCCCCGAGCGCGGCCGACCTCGCAGCTGACCAGGTCGTCAAGATGGACCTTGGCCAGGAGCCCCCGACCCTCGATCCCAACAAGGCGCAGGACAACGCTTCGATCGCCGTCCTGCGCGCGCTGCAGCGCGGTCTGGTGTACTTCGACAAGGACCTCAAGATCGTCGCCGGCGCTCGCCACGGCGCTGCCCGAGGTGTCGGCCGATGCCAAGACCCTGACCTTCACGCTGAAGGACGGGCTGAAGTACAGCAACGGCAATCCGATCGTCGCGGGTGACTTCGTCTACAGCATCAAGCGCACGTTGGACCCGCGTCTCGCGGCGCCGTACAGCTACGTCCTGTCCCCGCTCGTGGGCGCCGATGAACTGATCGCGCATGCTCGAGCGCGAAGCCGGCTCCGACGGATGCGCACGATCCAGGCCGCTGCTCGACAAGGTCGGGCGTCTCGGCCCCGGACGACAAGACCGTCGTCTTCAAGCTGAACGACACCGGCGACGTATTTCGTCGACGTGCTCGCGCTCTGGATCGCGGTCCCGGTCGAGCAGAAGTGGATCACGAGCCAGAACGCGACCGAGGCCGCCAATTACGTCAGCTCCGGGCCGTTCATCCTCTCCACCTGGAACCACAACAGCGAGATCGTGCTCAAGCCGAACCCGAACTGGTACGGCGACGAAGCCGATCCTGACCGAGCTCGACATGAGCATGACGACCGAGACTGCCCAGGGCCAGGCGGCCTTCGAGGCAGGCGAGCTCGACATGGTCCTGACGCCGGCCGAAGACATCCAACGGGTGAAGGCCGACCCGACCCTCGGTGCCGATGGCCATCGATACTCCCGCAGCTCTCCATCGACTACTACGACTACAACAACGGCATCGATCCCAAGACGCTCACGGCACGCTGGCTCGATGTGCCGGACCCAAAGGACGTGTCCGACGATGAACAAGGACTTCCGGATCGCGCTGACCCAGGCGATCGACAAGAAGGCGCTTCATCGACGCGACGTGCGCCGCGGTCGGCAACCCCGCCAACAGCTTCGTCATGCCGGGCATCCCGGGCTACCAGGAAGACCTCGACCCGTACCCGTACGACCTCGACCAGGCCAAGCGCACATGGCCACCGCGCTCAGGCGCTCTCGGCGTGCCCACGCGGCGGATCGCTCGGCAAGCTCAAGTTCGGTTTCAACACCGGCGGGGCCACGAGCCCCGAGTCGCATTCCTCGCCGAGGCGTGGCGCACAGGCGTTCGGTCTCCGAGACCGAGCAGATCGGCAGCGAGTTCAGCGTGTTCCTTACCCAGCGGACGGCCGGTCTCTACGACATCTCGCCCGCGACGGCTGGGGCGCCGACTACCCGCACGCGAACAACCAGCTCGGCAACCTTTCGTGTGCGGCGGCGGCAACAACGACGTCCAGTGCTGCAACCAGGACTTCGACGCGCTGATCACCCAGGCGGCCGGCGAGCCGGACCAGGACAAGCAGGTGGCGCTCTACAAGCAGGCGCAGACGATCCTGACGAACGACGCGGCATACTCTGCCGCTTCGGTGCCGACCGTCGTCACCAACGAGGTCCAGCCGTATATCGGCGGCCTGTGCCCATCGCGACGGACTCCTGCATGCGCAGGCGACCTGTTCTACGAGACCGTAAGATTCGTCAAGAAGCACTAGTCGCCGATCGGCGACCAGTAACCTCGGTGGGTCGGGCCTACGGCCGGCCCACCGAGACCTCTACAATCGACCGATCGATCAACCAGCAAGAGACGATGACCGTGATCAGCTTATATCGGCCGGCGCTTCTGTGGATCATCCCGGTCTTGTTCACGGTCTCGGTCATCACCTTCTTCCTCATGCATTCCGTTCCCGGCGGTCCATGGGACGCGAGAAGCGACTTCCGTCAGGCGATCCAGGCATCGACTCAACGCCAGATACGGACTGGATCAAGCCGGTCTACGATCCAGTACATCACGTGGGCGGGCAAGTTCCTCCAGGGCGACCTCGGACCCTCGTACCGGTTAAGGACCGGACCGTCAACGACATCATCGCCGACGCGGATCTGGACCACCGTCCAGCTCGGGATCATGGCCTTCCTGCTGTCGGTCGCCGTCGGCATCCCACTCGGCATCTTCGCCGCTCTTGGTCACAACCGGGCACCCGACTACCTAGCCGACGAGCATCTCGATCATCGGCATCGCCACGCCCGTTTTCGTGATCGCGATCCTGCTGATCGTGTTCTTCTCCGTCCAATTAGGGATGGTTCCCGACCGGTGGCTGGAAGGGTCCGCAGTACTGGGTGCTGCCGACCATCGCCCTGGCCGGCTTCCCGATCGCGATCATCGCGCGCTACACCCGCGCGTCGATGCTCGAGGTCACTCGGAAGGACTACATCCGGACCGCCCAGAGCAAGGGCGTCCGTGACCAGGCGGTCGTCTCGCGGCACATGATCCGCAACGCCCTCATCCCGGTCGTGACGATCCTCGGCCCGACACTGGCCTTCCTCGTCACCGGCTCGTTCATCATCGAGCGGATCTTCGGGATCCCGGGCATCGGGCAGTACTACATCAACGTCGATCTCGACCCGCGACTACGGCCTGCTCATGGCGATGACCATGCTGTACGCGTTCGCGGTGGCCTTCCTCAACGTCGTGGTCGATGTGCTGTACGCCTACATCGATCCACGGATCCGGTACAGCTAGGAGCGCGCGAGATGGCGACGAACACGACGGTCGTCAGGGCCAGGTCGCGCGCCGAAGACTGCAGCCGGACCGTGGCGCGAGGCGTTCGGGCGGCTCGTTCGCAACAAGCTGGCGGTGGTCGGGTTGGTGCTCGTCCTGCCTGCTTCCTGTTCGCGGGATCTTCGGACCGTTCATCGCCCCGTGGCCATACCAGGTCCAGGACCTGCCCGGCGGTCCAGGCCAACGGCAACCGGCCGCTGCCGCCGTTGTCGCCGAACCACATCCTCGGCACGGACCAGCTCGGCCGTGACCTGCTGAGCCGGCTGCTCGACGGCGCGCGGATCAGCGTGACGGTCGCGTTCGTGGTCCAGGCGGTGATCATCCTGATCGGCGTGCCGATCGGCGCGATCGCGGGCTGGTTCGGCGGCCGGACCGACAACGTCCTGATGCGGATCACCGACGTGATCTACGCGTTCCCGGACATCCTGTTCATCATCCTGCTGTCGGTCGCCTTCCGCGAGACCGTCGTTCGGCCAGGCGCTCGACGGGTTGCTGCTCGTGTTCGTGGCGATCGGCCTCGTCGGCTGGGTCACGGTCGCCCGGTTGACGCGCGGCCAGATGCTGGCCCTCAAGGAGACCGAGTTCGTCGAGGCGGCCAAGGCGATCGGGGTCTCCGATCGCAAGATCGTGACCCGCCACCTGCTGCCCAACGGCATGGGCCCGATCATCGTGGCCATCACCCTCGGCGTCCCCGTCGCCATCCTGGCCGAGGCGACCCTCGCCTATATCGGCATCGGCGTCCAACCGCCCCGCGCCTCGTGGGGCAGCCTGATCAGCGAGGGCCAGAAGTTCATCCGGTCGGAGCCGCATCTCGTGCTCTTTCCCGCGATCTTCATCGCCCTCGCACTGATCGGATTCACGTTCCTCGGTGACGGTCTCCGCGATGCGCTCGACCCGAAGCTCAAGGGAAAGCAATAGGTGGTGAGCGCGGAGGAGAAGGTCCCGGCCGCCGACGAACCGACCATCGTGGAACTCTCCTCGGACGACGTCCTTCGGGCGCGGACCGAGGCGGTCAGCCAGGCAGCCGTCGGCCGCAAGGCGGACCACCTGCTCGAAGTCCGGGGGCTGTCGACTCATTTCTACACGCCGGACGGGATCGTCCAGGCGGTCGACGACGTCAGCTTCGACGTCGGCTACGGAGAGACGCTCGGGCTGGTCGGTGAGTCCGGCTGCGGAAAGAGCGTCTCGGCCCTGTCGATCGCCCGCCTGGTGCCCGACCCGCCCGGCAAGATCGTCGCCGGCTCGATCATGTTCGACGGGATCGACCTCCTCAAGCTCAGCCCCGAGGACATGCGCAAGCTCCGCGGCAAGGAGATCGGGTTCATCTTCCAGGACCCGCTGACGAGCCTCAACCCGACCCTCACGATCGGCTACCAGATCGGCGAATCGATCAAGGAGCACATGGGGCTGTCGGCGAAGGCGTCCAAGGACCGGATCGTGGAGCTGCTGGCCAAGGTCGGCATCCCGCGACCGGCCGACCGGCTGAACGACTACCCGTTCCAGTTCTCGGGCGGCATGCGCCAGCGCGTGATGATCGCCATCGCCCTCGCCTGCGACCCGAAGCTGATCCTGGCCGACGAACCGACGACCGCGCTCGACGTGACGATCCAGGCCCAGATCCTGGAGCTCATCCAGCGGCTGTCGTCCGAGTTCGGGACGGCCGTCCTGCTGATCACCCACGACCTCGGGATCGCCGCCGGCATGTGCGACCGGGTCAACGTCATGTACGCCGGGCGGATCGTCGAGACCGGCACCGTCGACACCCTGTTCGAGGCGCCGCGCATGCCGTACGCCTGGGGCCTCCTCGACTCGCTGCCGCGCATCGACGACATCCGGGGCGAGAAGCTGCGCACGATCGAGGGGATGCCACCGGTGCTCATCTCGCCGCCGGCCGCCTGCCGATTCGGGCCACGCTGCCCGTACATCCGCGACGTCTGCCGCGAGAGCGAGCCGGAGCTGACGGTCCGCGGCGCCGGAGGACCATCTCGCCCGCTGCTTCGCCACCGAGCCCGGCGGGTGGATCGCGTGACCGCCACCGCGACGCCCGGCGCGCCGGTCACGCCGCTGCCCGCCGCCTCACGAGACGGCGAACATCATCGAGGTCAACGACCTCAAGGTCCACTTCCCGATCCGGGCCGGCATCTTCAAGACGGTCAAGGGCTCGGTCAGGGCCGTGGACGGGGTGACCGTCGAGGTCCGTCGCGGCGAGACGCTCGGGCTGGTCGGCGAGTCGGGCTGCGGCAAGAGCACGATCGGCCGCGCGATGATCCGGCTGCGCGACGCGACCAGCGGCACGGTCCGCTTCGACGGCGTCGACCTGTTCAGCCTCAAGACCGAGGAGCTGCGCAGGTACCGCCGCCGGATGCAGATCATCTTCCAGGACCCGTACGGCTCGCTCGACCCGCGGATGACGGTCAGCTCGATCATCAGCGAGCCGATCGAGACCCACCACCTGGCGGAGGGCGCGGCCAAGGACGAGCGGGTCGCCGAGCTGCTCAAGCTGGTCGGCCTGCGACCCGAAGTACGTCAAGCGCTACCCGCACGAGTTCTCGGGCGGCCAGCGCCAGCGCATCGGGGTCGCCCGGGCGCTCGCGGTGGAGCCCGAGTTCATCGTCTGCGACGAGCCGATCTCCGCGCTCGACGTCTCGATCCAGGCGCAGGTCCTCAACCTGCTCGACCGACCTGCGCGAGCGGCTCGGGCTGACCTACCTGTTCGTCGCCCACGACCTGTCCGTCGTCAAGCACATCAGCGACCGGGTCGCGGTCATGTACCTCGGCAAGATCGTCGAGATCGGCCCGCCCGAGCAGCTCTACGCCGCGCCGGGTCACCCGTACACGCGGGCGCTCCTGTCGGCCGTGCCGGTGCCCGACCCGGTCGCCGAGCGGATGCGCAAGCGGGTCATCCTCAAGGGCGACGTCCCGAGCCCGGTCAACCCGCCGCCCGGCTGCCGCTTCCACACCCGCTGCTGGCTGTACGAGCGGCTGGGCCAGCCGGAGGACTGCCGGACGATCGACCCGGAGCTCCGCGTCGTGGCCGAGACCGCGGATCACCAGGCCGCCTGCCACCATGCGGACGAGGCGCTCAAGACCGACGTCGGCGTCGCCCACATCGGCGCGACCGCGCTGGTCCGGCGGGGCACGCCGGCGGCGGCCCTGGCGTCGCTCGCCGCGGCCGGCAAGCTCGACGATAACGCGCCGCCGGCGCTCGACGCTCCGGCCTTCCTCGAGGAGGAGGATGGCACCGCGCCGACCCACGCCGCGGACGGTTTCGCGACCGAGAGCCCTGACAAGACCGATACGCCGACCGACCTCCAGAGCCCGTTCTGAAGGCGCGCCGGGTCGATCGGATGGGAAATACGACCGTGGAAGTCCCACGGTATCCTGTCCCGCGTTCGGGTCAGCCGCCGGCCAGCCACGCGTTGGCACGCCGGGTGGTGATGACCTACAAAGAGGAGGAGGATCAATGATTCGAGTGCGCATCGGTGCGCTCTTCGCCGCGACGACGATCGTCTTTGCGGCATGCGGAGGAGCCACCACCAGCACCGCCCCGTCGGCGGCCGCCCCGACCACTGCGCCGTCAACGGCGCCGGGGACCTCGGAGGCCCCCTCGGCCGCCGCGTCTGCCGCCACAGGCACGCCCAAGGCGGGTGGGACGCTCGTCGTCGCCATCCCGGGCGACATCGCCGGAACGGACCCGCTCCTCGTCAGCGACGCGAGCTCGTCGTACGTCCTTCAGCAGATCGTCGAAGACGCTGGTCACGCTCAAGCCCGGCACCGGTGACGACATCGTCCCCGGCCTGGCCGAGAGCTGGACGCTCAGCAGCGACGGCCTGACCTACACGTTCAAGATCCGCAGCGGCGTCAAGTTCTCCGACGGGACGGACCTTGATGCGGCCGCCGTGAAGTTCAACTTCGACCGCTGGCTGAACCTCCCGCAGTCGTACGTCGAGCCGGCCTGACCTTACTACTCCGGACACCGTCATCGGCCGCGGCGCGACGGCCAACGTCACCTCGACGGCGGCGCCCGACGCGACGACGTTCAGCCTGACGCTCAAGGCGCCGAACTCCGCCTTCCTCATCCAGCCGACACTGACGCCCTTCGGCATCTCGAGCCCGAAGGCGCTGGCGGACGGCAAGGCGAGCGACCCGGATCTTCAAGAACAACCTGTATGCCAACGGCGGACCGCCCGGCGGCCACGGGCACCGGTCCGTTCGTGTTCAAGGAATGGGTCACCGGCGACCACGTCACGCTGACCAAGAACCCGAACTACTGGAATGCATCGGCCGGTGGCCCATACCTCGATGCGGTCACCTTCAAGCCGATCGCCGATCCGACCGCCACGCTGAACGCGCTGCAGGCCGGCGACATCGACATCTCGCAGACCCTGAGCGCCGGTGGACGTTCCGACGACCAAGGCCGACACGAAGCTGCAGTCACTACGACCGCGGCAGCGCGTGCAACATGGGCGTCGTGGCGATGAACCAGACGCACAAGCCGTTCGACAATCCCAAGATCCGCCAGGCGGTCGCCTACGCGATCAATCGCCAGGCCCTCGTCGACGCGTTCTTCGGCGACAACGGTGTCGTGCGTCAACGAACTGGGCGCCCCCCGGCACCAAGTTCCTCAACGACCTGGACATCCCCAGCTACGACCCCGACAAGGCCAAGGCCCTGATCGCCGAGAGCGGCGTGACCGACCTGAGCTTCGACTTCTGGTACCCGACCGCGGTCAGCCGGCCGTACATGCCGGACCCCAAGGGCGAGTTCGAGGCGATCCTCCGGGACCTCGAGGCCGTCGGCTTCAAGCCGAATCCCCAGTCGGCCATCTGGAACCCGACCTACCTGGACGCTGAGGAGATCGGGAAGTACCCGGCATTGGCTCATCGGCTGGAACTGCGACTGGCTGGGCATCGACAACTTCCTGTACACGGCGTTCTTCGGGTACCGCGGCAACGGCACGAGCCGAACCCCGAGTTCGCCAACAAGAACGACGCGATGAACGCGGCCATGCTCGCTGCGCTGGCGTCCTCGCGATGAGGCCACCCAGCAGGCCGAGTGGGACCAAGGCCCAGGACCTCATCCTGGCGGACATGCCGTCGGTGCCGATCGTCTCGGGCAAGACGCCGGCAGCCAAGGCAGACCTACGTGAAGGGCGTCGTTCCTTCGCCGGTCCTGCTCGAGATCTTTACCGACATCTGGCTGGACAAGTAAGCGTGAGCTGACCGCCCTCGGGTCGCGTCAGCACGCTCCTGGTCCCCCGGCGGTACCGCTGCCGGGGGACCTCCGTCTCCGAGTCAACCGGGACGAGGTCGTCGGATGGTCAGGTTCATCACCCGCCGTCTCATCGGGACCATCCCGGTCCTGTTCGGCCTGTCGATCGTCCTGTTCGCCTTCATCCACCTGCTGCCCGGCGACCCGGCGTCGGCGATCCTGGGCCAGCACTCGACGCCCGAGCGCGTCGCCGCCCTGCGCGCCTACATGGGCCTGGACGATCCGCTCTGGCAGCAGTACCTGAACTACCTGAACAACCTGCTGCACGGCGACCTCGGGTCGAGCGTCGTCAATCAGCCAGCCGGTCCTCAAGGAGCTGCTCACGCGGTTCCCGGCGACCATCGAGCTGACCGTGGCGGCCATGATCTTCGCGGCCGGCGTCGGCATCCCGTTGGGGCGCTACGCCGCACGGCATGCGCAGGGCTGGTCCGACGGTGCGGTGACCGTCGTCTCGCTCCTCGGCATCAGCATCCCGGTCTTCGTCCTGGGGCTCACCCTGCAATACATCTTCGCCGTCCAGCTCGACCTGCTGCCCGCCGCCGGGCGGATCGATCCGCGCGCGAACCTCGAGATCAAGTCGAACTTCGTGCTCATCGACAGCCTGCTCATGGGCCGGCCCGACCTCTTCCTCGACGGCTTGTCGCATCTGATCCTGCCGGCGATCGCGCTGGGCTCCATCCCGCTCGCGATCATCTGCCGGATCACGCGCGCATCCGTCCTCGACGTGACGAACGAGGACTACGTCCGGACCGCGCGGGCGAAGGGCCTGGGCGAACGCAAGATCAACGCGAGGCACATCATGCGCAATGCCTGGCTGCCGGTGGTCACGTCCTCGGTCTGCAGGTCGGCGGCCTCCTCGCGGGAGCGGTCATCACCGAGACGGTCTTCGCGTGGGGCGGCGTCGGGCGGTACGTCGTGGATGGCATCAGCAACCGCGACTACTTCGTCATCCAGAGCACGATCCTGGTCTTCGCCGTGGTGTTCCTCGTCGTGAACCTCCTGGTGGACATCCTCTACGCGGTCCTCAACCCGCGGATCAGGTACGCCTGATGGCAGCGCCCGCCACCACGATCACGGCTCCCAAGGAGGCCCGCGCCAGCCGCGGGCTGTGGCGCGACGCCTTCCGGCGCCTGCTGCGCAACCGGCCGGCGATCCTGGGCATGGTCTTCATCGCGGTGTTCGTCGGCGCGGCGCTCTTCGCCCCATTCCTCGCGCCCTTCGGGCCGCAGGAGGGCAAGCTGTCCGATCGGCTCGAGACCCCCTCCCGGGAGCACATCATGGGCACGGACCTCCAGGGGCGGGACGAGTACAGCCGCATCCTGTACGGCGCCCAGGTGAGCCTCGTCGCCGGCATCGCCTCCGTGGTCATGGGCGTCTTCATCGGCGGGGCGATCGGCGCCGCCGCCGGCGGCATCGGGGGGCGGGTGGACTCGGTCCTGATGCGCGTCGTCGACGTCATGCTGGCGATCCCCGGGATCCTGCTGGCCATCGGGATCGTCGCCTGGCTCGGTCGCGGGTTACCGCAGATCGTCTTCGCCGTGGCCGTCGTCAACGTCCCGATCTTCGCGCGCATCCTGCGCGGCAGCCTGCTCTCGTTGCGCGAATTCGGACTACGTGACGGCGGCGCGGGCATTGGGCGCGTCGGGCTCGCGACTGCTGTTCCGGCACCTGCTGCCGAACTCGCTCACGCCGCTCATCGTCGCGTCCACGCTCGCGCTGGCGACCGCCATCATCGACGTCGCCGGCCTCGGGTTCCTGGGCCTCGGCCCGCCCGATCCACGGACCCCGGAATGGGGCACGATGCTGACCGACTCGACGAAGTTCCTGCGCCAGGCGCCGTGGCTGCTGTTCTTCCCCGGCGCCGCGATCGTGATCAGCGCGATCGGGTTCAACCTGCTCGGCGATGGCCTGCGCGAGTCGCTCGATCCGCGGATGCGCCGATGACCGCCGGCGGCCCGCTCCTCTCGGTCGAGGAGCTCGTCGTGCGCTTTCGCACCCACGAGGGCACCATCCACGCGGTCAACGGCCTGAGCTTCCAGCTGGAAGAGGGCGAGAGCCTCGGCCTCGTCGGCGAGTCCGGCTGCGGCAAGAGCGTCACCAACCTGGCCATGATGCGGCTCCTGCCGCAGCCGGCGGGCAAGATCGAGGGCGGCAAGGTCGTGTTCGACGGGCAGGACCTGACCAAGCTGCGTGAGGACGAGCTGCGCTCGATCCGCGGCCGCGACATCGCCATGATCTTCCAGGATCCGATGACCAGCCTGAACCCGGTCCTCACGGTCGAGGAGCAGATGATCGAGACGATCATGGCCCACCGCGAGATCAGCCGAGGACAAGGCTCGCGCCCGCGCGGTCGAGCTGCTCCCGATGGTCGGCATCCCGCAGCCGGAGACACGGCTCGACAACTTCCCGCACCAGTTCTCCGGTGGCATGCGCCAGCGCGTGATGATCGCCATGGCGCTCGCGCTCGAACCGAAGCTGATGATCGCCGACGAGCCGACGACGGCGCTCGACGTCACGATCCAGGCGCAGGTCCTCGAGCTCCTCCGCGGGCTGACCGAGCAGACCGGCTCGGCGATGATCCTGATCACCCACGACCTCGGGGTCGTCGCCGGGATGACCAACCGGATCAACGTCATGTACGCAGGCTACATCGTCGAGTCGGCGACGACCCTCGACCTGTTCGCCAGCCCCTCGCATCCGTACACGGTCGGCCTGTTGCACTCGATCCCGCGCGTCGACGCCGCGGAAGGCGAGCCGCTCATCCCGATCGAGGGTCGTCCGCCGGACATGCGGGTCGCTCCGAGCGGCTGCCCGTTCGCGCCGCGCTGTCGCTGGCGTCTCGACGTGTGCTGGACCGAGAACCCGGGCCTCCGCCCGACGATCGACGGGGACGCCGGTCGTCATGACCGGGCGCGGCGCCACCCACCAGATCGCGTGCTTCAACCCGCCGACCGATGAGGAACGCGCCGCCGGCCGGCCGTTCGCGCCGGGGTTCGTCCGCGCCGCGCCGCCGCGGGCGCGCTCGACGAGGTCGGAGCCGGGCACCTCGGTGGTCGACGCCGACGACTTCGAAGGCCTCGTCGCGGACATCCAGCACGAGGAAGGCCAGATCTCGCTGGCCCCGATCAGCCGGCGGGCTGCCGCTCCCGCCCGAGCCGGAGCACCACACCGACGGGATCCAGCATGACGACTGAGACGACGGCGTCGATGCCGAGCGGGCTCGGAGGCCTGCCGCGCCCGCGCCGGTCCGCTCCTCGCCGCTCGAGGACCTCAAGGTCTAGTTCCCGATCCGCGACGGGATCATCCGCCAGCGCCATATCGGTGACATCCAGGCGGTCGACGGCGTCGTCGTTCGAGCTGCGCCGTGGCGAGACGCTCGGCCTCGTCGGCGAGTCGGGCTGCGGCAAGAGCACCACGGGTCGGGCGATCATCCGGCTCAACCCGCCGACGGCCGGCCGGATCGTGTTCGACGGCGTCGACGTCACCAAGGTCAAGGGTGCGGACCTGCGCCGCCTTCGCCGCCGGATGCAGATGATCTTCCAGGACCCGTATGCCAGCCTCGATCCGCGGATGACCGTCGGCGGGATCATCGCCGAGCCGCTCGACATCCACGACGTCGGCAAGGCCGGCGATCGCCGCGAGCGCGTCCGCGAGCTGCTCTCGACGGTCGGCCTCAACCCGGACTACGCGTCACGCTATCCGCACGAGTTCTCCGGCGGCCAGCGCCAGCGCATCGGCGTGGCGCGCGCGCTCGCGCTCCACCCGACCTCATCGTCGCGGACGAGCCGATCAGCGCGCTCGACGTGTCGATCCAGGCCCAGATCATCAACCTGCTCGAGCGGCTCCAGGCCGAGTTCCAGCTGACCTACCTGTTCATCGCCCACGACCTGAGCGTCGTCCGCCACATCAGCGACCGGACCGCCGTCATGTACCTCGGGTCGAGTGGTCGAGGTGGCCGCGCTCGCGCGAGCTCAGTGCTCAATCCGCTCCATCCGTACACGGTCGCGCTGCTGTCGGCCGTGCCGATCCCGGATCCGGTCATCGAGTCGCGCCGACGCCGGATCATCCTCAAGGGCGACGTCCCGTCGCCGGTCAACCCGCCGTCGGGCTGCCGGTTCCACACCCGGTGCTGGCTGCGCGAGAAGCTCGGCAACCCGGAACGCTGCGTGACCGAGGACCCGGTCCTGCGGGTGCTCGACACGCGCCACGAGGTCGCCTGCCACTTCGCGGAGATGGTCGACGGCTCCACCGAGCAGGCGCAGGCCACGGGACGGCCCCTGCCGAGCGTCGCGGCCGTGCCGGCCCCGCCCGTGCCTGCGGCCGTGACCCCGCCCACGGCTCCGCCACCGGCCTGACGGCCGCCACGGCGAGTCCGGCCGCCACGGCGCCACGGCGCGGCAGCCGGCCGGTCAGCCGCCCGGGGTGGCGGGAGCGTTCAGGAACCCGCCGAACCAGGCCGCGAAGGTCGGGAACGTGCCCGTCCGCCCGAGGTGGCGCGGATCCTCCGCGTTCCACTGCACGGCGAAGCTCGTCAGCACGTCGCCGGCGTCCAGTCGCGACCCGTCGTGGAAGGTGACGCCCGAGCGGAGGGTGCACGTCCAGACGGTCAGGGCGGCGTTGGGTGCGCAGCGCTCCGCGAGGTTCGGGATCACGGCGGCACCGCCCGGCTGGTAGCCGTACAGGCTCTCGACGAGCTGCGAGCACGTCAGCAGCGCCACCGGGTCCGTCTCGTCGGCGCAGTACAGGCCGGGCGGCTCGCTCGAGGTCAGCCACACGAGCTGGCGGCGGTCACCGGGCGTCATCGTCGCGAACCGCTCCTGCCGGAGTGGCGAGACGAGCGCTCCGCCGACGTCGACGAGGAACGCCGCCGTGGAGCCGGTCCGCGCGAGCGGGATCATCGGGACGTGGCCCCGGATGGCGTTGTTGGCCTGGGCGTACGCGGCTTCCCGCTTGGCCCGGACCGCCGTTCCACGTCCGGTGCCGAGGGCCTTGACCACGTCGCCGAGCGGCTTGCCCAGGGCCGCCGACGCGCCCGGCCCGAAGGTCGGGTCGAGGAACGCGCTGACATCCGGATAGGTGACCGTCTGCGTGTCGAGGAAGATGCCCCGGATCTTCCCGGCGTCGACGTCGGCGGCATACGTCGCGTCGGGCTCCGCGACCAGGCTGGCCGTGATGCCGAGGTTGTCCTGCAGCTGGGTCTGGAGGTCGATCGCCACGCCCTGCGGATCGGGCAGGGACGGTCGTGCCGTCATCGGGTAGTGGATGGTGGTCTCGAAGCCCTGCGGATAGCCGGCCGCGGCGAGCGTTTCCCGCCCCAGCGCCGGATCGAAGCCGTACCACGGCGTGCCTGCGCAGCCGAACGGGATGTCACACGGGGTGTAGTGGGTGGGCACCTCGGAGCTCGGCGGGAACCGTGCGTCGACGATCTTTCCTCGGTCGATGCCGAGGGCCAGCGCCCGGCGGACGGTCTCGTTGTTGAACGGGGCGCCGCTCGGGGTGAAGCCGAGGTAGACGACGTTCAACCCCTTCCGTGGCCCGAGCACGAGGCTGACATCGCCGTCCACGGTCTCGAACCCGGATGGACTGAGATCGTCGACGCCGTCGACCGTCCCGGCCTGCAGCTCCGACACCCGTCGGACCGGATCGGGTTGCCAGCGGACGATCACCCGCTCGTTGGCGGCGCGAGTGCGGGTGTAGCCGTCGTTCCGCGCAAGGCTGACTTCTTTGCCGCGATCCCAGCGCTCGAGCTTGTACGGTCCGGTCCCGTTGACCTCGCTGACGATGGCCTGCTCGCCCGCCCCACCCGGCTTGACGTGGCGCGAGATCCAGCCCGTGTCGTTGATCCCGAAGGCCGGTGACGCGATCTTCGTCAGGAAGGCGACGTCGGGCCGGCACAGCTCGAAGATGACGGTCCTCGCGGCGGTCGCCCGGATGCGCTTGAGCTCGCCCCGATAGGCCGCGTGGGTCGCGTCGGGCGGCGCCTTCTGGCCGCATGGAGCGTCGCCCGCAGCCGGATAGTCGGCGGGCACGAACGCGTCCTCGGTCGGTGCCGGGGTGGCCGGGGGACGGGTCGGCGTCGGCGGGCTCGTGACGATCGGCGGGACCGTCGCGTTGCACGCCGCCAGCAACAGCGCGACGACGATCAGGCGGACGGCGGTGGCGCGACCCCGTGGAGCGGCTGACAAGCTCCCTCGTGCTCCTGCTGCGTGGCGTGCGGCCCCGTCGCCCGCGGCGCCCGGCAGGGGAGCATCGCAAGCGTGCGGAGCCTAGCATCGGGCGGGCCCGGGCGTCGGCGGAACGGTCGTCGGTTGGGCGGTCGTCGCGGGAACGGCCCACGCGCGCGCCGGACGCGTCCATCGGCGCGCCAGTCACGGCCACCGGCGCACCCGGCACGGCCCACCGGCGCTCGTGCCTCCCACCGCAGGGCCTTCGCGTATGCTCCGGAGCGTGCAGACCCTGACCGTCGCGCTCGCCCAGATCGCCCCGCGCCTGGGGGCGCTCGAGACCAACCTGGCGACCCACCACGCGCGCCTGGACGAGGCGCGCGCGCTTGGCGCGAACCTGGTCGTCTTCCCCGAGCTCGGACTGACCGGATACCAGCTCCAGGACCTCGCCTCGGAGGTCGCGATGCGGCTCGACGACCCTCGCCTGGCGCGTCTGGCGGGGGCGACCCGCGGGCTCTCGGCGATCGTGTCGTTCGTCGAGGAATTGGGCGATCACCGGCTGTTCATCGCGGCCGCCCTGCTCGAGGACGGCGAGATCCGGCACGTCCACCGCAAGCTCTTCCTGCCGACGTACGGGCTCTTCGACGAGCGCCGCTTCTTCGCCGCCGGCGACGTCCTGCGGGCGGTCCCGTCGCGCCTCGGGCTCGGGATCGGGATCGGCGTGTGCGAGGACTTCTGGCACCTGCCCGTGCCGCAGATCCTGGCGCTCGATGGGGCCCAGATCCTGGTCAACGTGTCGTCCTCGCCCGGCCGGGACCTGGCGGCCACCAACGAGGTCGGTCTCGGGACGGCGACCTCGTGGCGGACCCTCATGCGCACCTATGCCCAGCTGACGACCTCGTTCGTGATCTTCTGCAACAGAGTCGGGGTGGACGAGTCGATCTCGTTCTGGGGCGGCTCCGAGGTCATCGCCCCGACCGGCCAGGCGCTGTTCAGCGCTCCGCTCTACGACGAGGGGCTGTTCACGGTCGACATCGCGCCGGCGGACATCCGCCGGGAGCGGATCGCCCTGCCCCTCCTGCGCGACGAGCGGCCGGAGTTCAACGTGCGCGAGCTGCAGCGGATCGTCGCGGAGCGGTCTGGCCTGGCCGAGGACTCGACCGGGGACCGGGGTGCCGAACCCGGCCTCGACGTCGCGCCGGGCGAGCCGCCGGCCGGGCCGATCGGGTTCCGACCCCGCCCGCGGACGGTCCGGCCGGTCGACCGGGGCGCCTGACCGTGGGCGACCCGGCGCCGAGTGCGCCGTTCGAGCTCCCGGTGGAGCTGGCGATCGACACCGATGTCGCTCGGCGCGTCATCGCCGAGTTCATCCGGGGCCAGCTCGAGCAGGCGGGCTTCGAGCGGGCGGTGCTCGGATTGTCGGGCGGGATCGATTCGGCGGTCGTGGCCTACCTGACCGCGGAGGCGATCGGCCCGGAACGGCTGCTCGCGGTCATGCTCCCGTACCGCAGCTCGTCGCCGGCGTCACGCGCCGACGCGGAGTCGGTCATCACCGCGCTCGGCTGCGCCAGCGAGCTGGTCGAGATCACGGCCATGGTCGACGGCTACTTCGGGACCGGCGAGCTGCCCGGCGCCGGCGGCCAGGACGGCCTCGATGCGGGACCGCTCCGGCGCGGCAACATGGCCGCCCGGATGCGCATGGCCGTGCTGTACGACCGATCCGTGACCTGGGGCGGGCTGGTGGTCGGCACAGCAACAAGACCGAATCGTTGATCGGCTACACGACGGTGTTCGGCGACGCGGCGTGTGCCTTCAACCCGATCGGCGACCTGTACAAGAGCCAGGTCCGCCAGATGGCCGTCGCCCTGGGCGTCCCGGACGCGATCATCCGCAAGGCTCCCTCGGCGGACCTGTGGCCCGGCCAGACGGACGAGACCGAGGGTGAGTTCAGCTACCCGGTCCTCGACCGTCTCCTGTTCTGGCGGGTCGACAAGCGACGCTCGCTGGACGAGATGGCCGGGCTCGGCTTCGAGCCGGCGATGGTCGAGCGGGTCGACCGGATGATCGCCGGCGCCGAGTTCAAGCGGCAGGTCCCGCCGATCGCCAAGCTCGGGCCGCGGACGGCCGGCGTCGACTACCTCTATCCGCGCCGCCGGCCGGGGTCGGCGCGCGGGTGACGCGGGCCGCGGCGGAGGCCGGGGCGGGGCCGGCCGAGGCCGACGCGCGTCCGGCCGGCGGGACCCTGTACGTCGTCGCCACCCCGATCGGGAACCTGGCCGACATCACCCTGCGGGCGCTCGAGATCCTGGGGTCCGTGCCGCTGATCGCGGCCGAGGACACCCGTCACACCCGTCGGCTGCTCGACCGGCACGGACTCGCGACGCGGATGACCAGCTACCACGCCCAGAGCGGTCCCGGGCGCGCCGCGGCCCTCCTCGACCACCTCCGGGGCGGCGCCGACCTCGCGCTGGTCACCGACGCCGGAACGCCCGCGGTCAGCGATCCGGGCGGCGAGCTCGTGGACGCGTGGGCCGCGGAGGGCGGGCGGGTGGTGCCGATCCCCGGTGCGAGCGCCGTGCTGGCCGCGATCGCGGCATCCGGCGTGGCCGGGCCGCGCTGGGCGTTCGAGGGCTTCCTGCCACGGTCGGGACGCGAACGGCGCGAGCGGATCGCCCGGATCGCGGCCGACGAGCGCGGGACGGTGATCTACGAGGCGCCGGGCCGGGTCGCGGCGACGCTGCGCGACCTGGCCGAGGCGTGCGGTCCCGATCGGCCCGGCGCCGTCTGCCGCGAGCTGACCAAGCTCCACGAGACGATCGTGCGCGGCGGTCTCGGCGAGCTGGCCGAAGCTGCGCGGCCGGACGCCGACGGCGCGACTGCCCGGATCCCGGCGCGCGGCGAGTTCGTCCTGGTCGTCGGCGCCTCGTCGGCCGGCGGTCCCACGCGGGCGCTCGACGAGGCCGTGGCACTCGATGCGGCGCGCGCCGAAGTCGAGGCTCTGATCGATGCGGGGGTCGCCCGGGGCGAGGCTGCGCGGCGGGTCGCGGCGTCGTCCGGATTGCCGCGCCGGCGGCTCTACGGGCTCGAGCCGCCTCGCTAGGATGGCGGCATGACCGCCCAGCCAGCACCCCGTTCCGGCCTGCCGATCCTCGGTCAGCTGTCGCCGCTGTCGCGGATCTTCCTGATCGGGACGGTCCTCCTGAGCCTCGTGGCCATCGTCCTGGACTTCGGCCTGCACGCCGACCAATCGGTGCTGTTCATCGTGTCGGCGGCAGCGATCCTGGGGCTCGCCTGGGTGGTCGGTCTGTCGACCGAGCGGCTTGGCTCGATCACCGGGCCGCAGGTCGGCGGCATCCTCAACGCGACGTTCGGCAACATCGCCGAGCTGATCATCGCGTTCTTCGCCCTGCAGGCCGGCCTGATCGAGGTGGTCAAGGCGTCGCTGACCGGCTCGATCATCGGCAACCTGCTGCTCGTCCTTGGCCTGAGCGCGTTGATCGGTGGCCTCAAGAACGGCTCGCAGCACTTCAGCGCCAAGATCGCCGTGTCGAACGCGGCGCTCCTCGTGCTGGCCCTCATCGGCCTGTTCGTGCCGGCCATCTTCGCGCTGACGACGCACGACCAGACGCCCGGCTCGATCACCGAGGAATCAGTGCTGGTGGCGGTCGTCCTGATCATCGGCTACGGCCTGTCGCTGATCTTCCAGTTCACGCACCCGGACGTCACCCTGGGCGCAGCCGGGGAAGCCGACGAGCATGGCGGACCGCCCTGGTCCGGTCGGATCGCCATCCTCGTGCTGCTCGGCGCGGCGGCCCTTCTGGCCGTCCTGTCGGAGATCCTGGTGTCGTCGATCGAGCCGTTCATCGAGCAGTACAACCTGTCGTTCTTCTTCGTCGGCGTGATCATCATCCCGACCATCGGCAACCTCGCCGAACACCTCGTGTCGGTCCAGCTGGCGGCCAAGGACAAGATGGAGTTCGCCCTGGCTGTGACCTTCGGCTCGAGCCTCCAGGTCGCCCTGTTCGTCGCGCCGGTCCTCGTCCTGCTCGGGGCCTTCATGGGCCAGGACATGAACCTCGTCTTCACGCCGCTCGAGATCGCCGCCGTCGCGGCGGCGGTCGGGATCAGCTCGCTCATCGCGATCGACGGCGAGACGAACTGGCTCGAGGGGGCGCTGCTGACGCTGGTCTACGCGATCCTGGCGATCTCGTTCTTCGAGTTCGTGCCGGCCTAGGTCGGAGAGCGATGCGGCGACGGCGCGGAGGGGGTCGCGCCGCCGCCACGGGAGGTTCGGGCGTCAGGCCGCTGCGGTCGCCGCCGTCGCCGCCTCGGGCTCGGCGTCGCCGTCGGCGATCGCGTCGTCCTCGTCGTCATCGTCATCTGACGAGCCCGGATCGAACGCCGCCTCGGGGATCGGCTCGGTGGCGGGTGCCTCGCCGAGGGCTTCGGCCTGGTCGGCCAGCGAGTCGGCCGCCTGCTCGGCCTGGTAGTCCTTCTTGTTGCGGCCCGAGAGCATCTCGACATGCGCCGCCACGATCTCGGTCTTCCAGTGGCGGGCGCCCTTGTCGTCGTCCCACGACCGGGTCTGCAGGCGGCCTTCGACGGCGACCTGCTGGCCCTTGCCGAGGTACCGGCCGGCGATCTCGGCCAGGCGATCCCAGGCCACCACGGGGTGGTACTCCGAGCGCTCCTTGCCGCCGCCGATGAACTCGTTGCTGGCCACGGGGGGGCGGCTGGCTCGCGATCGTTATGCGGCAGCCTGTCCGGGACCGGGGCAAGACACGAAAAGACGGTGTCGGTCTACGTTCCGCGATGTGCCGCCGCGAATGGGCGCCGGACCGTGAAAGGATGGTCTGTGTGATCCGATATTCGGCGGAGCTATCTCGTGCTGGTAGTCGCCTCTGCGCCTGCCTGGCCGCCTGCGGCTCCACGGCATCACGACTCCGTCGGCAACTGCGTCGGCAACCACGACGGTGTCGGCCGCGTCATATCGCGACACCGTCGGCCTCGCCTGCTTCAACCCGCGCCGAGCCTGGCCGTTGCGGCTATCTGCACACCAAACCGCTGAAGTTCGATCCAAGGCGATCGACCTGACCGGTGCCTGGGCGGAGATGACGACGGCATCTATTACCTCCGCCAGCGCGGCACCACGATCTCGTGGAATGGGATGTCGGAACGAAATGGTCCGCCTCCTGCTCGGAACTGCATCACTGAACGTCGTGACGTTCTTGCCCGAGGCCAGGCTGCGCATCTCCGGGTCGCGCGTGAGGCGGCCCGTGAGGAGGACCTTGTTCACGGTCCCATCTCCTTCCCGGTCGGTCGGCTGCGCCGATCCCGACCCTGCGTCTCCGGCGGGATGACGCGGTCAACGTACCGGTCAGGGGTTGACTGGCACGTATCCGACGATGCACGGCCCGTTACACGAGATGGGACCCGATACCTTCACGACGCCGATCCGGGGCGCTCCGTCCTCTTGCCTCGATCGACTGGGTCGCAAGGGCGAATGAAAGCAGGGCGCAGACGGGATGTCGACGCCCTGCTCCCGTCGAGGACGGATCAGCGGCTGGCTTCGTGTTCGCCGTTGCGGAACTCGATCGCTGCCGGCCGGGTGAACGGATCGACCGCCGAAGCGCCCGCTCCGTCGTGCTCATTCCGGCGGAACTCGATCGCCGCTGGCTGAGTCACGGGATCGCCCGCCGCGGCACCCGTCCCTTCGTGCTCGGCCGCGCGAAATCCGATCGCCGCCGGCCCGGTGAACGGATCGGTGGCCGACGCGGCCGTTCCGGCCCCCGCATTCGCAACAAGCAGCCACCCCGTGATGACCACGCAAAGAGCTGCGCCGACGATGACCAGCCAGACGCCCATCGTGATCTTCGCGACCCGACCCATCGGGCTGAGTGATTTCGCGTTCTCGTGCTGCACGAGATCCATCTCTGCGGCTCCCTTCGCATCCATCCTTCCGCTGCCCAGGTGGGTCGCGGTGGGTGGATGTACTCCACAGGCGTGAGAACGAGCCTCACGAGTGTGCGAATCGATGGAACTGCATCCGAAAACGAGACCGCCGACGACGGAACGGATGTACGGTCCGCACGACGTCCGGATCGCCGTCGGCGATGCCGCTCGAATGACTGAGTGAGCGAGGGAGCTGAGCGAACGGTGGTTCCACCCCACGCAGGTGCTCCTTTCGTGGGGCGCGAGCGCGAGCTTGGCGAATTGCTGGAGGACCTCGACGAGGCGAGTCTCGGGCGCGGTCGGCTGATCCTGCTCGGCGGCGAGCCCGGGATCGGCAAGAGCCGGTTGGCGGACGAGCTCGCGGCACGGGCACGCGAGCGCGGCTGCCAGGTCCTGTGGGGACGCGGATGGGAGGATGCCGGGGCGCCCCCATATTGGCCATGGGTGCAGGCGCTGCGGACCTATCTGCGGACCACGGCCCCGGACGTCATCAGGCGCCACGTGGGTGCAGGTGCCAGCGATGTCGCCCAGCTGCTGCCCGAGCTGCAGGAGATCTTTCCGGATCTTTCGACGCCGGCTGACGCGGCATCGGAATCGGCTCGCTTCCAGCTCTTCGATTCGACGGCGACCCTCCTGCGGAACGTCGGTCGCGATGCTCCGCTCGTCGTCATCCTCGATGACCTCCATGCGGTCGACACGGCTTCGATCCTGCTGCTTCGGTTCCTTGCCAGCCAGATCAGCGACAGCGCGATCCTCGTCGTCGGGACATACCGTGATATCGAGCTGACGCCGGACCACCCGCTGACCGCCGCGATCTCGGAGATGGCGCGAGAACGAGCCACGCGACTGATCACCCTCGGGGGCCTTCCGGCAGACGCAGTCGGGAAGTTCATCGGGGCGACGGCGAACATCGACCCGCATGACCGTCTCGTGGCCGCCGTCTGGCGCGAGACGAGCGGGAACCCGTTGTTCGTCGGCGAGGCGGTGCGCTTGCTGTCAGCCGAGGGTCGTCTCCTGGACGTCGGTGACCTGACGTCGCTCCGCGTGGCCGTGCCGACCGGGGTCCGGGCGGTGATCGCGCGGAGGATCGGCCACCTCGGCAAGGAAACCGGACGCGCCCTCGTTCTCGGCGCCGCCATCGGTCCCGAGTTCAGCATCGACGTCCTGCGCCGGGTCGGCGACCTGGACGGCGACGACGCCCTTGATGCGGTCGACGAGGCGATCCATGCCGGCCTGCTCGCGCCCGTCGCAGGCATCCTCGGCCGCTACCGGTTCTCGCATGACCTCGTGCGCGAGACACTCCACGATGAGCTGTCCGTGGGCCGCCGCGTGAGGCTCCACAGCCGGATCGCCGACGTGTTGGAACAGACGTATGGCCCGTCGGCCGAAGCCCACCTTGCCGAGCTCGCGTACCACTTCGTCCAGGCGGCCCAGGCTCGAGATGCACGGTCGGGCGAGCCGGAGGCGGTACCGGCCGGTCCCAAGGCGATCGACTATGCCCGCCGGGCTGGGGATGCGGCGGCGCGATCCCTCGCCTACGAGGAAGCCGCGCGCCTGTATCGCATGGCCCTGGCGGTGCTGGACATGGATGACACGCACGATGACCAGAGCCGTGTGGAAACCCTCTTCGCGCTCGGCGATGCCCAGGCCCGGGCAGGAGAGCTCGACGATGCACGGGAGACGTTCCTGCAGGCGGCCGGCCTTGCCCACCACCTGGGCTCGGGGCGCCTCCTGGCACGAGCTGCCCTGGGGTTCGGTGGCAGGCATCAATGGGCCCGGGCGGGTCATGACACGATCCTCGTGCCGCTCCTGCAGGATGCTCTCGAGGAGCTCGGCACCGGCGATGACGGGCTTCGTGTCCGCCTTCTCACCCGGCTCGCCTGCGCATGGCGGTCCGATCCGAAGCGCCGCGACGACAGCGCGGCCATGAGCCAGGAGGCGATCGACATCGCCCGGCGCCTGGGCGAGCCCGCAACGCTGAGCTACGCGCTCGCCGGACGCTTTTGGGCGACCTGGTGGCCGGAGAACCCGGAGGAACGCCAGGGGATCGAGCGCGAGATGATGGTCATCGCTGAGGCTGTGGGAGATGGCGAGCGCATCATCGAGGCGCATCTCATGCGCTTCCTGAGTTTGACCGAACTTGGCCAGATGACCGAGGCGCGCCAGGAGGCGGTCACCCTCAGTCGGGTGGTCGAGGAGCTTCGCCAGCCGGCCCAGATGTGGCTCGAGCCGGTCAATCGAGCCGAGGTTGCGCTGATCGAGGGCGACTATGGCCTCGCCGAAGCGCTCATCTCGCGGGAGCTGGCCACGGGATACCGGGTGACCGTGGGGAAGGACGACGTTTCGGCAGCGCGCATGCACCAGTTTCTCCTGCGACGGGAACAGGGCCGACTTGCCGAAGAGGAGGCGACGGTGCGGGAATCCGCACGAGACTTTCCTTGGTACCCGATGCATCGGACCGCGCTCGTGTGCCTGCTCATCGATCTCGGCCAGGCGGAAGAGGCTCGGACGGCGTTCGATGACCTTGCCGTGGGCGACTTCGAGTCGATCTATCGGGACAACGAGTGGCTGCTCGGGATGTGCCTGGCGAGTGAGGCCTGTGCACTCCTTGGCGATGTCGCGGCCGCACGTGTGCTGTACGAGCAGCTCCTGCCATTCGCGGGACGACATGCGATCGGTCACGCGGAAGGAAGCGTCGGCGCGGTCGATCGCTACCTCGGCCTCCTCGCAGCAACCATCGGAAGCATCGACGACGCCGAGCACCACCTCGTCGCGGCGATCGCGACGCTCCAGGCGATGGGCGCGCGGCCGTGGACGGCCCACGCCCAGCATGACCTCGCCGAGGTCCTCAGGGGACGAGGCGAGCCCACGGATCTTGCATGGGCCGAGGAGCTGGATCGATCCGCCCTCGTGACGTCGGACGCGCTCGGGATGGCGCTCGCGGCGCGGATCGCGGGACTCGACGTCTCGAAGGTCGAGGATCGCGAGGGTCGGCCCGGGGCTCTCACGTCCCCCGGTCCCGGGACGTTCCGACAGGAGGGCGACTACTGGACCATCGAATACGAAAGCGACGCCTTCCGCGTGCGAGACGCCAAGGGCTTGCATCATCTGGCTCGCCTGCTCGCCTCACCGGGTCGCGAGATCCATTCCCTGGAGCTGGCAGGGTCCGGGACGGCGACCGCGGGAGGGAATGCCACGCACCGGCTGGCCGCAGATCCGGCTCTCGTCGTCAGCCGACTCGGCGACGCAGGGCCGGCGCTCGATGCCGAGGCGAAGGCCGCCTATCGGACGCGTCTCGACGATCTCCGGGGGGAGCTGGCCGAGGCGGAAGACTGGAACGATCCGGAGCGCGTCGCCCGCCTGCAGGCAGAGATCGGGGCTCTGACGCACGAGCTCGCTGCCGCGATCGGATTGGGTGGCCGCGATCGGCCTGCAGCGTCGTCCGCCGAACGAGCGAGGGTCAGCGTGACCCGAGCGATCCGGTCGATCCTGGCGCGGATCGCCGCACAGGACCCAGAGCTCGGCGCTCACCTCGAAGCGACCATCAGGACCGGGACGTTCTGTTCGTACACGCCCGATCCGCGCGCCCCGATCGCCTGGCGGCTGTGATCCGTCGCCGGGGCGCGCCGACCCGAGGAGTACCCTGACGGCAGCGATGGCCCCGTTCGAATCTCTCGATTTCCTGTACACGCCGAGCCGCGACGTGGCGTCGGACATGACCGATCTCGTCGATGCGGTCGGCGCGCGCGTCGTCTTCGCCATCGACGACGGCGGGATCCGGGTCGCGATGCTCGAGCTGTCGGGCGCACCCCCGAACATCCTGCTGACCGACCACGTCGACGGCGAGCGGCCGATCATGGTCTACCGGGTGGCCGACCATCGGGCGACGGTCGACCGGCTCACGGGGGGCGGCTGGACCGTCTCCCGTTCGCTCGAGATCCCGCAGGGTCCGTGCACCTCGTTCCGGACCGCGGGCGACCTCCGGATCGCGGTCTACCAGCTCGTCCGGCCGCAGGTCCTCGAGCATTTCGCCGGGCGGCGCGACTTCTGACCGAGCGCCTCGTCACGCGGTCGCGAGGATGGTCGCATCAGGAGCACCCGGCGGGCCGTGCCGAAGGTCGGGGTCCAGGACCGCGACGACCCCCGCAGCCACGATCGCGACGAGCGCCGCGACCATGGCGACCCCGAAGCCGAACGTCGCGACGACGAACGCCCCGCCGATGCTGCCGGCCGCGAGCGCCGTCGCGTTGGCGGCCGAGAACAGCGAGAACGCGCTGCCCCGATCGGCGTCCCGGCTTCGACGCGACAGCTCGACGAGGAGCGGGGTGGCGATCAGGCCGCCGCCGGTGCCCGTCAGCATGCCGGCCAGCACGAGCAGCGGCGTCGCCGGCGCGGCGGTCAGCACGACGACGGCACACCCCGTCGCCAGCAGACCGGCCAGGACCAGGTAGACGGGCCGGACCCGGTCGGCCAGCCAGCCCGACGGGACCCGGGTGACGATGATGGCGATGCCGTCGGCCACGAAGAAGAGCCCGATGTTCGCGCCTGCGGCCTCCGCCCGCTGCGGCAGGAACGCCACGATGACGCCCCAGTGCGCGGTGTACAGCAGGTCGATGAGGATGGGTCGCAGCCATGACCTGCGGAACGCGAAGCCCAGGCGCCGATGCGCGACCGCCGTCGGCCCGTCGGTGCCGGCCTCGTCCTCGCCGGTCGGGCTGAACCGGAACGGCACGATGTGGATGAGCACGAGGCCGGCGACGACCGAGCCGAGGGCGAGCAGGGCCACGCCGTGGAGCGACGTCGCCGCGAGGACGGCCAGCGAGACGAGCGGGATCACGACGAGGGTCAGGTCGTGGGCGGTATCGATGAAGGCGAGCCCGAGGCCGCGCCGGGTCGCGGCGACCAGCCGGGGCACGAGCGACAGCGCGGCCGGCAGGATCGCGGCGATGCCGATCCCCTGGAAGACCCGGGCGGCGAGGAAGGGCCCGACGGAACCGCCCGGCTCGACCCCGGGGAGCGCCAGGATCACGCAGCCGACGATGTACGCCAGCCCGCCGGCGGTGAATGCACGGACCCCGCCGACCCGGTCGACGACGATGCCGGTCAGGAAGGCCGCCGGGATCTGGACGAGGGCCGCCGTCCCGACGATCAGCCCGATCTGCGGATCGGGGACGCCGGCCTGCGCGAGCGCGACCGGCAGCGTCGCGGTGAACGCATGGAAGCCGGCCTGGACGGCGAAGACGGCGAAGGCGAGACGGAGCATCCGCGCATCATCGCGGAACGGTCGGCGGCAGAAAGGTCGCCGGCCCCGGCGGTCCGGGCCCGTGGGCGGGTCGGCGGGTCGGCGGGGCCGGCTGGCGCCCGGCGGGCGAGACGCGACCCTAGCAGCCGCCGCTGCACCGCCACGTATCCGCGGCTGCACAGCCACGTATCTCCGCTTGCACGCGCCCCCGCCGTCGACGGGCCGGGCGTGTGGCAGGTCTAGCCGGCGGCGATGCCGCGGTGGTCGGAGCTCGGTCCGGCGCCGTCACCCTGGCCGCCGCCGCTCGCCGACGTCTCGGATGCATTCAGCTCGACGAGGCCGTGGCCGTCGGCGGCCAGGGTCCCGGACGAGATGTCCGAGGCGTGGACCTTGCGCTCGCGGCGTGGCCGGCTGGGCGGCGTGGTGATCGGCACGACCGTCGGGTCCGGACGGGGGATCCGGTTCGAGTACAGGTCGCAGAACAGCTCGACCAGCTGCGGGATCGAACTGCGTGCCGGCGTGCTGGCGGAGCTCGGCGATGGCGGCGTCGTGCGACATGGCCCGCTTGTACGGCCGGTCGTGGGTCATCGCGTCGTACGCATCGGCGATGGCGACGATGCGTGCCCCGAGCGGGATCTCGTTGGCGCGCAGGCCGTACGGGTAGCCGTGGCCCCCGAAGCGCTCGTGGTGGTGAAGGATGATCGGGACCGCGTCGCGCAGGGCGGCCGCGTGCTCGAGGATGACCTGGCCGATGCGCGGGTGCTGGACGACGCTCCGCCACTCGGCCGACGACAGCGGCGCCGGCTTGTCGAGGATCTCCTGGGGCACGGCCACCTTGCCGACGTCGTGGAGGAGGGCGGCGATCCGGATCCGGTCGACCTCGACCTCGGGCAGCTGGAGCTGGCGCGCCATCTCGACCACGATCCCGGCGATCAGCGCGGACGGCTGGCCGCGGTAGTGGGGGAGCGGGGCGATGTACGAGGTCAGCATGTCCGTGGCGGCCTGCGCGCGCCCGCAGGCCGATCTCCATGGCGCGGATGCGCCCGGCGTCGGAGATCGGGGCTCGCGGGACGCGGGCGTCCTCGTCGGGCTCCTCGAAGATGTAGGTCTGGTTGCGCCCGAGCGACTTGGCCGAATACATCGCGGCATCGGCGTCCCGGACGAGGTTGTCCATCCGGAGCTTCTGGCCCGACCCGCCGACGATGCCGATCGAGATCGTGACCGAGAGGGCGCTGTTGCCCTCGACGCTGAACTGCAGCCGCTCGACGAGCTTGCGCAGCTTCTCGCTCAGAGCTGCGCCTTCCTCGACGTCGGTCTCGGTCAGGATCAGCATGAACTCCTCGCCGCCGTAGCGGCCGATGAGGTCGCTCGCCCGAAGGTTCTCGGCGATGGTCTGGGCGACGCCCCGCAGGACGATGTCGCCCGACGCGTGGCCGTACGAGTCGTTGACCGCCTTGAAATGGTCGATGTCGACGAAGGCGACGCACAGCGGGCGCTCGTAGCGCGACGCGCGCTCGACCTCTGCGAACAGGGCCGCGAGGAGGGCCTGGCGATTGACCACGCCGGTCAGGCGGTCGATCGTCGCCCGGTCGGTCGTGTCGGCGAGCGAGGCCGAGATCGCGTTGATGGCCTTGCCCAGAGCGGGACTCCATGCCGCCGCCCGAGGTCGGGACGGCGACCGTGTAGTCCCCGGCGGCGATCCGCTCGGCGGCCTTGACCAGGCGCCCATAGCGGATCCACACGATCGTCCAGGCGATGGCCGACGCCATGGCTACGCCGATCGCCACGGCCGTGACCGCCGTGACCACCGACCGGGACCCGTCCGCGACCCACGACGCGGTCAACCCCGGATTGGTCAGGAAGAGGATCCCGACCGCAGCCGGAGCCACGAGCGCCAGGACCCCCAAGAGGCGCATCACCCCCAAAGGCTACGGTTCGAGCGTGGCCGGACGGACCGACCGGACGTACCGACGGTGCGTGCCGGAAGTACGGCCGAGTGTTGACAACGTGCCCCGACCGGTCCGTCTGGGGGCCCGGCGCCCCTGCTATACTCCGGCCGTCCTCGTCCCGAGCGGGGGCGACTCCGGTGAACCAGGAGGTCAGCGATCGCGCTTGCATGGCGCATCGGCCGTCCCGTGAGGCGACCGGGCGACCGGAACACAGCGATCCGCCGAAGCGTCGGCGGCGCCAAACGGGAGACGTCTACCCAAACCCCAGACCACGGTCCGGGGTTTTTGATTTGGGCGGCGTCGCTGGACGGCCGGGGCGTGCGTTGGCCGGCTCCGCGCGTTCGCTCACGCACCTTCGGGTGCGCTCGCTCCCGTGCTCGCCGGCCGCCTTCGCCGCGACCGCCCAGGACGCCGATTCTCGAGTACCCCCTCCGTGACGCTCGTTCGGGGCGCCCGCTGATGCCGGCGACCGTGATCGTCGGGCTCCAGTGGGGCGACGAGGGCAAGGGCAAGACGACCGACTTCCTGGCCGAGCAGGTGGCGATGGTCGTGCGCTACCAGGGTGGCGACAACGCCGGCCATACCGTCGTCAGCGGCGACGAGGTCTTCAAGCTCCGCCTGACGCCGTCGGGCGTGCTCTACCCGCACATCACGTCGGTCATCGGCAACGGCGTCGTCGTCAATCCGCTGACCCTGATCGACGAGCTCGACATGCTGACCGCGCGCGGGATCGACGTCTCGCCGCGTCCGGGTCAGCCGGAGCGCGCACGTGATCATGCCGTACCACGTGGCGCTCGACCAGGCGAACGAGGCGCGGCTCGGTGGCGCCAAGGTCGGCACGACCGGCCGCGGGATCGGGCCGACCTACGGCGACCGCGCCTGGCGGCTCGGGCTGCGCATGGAGGACCTGCTCGATCCGGCGGTCCTGCGCGAGCGGATCGAGCGCGTGCTGCCGGACAAGAACCTGGTCCTCGCCGGGATGGGCGGGGCGACCTTCGAGGTCGACTCCCTCGTCGACGCGGCCCTCGCCTGGGGCGACCGCCTGCGCGACCACCTCGACGACACGACCTGGCTGGTCCAGGCGGCGCTGGGCCGCGGCGAGCACGTCCTGCTCGAGGGCGCGCAGGGCACCCTGCTCGACCTCGACCACGGCAGCTATCCGTTCGTCACCTCGTCCAACCCGGTCGCCGGCGGCGCCTGCACGGGCGGCGGGATCGGCCCGCTCCAGGTCGACGAGGTCATCGGCGTCATGAAGGCGTACTCGACACGGGTCGGGTCCGGGCCCTATCCGACCGAGCTCCACGACGAGATCGGCGCCGGGATCGCCGAGCGCGGCCATGAGTTCGGCACGGTCACCGGGCCGGCCGCGCCGGGTCGGCTGGTTCGACGCCGTGCCGCTGCGGTACGCGGTGGCGGTCAACAGCGTCAGCAGCATCATGCTCAACAAGCTCGACATCCTGTCCGGGATCGAGACGATCCGGCTGTGCGTCGCCTACGAGCTCGACGGGCGGCGGGTCGAGGTCTGGCCGTCGAGCGGCGCCGCCCTGTCGCGGGCGGTCCCGATCTACGAGGAGTTCCCGGGCTGGTCCGAGCCGATCCACGACATCCGCTCGCTGGCCGACCTGCCCGAGAACGCGCGTCGCTACGTGTCCGCCATCGAGGCGCACGCCGGCGTCCCGATCGTGCTCGTCTCGGTCGGGCCCGAGCGGACCCAGACGATCGAGCGGGCGTGGCGCCCGATGCGCAACCGGCCGAGCCTGCCGGCATGAGCCTCGTGATGCCGACCCGGGTCCTGATCGTCGGCGGTGGCGGTCGGGAGCACGCGCTGGCCTGGAAGCTGGCCGGGGAGCCGGGCGTCAACGAGGTGGTCGTCGCCCCGGGGAGCGCGGGCATCGCCGAGGAGCCGCGGGTGCGCTGCGTGGACGTCCCCGCGATGGGCCTCGGCGCGATCGTGGACCTGGCCCGGGCGCGAGGCCAGCGAGCTGGTCGTCGTCGGGCCGGAGGCGCCGCTCGACGGCCGGCCTGGCCGACGCGCTGATCGAGGCCCGGATCGCGGTGTTCGGGGCGACCCGGGCGGCCGCCGCCATCGAATGGTCCAAGGCGTTCTGCCACGAGGTCGCCGCCGCGGCCGGCGTCCGGATGGCACGCGCCGAGGTCTGCACCTCCCGGCCGGAGGCGGACCGTGCCGTGACGCGCGATCGCGGCGGCCGGGTCGGGCGTCGTCGTCAAGGAGGACGGGCTGGCCGCCGGCAAGGGCGTCACGGTCCTCGAACCCGGGGCCGACCCGACCGGCGCTGCTCGACGACCTGTACGCGCGCGATCCGGCGGCCCGCGGTCGTCATCGAGGAACGCCTGTACGGCGCCGAGGCGAGCGTCATCGCCGTGTGCGACGGCGAGCGGGCGATCGCGCTGCCCGCCGCGCGCGACCACAAGCGCCTGGGCGATGGCGATACCGGCCCGAACACCGGCGGGATGGGCGCCTACTCGCCGCTCCCGGACCTGACCGACGCGGACGTCGACGGCATCCTCGCCGACGTCCACCGGCCGATCCTCGCCGAGCTCGCCCGCCGCGGGACGCCGTTCCGTGGCTTCCTGTACGCGGGCCTGATGCTGACCGCCGACGGCCCGGTCCTCCTCGAGTGCAACGCGCGTCTCGGCGACCCGGAGACGCAGGTCATGCTGCCGCGGCTCGGCGGTGCGCTCGGTCCGGTCCTGCTGGCCGCCGCCCGCGGCGCGCTCCCGGCGGACATCCCGGCACGCCTGCCGGTGCTCCCCGGCGCCGCCGTCGGGATCGTGCTGGCCGGCGAGGACGTACCCGGCCGCGCCCGAGTCGCGACGACGCCGATCACCGGGATCGAGGAGGCACGGCGCCTGGGCGCGCTCGTCTTCCACGCCGGGACCGCAGCGAACCGCCGACGGCTGGACGACGAACGGCGGCCGGATCCTGACGGTCGTCGGGCGCGGCGCGGACCTCGCGGCCGCCCGCTCCGTCGCCGATCGCGCCGCCGACGCCATCGACGTTCCCGGGTCTCCAGCGCCGCCACGACATCGGCTCGGCGCGCCGTCGGCCGGGGTCCTCGCCCGATGATCCCGCGCTACACGCTGCCGGAGATGGGCGCGATCTGGTCGGAGGCAGCGCGGTTCGAGGCGATGCTCCGGGTCGAGCTCGCCGTCGCCCGCGCCCAGACCGCCCGCGGGCAGATCCCGCCCGATGCGCTCGTCGCGCTCGAGACGCGCTCCCACGTCGACGTCGACCGCATCCTCGAGATCGAGCGGACGACCGACCACGACGTCATCGCCTTCGTCAGCCAGGTCGCCGAGACGGTCGGGCCCGACGGCCGCTACCTGCACCTCGGCCTGACCAGCAGCGACGTCGTCGACACCGGGCTCGCCCTCCAGCTCCGCGCGGCCGGCGAGCGCCTGCTCCTCGACTGCGACCGCCTCCTCGCGGTGCTCATCGCCCGCGCCCGCGCGGAGGCCGGCACCGTGATGATGGGCCGCACGCACTCGGTCCACGCCGAGCCGACGACGCTCGGGCTCAAGCTCGCCGGCTGGGCGTTCGAGCTCGATCGCGGACGGGTCCGTCTGGCCACCGCCGTCGACGAGATCGGGACCGGCAAGATCTCCGGACCGGTCGGCACGTACAGCCACCTCGGACCGGACATCGAGGCGGAGGTGCTCGCCGCGCCTCGGGCTCCACGCCGACCCGGTCAGCACCCAGATCGTCCAGCGCGACCGGCATGCCGCGCTGCTGACCGCGATCGCGATCGTCGGCGGCTCGCTGGAGCGCTTCGCGACCGAGATCCGCAACCTCCAGCACACCGAGATCGGCGAGCTCCAGGAGCCGTTCAAGGCCGGCCAGAAGGGCTCGTCGGCGATGCCCCACAAGCGCAACCCGATCCTGTCCGAGCGGATCGCCGGTCTCGCCCGGCTGCTGCGCGGGTACGCGCACACGGCGCTCGAGGACCAGCCGCTCTGGCACGAGCGCGACATCAGCCACTCGAGCGCCGAGCGGGTCATCCTGCCCGACGCGACGATCCTGCTCGACTACATGCTCGTCCGGATGACCGGGCTGGTCGACGGCCTGCTCGTCCGCTCCGAGCGGATGCGCGAGAACATCGCCCGCGGGCTCGGGCTCCATGCCTCGTCGCGCGTCCTCCTCGCGCTCGTCGACGAGGGCGGGATGTCGCGCGAGGAGGCCTACGCCATCGTGCAGCGCGCGTCGCTCCGGGCCGCCGACGAGCGCGCGGGCCTGCGCGACCTCCTGGCGGTGGATCCGGCGGTCGCCCAGCGCCTGTCGCTCGCCCAGCTCGACGCCTGCTTCGACGACGCCGCCTTCCTGCGGCACGTGCCGGAGGTCATCGCCCGGCTCGACGGGCTCGTCGCCGAGCGTCTCGGCGGCGCCGGACGGCGACCACGCAGGGAGGTGCCCGATGCTGGCTGAATCGTTCCTGCGCTCCGGCAAGGTCCGCGACCTGTACATGCTGCACCGACGGGTCGCTTGCATGCTCGTCGCGTCGGACCGGATCTCCGCCTTCGATGTCGTCCTGCCGACTCGATGATCCCGGACAAGGGACGCGTGCTGACCGGTCTGTCGCGGTTCTGGTTCGCGAGACCGCCGGGATCGTCCCGAACCACCTGCTCGACACGGACCCGACGGTGTTCGCGGACTACGTCGCGGACGACATCCGCTCGAAGGGATATCCGCCGCCGACGTCGGCCGCTGATGTGCTGCGCGGCCGCATGATGATCTGCCGCCCGCGACGGTCGTCCCGATCGAGGCGGTCGTCCGCGGCTACCTCGCCGGCTCGGGCTGGAAGGAGTACCAGGCGAGCGGCACGGTCTGCGGCATCCCGCTGCCGCCCGGCCTGCGCGAGAGCGACCGCCTGCCGGAGCCGATCTTCACGCCCGCGACCAAGGCGGAGGCCGGCGAGCACGACGAGAACATCAACTTCGACGGATGATCGAGCACATCGGGACCGAGGTGTCGGCGCACCGGGCTTCGCCGGCGGCTGGCCGAGGCGCATCCGCGACCGGGCGCTGCGGCTGTACGGCTACGCGGCGGCCGCGGCCGAGCGCGCGGCATCCTGCTCGCCGACACGAAGTTCGAGTTCGGCCTGGCGCGACGCCGTGGGGACCCGGGTCGCGATCGGGTCGTCCACGTTCCACGACGACGACCCGGCGGATCCTCTCGACAGGCTCATCCTCATCGACGAGGCCCTGACGCCCGATTCGTCGCGCTTCTGGGATGCTGCGACCTACGAGCCCGGCCGGCCGCAGGCGAGCTTCGACAAGCAGTTCGTCCGCGACTGGCTCGAGACCCAGCCGTGGGACAAGACCGCCCCCGGGCCGGCGCTGCCCGACGACGTCGTCGAGGGCACCCGGGCGCGCTACGTCGAGGCCTACGAGCGGATCACCGGCGCCAGCTTCGAGCGCTATCTGCGAGGAGGACGTGATCGCCCCATGACGAGCTTCCGGTACGCGGTCAACGTCACGCCCAAGCCGGGCATCCTCGATCCGGCCGGGCGCGCGGTCGAGGGCAGCCTCGGCCATCTCGGGATCGAGGGGATCCACGACGTCCGGATCGGCCGCCGCGCCGAGCTGACGCGTCGAGGCCGGCGGACGAGGCGGCCGCGCGGGCCATCGTCGAGCGGCTCGCCGGCGAGCTCCTGTCGAACCCGCTGATCGAGGTCTTCGCGATCGAGCCGCTCGGCGCCGCATCGTCCGCCGCGACTGCCGGCGCCGGGGTCGGGGAGGGCTGACGATGCCCGTCCGGGTCGGGGTCGTCGTCTTCCCGGGCAGCAACTGCGACCGCGACACCGTCCACGCCCTCGACCTGGTCGGCGCGGAACCGGTCGTCCTGTGGCACGAGCAGGCGACGCTCGACGGCGTCGCCGCGGTCGTCCTGCCGGGTGGCTTCGCCTACGGCGACTACGTCCGGGCCGGGCGTCATCGCGCGGTTCAGCCCGGTGATGCGGGCCGTCGCCGCCTTCGCCGCGGACGGCGGACTGGTCCTGGGCATCTGCAACGGGTTCCAGGTCCTGGCCGAGGCCGGGCTCGTGCCGGGCGCGCTGTTGCGCAACGCGTCGCTCCGGTTCGCCGGCCAGCGGGTCGCCATCGCGGCCGAGCGGCTCGACACGCCGTTCACCCACGCGCTCGATGCGCGACGCCCGCTGCGGCATGCCCGTCGCGCACGGCGAGGGCCGCTTCTACGCGGACGACGCGACGCTCGACGCGCTCGAGCGCGACGGCCAGGTCCTCTTCCGCTACGTCGACGCCGCGGGCGCGCGCCGCCGGACCCGACGATCCGGCCAACCCGAACGGCTCGCTCCGCGCGATCGCCGGGGTCATGAACGCGGCCGGCAACGTGGCCGGCCTGATGCCCCATCCGGAACGGGCGTCGGAGGCGATCCTGGGCTCCGACGACGGTCTTCGGCATCATCCGGTCGCTGGTCGAGAGCGCGGCTCGGGCCGCCAACGCCGGGCCGGTCGCCGTCGGCGCCGCGGGATCGCGATGACCGTGGCCGAGCGACCCGACCGAGCCGCTCCACCGCCGGCTCGGCGTCACCGACGACGAGCTCGACGCCATCCGCGACCGCCTCGGCGGGCGCGACCCGAACGACCTCGAGCTCGCGATGTTCAGCGTCATGTGGAGCGAGCACTGCTCGTACAAGAGCTCGAAGCCGCTGCTCCGGACGCTGCCGACCGAGGGCGAGGGCGTCGTCGCCGGTCCGGGCGAGAACGCCGGCGTCATCTCGATCGGCGACGGGCTCGCGGTCGCGTTCAAGATCGAGTCGCACAACCACCCGTCCGCGGTCGAGCCGTACCAGGGTGCCGCGACCGGCGTCGGCGGCATCCTGCGCGACATCTTCACGATGGGCGCCCGGCCGATCGCGGTCCTCGACGCGCTCCGCTTCGGCGATCCGGCCGACGCCCGGACGCGCCACCTCGTCGACGGGGTCGTGCGCGGGGTCGGCGGCTACGGCAACTGCGTCGGCGTGCCGACGGTCGGTGGCGAGCTCGTCTTCGACCCGAGCTACGACGGCAACCCGCTGGTCAACGTCATGGCCATCGGCCTGCTCGAGGAGCGGCTGCTGACCCTGGCCGCGGCGCCCGGACCGGGCAATCTCGTCGTCCTGTACGGCTCGGCGACCGGGCGGGACGGGATCGGCGGGGCGTCCGTCCTGGCCAGCGCCACCTTCACCGACGACGACCCGTCCAAGCGGCCGTCCGTCCAGGTCGGCGACCCGTTCGCGGAGAAGCTGCTGATCGAGGCCAGCCTCGAGCTGATCGAGCGCGGGCTGGTCGAGGGTCTCCAGGATCTCGGCGCCGGCGGGATCACCTGCGCGACGTCGGAGACGGCCGATCGGGCGGGCACGGGGATCGTCGTCGACCTCGACGCGATCCCTCGCCGCGAGCCGGGACTCGCGCCCTTCGAGGTCATGATCTCGGAGTCGCAGGAGCGGATGTGCGCGGCGGTCCTGCCCGAGCGCTGGGACGACGTCCGCGAGGTGTGCGAGCGCTGGGGCCTGCCGGTCGCGATCATCGGACGGGTCACCGACGACGGCGACATCGCGATCGTCGAGGGCGGGCTGGACGCGGACGGGCGGCCGGCGCGCGGGCGCCCGTGAGATCGCCCGCATCCCGGCGGCCGCCTTGACCAGCGACGCGATCGTCCACGAGCGGGTGGCGTCGGCGCCCACCCACCGGCGCGGGGCTCCGGCGCCGGGCGCCCCGGCGACGGTCAGCGACCGCCTGCCCGAGCGCGGCATGGACCCCGGGGCCGTCCTGCTCGGCCTCCTCGGCTCGGCCAACCTGGCGTCACGCCACGCCGTCTTCCACCAGTACGACTCGACGGTCGGCGCCGACACCGTCGCCGGACCGGGCCGCGGGGCCGCGGTCCTGCGCGTGAAGGGCACGACGCAAGGCGCTCGTCGCGACGACGGACGGCAACCAGTCGGTCGGGGCGTTCGATCCGTGGCTGGGCGCGGCGCTGTCGGTCGCGGAGGCGACCCGCAACGTCTCGATCACCGGCGCCCGGCCGCTGGGCGTCACCAACTGCCTCAACTACGGCGACCCGACCCGGCCCGAGGCGTTCTGGCAGCTGAGCGAGGGCGTGCGCGGGCTGGCGGATGCGTGCCGCGCGCTCGGCCCTGCCGGTCACCGGCGGCAACGTCTCGCTGTACAACGAGTCACCGGCCGGCGCGATCGCCCCGACGCCCGTCATCGGCGTCGTCGGCCTTCTCGACGACATCGCGACGCTCGTCGGGCCGGCCTTCGTCCAGACCCACGACGCGGTCCTGCTGGTCGGCGAGACGGTTCCCGGCCTGGCCGGATCCGCGTACGCGGTGCTGGCCGGCGGCGCGACGCGAGGATGACCCGCCGATGCTCGACCTCGCCCGCGAGGCGGCGGTCCAGGCGTTCGTCCGCGAGGCGATCGGTCGCGGGCTCGTCGCCTCGGCGCAGGACGTCTCGGGCGGCGGCCTGGCGGTCGCGCTCGCCGAGGGCGCGATGTGGAGCGGGCTGGGCGCCAGCGTCCGCGTCGCCGTCGGGCACTCGCCGGCGGTCGACCTGTTCGGCGAAGGCCCGTCGCGCCTCGTCGTCACGTGCCGGCCGCGGTATGGCGCGGCGCTCGACGCTGCTCGCGCGCCAGCACGGGCTGCCGGTCGAGACGATCGGCTCGGTCGGTGGCGACCGCCTCCTCATCGAGCTCAGCGCAGCCGGGACGGGCGGCGCGGTCGAGGACCGCGGCGGCGGCGTGGCCGACCTGCTCGAGGTGCCCGTCCGCGACCTCCGTCACGCCTGGGACCACGGGCTCGCCCGCGCCCTCGGCTGGGAGACGTCCGCCTGATGTGCGGCGTGTTCGGGGTCGTGCTGCCGGGTCCCCAGTCGACCGATGCCGCGTCGATCGCCGCGCTCGGCCTGTTCGCGCTCCAGCACCGCGGCCAGGAATCGGCCGGGCTGGCGGTCAGCGACGGCGAGCAGCTGATGCTCTACAAGGACCTCGGGATGATCAGCACGGTCCTCGACGAGCGCCGGCTGCCGAGCCTGCGCGGCCAGCTGGCCATCGCCCACTGCCGCTATTCGACGACCGGCTCGACGATCTGGGAGAACGCCCAGCCGACCTACCGACTCGGCCCGCGCCGGGCGCTCGCGATCGGGCACAACGGCAACCTGGTCAACACCCGCGACCTGCTCGAGCTGCTCAAGGGCGGCCGGTCGCGCCTGCCGGCCTCGACGGACACGGAGCTGCTGACCGCGCTCCTCGCGGACGAGCCCGCGGCGGACACGGTCGAGGCGCTGCGCCAGGTCCTGCCGCGGGTGCGCGGCGCGTACAGCCTGGTCGTCCTCGACGAGCGCCGCGTCATCGGCGTGCGCGATCCGTTCGGCTTCCGGCCGCTCGTCCTGGGGCGCCTGCCCGCGGTCGATGCCAGCGACGGCGGTGACGGCCTGTGGGGCGACGACGACGCCTCGGCCGGCTGGTGCCTGTCGTCCGAGACGGCGGCCCTCGACATCGTCGGCGCGGAGTACGTGCGCGACGTCCAGCCGGGCGAGATGGTCATCCTCGAGCCGGGCCAGGCGCCGCGCTCCGTCCGGTTCGCCGACGCGACGCCCGCCCTGTGCGTCTTCGAGCTGATCTACTTCGCCCGGCCCGACTCGTACATGGAGGGCCGCAACCTGTACGAGGCCCGTCGCAAGATGGGCATGCAGCTGGCCCTCGAGCACCCGATCGACGCCGACCTCGTGATGCCCGTCCCGGACACCGGGGCGCCCGCCGCGGCCGGGTTCGCCGAGCAGTCCGGCCTGCCGTACCGCGAGGGGATGTACCGCAACCGCTACGCCGGGCGCACGTTCATCCAGCCGTCGGCCGGGCTGCGCCACCGGGGCGTGACGATCAAGCTCAATCCGCTGCGCGAGGTCGTCAACGGCAAGCGGCTGATCGTCGTCGACGACTCGATCGTCCGCGGCACGACCACCAAGCGCATCGTCGAGCTGCTGCGCAAGGCCGGCGCGACGGAGGTCCACGTCCGGATCAGCGCGCCGCCGATCTACCACCCGTGCTTCTACGGCATCGACACCCAGATCGAGACCGAGCTCATCGCCTCGACCCACACGGAGCCCGAGATCCAGTCGTTCATCGGCGCCGATTCGCTCGGCTACCTGTCGATCCGCGGGGTGCTGGCCGCGCTCGAGCTGCCGTACGAGCGGTTCTGCTTCGCGTGCTTCGACGGCCACTACCCGGATCCGGTCCCGTACGACGCCGCCAGCCGCAAGTTCATGCTCGAGGAAGCGGTCGCGACCCGATGACGACGCCCGGGGCCAAGGGAGCCGGCCGGCGCGACGCGTACCGCGCCGCCGGGGTGGACGTCGCGGCCGGCGACCGGGCGGTCGAGCTGATGCGGGCGCACGTCGAGTCGACCCGCCGCCCGGAGGTCGTGGGCGGTCTCGGCGGCTTCGGCGGGGCCTTCACCATCCCGACCGGCTACCGCGAGCCGATGCTCGTCGCCTCGACCGACGGGGTCGGCACCAAGACGGCGATCGCCGCGTCGCTCCAGCGCTACGACACGATCGGTGTCGACCTCGTCGCCATGTGTGCGGACGACGTGGTCTGCTGCGGGGCGGAGCCGCTCGCGTTCGTCGACTACGTCGCGGTCGGCCATGTCATCCCGGAGTCGGTGGCGGAGCTGGTCGGGTCCATCGCGGCCGGTTGCCGTGACGCGGGCTGCGCCCTCGTCGGCGGCGAGACCGCCGAGCATCCCGACCTGATGTCCGAGGACGCGTTCGACCTGTCGGGCTGCTGCATCGGCGTCGTCGAACGCGGCGACGTGATCGACGGCAGCGCGGCGCGCGCCGGCGACGTCATCGTGGGCCTGGCCGCGTCCGGTCTCCATGCCAACGGCTACTCGCTGATCCGCGCGCTGGTCGCGCAGTGGGACCTCGACCTGAACGCCCCGTACCAGGCCCGGCTCCGGCGGTCGCTGGGCGATGCCGAGACGGACGCGGCGCTGGCGGCAGCGCCCAACGAGACGATGGCGACGCTCGGGGAGGTCCTGCTGACGCCGACCCGGATCTACGCCCGGTCGGTGCTGGCGGCACGAGCGGCGGTCCGGGCGACGGGTGCCGACATCCATGGCCTCGCCCACATCACCGGCGGCGGGCTGCCGGGCAACGTGCCGCGCGCTCTCGCCGAGGGCCTGGCGGCGCGGCTCGACCCGGAGCGCTGGACGATGCCGTCCGTCATGCGCCTGTTCGGGGCCCTCGGCGGGCTGGAGGACGACGAGATGCGAGCCACCTTCAACGGCGGTCTCGGCATGGTCGTCGTCCTGCCGCCGGCCGCGGTCGAGACGGCGGTCCGTGCCTTCGAGGCGGACGGCATCCCGGCGGTCGTCGTCGGCGAGGTCGTCGACGCGGCGACTCTCGGTGGTCTCCGCTATGTCGAGGGACCCCTGGAGAGCCAGGCGTGAACGGCTCCGGCCGCGTGGCGGTCGGCGTCTCCGGTGCCGGCTCCAACCTGCGGGCGCTCGCGGCTGCGGCGGACCGGGGCGAGCTGGGTGGCGAGATCCGCTTCGTCTTCTCCGATCGAGACTGCCCGGCGCTGGCGTGGGCGGCGGAGCAGGGGATCGAGACCGCGCTCGTCCCCGGCGGCGACGACGAGACGCTCGCGGCGACCGTCGCCGCGGTGGGGATCGACGCGATCGTCCTCGCCGGCTACATGCGGATCGTCGGGCCGGCCGTCCTGGCCGCGTTCGACGGCCGGATCGTCAACACGCACCCGTCCCTCCTGCCGGCGTTCCCGGGCGCGCATGCGGTCGAGGACGCTCTCGCCGCGGGCGTGCGGGTCACCGGCTGCACCGTCCACCTCGTCGACGCGACCCTCGACGGCGGCCCGATCGTCGCCCAGGAGGCCGTGCCGATCCTGCCCGGCGACGACGCCGCGACGCTCCACGACCGGATCCGGGCCGTGGAGCACCGGCTTCTGCCGCAGGTCGTCGCCCGGCTCCTCGCCGGCGCCCTCACGGTCGAGGCAGACGGCCGTCGGGTCGCGCAGGATCTCCGCCGGGCCGACACCGACGGTCCCGACCCCTCGGCGCGCGCTCCTGTCGGTCTCGGACAAGACGGGGCTGGTCGACGCTCGGTCGCGGGCTCGTCGCGCGCGGCTTCGAGCTCGTGTCGACCGGTGGCACGGCGCGCGCCCTGCGCGACGCGGGACTGCCGGTGACCGACGTGGCCGCCGTGACCGGGTCGCCGGAGATGCTCGACGGGCGGGTCAAGACGCTCCATCCGCGCATCCACGCCGGCCTCCTGGCCGATCGCCGCCTCGAGGACCACCGGCTCCAGCTCCTCGACGCCGGCATCGCACCCTTCGAGGTCGTGGTCGTGAACCTGTACCCGTTCGCGGCTGCGCTCGACCGGCCCGGCATCACGGTGGACGAGCTGATCGAGGAGATCGACATCGGCGGTCCGTCCATGGTCCGGGCGGCGGCCAAGAACCACGCCAACGTGGCCATCGTGACGTCGCCGGGCCAGTACGACGACCTGCTGGCCGCTCTCGACGCCCCGGGCGGCCTCGACGACCGGCGCCGCCGCGCCTGGGCCCTCGACGCGTTCGCCCACACCGCCGCCTACGACGCCCGCATCGCCGCGGCGCTGCCCGGCCGGATGATCGATGCCGGGTTGCTCGATCCGCCCGAGGATCCGTATCCGCCGAGCCTGACCATCGGGCTGGAGAAGGTCGAGACGCTCCGCTACGGCGAGAACCCGCATCAAGCGGCGGCGCGCTACCGGCGCCCGGGGAGCACCCCGGCCGACGGACCGTTCGCGAGCGGCGCGCCACCGCTCCAGGGCAAGGCCCTGTCCTACAACAACGTGCTCGACGCGTCCGCCGCCGCGGCGATCGGTCGCGCCCTGCGCGGGCCCGCGTGCGTCATCGTCAAGCACACGAACCCGTGCGGCGCCGCCGAGCGGGCGACCGTCGTCGACGCGTGGACGGCCGCGCTCGAAGCGGACCCGGTCAGCGCCTTCGGCGGGGTCGTGGCGGTGACCCGACCGGTGGACGCCACGTTGGCCGGCCACCTCGTCTCGATCTTCCTGGAGGTCGTCGTGGCGCCGGGCTTCGAGCCGGCCGCGCTCGCGGTCCTCGCCGGCAAGCCGAACCTGCGCCTCGTCGTCGACCCCGTCCTGGCCGACGACGGCCCCGGCCCGGCGCCCGATCCGACCGGCTCGATCCGCAGCGCCGGTGGCGCGGTCCTCGTCACCGCCCCGGACACGATCCCGGACGATCCGGCGGCCTGGACCGTCGCGACGCACCGTGCGCCGACCGACGACGAGCGGCGCGACCTCGACCTCGCCTGGCGGCTGGTCCGCGGCGTCACGTCCAACGCCATCGTGCTCGTGCGCGACGGCCGGCTCATCGGGCTCGGGTCCGGGCAGACGTCGCGGGTGGACGCGGCCCGCGGCGCCGTCGCCCAGGCCCTCGCCTACGCGGGACCGGCCGGCGCGGCCGGCGCCGCGTGCGCCTCGGATGCGTTCTACCCGTTCGCCGACGCCGTCGAGGTCTGTCTCGAGGCGGGCGTCACCGCGTTCGCGCAGCCCGGCGGCTCGGTCCGCGACGACGAGGTCGTGGCGGTGGCGGATGCGGCCGGGGCGACCATGGTCATGACGGGCACGCGGCACTTCCGCCACTGATGGCCGGCTCGGTCGCCACGCGCCCGGCCGTCCTGATCTCGACCGTGGCACACCCCGATGACCGGGCGCGACCCGGCCGAGGCGCACCGTGCCTCGACGCCGCTGGAGCTCCTCTTCGACCTGTGCTTCGTGGTGGCCGTGTCGCAGGCGGCGGGATCGCTCCACCACGACCTCGCCGCGGGCCGGATCGGCCACGGCGTCGTGAACTACCTGGTCGTGTTCTTCGCGATCTGGTGGCCGTGGATGAACTTCACCTGGTTCGCCTCGGCGTACGACACGGACGACGTCCAGTACCGCCTGCTGACGTTCGTGCAGATCGCCGGGGTGCTGGTCGTCGCGGCCGGGGTCCCGGCGGCGTTCGAGCGCCAGGATTTCACGGTCATGGTCATCGGCTACGTGATCATGCGCATCGCGCTCGTGGCCCAGTGGCTGCGGGCCGCCCGCGAGGATCCGGTGGGCCGTCCGGTCGCCCTGCGGTTCGCGACGGCCATCGCGCTCATCCAGGTCGCCTGGGTGGTGCGCCTGCTGGTCGGCTGGTCGGAGATCGGCTACCTGACGTTCCTGGTGCTCGGCATCCTCGAGCTCGCCGTGCCGGCCTGGGCCGAGCGAGCCGGTCGTCACACGCCGTGGCACGGCGGTCACATCGTGGAGCGCTACGGCCTGTTCACGATCATCGTCCTGGGCGAGTGCGTGCTGGCGACGATGACCGCGACGCAGGCGGCCTTCGCGGCCGGCGGCTTGCTCCTGCCGCTGCTGACGGTGGCGATCGGCGGCCTCCTCCTCGTCTTCGCGATGTGGTGGTCGTACTTCAAGCACGAGCCGGATGTCGGCCACCATCGGTCGCTGCGCTCGATGATCGGCTGGGGCTACGGCCACTACTTCGTCTTCGCCGCGGCGGCCGCCCTCGGCGCCGGGCTGGAGGTCGCCGCGGACACGACCGTCGACGCGGCCGATCTCGGCCCGACCGTCGCAGCGGCGACCGTGGCGGTGCCCGTCGCGATCTACCTGGTCGCGGTCGCTGTCCTCCATGCCCGGGGCATCCCGCAGGACCCGGGCCAGCTGGCGGTCTTCCTCGCCCTGATCCTGGGGACCGCGCTCGCGGCGCCCGCGATCGGGGTCCCGACGGCGGTCGTCGTCATGGCCCTGCTCGTGTGCGGTTTGGTCGCCCTGAGTGTGGTGCGGGTCGGGCGCCGGACCGCCTGAGGGGTATCGTTGAGGTGACACGGGACCTCACGGTCACGAGGAGGGAGTTGGAGCGATGGGACAGTTCCTGGCGATCACGTTCGACGGCGCCGACGACGCCGAGGGGGCACTCAAGTCGATCCGCGCCCTCGAGCACGCCGGCAAGGTCGGCCTCGAGGACACGGCGGTCGTGCGCAAGGACGCCGACGGCAAGGTGACATTCCACAACGAGGCATCGAGCGGGACGGAGACCGGTGCGGCCGTCGGTGCCGTCCTCGGCGGCCTGCTCTTCTTCGTCTTCCCGGTCGGCATCGCCGTCGGCGCGGTGGCGGGCGGGTTGGTCGGCCGGGCGGCGGCACCCGGGCTCGATGGCGACTTCGTCAAGGAGGTCGGGGCGGACCTGCCGCCCGGCGGCTCGGCGCTGTTCCTCCAGGTCAAGGATGGGGACCCGGGGCTCCTGGTCGGGGCGCTCGGCCAGTATCACGGCCGCGTCCGCCAGACCTCGTACGACGACGACGTGGAGAAGGCGCTCGACGACTCGCTCCGTTGACGGCCCGGCACGCGTGACCGATCCGGCAGCGCCCCGGCTCTCGGTCCTCCTGCCCACCTGGAACGCCGCGGCGACGGTCGAACGGGCGCTGGCCTCGATCCTCGACGAGGTCGACGTGCGCCTTGAGGTCCTCGTCATCGACGACGCCTCCACCGACGGCACCGCCGACGTCGTCGCCTCGGTCGCCGAGCGTGACGCCCGGGTGGTCCTGATCCGGCTGCCGGCCAACGGCGGGGTCTCGAACGCGCGGAACCGCGGGCTCGACGTCGCGCGCGGGACGTGGCTGGCGTTCCTCGACGCGGACGACGTGATCCTGCCGGACGGGCTGGCCGCCCTCATGCGCCCGACCGAGGACCCGGCCGTCCGCGCCGTCATCGGCCAGCGCGTCCAGTTCGACGGCGACCGCCGGTGGGTCTCGCGCGGGTACGACCAGCCGGACATCCGCGAGCCGGGCCGGAAGTCGATCGCGAGCCACCCGGGTCTGATGACGTACGCCGCGATCCACGGCAAGGCGTTCCATCGATCGCTGACCGAGGGCCTGCGCTTCGAGGGCCGGGTCCTGGGCGATCAGCCCTGGACGATCGCGGCCCTGCTGCGGGCCGGCGACGGCATCGAGGTGATCGGCGACGTCGTCTACGAGTGGTGGCGACCGCTCCCCGGCGAGGCCGTGGGGATCACCGGCGCGAGCCGAGCGTCGACCGAACGCGCGACGGAGATGGCGCTGCGGGCGCCGATCGTCTACGCCGCGGTGAGCGACGAGGTCGAGCTCCGGGTCGCCGAGCCCGCGAACCGTCACCTGATCCGGCGCGCCTATTTCGAGCGGCTCGTCCGATCCGATCTAGGGGTCGCCCTCGACGATGCGCTGAAGCGCCGCGAGCCGACCGTGGCCGGGTTGATGGCCGCGATCGCGGCCTACCTCGACGCGGTCCCGGTCACCGTCCGGGCCGGCTCGGACATCGCCATCGACCGGCTGCTGATGCCGCCCGCCCGTCACTGGCCATCGCTGGCCCGCTCCGCGCGCCGGAGCTACTGGCGGGTCGTCCGATCCATCCTGCGCGCGGACACGCGGTCGACGCTGGCGATCGTGCCGGGCCGGGATGCGGCCCCCGCGTTCGCCATCGCACGACGGTTCGACGGCCCGGGCGCCGATGCCCTCGCGTCGGCGACGATGATGGTCGCCAACCTGCCCCGCCGCGTCGCCCGCCGGATCTGGCGCGCCGTTCCCGCCCGGTGACGCGCCGGTCACGCGGTCGCCGGTGCCGGCCCGCACCATGTTGCGGACGACCGCGACGTGGGATACGGTTCGCGCGTCCTGTGGGGGGACAGAGAGTCGTCGTGCTCAGACTGCTTTGAGGAGATCCAGGATGCATCGACGCCGTCCCTTCCGGGTGGCCGTGGTCACGTTCCTGCTGGCCATGGCCGCGACCTCCGGCGGCGCCGTGAGCGCTCGGGACGGGTCCATCTCGCCCGGAACGACGGCCGCCCCGTCCGGCGTCACGGCGTCCCACCTCGGCACCCTCGAGAAGGGGCCTCGTGCCCGCGGCCGGATGGACGAGGCGACGAACCGCACGTCGAGCGGGCCGCGGATCCCCCGGCTCGCCAGCCCTCTGTCTGCCGCTGCACCGTCGCGCCAGCGCGGGCCCAGCCCGCTTGGCCGTCGCTCCGCTCCCGGTCGAGGCCACGCTGACGACCAGCCCGGCCGCCGTCAGCCAGGCCGGGTTCGACGGGTTGTCGCGGAGCAGCGGGCCGGACACCAACGGCGAGCCGCCGGATCCGACCCTCGCCGTCGGACCCGATCACGTCATGCAGATCCTGAACAGCTCGTTCCAGACGACCGATCGCGCCGGCAACGTCCTCGACGGCGCGTCGCTGAGCGGCTTCGTCGACACATTCGAATTCGCCGATCTCGGTTCGCCGGAGTGGTTCGACCCCCACGTCATCTACGACAGCCTCCACGGCCGCTGGCTGATGGACGATGGACGGCCTGACCTGCGGAGCGACTGCGGACTACAGATCGTCGGGACCGGGTTCCTCTTCTTCGCGACCTCGGACACGTCCGACCCGACCGGCTTCTGGACCGGGAGCTACTTCTTCGACGACGACTTCCTGATCGACTTCTCCGCGCCCGGGACGTCCAGCGACAAGTTCGCGTTCGCGTCGAACTTCTTCTCCATGGGCGACCGCGGGTGCCTGTCCCGGGAACGTCTTCGCCGGCACGGACGTCCTGGCCATGGACTGGGCGGACTGGCTTGGCAAGGACAGCGACTTCGTGGTCGAGAACGTTCTCCAGACGGCTCGGACCACTTCACGCCGCGCGTCGCGGTCCAGGTTCCGGCCACCGAGCCCGAAGCTCCGGATCGTGATCGAGTACACCCCGAACGGGACGGACCTGGACGTCAAGTACTTCACGGTCACCGGATCGGTTGCCGCCAAGACCACGGTCACCAGCGCGGGCGGTCGACCTGACCGCGGCCGGGGTGATCGCCCCGTTCCTGACCCCGCCGCCACCGAACCAACCGGGTCCGAACACGATCGCCAACGCCGTCGACGAACGTCCGACCGACGCCATCTGGCAGAACAACCGGCTGTCCTTCGTGTCGACCTACCCGTGCACGCCGACCGGCGACTCGACCGAGCGGGACTGTGTCCGGATCAGCCAGCTGAACACATCCACGGCGACACCCACGCTGCGCCAGGACTTCCTGATCGCCGAGAACGGCAAGGACTCGTACATGGGCGGCGTGGGCATGGCCGGCAACGGCACGCTGCACGCTGTGTGGAGCCGGTCCTCGGCGACGGCGGGGGACTTCCCGTCGTCCTATGCCTCCTACCAGCTCCCGACCGACGCCATCAACACCGTCAGCCCCATGGAGCTCCTGAAGGCGGGCACCGGCGTGTACACCGGCGAGCGCTGGGGCGATTACGTGGGCGTCGCCCAGGATCCGATCGTCCCGTCCGCCGTCTGGCAGGCCAACGAGTACTCGGGCACCGGCACGGAATGGAAGACGTGGGTCTCGCGTCTCCAGCCGGCCGGGACGACGTACGTGCCGATCACCCCGGTGCGGGTCCTCGACTCGCGGATCGGCAAGGGCTTGTCCGGCAAGTTCACGAACGCCGTTGCGCGGACGTGGCAGGTCGCCGGGGTCGGCGGGATCCCGGCCGGTGCCGTGGCCGTGACCGGCAACGTGACGGTCACCCAGCAGACCTCCGCGGGGTACGTGGCCGTCACCCCGACCGCGACCAACACCCCGCCCAGCTCGACCCTCAACTTCCCGCTTGGCGACAACCGGGCCAACAATCTCACCGTGCCGCTGTCGGCGACGGGTTCGTTGTCGGCGGTGTACAAGGCCTCCGCGGGCAAGACGACCCACCTGATCTTCGACGTCACCGGCTACTTCCTGGCCGATGACACGGGCGCGACCTTCTCGCCCATCACGCCGTCGCGCGTGCTCGACAGCCGGATCGGCGTGGGCCTGAGCGGGGCGTTCGCCAACGGCGTGCCGCGGACGCTGGTCGTCACCGGCGGCAGCATCCCGGCGACGGCCATCGCGGTCACCGGCAACGTGACGGTGACCGGACAGACGGGCGCCGGCTACCTGGCGGTCACCAGGACGCCGACGGGGACGCCCGCCACCTCGACCCTCAACTTCCCGCTCGGTGACGTCCGGGCGAATGGTGTGTTCGCGCCGCTCGACGGCGCGGGTGCCCTGTCGATCGTCTACAAGTCGGGCACCCGTGGCTCGCACACGCACGTCGTCTTCGACGTGACCGGCTACTTCGAGCCGGGCACGGCCGGTCTGCGCTTCGTGCCCCTCAACCCGGCCCGGATCATGGACACCCGAAGCGGGGTCGTCGGGTCGCAGCTGACCGGCCCGTTCCACGGCAACGTCGCACGGCTCCTCGGCGTGGACGGCCACTGGGGCGTCCCGGACGGGGCGGTCGCGGTCAGCGGCAACCTGACCGTCACCGGCCAGACCGGCGCCGGCTACATCGCGGTCTCGCCGACGGCCCCGCCGCCCCGACCCGCCACGTCCACCCTCAACTTCCCGCGCACTGACATCCGGGCCAATGGCTTGGTCACGCCGCTGGACGGCACGGGCGCGACCTACATCGTGTTCGTCGGCGGATCCGCCACCACCCACCTCGTGCTCGACTTGTCGGGGTACTTCGAGTAGTCGCGAAGGGGCCGGCCGTCGCAAGGACGACGGCACGGCCCGGTCAAGCCGGGTACCATGCGCCAGTGCCACGATGTCGCCGCGCCGGCCGCCGCTCGAGCGCGATGACCCATCTCCCGCAACGGCCGAGATGACGACGCAGCCCGAGAGCACCAAGGCACTCCTGACGGCGGATGACGCCGTCTCCTACTGGGAAGAGCGGCATCGGACGCGCGGCGTCCTCCGCTCCGGTGGGCAGATCGGGCTCGACGAGGCCGCCAACCAGATCTTCTATTTCACGCGGCTGGGCAAGCTGCTGGAGATCATCGGCGACCGCAACAGCCCCAACGAGCCCCTCTTCCTCCTCGATGCAGGCTGTGGCAAGGGTCTGTTCGCCAGCGCTCTCGTCAGCTGCGGTTTCGCGGTCGACGGCATCGACTCGAGCCCGTCGGCGATCGAGTTCTGCCGGGCTCACGGTCCCGGACGCTACGAGGTGTCCAAGCTCGCGGATTGGCGGAGCCCGACCCTCTATGACGTCGTCTATTCCGTGGACGTGCTCTTTCACCTGGTCGACGACGCCGACTGGCGCACGAGCCTCGACAATCTCGCCTCGCTCGTCCGGATCGGCGGCAAGCTCGTGATCAGCGACGAGCGCAACGACGTCCGGCGCCAGCTCGGGAACTACATCCTCCATCGCACCTTGAACGAGTACGTCGAGGTCCTGTCGCCGCGTGGGTTCGAGCTCCGTGATTTCCGACCGTACGCATTCAGGGAGAACAGGATCGGCTTCTTGGTGTTCGTGCGGGAACGCTGACCAGGATGCGACTGCGAGACGTTCTCCACCCGTACCTCGACGGCATCACCCTGGTGACGGAATCACATGAAGGGTCGCTCTCGATGAGGGCGTACCTCGACCTGCCACCAGGCGTGGCCTATGAGCGCCGAGGCGGCAAGGGCGACGTCCGGGCAGCCGACCGGGAGTCGGGCCCTCCGGCGGGCCAGATCCTCGAGCTGGCGATGTTCGGACCGGATCCCGTCCTCCACGGACCCGAGTCCGACGCGCTCGATGCGATCCGTCGGCTCGAGCCCGGCGATCGCAGCATGATCCTGTTCGGGTACGAGACGCATGCGCTGCCGTTCCATCGCCTGCTGGACGACCTGACGGCCGCCCACGCGCAGGTGGTCCAGGTCTCGGCACTCGAGTACGACCACATCCACGCCGCGGCGATCGTGACCGCGGGCGATCGACTGGAGATCCCGCGCGACCTGCTCGGCGAGCCCCTTGCGCCCGACGAGGATCGGGAACTCGGCGACCCCGTGTTCGTCCGGATCGCGAACGAGTTCGTCTTCACCGAGTTCGTCTCGCGGAACCTCCGCGCGCAGCTCTACCGCATCGAATCAGGTGCGAGTGGGTCGGCGGACCCGGCCATGGAGCAGGCGGATCGCGACCTCGAGCAGGCAAGGGCCGAGGTGGACCAGGCGAAGGCGGAGGCCGCACGAGCGTGGGCGGAGGCGGAACAGGCGAGGGCGGATGCCAGCCGGATCGCCGGCTCGACGTCCTACCAGCTCGGCAAGACGCTCGTCGAGACCGCGCGCGGCCGTCGGCGGGTCACGAGCGTGCCACGGGCCCTGGTGCGCGTCTGGCGGAAGAGCGGCGATCACGGGCCGGATTCCGCCGCATCCGTTGCCCAGACCTCCGACGGACGTGTCGGCGGCCCGGCTTCGTACCGTCAGGCGTGGGCGTCGGGGATCGCCACCGATACCAGCCCCGGTCGGGCAGGGGACCGCATCTTCCTGGAGCACCGCGGCGTGGCCATCTCGGCACGGACGAGGCCGGTCGTGCTCGGGATCCTCAGCGGACCCACCGCCGGTGCGCTCGCCGCGGACGCCATCGTCGATCGCGTCACCCCGAATGACGCCCTCCTGACGCTCGAGCGATCCGAGCCGGATGTCGTGCTCGTCGAGGCGGCCGCACTCGGGCCGTCGCACCCCTGGGCATTCGCGGCGAACGCCGCCGCCGTCGAACGGGCGGCGCTGCTCATCGAGCTCGTCGAGCGGGCGCACAAGATGGGCCGTCCGGCCGTCCTCGTTCGCGACAGCCGCTCGGCGGATCACGTCGGTCTCGTGCCGATCGAGCCGAAGTTCGACCTGGTGATCGACACGACGCACGGCCCCGATGGTGGGTCCGGCTGGTCGCGGGGTGTCCAGCTCGGGCGCTTCAATCCGATCGGCGCGCCGGCGACCCGCGAGAGTCGTCCCCTGTTCGTCGGCGGGCTGGACCCGCGTGCCCGCTTCCGCGAGCGCCGGCTGCTCGAATCGGTGCTTCGGACGGCCCGTGACCACGGACTGGAGATCGGGCTCGACGCAGATGCTCCGATCGGGTGGGATGCCATTCCCGAGGATCTGCGTGAGAACGTCACGGGCCGTATCGGTTGGTCCGGCCTTGCCCCGCTCTACCGACGGAGGGCGCTCACCATCGCCAACCCGTTCACCGACGATGCCGGGAGACGCGCGGTGGACGTCCGGACGCTCGAGCAGCTCGCGTCGGGCGTGCGGGTCCTGAGCGGTCCACATCAGGCGCTCGACGGCGTTGCCGGGCCACACGTCACCGTCGTCCACGACGCGGACGACGCCGCTCGCGCGATCGGCGACGCCCTCGACGCGGGGCTGCCGACACCCGCCCAGATGCGTGTCCTCCTCCGGTCGCTGTTCCTGAACGACGCCACGCCCGTGATGCTCAACCAGGTCACCCGACGCCTGGGCCTCCCGACGGATCCCCTTGCGAGCCGGTCTGTCACGGCTGTCGTTGCCCTGGACGACGGCGCGGACATCGATGCGATCGTCGGGTCGATCACGGGCCAGGCGCACCTGCCCCGGCGAACGGTGATCTGGCGCGCGGATGGCGTGACGTGGCCCGAGGCGGCCGACACGGCGATCGCGAATGCCGGGATCGAGATCGACGTCCAGACGGCGTCAGCGGGGAGGCCGGACTGGTCACGGCTCGAAAGCGACGAGACGACCGAGTGGCTGTCCCTCTGGCCGTCGCGCCGGGCCGTCGCGCCGACCTTCCTCCTCGACCTGCTCATCGGCGGGGAGATGGCGTGTGCCGACGCCGTCGGCTATCAGCCTCGCGAGGGCTTCGAGTTCGTCCCGAGCATCGGGCTCGAGTCGGCGATCGTCCGGCGCGGCGCGCTGCCTGACGCCGGTGGATGGCGTTCGGCGTTCGACGCCGAGTCGACCGGCCAGTCGGACTGGGAACGCCTTGGCGGCCGTTTCCTGTCGGTCGGGCCCGAGGTCGTCGCGTGACGCTGCCCCGACCGACGACGCCGCGATCGAGGACCGCTCCCCGGCGCGTCCTCGTCTACGGCGACGTCAATCTCAACCTGATCGATGGCTCGGCGATCTGGGCCGTCGCCGTCGTCGAGGTCTTCGCCCGGGCGGGCTGCGATGTCACGCTCCTCCTGAAGAGTCGCGTCACGACGACCCGCCTGATCGCGCCGCTCGAGGCCATGCCGAACGTCCGGATCGTCCGGCCGTTCGAGGAGGGGCTTGCTCGTGACGCGTCTCGCGGCCTGCTCACCCCGGCACGCGCGGCGAGGATCATGATGGACCTCGACGCGACGGAGCCGTTCGATCTCGTCATCGTGCGGGGCTGGCGGCCGCTGGAACGATTGGTCGACGATGGCTGGTTCGACGGCCGGATCTGGTCCTACCTGACGGACGTTCCGCAGGCGGTGACCGAGATGACGCCGGAGACGTCCGAACGGCTCAGCCAGATCGCGACGGCATCCCGACTCGTGCTCTGCCAGACCGAGGATCTGCGTGGTTTCCTCGAGTCGACGGTCCCGCAGGCCGCGGGCAAGTGCGTCCTGTTCCCACCGGTCGTGCCGGCGCTCGGTGAGCTCGGGGACCGGAAGCCCGGCCCGGCCACGCCGCTCCGCCTCGTGTACTCGGGCAAGCTCGCACCGCTGTGGAAGACCGAGGAGATGACCCGGCTCCCGGGCCAGCTCGCCGAGCGAGGCATCGCCGTCGAGCTGCACATGGTCGGTGACAAGATCCAGGCCGACCCGAGCGACCCGCTCTACCCACGCCGGATGGAGAAGGCGCTCCGCGGCAGCCCCGGCGTGACCTGGCATCGCGGTCTGCCCCGACTCGAAGCGATCAAGACCGTCGCGTCATGCGACGTCGGCCTCAGCTGGCGTGACCGCGAGCTCGACGCAAGCCTGGAGCTGTCGACGAAGGTCCTCGAGTACGGTGCCGTCGGTCTCCCGGTCGTGCTCAATCGAACGCCCGCGCACGAGGCCCTCCTCGGTGTCGACTACCCGCTGTTCGCCGATTCGGAGGACGACCTGGTCGATGCCATCGAGGCGTCGACCGACGAGGCGATCTTCCGCCTCGCGGCGGAGCGCTGCCGGGTGGCCGCGGACGGGTTCACCGAGGAGCGGGCCGTCGAGCGGGTCAGGCACCTCCTCGACGGGCTCTACCCGAACGCACCGGCGCTCGCCGGTCGGACGCGTCCGCTGCGGATCGTGGTCGCCAGCCACGACCTCAAGTTCTTCTCCCGGCTCCTGGAGCAGTTCCAGTCGATGCCCGAGCTCGAGATCCGGGTCGATGCGTGGCCGGCGCTCGATCGCCACGACCCCGAACAGAGTCGCGAGCTGAACGACTGGGCCGACGTCGTCATCTGCGAGTGGTGCGGCCCGAATGCGGTCTGGTATGCAAAACACAAGCGCACGGATCAACGGCTGTTCATCAGGCTGCACCGCTTCGAGCTGTACCGACCCTGGCCGGAGCAGCTCGCCATCGAGAACGTCGACAGGATCATCTGCGTCTCGCCGTCCTACGCGCAGCTGACCCTCGAGCGGACCGGCTGGCCCGAGGACAAGGTCTCGGTGATCCCGAACTGGGTGGACGTCGAGCAGCTCGATCGCACCAAGCTCCCGGGTGCCCGCTTCCACCTCGGCATGATCGGCGTCGGTGAAGCGCGCAAACGCCTGGACATCGCTCTCGACGTGCTCGAAGCCATCCGCCGGCACGACGATCGCTTCATCCTCTTCGCCAAGACGAAGATGCCCTGGGAGTACCCCTGGATCTGGCGCCGGCCGGGCGAGATCGAACAGACCCAGGCGGCGCTCCAGCGCATCCAGAACGCCCCGCGGTTGCAGGGTGCGGTCGTGTTCGACAAGTTCGGTCCGGACGTCGGCACCTGGCTGCGGCGGATCGGCTTCATCCTGTCGACCAGCGACGACGAGAGCTTCCACCTGTCCCCGGCCGAAGGCATGGCATCGGGAGCGGTCCCGGTCATCCGCAATTGGCCCGGTGCGGACACGATCTTCGATCCGATGTGGATCCGCGGCGATGCGACCGAGATGGCGGACACGATCCTCGAGACCGTCGATGGAGAGCGCTGGGAGGCCGCGGGCGAGGTGGCCCGCGAACAGATCCGATCGAGCTATTCGCTCGAGCGTGTCGTCTCGGCCTGGACCGAGCTGCTCGGTCAGGACTCCGCGTGGTGATCGACGAGGTCGTGCGAAAGGTCCGCCGTCGCCTCCGGCGGGGAGGCCGAGCGGCCCGCCCGAAGGTGGCTCACACCGACGTCGAGGCAGCGACCGCGCCGGCCACCCCGGGGCTGTGGGATCTCCTCGGCCCCTACATCCCGACCGACCACGCACGCCAGGTGAACGCGCGCTACTACCTGGACGAGGTGATGTCGGGGCAGGATCCGCCGCGCCGCGTCCTCGACCTGGGATGCGGGGCCGGCAACTCGGTCGATCTCTTCCGCCGGCACGATCCCGAGATCGACTGGGTCGGGGTGGACATCGAGGATTCGCAGGAGGCCCGGGCGCGACGTCGGACGGACGCGGCCTTCATCGCGTACGACGGCGTCCGGGTGCCGTTCCCCGATGGGACGTTCGATCTCGTCTATTCGAGCCAGGTGCTGGAGCACGTCCCGGATCCCCAGCAGCACCTGCGCGAGATCGCTCGTGTGCTCCGCACGGGTGGCGTCCTCGTCGGCAGCACGTCCCAGCTCGAGCCCTACCACTCGATGAGCTACTGGAACATCACCCCGTTCGGGTTCGTCGCCCTCGCTCGCGGCGCGGGCATGCAGGTGCGCGAGCTGCGGCCCGGCATCGACGGGATCACGCTCACGCTTCGCTCGTTCCTCGGCCGGCCGTCGGGGTTCGACGCCTGGTGGGAGACGGAGTCGCCGCTCAACAGCGAGATCGACACCTGGGGTCGCGAGACCGGACGCCGGGCGGCACTCGTCAACCTCCGAAAGCTGCACATGTGCGGCCAGTACGCCTTCCTGGCGACCCGGGAGACCGCGGATGCCTGACGCGTCGAAGCCTGACGAGCGGAGCGCGACGCGGCGGCCCATCGAGCGCCTGTTCGAGGTCTATGCCACGAGCGTCGACGCCCGGGACGGCAACGTGCTTCGTCGCCTGAAGGCTGCGCTGTCCGAGCCGGCGCCGACGACCGAACGGACGGCAGATCGGACCGAGGCCGACCACCGGACGCCGTGACCGGCGAGGCGCCGGCTGCCGTGGCCGGCTGAGCGGTCGCCGGTCCCGCTAGGTTCGACCCTCGAGCCACGCCTGGATGATCTCCGCGATCCGCTCCCCGGCGTGCCCATCCCACAGCGGCGGACCATCGCCGACCGGGCCGATGCCGTCCGCGAGGATCGCGTCGACGTTCGCCACCACCGTCTCCGGCTCGACGAGGCGGTTCGTGCCGTGGGTGATCGTGATCGGGCGTTCCGTATTGGGACGGACCGTGAGGCACGGGACGCCGAGGATGGTGGTCTCCTCCTGGATCCCGCCCGAGTCGGTGACGACGAGGGTCGCGCCCCGGATGAGGGACATGAACTCGATGTAGCCGAGCGGGTCGACGATCCGCATCCGATCGCTCGCCGCCAGGCCGGCGGCCGTCAGGTTGGGCCGGCCACGGGGGTGGATCGGCAGGACGACGGTGGCCCGTTCGGAGACCGCCGTCAGCATCGACGCGATCCGGGCCGCCTGCCCGGGATCGTCGACGTTGGCCGGGCGGTGGATGGTCGCGACGATGTACCGGTCGGGGAGATCCATGGCCGCCGCCGCGGCAGCCGCATCGAAGCGGTCGAGGTTCGCGATCAGCGTGTCGATCATCGGGTTCCCGACGAGATGGATCCGCGTCGGCGCGACCCCTTCCACCTGGAGGTTGGTGACGCCCTCCGGACTCGTCACGAAGAGCAGCGCGCCCAGCTGGTCCGTCAGGCGCCGGTTGATCTCCTCGGGCATCGAGTCATCGAAGCTCCGGAGTCCCGCCTCGACGTGGGCGACCGGGATCCCGAGCTTGGCCGCGACGAGCGCGGCGGCGAGGGTCGAGTTCACGTCGCCATAGACGACGATGAGCGCGGGCTGGAGGTCCAGGAACACCGGCTCGAGAGCGACCATCAGCGCGGCGGTCTGCGTCGCCTGCGTCCCCGAGCCGACGCCCAGATTGACGTCAGGCTCCGGCAGACCGAGGTCGCGGAAGAAGACGTCCGACATCGCCGCGTCGTAGTGCTGGCCGGTGTGGATGAGCCGTTGCGAAACGCCTCTCGCGGCCAGGGCGGACAGCACGGGAGAGGCCTTCATGAAGTTGGGACGAGCCCCGACGATGTGTGCTACGGTCGGCCGGTGAGCCGGTCTACGCGGGAGCGCGGCCTCCTGATCCGGGCCGTCCGCGATCCCCTGGCGACCATCAGGCTGGCTCGCTCCCGATGGTGGTCGATCGGCATCAGGCAGACCCTGCGCCTGCCTCTGGGCGTCCGTCGCCTCATCTTCCGGCCCCTGGGCTCCGTCGCGGGCCTGGCGCTCCGCCGCCGTGGGGATCACTCGATCGCCGCGCCGGTCCGGATGGTGGCGCTCCTCGAGACCGGCGATCGCGCCGGGGCGCTCGCGGTCGCGCTCGACCGTGACCGAGACGTCTCCCTCCGCACGACGGCGCGGCTGGTCCGGATCGCGCTGTTCCTCCGGCGGCCGGATGTGGCCGACGAGCTGCTCGCTCGCCTTCCGGTCGAGCCCGACACCCTCGAGGATCCGATCGCCGACCTGCGCGGCGAGGTCGACCTCGAGATGGGCCGCTACACGTCTGCCCTCGAGCACCTGGAGCGCGCCGTCGCGCGCGACCCCGGCCGTCCCGGTCTGGCCCGTGCGGCGGCGCGGGTGCGGGGCCAGCTGGCCCTCCTCGATCCGGATTGGCGACCGCCTCCCCTCCCACTCGGCGCCATCGGGCGCGACGGACGCCATCGCGGACGGGTCCTCCATCTGGTCAGCATCTCCTTGCCGCATGCGCAGGTCGGGTACACGGTTCGATCGCAGAACGTGGCTCGATGCCAACAGGCGGCCGGCCTCGACCCGCGAATGGTCACACGCGCCGGATTTCCGGGCAACAAAGGCGTCCGCGGCGCCGCGCCGCGCGACGAGGTCGACGGCGTCGTCTATGAGCGGATCCGTCCGGACCTCGAGCGCGGCCTGCCCCTCGACCGCGTGGCGACCGAGACGGCGGAATGGGCTGGCGGGCTTGATCGGCTCGCTGCGCCCGGCCGTCCTCCAGCCGGCCTCGGATCACTTCCAGGCGCAGGTCGCGTTGGCGCTGGGCGAGCGTCTGGACCTGCCGGTGGTCTACGAGGTCCGGGGCTTCCTGGAGGAGTCGTGGCGATCCCGCCCGGGACTGGCGGCGGAGGACAGCGACCGCTATCGCCTGGCAAAGGCGGTCGAAACCTCCTGCATGCGCCGGGCGACCGGGATCGTGACGCTGTCGGAGACCATGCGCGGAGACATCATCGCCCGGGGTGGGATCGATCCGGACCGTGTCGTGGTCGTCCCGAACGCCGTCGACATCGAGCGGTTCAGACCCGGTCCACGCGACGAGGCGTTGGCGGCCGACTTCGACATCAGCGCGGATGAGACGGTCGTCGGCTACATCTCGACCTTCAACGGGTACGAGGGGATCCACCACCTCATCGCCGCCATCGGTGACCTGCGCCGCCGTGGCCGCCGGGTCCGCCTGCTGCTCGTCGGCGATGGCGACGAGCGGTCGAACCTCGAGGCCGCCGCCGCCCGGGAGGGCCTGCTCGCCGATGGCGGCGCGATCTTCACCGGACGTGTCCCTCACGCCGAGATCGAGCGGTACTACCGCACCATCGACATCTTCGTCGTGCCTCGGACCAACGACCGGGTCTCACAGCTCGTCACGCCGCTCAAGCCGTACGAGGCGATGGCCATGGAGAAGGCCGTGATCGTCAGCAGCGTCGGCGCCCTGCTGGAGATGGTGCGCGAGGGGGAGACGGGGCTGACGTTCCCGCCAGGCGACCAGCTCGCGCTCGCCGAGACGATCGACAGCCTCCTGGACGATCCCGACCGGCGGCGCCGCCTGGGCACGGCCGCGCGCGAGTGGGTCGCCGCGAACCGCACCTGGACCCAGAACGGCCGGCGCTACCTCGAGTTCTTCCAGCGGCTCGACGTCGCCTGACGGCGGGCGCCGGGTCGATCGGGGCAGGCGGAACGGCCCTGCTACCATCGCCCTCCCATGCTCGAACGACCGCGCTACTACCTGACCACCTCGATCGCGTACGCCAACAACAAGCCGGGTCTCCACACCCTCTACGAGGTCATCGGGGCCGACGCCATCGCCCGCTGGCACCGGATGCTGGGCGACGACACGCGCTTCCTGACCGGCACCGACGAGCACTCGATCAACATCGCCCAGGCGGCGGTCGACGAGGGCCGCCCGACGCTCGAGTTCGTCGACGAGAAGGTCGCGCTGTTCAAGACGGCCGAATCGGCCCTGGCGATCGCCCCCGACCGGTTCATCCGGACGACCGACGCGGACCACGTCCGGGCGGCCCAGGAGATGGTCCGCCGGGCCTATGCCAACGGCGACATCTACCTCGGCACCTACGAGGGCTGGTACTGCCCGAACGAGGGCTTCCGGACCGCCGCCGACGTGGTCGAGACGCCGCGCGGCGTCATCTGCCCCAATCACCCCGACGTGCCGCTCCAGTGGCTGACCGAGCGCAACTGGTTCTTCCGCCTGTCGGCCTACCAGGAGCGCCTCGAGCGCCACTTCGCCGACCACCCCGACTTCGTCCGGCCGGAATACCGGCGCAACGAGATGCTCGGCTTCATCCGGGGTGGCCTGGAGGACTTCTCGATCAGCCGCGAGCGGACGCCCGGCGACTGGGGGATCCCGTTCCCGATCGCCGAGAACGGCGAGACGGCGCTGCGCGAGGACGGGTCGTGGGATCCCGAGGCGGGCAAGATCTACGTCTGGTACGACGCGCTCATCAACTACATCACGGGTGCCGGCTTCCCGGACGACCCGGCCGCCTTCGCTCACTGGTGGCCGGCCGACCTGCACGTCATCGGCAAGGACATCGCCCGGTTCCACACGATCTTCTGGCCGGCGATGCTGTGGAGCGCGGGTCTCGAGCCACCGCGTCACGTCTGGGTCCACGGCTGGCTGCTGGCCGCCGGCGGGGAGCGGATGAGCAAGAGCCGGGGCAACTTCCTCGATCCGAACGATTTCGTGGCGGCCTTCGGCTCCGACGGGGCGCGCTACGTCGTGCTCCGTGAGGTCCCGTTCGATCGGGACGCGGAGGTCAGCTGGGACTCGTTCGTCCGACGCTACAACGCCGACCTCGCCAACGACTTCGGCAACCTCGTCAACCGGACCGTGTCGATGACCGGCCGGTATCTGGACGGGGAGCGGCCGGCGCCCCGCCCCGCCGGAGACTCGCCGCTCGGCCATGCCTGGACCGGGACGCTCGCCGCCTACCGCGAGCGCCTCGACGGCATCCTCCTGCACGAGGCCCTGGCGGAGCTCTGGTCGTTCGTCGGCGACGCCAACAAGGCGGTCGATGCCGAGCAGCCGTGGGTCCTGGCCAAGGCCGCGAAGGAGGGCGACGCGGACGCGGCCGCCCGGCTCCGCGACGTGCTGGGGGACCTCGTCGAGGCGTGTCGCGTGGTCGGCCTGGCCGCCGCACCGTTCCTGCCGGGCACGGCGCCGCGGCTGCTCGCCCAGCTCGGCCACGCGTACCCGTACGCGGCCGACGGCAACGGGGGGCCGCCCGTCGTCGGCGAGCTCGCGTGGGGTGCCAAGGCATCCGAGGCCGGCCGGCTGACCGCTCCGGAGCCGCTCTTCCCGCGGCTGGACGTCGAAACCGTCGTACCCTGAACGTCGTTCCGGAGGACGGGCCGACCGCCCGACCGAGCCGAGGAGGTGCACCGTGGCCAAGGGCAGCATCAGCCACATCGAGTTCCCGGCCGACGACATCGAGCGCGCCAAGCGGTTCTACGCCGCGGTCGCGGGCTGGGAGTTCGGCGAGATGGACGGGATGCCGGACTACTGGCTGTTCCGCACGAGCGAGACGACCGGCGGCGGGATCGGCCGGCGCGGCGAGACGGTCGGTGAGCGCGTCCGCGTCTACATCGACGTCGACGACCTGGAGGGCGCCGTCGCCGCCGCGACCGCCAACGGCGGCACGGTCCTGACGCCGCCGTCGGACATCCCCGGTCAGGGCCGCTTCGCGGCGGTCCTCGACCCGGAGGGCAGCGAGGTCGGCCTGTACGAGGCGAGTCCGAGCTGACCACCTCACCCGCCGGCGACACCGATGCCCGGGGGCCGCTCGTCGACTCCCACTGCCACCTCAACGCCGACCGGTTCGACGACGATGCCGGTCAGGCGCTCGTGGCCGCCCGGTCGGCCGGCGTGGAGCGGATCCTCGTCCCCGGCTGGAACGTCGCCTCCTCGGAGCGCGCCCTGGCCTGCGTCGATCGATTCGCCGGTCTCGACGCCGCGGTGGGGATCCACCCGCACGATGCCGCGAAGGTGGACGACGCCGGCTGGGACAGGATCGTCGGCTGGGCTCCGGACCCGCGGGTCGTGGCGATCGGCGAGACCGGGCTCGACTACGACCGCGTGTTCAGCCCGATCGCGGACCAGCTGACGAACCTGCGGCGCAACCTGGCGCTCGCCCTGGACACCGGCAAGCCCGCGATCCTGCACTGCCGCTCGAGCGCGGGCCGGCGCGATGCCCAGGACGCCCTCGTCGCGGAGCTGCGCGCGGCGGGCGTGGGCGGCCCCGCCTGGGCCGCGGCCTTCGGCGACCGGCCGCCGGCGGTGATCCACTCGTTCTCCGGTCCAGCCGACTACGCCGCCGAGGTCGTCGAGCTGGGTCTGGCGATCAGCTTCTCCGGGCTCGTCTTTCGGGCGGGGGAGGAGGCCTCGGCGACGGTCGCCGCGATGGTGCCGGAGGACCGGGTGCTCGTCGAGACCAATTCGCCATTCCTCGCCCCGCCGGGAGCACCACGCTCGCGCAACGCCCCCGAGTGGGTCCGCATCACTGCCGCGTGGCTGGCGGATCGCCGCGGGTCGACACGGCCGGCCCTCGGGCCGGTCCTCGTCGCCGCCTATGACCGGACATTCCCAAGCGCCAGGAGGGCCGCATGACACACGACCGACTCGACTCCGTGACCCGTCGTCGCTCGCGGCACCCGGTCCTCGCCGCCGTGACCGTGGTCCTCGCCGCCCTGCTCGTGGCTGCCTGCGGGGCGTCGGGCCCGAGCCCATCGGCCAGCGCGAGCGCCCCGAGTGCCACGGCCTCCGCGCCCGCCACGTCCGCCACACCGGTCGCGTCGTCGACGCCCGCCGCGAGCGCCCCGAGCGCTTCGGCTGAGGCATCGGCCGGGTCAGGCGACTGCCCCGAGCCGACGACGACCCTGGCGCTGCCGTCGGATCGCTTCACCGATATCCGGGTCGCGACCACGCCGACCGCCGACCGGATGACGTTCGTGTTCGGTGAGCCGTCCCTGCCCGGACCGGCGGAGCCGCCGATGGGTGAGCTCTCGCCAGCCGCGCCGCCCTATACGGCCGCGGGCAGCGGGGCCGAGATCAAGATGACGGGCGACCACGTCGTCGTGGTCGGGTTCGCCACCATGTCGCTCCAGAACGACGCCGGCCAGGAGACCTACGGCGGACCGCCTGCGATCAAGCCCGACCTGCCCGCGCTCAAGCAGGCCGTCCTCTTCGACGCCTCGGAGGGAGCGATCGGCTGGTATGTCGGGTATGCCGGCGACGGATGCCTGGCGTTCGACGTGACCCGGGACGCGGTCACCCTCACGATCGGCCACCCATAGGGCACCAGGCGAGTTGACAGGGCCGGTCCGGGTTCGCTAGTCTCCACTTGGCACTCTCGCAGTGAGAGTGCCAAGCATCGCGAACCACCGGATCCGACGCGCCTGGGTGACCGGCTGGAGGGTCGGACGGGGTTCGACGCGGTGCCTCCACAGAGGTTCCGGGGGACATCGCCCTCACGGCCTGATCCGGCCCGCGATTGTCCTGCCGAGTCCACGCCCGACGGCCGGCCCTGGCCGCCACAGGAGGAATGCACGTTGGCCAAAGCCACTGCGACAGCGACGAAGCTTCGCCCGCTCGGTGACCGGGTGGTCATCAAGCCGAGCGAGCGCGAGGAGATGACCAAGAGCGGCATCGTCCTTCCGGACACCGCCAAGGAGAAGCCCCAGGAGGGCTCGATCATCGCGGCCGGTCCGGGGAAGATCCTCGAGGACGGCAAGCGCGAGACGATGGACGTCAAGGTGGGGGACAAGGTCCTCTACGCCAAGTACGCCGGGACCGAGTTCAAGGTCGACGGCGACGATCTGCTCATCGTCAGCCAGAAGGACATCCTGGCTGTCCTTCAGGACTAGCGGCCGGCGCGCCGCGTTCACCCGACCCCTGTAGGTTCCTTGGAGGGACATTCGAAATTGGCTAAGCAACTCATCTTCGACGAGACAGCTCGTCGCTCGCTCAAGCGCGGTATCGACCGCCTCGCCGACGCCGTCAAGGTCACGATCGGTCCGAAGGGCCGGAACGTCGTCCTCGACAAGAAGTTCGGTTCGCCGACGATCACCAACGACGGCGTGACCATCGCTCGCGACATCGAGCTCGAGGACCCCTTCGAGAACATGGGCGCGCAGCTCCTCAAGGAAGTCGCGACGAAGACCGACGACGTCGCCGGCGACGGCACGACCACCGCGGTCGTCCTCGGCCAGGCGATGGTCAGTGAGGGCCTCCGGGTCGTCACCGCCGGTGCCAACCCGATGGTCGTCAAGCGCGGCATCGAGGCCGCCGTCGAGGCGGTCGTCGAGGAGATCAAGAAGCAGTCCCGCCCGGTCGACAACCGCGAGCAGATCGCGGCCGTCGCCGCCATCTCCGCCGCGGATCCGGAAGTCGGCGAGATCATCGCCGAGGTGATGGACAAGGTCGGCAAGGACGGCGTCATCACGGTCGAAGAGGGCCAGAGCCTGGGCCTCGAGAAGGAATACACCGAGGGGATGCAGTTCGATCGCGGCTACATCTCGGCGTACTTCGTGACCAACCCGGACCGCATGGAAGCCGTCCTCGACAACCCGCTCATCCTGATCACGGACAAGAAGATCTCGTCCGTCCAGGACATGCTGCCGGCGCTCGAGAAGGCCGTGGCCCAGGGCAAGCCCACGCTGATCATCAGCGAGGACGTCGACGGCGAGGCCCTGGCCACGCTGGTCGTCAACAAGCTCCGTGGAACCGTCCAGGTCCTCGCCGTCAAGGCGCCGGGCTTCGGCGATCGCCGCAAGGAGATGCTGCGTGACATCGCCGTCCTGACCGGCGGCACGGTCATCAGCGAGGAGATCGGGCGCAAGCTCGACTCGGTCACCGCCGAGGACTTCGGGTCGGCCCGTCGCGTCGTCGCGACCAAGGACGACACGACCATCGTCGACGGCGACGGCAAGGCCGACCAGATCAAGGCCCGCATGACGCAGATCAAGGCGCAGATCGAGGACACCACCTCGGACTACGACCGCGAGAAGCTTCAGGAGCGCCTCGCCAAGCTGTCCGGTGGCGTCGCCGTCATCAAGGTCGGCGCGGCCACCGAGGTCGAGCTCAAGGAGAAGAAGCACCGCATCGAGGATGCCCTCTCGACGACCCGCGCGGCCGTCGAGGAAGGCCTCGTCGCCGGCGGCGGCACGACCCTCCTGCAGGCCATCCCGGCCCTCGACAAGATCAAGCTCGGTGGCGATGCCCAGATCGGCGTCGACATCGTCCGCAAGGCCCTCGAGGCCCCGGCCCGCCAGATCGCCGACAACGCCGGCGCGCACGGCGAGGTCGTGGTCGAGCACGTCAAGACGCTCAAGGCCGGGCACGGCTACGACGCCCTCAACGGCGAGTACGTCGACCTCTTCAAGAAGGGGATCGTCGACGCCGCCAAGGTGACGCGGTCCGCCCTCCAGAACGCCGCCTCCATCGCCGCGATGGTCCTGACGACGGAGACGTTGATCTCGGACCTGCCGGAGAAGGAGAAGGCCGGGGCCGGTGGCGGCCACGACCACAACGGCGGGATGGACTTCTAGAGTCCGACATCCGCACTCACGCGCTCGAGACCCCCGGCATCGCCGGGGGTCTCGTGATTCCAGGCGGCGGGATCGCCGGCGCCAAACGCGGCGCCGGCTCGACCGTCCGGAACATGGAACGAGGGCCGGGGGTAGGCGTCCGGCCCTCGTTCCGCGACGGTGGCGGTGCCGCTACCGGCCGGGGCCGGCGTTCCGGTTGACCGGCGCCATGCGCTGATCGGCTTCCTTGCCGGGGTGGAACGTGCCCGACGTCGGACTCTGCGGCGTGGTCACGGCCAACAGCTGGTCGGCTTCCTTGCCGGGATGCATGGGGCTCGACCCCACGATCGAGCGGAAGGCGGGCCGCGCCGGCGGCGTACGGCGCTGCATGCGCCCGGTCGAGGATGCCGTTGAGGTAGGCGTTCCGGGCCTGGCCCGCAGCGTACGGCGTCGCATGCGCCCGGTCGAGGATGGCGTTGAGGTACAGGCTGCGTTCGCTCGACAGCGTGGCGGCGCCGACGTACGGCGCAGCATGCGCCCGGTCGAGGATGCCGTTGAGGTACTGGGTCCGGGCCTGGCTGGCCCCGCTCGGCACGGTCGCTGCACCCGCGACGTACGGCGCCGCATGCGCCCGGTCGAGGACGCTGTTGAGGTACTGATCGTACGACTGACCGGCAGCCGGCTTGGCGGTGCCACGCACGAGTCCGGCGCTCGACGCGAGCCAGACGCCCGCGACTGTCGCGACGATCACCGCGATGGTCAGCGCGATGGCCGGCCATGGGCTGCCGCCCTGCTTGGTCTGGGCACTCCCGCCCGTCATCGTTCCCGCGTGCGCCATGGTTGATGCCTCCGATCGCATCGGTTGGGCGGTGGGCCGGCCCGTTGGTCGGACCCGGCGACGCACCGCATCCACTGACCACAACGCTAGGGTCGGGGCACCGTCGGGACATCGAGCGATGTCCCGACTCCGCGGGCTCGTCATCGTTCATTTCTGCGCCGCGGGCGCCCGATGGCTCTTTATCGACCCCCAGAGCCTGACGACACGCGGCCGTCCGCGGCCGACGTCGCGGCTCGCGCGCCCGTCAGTCGAGGATGTCGCCCGGGTCCGTCTTCCGGATGCGTTCGGTCAGCGCCGTCAGGATCCCGAGCCGCACGGCGCTGTCCCATTCGACCATCTCGAGGAAGTCGGCACGCCGGATGACGAGCGCCTGCACCGGGCCGTCGGCGGTGACCGTGGCCGTGCGCGGCCCTCCATCGATCAGGGAGATCTCGCCGAGGAAGTCACCCGGCCCCAGCTCACGGATCAGGGTCCCGTGTTGTGTGACGTGCAGGCGGCCATCGGTGACGATGTAGAACGTCTCGCCGGGCTCACCCTCGCGCGTGACCGTCTCACCGTCGTCGAAGGTCGTCTCGGTGGCCCGATCCGCGACGGTCTCGAGGGCGGACGTGGGCATGCCCCGGAAGAGCGGGACCTTGCGCATGTGATCGATGACTGCGCTCATTGCTCCCTCGTGTGCGGCATCGGTCGGGCGAGGCTAGCGACCGCCCCCGAACGTAGTCAACCACATGACGGGACCCGACCCGAGGCGGACGCACCGCCTACGAGGACCGGGTCGCACTGGACAACGGCGTCCCCAGCCGGTCGACGTCGACGGTGATCCCGAGGCCCGGCCCGTCCGGGACCGGTCCCACACCGCGACGGGATCGCGGTTCGTAGCCCGCCACGTGCTCGAGCGTCCAGTCGTTCATGTAGGACGCCGCGAAGAGCGATCCCGGCGGCACGCCGGCCGCGAGATGGCCGACGGCGGCCGTGACGATGTCGCCGCCCCACGAATCCTCGATCGTCAGGGTGAGCCCGAGGGCGACGGCGGCGTCCCGCATGGCGCGTGCCCTGGTCAGGCCGCCCACGCGCCCGACCTTGAGGTTGACGTGGTCCATCGCGTCGGCCGCAGCGGCCCGCACGAGGGTCGGCAGGTCGGTGATGACCTCGTCGAGGACCATCGGCAGCGTCGTCAGGCGGCGGACCGCGATGCATTCCTCGAGCGTCGGGCACGGCTGCTCGAGCCGGAGTCGGTCGAAGCCCGCGAACAGACGAGCCGCGATGATCGCGTCCTGCCGTCGCCACGCACCGTTGGCGTCGCCGATCAGCGCGTCCTCCGGGCCGGTCACGGCGTGAACCGCGGCGACCCGCTCGAGGTCCTCCTCGGGTGCGGCACCGAGCTTCAGCTGGAAGTGGTGGATCCCGCCGGCACGCTCACGCTCCACGAACGCGGCCATCGCGTCGGCCGGTCCGAGCGGCACGGCGACGTACAGCGGCACCGCCTCATGGAGCGCTCCGCCCAGCAGCGTCGCGACGGACCGGCCGGTCGCTCGCCCCAGGACGTCCCAGCACGCGACATCCAGGGCGCTCTTCGCATATCCGTGGCCGCGCAGGGTCGCGTCCATCCGTTCGGTGACAGCGGCGAGGTTCCCCGCATCCACGCCGATGAGCGCCGGCGCGAGCTCTCGCAACGCGGCGCGGGCGCCCTCGGCGAAGGCGGGCAGGTACGTGCTCCCGAGCGGGCACGTCTCACCGAAGCCCTCGACACCGTCGCGCGTCCGGATGCGCACGACCGTGCTCGGGAGCACGTTGACGACCCGTCCGGACGACATGACGTAGTCGCCGTGGGCGTACGTGAGGTCGTAGCCGTAGACGTCCACCCGGTCGATGACGTTCGCGCGGTCGGCCATGTCGAGCGTGTCCTCCTGCGTGACTGCGATGGTGCACCACGGCGCGGGTTGCGGTCGCGCCATAACGACGGGCCGTTTGACAGGCCGTCGCTCTGACCCCGACCCTGTTCGGGGCCGTCCGACGGACGGTCAGGTCCACGCCCCGCTCCGACGGAGTCCCATGACACGCAGACGACCCGCCCTCCTCATCGCCCTCGCGACGGTCGCGCTGCTCGCCGCGGCGTGCGGCAGCACGGCCCCCGGCCCGACGCTGACCGACCCGACGGCGATCATCACCGCGGCCGTGAACTCGACCGCGGCCGCCAAGAGCGTCCATCTCGACGCCACCCTCGACGGGACGGCGACGGTGAACCTGGGCGGCGGCGGTGGCGCCGGTGCGCCGATCGACGTCTCCGGGTCGACGGCCTCAGCCGACATCGATCTCGTCAAGCCCGCCGCGCACGCGACGTTCGCGGTCAAGGCAGGCGTCCAGGTCGGTGGCGAGGCCATCCTCGTCGACGGCACGACCTACCTCAAGACGACGCTGACCGGACCGCTCTACATGGCGTCGCCGGCTGGCTCGCTGCCCATCGACTTGTCACAGCTGCCCCGCGCGATCAACACCGTGGGCGACCTTCTGACCAAGCAGGGCGTGACGCTCGTCAAGGGCGAGGACGTCGCCTGCGGTTCGCAGCAGTGCTACACGGTCAGCGCAGACCTGACCGCCGACGAGCTCGGGACGAGCGCCCTTGGCTCGGCCGGCGGGCTTCCGATCGACCTCACGGGCGCGAGCCTCAAGCTCACGGTCATGGTCGAGACGTCGCTGCCGAACCACCTCGCCGGGGTCACGGCCGTGCTGTCGATGCCGGACGGCACGAAGCTGACCGCGGTCCTGACCGCCTCGAAGTGGGACCAGCCGGTGACGGTCACGGCGCCGCCGGCCGACCAGGTCAAACCCGCCTCCTGACAGGGATCGGCCCGACGTCGCGGAACGAGCCGGGTGAGCCACTCGACCTACAATGAGGGGGTGAGCCCAGCCCGACGTCGCCGCTCCGGCGACCCCACGCTCGATGCCGCGGCCGAGGCCGCGAGCACGGCCACCGGGACAGCGTTCATCGACCTTGCCGATGCGCCCGCGAGCGTGCCGGACGAACCGGCCTGGATGCGCGAGGCCCCGCCGAGACGAAGGACCCGGCCGCCCCGCCACCCGTCGTCGATCCGGCCGTCAGGGCCGCGGCGCGCGCCGCCCGCGAGGAGCAGATCGTCCGCGCGCTCAACCCGGAACAGGCCCGCGCCGTCACGACGACCGAGGGCCCGCTGCTGATCCTGGCCGGGGCGGGGTCGGGCAAGACCCGCGTCCTTGCCCACCGGATCGCGTACCTGGTCAGCATCAAGGACGTCCCGCCCTGGCGGATCCTGGCGGTCACCTTCACCAACCGGGCCGCGTCCGAGCTGCGCGAGCGGATCATCAGCCTCGTCGGCGAGGGCGGGCGTGACGTCGTCGCGGGCACCTTCCACTCGCTCGCCGCGCGCGTCCTCCGGGCCGACGGCGAGGCCATCGGCATCGGCCGCCGGTTCGTCATCTACGACACGGACGACCAGCAGTCGCTGATGAAGCAGATCCTGCGCGAGGAGGACATGCCGCTGACCGGCGAGTTCCGGCCGAGCGCGGTCCTCGGGGCGATCAGCCGGGCCAAGAACGAGATGCTCGACCCGACCTTCCTGTCGGAGCACGCGGCCAACCACCGGGAGCGCACGATCGCCCGCCTCGCGACGCGCTACCAGGAGCGCTTGCGGACGTCGAACGCGCTGGACTTCGACGACCTGCTGCTCGAGGCGGTCCGCCTGTTCGACGAGGCGCCGGACGTGCTCGCCAAGTACCAGGAGCGCTGGCGCTACCTCCACGTCGACGAGTACCAGGACACGAACCGCGCGCAATACCTGTGGGTCAAGGCGCTGGCGGCCCGCCACCGCAACCTGTGCGTCGTCGGCGACGACGACCAGTCGATCTACTCGTGGCGCGGCGCGGACCTGCGCAACATCCTCGACTTCGAGCGCGACTGGCCGGATACCGCGGTGGTCAAGCTCGAGCAGAACTACCGCTCGACCCAGCTGATCCTCGACGCCGCCCACGCCGTCGTGTCGCGCAACACCGCGCGCAAGGACAAGAAGCTCTGGACCGACAACGCCGGCGGCGTCCGGATCCAGCGCTTCGAGGCGTACAACGAGGAGGAGGAGGCCGAGTGGATCGCGCGCCAGGTCGAAGGCCTGGTCGGCGGTCGCGGGACCGCCCTGACCCGACGCGCGGACGAGGAGGACGCCCGTTTCCGGGCGCGCGAGATCGCGGTCATGTACCGGATGAACGCCCAGTCGAGAGCGATCGAGGAATCGTTCCTGCGCTACGGCATCCGCTACCAGCTCGTCGGCGGGACGCGCTTCTACTCACGACGCGAGGTCAAGGACGCCCTGGCCTACCTGCGCATCCTGCGGTCGGACACGGACAGCGTCAGCTTCGAGCGGATCATCAACGTGCCGGCGCGGGCATCGGCGAGAAGACGATCGAGGTGCTGCGTGCCGCCGCCGCGCGCCCGGACGGCACGACGTGGGGTGCCATCGAAGCGGCGGCCGCGGGCGACCTGCCCGGTCTCGCGCCGCGTACCCGCAACGCGCTGGGCGAGTTCGCGGTCCTCGTCCGGCGCCTGCGCAGCCGGGTCGGCGTCCTGAGCCTGCCCGAGCTTCTCGACGACGCCCTCGAGGCGTCCGGCTACCGGGCGATGCTGGCCGACGGCTCGGAGGACGGGGAGGAGCGCTGGGCCAACCTCCTCGAGCTGCGCGCGGTGACGACGCGCTACGACGACCTGACCCCGGACGACGCCCTCGACCGCCTGCTGGAGGAGACCGCGCTCGTCGCCGACCAGGACTCGTACGAGGGCGATGCGGACGCCGTCACGCTGATCACGCTCCACGCCGCCAAGGGCCTCGAGTTCCCGGTCGTCTTCATCGCCGGGCTCGAGGAGGGGCTCTTCCCGCACAGCCGTGCACTCGACGACGAGAAGGAGCTCGAGGAGGAACGCCGCCTGGCGTACGTCGGGATCACCCGCGCCAAGCGCCGGCTGTACCTGTCGCACGCCTGGCGCCGCGCGACCTGGGGCATGGGCCAGGCGTCGGTCCCGTCGCGGTTCCTGATGGAGATCCCGGCCGAGCTGATGGACGGCCCGCAGCTGGGCGGCTCGGACGACCGCGACCTCGACCTCGACCTCGTCTTCGGGGCCCGGCGCACGAGCCGCTTCGGGACGCCGACGCGCGGTCCCGGCCCGGCCTATCGACAGGGGAGCGGCCGGCCGGGGGCGCCCGCCGCCGGCGAACCATTCCGACCGTCGCGCGACCTCGCCGCCAAGCGCGACGCCTACGACGAGGGCGCCCCGTCGGGCTCGCTCCGACGACCGGTCCGCGCCTGGGACGACGATCTCGGCGGTCGGATCAGGGTGATGCGGGTGGCACGGCCGCGGCTCCCGCCGGCTCGTCGCCGGCCCGGACCGCTCGCCCGGTCATCCCCGGCGAGCGCCAGTTCCGCGACGGCGACCGGGTCCGCCACGCCCGCTGGGGCGACGGCATCGTCGTCACCAGCAAGCTGACCCGGAGCGACGAGGAGGTCACGGTCGCCTTCAAGGACGCCTCGGTCGGACGCAAGACGATGCTGGTCAGCCTGGCCAACCTGGATCTCGTCGGATGACGCAGGCTCCCGACCCGAACGACATCGCCGGCCGCCTGGCCGGGGTCGTCAACCTGACCGAGTTCGAAGCGATCGCCCGTGCGTCGATGGACCCGGCCGCCTTCGACTACGTGGCCGGCGGCGCCTGGGACGAGCTCAGCCTCCACGACAACGTGGCGGCGTGGCGCCGCCGGCGGTTCCGCCCGCGCGTCCTGGTGGACGTCTCCCGGGTCGATCCAAGGTCCACGTTCATCGGCCAGCCGAGCGCCCTTCCGGTCGCGATCGCCCCGATGGCGTTCCAGACGCTCGCCCATCCGGACGGCGAGATCGAGGCGGCCCGTGGGGCGGCAGCGGCGGGGATCCCGTACACGCTGTCCACGACGTCCTCCCACTCGATCGAGGCCGTGGCGGCTGGAGCACCCGGTGGCACGCGCTGGTTCCAGCTGTACACGCAGGCCGACCCTGCGATCTCCCGCTCGCTCGTCGAACGCGCCGAGGCGGCCGGTTTCCGCGCCCTGATCGTCACGGTGGACCTGCCGGTGCTCGGCTACCGCGACCGCGACCGGCGGTCGGGCTTCGTCTTGCCGGCCCTTGGCAATTTCACGGACGCGCCGGCCAGCCACGGCCGCGCCGCGCTGGGTGCCCCGTCGCGTCTCCAGGACCGGCCGGTGCATCGCAGCCTCGTGTGGGCCGACCTTGCGGCGATCCGGTCGTGGTCGTCGCTGCCGCTCGTCGTGAAGGGCATCCTCACGGCCGAGGACGCCCGGCTGGCCGTGGAGCACGGCGTCGACGCGATCGTCGTCAGCAACCATGGCGCGCGGCAGCTGGACCGGGTCCCGGCCGCGATCGACGTGCTGGCCGAGGTCGTCGCGGCCGTCGGCGGCCGGACCGAGGTCTGGGTCGACGGCGGCGTGCGCCGCGGCCTCGACATCGCCATCGCGCGTGCGCTCGGTGCCCAGGGCGTCCTCGTCGGACGGCCGATGTACTGGGCGCTGGCGGCCGGCGGTGCGGCCGGGGTGGAGCGCGCGATCGCGATCCTTCGCGAGGAGCTCGAGCTCGCGCTGGCGTTGCTGGGCACCCCGACGCCGGGCGACATCGGACGCGCGCACCTCGCGGACTGAGCCGCAACGGCGACCTCGCCGACACCCTCCCGGCATCGACCCGGGGCGCCCAGTCGGGCATCGTGGAACCATCGACGCGAGGCTTCGGTCCCGTCGATCCCCCGACCTCACACCCGAAGGATCTTTCACCATGTTCGACGATGCCCGAACGCTCGATCGCATCGAGCGCGCCCTCGACTCCACCCCGACCTGTCCCGCCTGCCAGGCGCCCACCGACATCCGCGAGCGGGACGGCCGGCTATGGCTCGAGTGCTCCACCACGCCCGTCGGTCCGCCGAACGGTCTCCGCGCGCGGCTGGAGGCCGCCCTCGCCTCACATCCGCGCGCGATCGTCCTCGACCTGACCGACCGGGTCGCCGCCTGATCGTCGACCGGTGTCCGGGGTGCGCCGGGCCGCCCGGTTCGGTACCCTCGCCGCATGGCGATCGAGCTCCCGCCCGTCGACCCGACCCTCGTCGAGACCGCATCGCGGCTGGACATCGAGGCGGCCACGCAGCGTCACGCGACGCTGGCCGCGGAGATCGACCGCGCCAACGAGCTGTACCACGTCGAGGACGCCCCGGAGATCAGCGATGCCGAGTACGACCAGCTGTTCCGCGAGCTCGTCGCTCTCGAGACCGCGTACCCGGAGCTGATCACGGCCGAATCGCCGACGCAGCGCGTCGGCGGGACGCCGACCGGCGCCACCTTCGACGAGGTCCGCCACCGTCGCCCGATGCTCTCGCTGTCCAACGCGTTCAGCCACGACGAGCTGCGCGGGTTCGACGCGCGCGTGCGCAAAGGCCTCGGCCTGCCCGCCGCTCCCGAGGCGGCGCCGGACCTGCGCTACGTCGCCGAGCTCAAGATCGACGGTCTCGCGATCAGTCTGCGGTACGAGCGTGGCCGGTTCGCCCAGGGAGCGACCCGCGGTGACGGCACGACCGGTGAGGATGTCACGGCCAACCTCCGGACCATCGCGGTCATCCCGGCCCGGCTCACCGACGCCGCGTCGATCGAGGCCCGCGGCGAGGTGTTCATGCCCCGGGCCGAGTTCAAGCGGATCAACGAGGAGCGCGAGGAGGCCGGGCTCGCGTTGTACGCCAACCCGCGCAACAGCGGCGCCGGGCTCGCTCCGCCAGATCGACCCGTCGGTCACGGCCGGACGCAAGCTGTCGGCCTGGTTCTATCAGCTCGTCGAGGACGGCGAGACGCGTCTCGACCCAGACCGAGGCTCTCGCCCGCCTGGCAGCGCTCGGCTTCCCGGTCAACCCGGACGCCGAGTCCGGCCTCGACATCGAGGCCGTCATCGCCTTCACCGAACGCTGGCGCGAGGCACGCCACGCGCTCCCATACGAGACCGATGGGGTCGTGGTCAAGGTCGACCGGTTCGACCAGCAGGCGCGCCTCGGGATGGTCAGCCGGGCGCCACGCTGGGCGATCGCCTTCAAATTCCCGCCGGAGCAGGTCGAGGCGTTCGTGGAGGACATCGTCCCGTACGTCGGCCGGACCGGGACGCTCACGCCGGTCGCCCACATGACGCCGGTCAAGGTCGCCGGCTCGACCGTCGCCCGGGCGACCCTCCACAACCTCGACGAGGTCCGGCGCAAGGACATCCGGATCGGTGACTGGGTCGTCCTCCAGAAGGCGGGCGACGTCATCCCCGAGGTCGTTCGCCCGATCGTCGAGCGCCGGACGGGGTCCGAGCGCGAGTTCGCGATGCCCGCCACGTGCCCGGTCTGCGGCACGCGGGTCGTCCAGGACGAAGGCGCGGTGCGGGTGTACTGCCCGAACACGGCCTGTCCGGCGCGCCTGGCCCAGGAGTTCGGCCACTTCGTGGGTCGCGGCGGGATGGACATCGAGGGTGCGGGCTGGGCCGTGCTGTCGCAGCTGCTCGAGCGCGGGATGGTCCATTCCCGGGGCGATTTCTTCCGGCTGACCGTCGAGCAGCTCGAGTCGCTGGACCGGTTCGCCCGCAAGAGCGCAGAGAACCTCCACGCCCGGATCGCGCGGGCACGGGTCGGGCGACCGCTGGCGCGCGTGCTCAACGGCCTCGGCATGCCCCAGGTCGGCGAGCAGACAGCCATCGACCTGGCCACGTGGCTGGCCGAGCGGATCCGGCCGGACGCCTACCCGCCGCCCGATGGCGACGTCGTGCCCGATCCGTGGTTCGCTGCCGTCGAAGCCGAGCTGCGCCGGATCGGGACGGAGGAGCCGGACACCTTCACCGAGGTCCCGGGGATCGGCCCGACCGTCGCGACCGCTCTCGGACGCTGGTTCGCGGACCAGGCGACCCGGGACGTGCTGCACGAGCTGGTCGAGGTCGGCGTCGTCCCGGAACGACCGGTCGTGCGGCCGGCCGGGGAGGGGAGCGCGGGTCCGCTGGAGGGGAAGACGCTCGTGGTCACGGGCACGCTCGAGGGCTTCACCCGGCCCGAGGCGGAGGAGGCCATCCGCGCTGCGGGTGGCAAGCCGGCCGGATCCGTTTCGAAGAAGACCGACTACCTCGTCGCCGGCGAGAGCGCCGGGTCCAAGCTGGCGAAGGCCCAGGAGCTCGGCGTCCCGGTCCTCGACGAGGACGGGTTCCGCGCGCTGCTGGCCGGCGAGGGCCCGCCCGCGACCGATGCGTAGCTGAGGCTCCGCACAGAGGCTAAAGGGTCCCGCCCGACGAATGAATGGTCGGACCCCCGCCGGAATGCACGACCTCCCGATGCCCACGTGCCGTCGCCTCCGTAGGTTGTGGTCACGACCTCATCCCGCGAGGTCACCGCAGGAGGAAACGGCAATGGCGCTCATCCAGTCACAGGCCAAGGCACCGGGAACGAGCGGTCGCGCCCAGTTCGTCGGACCGGCCCTCGCCGTCGCAGTGCTCATCGTCGCAGCCGTGATGGTGGCCATGCTCGCGTCGTCGCTGACCGCGAAGTCGACCGGTGGGTCGGTCATCACGTCGCAGGGCGACCCGTTCGTCCAGCAGGGTGCGATCCAGTTCCGGGCCGCCGAGCGCGCCGCCGGCGCCGCCGCGGTCGACCCGCTCACCCAGCCCGGCGCGGTCCAGTTCCGCGTCGACGAGCGGACGCTCGGCGGCTCGAGCGATCCGTTCCTTCAGCCCGGCGCGATCCAGTTCCGACTCGACGAGCACCCGCCCGTCGATCCGCTCCTGACGCAGAGCGAACCGGCCCGCATGCTGCCAAGCGGTCACCTGGACGACTGGCCGACGACCAGCGTGCGTGGGAAGTAGTCGACTCGACGTTCGCCTTCGAGCAGTCGCAGATGGGCCGGCCACATGGCCGGCCCATCAGGCTGTCCGGGGATGCGGCGCGACGGGTGGATTCGTCAGCGGTGCCGGCCCCGCGCGTATCGCTCCATCATCTCGACCACCGCGTGGCGGGCCGCCTTCCAGTCCGGCAGGTCGCCGAAGATGTCGGCCTCCGGACCCCAGCGCTTGATCTGGGTCATCGCCGTGACGATGGCATCGTGGGCCAGCTGTCGGTTCCGGCCGGCCTCGACCTGGCCGGTCACCAGGTAGCGCCGGACAGTCTCGAACGGCGCCGTCCAGCGACCGATCCTGATCCGGTCCCCGCTGCGCAGCGACTCAAGCCAGTCGTCGTCTCCGACCGGGTGGCGCTCGTGCTCGGCCTGGTGGTGGACCAGGTCGACGCGCAGGCCGGCTCGCTCGAGGCTCAACAGCCGTCCGTCGTCATCGACCGTCCGGTAGCAGATCGGGCAGGTGGGCAGCTCTGCCGTCGCGCTCGGTGGCTGGCCGTACGGCAGCCCGCAGCGACGGCAGAACGTGCCGCGGCCCTGGGCGGACGGCGTGCCACATTGCAGGCAGACGACCGCGATCATGCCGCGAACACCCCGGAACGGCCGGCGGCCCGGACCGCCACACCCGGTGGCCGGCATCACGCCGTCGAGGTGGATCTCCCAGCTCTCCGGCGCGGACAGAGCAGCCGGTCGCCGCAGGACGCGCGGCTGGCCCGGCTCGCCACGGCCGGCCAGCAGCGTGGCCAGCGCGCGTTCGAGCCGGGCCGGCGTGTCGGGCCGGTCGACGGCGTCACCGAGCTCCGTCTCGAGCGCGATGAGCAGGAGGGCGACCTCCGCCTGGCCGAGCACGATGACCACGTCCTCCACGTCGACGACGCCCGGCGCGGCCGGCTCGGCCGCCACCGGCCCTCGCGGACAGGCCGCTGCCATCGCGGGGGCGGCGTCTGGCGCGGCGGATGGCTGGCCACATCGGTCGATGGTGCTCCGGAGGTTCGGGTCGGTCTGTGTCCGGAGCATCGGGCAGCGCCGTCGTCGGGCGCCATCACCCCTTCGGCGGGTGGCCGGGGTGCCCATTGGACCAGACGCGCCGCGGACCCTGCCCGCGCGTCAGCCGAACGCGTGGTTGAACTGACCCCAGATCGCGTCCGGCTGCCAGCGCAACGGATCGCCCCGGACGAGGCGCGGTGCGTGCCACGACTCCGTCCAGCCGTCGGCGAGCATCAGTGCGAGTCCGGCATCGTTCTCAGCGAGCACGCCGGCGCGCACCGGGTGATCCGGTCCGGCCGCGACGCGACGCGCGCGCAGGATCGCCATGGCGTCGCCGGGATCGGGCGCGATCGTCGCGCCGCCGCCCCAAGGAGCTCGCACGACGAAGCCGCCGAGGCTGCCGTCACCGTCGTCGAGCACACGGGTCGTGTCGGGCGCGGCGAAGGCGCGCAGCAGGTGGCCTCGGTCCTCGCCGGTTGCGGCAGCGTCCAGGGCCGTGATCGCCGCAAGGTCGCCCGCTCGGTAGGCACGCACCCGGGGGTCGATCGCGGCGGTCACCGGCAGGCCCGGCGCGACCAGGACCCGGTAGACGGTCTGGACCTCGAACCCGAGCCGTTCGTACATCGGCCGGCCGGCCTCGGTCGCGACGAGGACGAGCGTCCGGCAGCCGGCGGCCTCGGCCGTCTCGATCGTCGCCCGGGTGATCGCCATCCCGACCCCGCGACGTCGCCAGGCCGGCTCCACGAAGATCGTCCCGATCCAGCCGACCGGCCCGTGGACGCTGAGCGACGCCCGTGCCGATGACGGCGCCGTCCGCCTCGGCCACGATCGGGTGGGTCTCCGGATGGCTCGGCGACGAACTCCAGGTTGAGCCGGCGATCGCCCCAGTCGTTGCGGATGAACGTGGCGGTGATCGGGTCGATGTCGGCGGCAGTCATCGGCCGGATGGTCGGGGGGTGCACCTCCCGATCGTAGCGGGCATCTCGGCTATCATCGAGCCATGGCCACCCTGTCCCGCTCCGAGGTCGAGCACGTCGCGCACCTCGCCCGCCTGGGCCTGACCGATGCCGAGCTGACCCGTCTCGAGGCGGAGCTGAACCACATCCTCGACCAGTACGCGATCCTGGCCGAGCTGGCGACGGACGACATCCCGCCGACCGCCCAGACGATCGAGCTCGAGAACATCCTGCGCGAGGACGTGGTCCGCCCGTCGCTGTCGGTCGATGCCGTCCTGGCCAATGCGCCCGCCCGCGACGGCGACTTCATCGTCGTCCCGGCCATCCTCGACGAGCGCTGACCCGGCCGTGGTGACCGTCTCGCGATGACCGATCCGACCCGGCTGCACGCTCACGAGATGGCCGGCCTCCTGCGTGGGCGGCAGATCTCGTCGCGTGAGCTGACCGAGGCGCACCTGGCCGCCGCCGAGCGCGACAACCACGGCCTCAATGCGTGGCTGTCCATCGATCGCGAGCGGGCCCTGGCCGAGGCCGACGACGCCGACATGCGACTCGAGACGGCCACCGACGACCCCGCGCATGCGCTCGACCGGCTCCAGCCGCTGCTCGGCATCCCGGTCGCGCTCAAGGACCTCGTGTCCGTGGCCGGCGGCCAGTGCACGGCCGGCTCGCGGATCCTGGACGGCTATCGCGCTCCGTACGACGCGCACATCACGGAGCGTCTCCGCGCGGCGGGCGCGGTCATCCTCGGCAAGACCAACATGGACGAGTTCGCGATGGGCTCGTCCACCGAGCACTCGGCCTACGGCCCGACGGCCAACCCGTGGGCGCTGGACCGCGTGCCCGGTGGCAGCAGCGGTGGGTCCGCGGCAGCGGTCGCCGCGTTCCACGCCCCGCTGTCGATCGGGACCGACACGGGCGGCTCGATCCGGCAGCCGGCGGCCCTGTGCGGCATCGTCGGGATGAAGCCGACCTACGGCCGGGTCAGCCGCTACGGGATCGTGGCCTTCGCCAGCTCGCTCGACCAGATCGGGCCGTTCGCGCGGGACGTCCGGGACGCGGCGGCGCTGCTGCACGCCGTCGCCGGTCGCGACGATCGCGATTCGACCTCGTCACCAGAGCGGGTGCCGGCCGCCCTCACCGCACTGCCGGCCGACGACGACGAAGCCGCGGCCTCGCTCCGGGGCAAGCGCCTGGGCCTGCCGCGCGAGTACTTCGTGGCCGGCATGGAGCCGGGAGTCGAGGCGCGCGTGCGCGAAGCGGTCGCCGCGCTCGAGGCCGCCGGCGCCACGGTCGAGGACGTCAGCCTGCCGCACACGGACTACGGCCTGGCCACGTACTACATCGTCGCCCCGGCCGAGGCGTCGGCCAACCTCGCCCGCTACGACGGCATCCGGTACGGCCCGCGGTCGGATGAGGGCGATGTCCTCGCCAACTACCTCGCCACCCGCGGCCGGGGCTTCGGCGCCGAGGTCAAGCGCCGGATCATGCTCGGCACCTACGCGCTGTCGGCCGGCTACTACGACGCCTATTACCTGAAGGCCCAGAAGGTCCGGACGCTGATCAAGGGCGATTTCGACGCGCTGTGGGCAGGGGGCTTCGACGCCCTCGTCGCCCCGACCTCGCCGACCGTCGCCTTCCGGCTGGGCGACCGACTGGCCGATCCGGTCTCGATGTACCTGTCGGACGCGTGCACGCTGCCGGTCAACATGGCCGGGCTGCCGGGCGTGTCGGTCCCGTGCGGCCTCTCGGACGGGCTGCCGGTCGGCCTCCAGCTCATCGGCGCGGCGTGGTCCGAGGCGGAGCTGTTCGGCCTCGCTCGTGGCTACGAGGCGATCACGGCCGACGCATCGTGGCGATCGCTGGAGCCGGCCGAGCTCGCCGCCGCGGCCGACCCCGGCGTGCCCACCCCCGCCGAGCGGATGGCCGCCGCTCGAGGCGCATCCACCCCGGCCTGAGACGGCCCCGTCACCGCCGTCGCCATGATCCGGGCGGCCGGCCCGTCCGTTTCGGGCGGAACGGCACTCGCGGCTGGCCGCCGATCGGACGACGATCAGGGCCTGGAGGTGACACATGCGCAAGCGCATCGCGATCGCCGGGGCGGTCATCGGGACCACGGCCGGCATCGGTATCGGCCGCGTGGCTCGGACATGGCGAACGTGGGGCATCGATCCGGACGAGAGGACCAAGGTGCTCGCAGGCGATGAGCTCGTCGCGAGCCCGTCCGCCATCGAGACCCGGGCGATCACCGTCGACGCACCACCGGAGGCTGTCTGGCCGTGGCTGACGCAGATGGGCTTCGATCGCGGCGGCTGGTACAGCTACGACCAGCTCGACATGGGCGGCAGCAGCGCGGTCAGGATCCTGCCCGAGTACCGGGCGGTCGAGGTGGGCGACGTCATCCCGACCTCGCCGACGACCGGGTTCGTCGTGCGCGCGGTCGAGCCGCGACGGGCGTTGGTCCTGTACAGCGACACGGCGATCGTCCGGGACCAGGCGGCCACAGCGGCGACCATGGACGCTCAGCGACCCGTGCCGGCCGGCCTGGCGGCGTCAGGCGCCTTTCTGGGCCGGACTCCGCAAGACTTCGCGGCCAGCTGGGCCTTCGTCCTCGAGCCGCTCGACGGCGGGCGGACCCGCCTGATCGAGCGTTTCCGCGTCCGGTTCGAGGCACCGCCTCAGACGTTCCGCGTGATCGGCCCGATCATGGGTTTCGGCGTCTTCGCGATGGTCCGGCGCCAGCTGCTGGGGATCAAGGAGCGTGCCGAGATCACCGCCATCGCTCCGCCGGTCGAGCGAGCCGAGGTCGCGGTGACGCGTGCCCCGGCCAACGGCCGATCGGTCGCACCCGTGGTCGAAACCGAGGTCGTGGCTGCCGGAACCTGAGCCCCGGACGAGGGCGGCCCGCATGCCCCGGGCGGTCGATCCGGACCGTGCCGGGGCAGGCCGCGTGGGCCCCGATGCCGTAGGCTTGGCCGCGATGACGACCGATTCGAGTCCGCGCGCCCCGCTCGCCGATCGCGTGCTCTCCGAGCGCGTCCAGAGCGTGCCGCCCTCGGGCATCCGCCGGTTCTTCGACATCGCGGCGACGATGGACGACGTCATCAGCCTGGGCGTCGGCGAGCCCGACTTCGACACGCCGCGGGTCATCGTCGAGGCGGGCGTGGAGAGCCTGCGCGAGGGCCGCACCCACTACACCAGCAACCTCGGGACGCTCGAGCTGCGACGGGCCTTGTCGCGCCACCTCGAGGCGCGATACGGCGTCCACTACGACCCGGCCACCGAGCTGCTGGTCACGGTCGGGGCGTCCGAGGCGGTCGACCTGGCGCTGCGCGCGACGTGCGACCCGGGTGACGAGGTCATCCTCCACGAACCGTCTTACGTGGCGTACGTCCCGGCCATCGTCTTCGCCGGCGGCGTCGTGCGCCACGTCGCGACCCGCTTCGAGGATGACTTCGCGCTGGACCCGGCCGCCGTCGAGGCGGCCATCACGCCGCGGACCAAGGCGCTGTTCCTGGGCTACCCGTGCAACCCGACCGGGGCCGTCCTGCCGCACGACGTCGCCGACGCGCTGGCGGACATCGCCGTCCGCCACGACCTGCTCGTCTACAGCGACGAGATCTACGACCGCCTGGCCTACGGCACCTACCAGCACCGGGCCATGAGCGCGCTCCCGGGCATGCGCGAGCGGACGATCCTGATGGGCGGGTTCTCGAAGGCGTACGCCATGACCGGCTGGCGGGTCGGCTACGTCGCGGCGCCGGCCGGGATCCTCGAGGGCCTCCTCAAGGTGCACCAGTACGGGATCATGTCCGCCCCGACGACGGCCCAGGACGCCGCCCTCGCGGCGATCGTCGAGGGCGAGGCCGACGTCGAGCGGATGCGGACCGAGTACGACCGCCGTCGCCGGCTGATCGTCGACGGACTGAACGCGATCGGCCTCGAGACGTTCGAGCCGCGCGGCGCCTTCTACGCATTTCCGAGGATCGGGTCGACCGGGCTGACGGACGACGAGTTCACCGAGCGCCTCCTGGACGAGGAGCACGTGGCGGTGGTGCCGGGCAGCGCGTTCGGCCCATCGGGCGCCGGCCACGTCCGGATGTGCTACGCCACCTCCTACGAGCGGCTCGAGGAGGCCCTCAGCCGGATCGGCCGGTTCGTGGAGCGGGTGCGAACCGCCTGACCGGCGTGACCGTGGGACCCCATGACGCTATGCCAAACTACGGCCATGACGCCACGAGCCGATCCGCGACCCCGGCCCCGATGACGGAGGCGACCGCGGCGGAGCGGTACGAGGCGGTCATCGGGATCGAGGTCCACTGCCAGCTGCGGACCGCGTCCAAGATGTTCTGCGGATGCGCGACCGACTACGGCGGGGCGCCGCCCAACAGCCACGTCTGCCCGGTCTGCCTCGGTCTGCCGGGGGCGCTGCCGACGATCAATCGCCGCGCGGTCGAGCACGTCCTGACGACGGGCGCCGCGATCGAGGCGACCGCGCCGGCGGCGACCCGCTGGGACCGCAAGAACTACTTCTACCCGGACCTGCCCAAGGGCTACCAGATCAGCCAGTACGACCTGCCGCTCGCGTCGCTCGGTCGCCTGACGTTTGACACGAGCGACGGTCCGTTCACCGTGACCATCACCCGCGCACACCTCGAGGAGGACACCGCCAAGCTGGTCCATGCGACCGACGCGGCGGGTCGCAAGGTCAGCCTCGTCGACTTCAACCGGTCGGGTGCGCCGCTCATGGAGATCGTGACCGAGCCGGACATCCGGACCGCCGAGCAGGCACGCCGCTACGCCGAGGAGCTGCAGCTGCTCCTGCGCTCGATCGGCGCCTCCGACGCCGACATGGAGCGCGGCCAGCTCCGGGTCGAGGCGAACGTGTCGCTCCGGCCGCGCGGGACCGAGCCCTTCGGGACCCGGGTCGAGGTCAAGAACATGAACTCGTTCCGGGCCGTCGAGCGCGCCATCGAGTTCGAGATCGAGCGCCAGGCGGTCGTCCTCGACGCCGGCGAGACGCTGCTCCAGGAGACGCGTGGCTGGTCCGAGGAGCGCGGCGAGACCTACCGGATGCGGGTCAAGGAGACCTCCGACGACTACCGCTACTTCCCGGAGCCGGACCTGCCGCCGCTGCACCTCGACGCGGCCTGGCTGGCGGAGGTCAAGGCGAACCTGCCGGAGCTGCCGGGCGCACGCCGCGCTCGCTATCGGGATGCCCTCGGGCTGACCGCCTACGACGCCGCGGTGCTCGTCGCCGACCCCGACGCGACGGCCCTGTTCGAGGCGACCCGCACGGCCGCCCCTGAGCTGGAGGCGAAGCCGGTCGCGAACTGGGTCACAGGCGAGTACCTGCGGCTGCGCAACGCGACGGACGGACCCGTCGTCGTGGCGGCACCGGAGTTCGCGGCGATCGTCATGGCGGCCACCTCCGGAGCGATCTCACGGGCCCAGGCGCGCGAGGTCCTCGAGGCGCACGCCACGACCGGCGCGAGCGCGGCCTCGATCATCGCCGAGCGAGGCTTCCGCCAGATCTCGGACAGCGGCGAGCTGACCGCGGCCGTGGACGCGGCCATCGCCGCGAACCCGGCTGCCGTCGCCGACTACCGGGCGGGCAAGGCCCAGGCCGTCGGCTTCCTCGTCGGCCAGGTCATGAAGGCGAGCCGTGGCCAGGCCAATGCCGCGCTGGTCCAGGCGACCGTGCGTGCGCGGCTCGATGCGGATCGGGAAGGGGAGGGCTGACCAGGTGGGGCTGGTGAACATCGTGCTGTGGGTCGCCGGCGTCGCGCTGATCGCCGTCGGGTACAACCGGGCGAGGGGGCCGTGGGCACGCTACCAGCAGCTCAAGGAGCAGGACGCCAACGTCGCCCGGTACGAGGCGTGGCGGGGCGGCCTGCGTGACGACGGCTCGACGGGCGCCTCGGTGGCGATGGCCGTGCTGCGCCGCCAGGCGCAGATCGGTGCCCTGATCGCGGTCGCGGGCGTCGTGCTGGTGTTCCTCGGGTTCCTCGTCCGGTAGTCGGCGTCGGCGCCCACCACGCACCCGCTAGCCTCCGCCGATCCGCCGCCACTCGATGGCAGTGCAGCGGTCCATCACGACCTCGAGCCCGCCGGCGCGGGCGATCCGGGCTGCTTCCCAGTTGATCACGCCGAGCTGGAGCCACAGGACGCTGGCACCCGCGGCCACGGCCTCGACCGCGTGGGGCACGCACAGATCCGACCGCCGGAAGACGTCGACCATGTCGACCGGGCCGGTCGCCGCGACCGCCGCGGCGAGGTCCGGGTAGGCCGCCAGCCCGAGCACCTCGCGCTCGTAGGGGTTCACCGGCACGCAGTCCAGACCGAGACCGACCAGCGTCCGGAGCACGCCGTGGGACGGCCGCGTGGGGTCGGACGAGGCGCCGATGACGGCGACCCGCCGGGTCGCGCGCAGCACCCGCTCGATGCCCGCGTCGTCGAGGACCTCGACCGGTCCGCGACCCTCCTGGAGGTCGAGGAACGCGGCGGCTCGTTCACGTTCCTCCCGGGTCAGGTCGCGGCCTCGCGCTCGTAGGGCTGGCCGTCGGCTGCCGGCGGGATGCTCCGGCCGACGAGTCCGGCCAGGACGATGATCGTCACCAGGTAGGGCAGGGCGTCGAAGAACTGGGGCGGCAGCTTCGCCAGGACATCACCCAGGTCGCCGGGCGGCGGGAGGATCAGGATCGACTGGCTGATCCCCACGCTCGAGGCGAAGAGCAGGGCCGCGCCGAATGCTCCCAGCGGTGTCCATCGACCGACGATCATCGCGGCGAGGCCGATGAACCCACGGCCGTTGGTCATGCCCGCCTGGAAGACGCTGGTGCCCTCCATGCTGAGATAAGCCCCGCCCAGGGCCGCCAGGATGCCACCGGCCATCACGTTCCGGTAGCGCAACCGGATGACATCGATGCCGACTGTTTCCGCCGCGCGCGGGTGCTCGCCGACGGCGCGGCTTCGGAGGCCCCAACGGGTCCGGAACAGTGCGATCTGGAATAGGATGACGATGACGAACAGGGAGATCGTGAGAGGGCCCTGGGCGAGGAACGTCTCGAAGATCCACCCGACTCCGGGAAGACCGGTCAACTCCTCCGGAGGCGTCCAGGCGGCGAACTGGCCCGCTCCGGTCGGCGAGCTCTGGGCGAACAGAGCGACGAGATAGCCGGTGATCCCGAGCGCCGCGATGTTGATGATCGTGCCGCTGATGATCTGGTCCGCCTTGACCGAGATCGATAACCAGGCATGGACGAGCGAGACGAGGACTCCGGCCAGGAGCGCGCAGAGGAGCGCACCCACTAGTGCGGGCGAGGCACCGAAGAAGGGCGACGGATCCGAGCCGAGGACCGGGACCAGGTAGATCCCCGCGGCCCAGCCGACGAACGCCGAGATCAACATGGTGCCTTCGATGCCGATGTTGACGACGCCGGACCGTTCGCACATGACGCCGCACAACGCCGCGAAACCGATCGGGACGGCGGCCTGGATCGTGATCGGCGCGATGTCGGGCAGGACGGCGATCAGGTATCCCACGAACTCGAACACGAGTCCGATCACCGGCAGGCCGTACAGGAACTGGTCCATCAGCGAATCGTGGCCTCACCGCCATAGGTGCTCGTGAACGTCGTCGTCTCCTCGAGTCCGGTGCCCACTGCTTTCAGCCGGAAGATCCGCTTGATGACGGGGCTGGCGACGAGGAAGAACAGGATCGTCGCCTGGAGGACCCCCACCAGCTCGGACGGCACGCCGGCCTGGATCTGCATCGCCGACGAGCCGGTGTTCAGCGCGCCGAACAGAAGTGCCGCGAGGACGATCCCGATCGGACTCGTGCGCCCCAGCAGAGCGACCGCGATCGCATCGAAGCCGACCGTGGTGCCGTAGGTCGTGGACATCTGGTGGGTGGCGCCCAGGAGGTCGGTCGCCCCTGCCATCCCGGCGAGCATCCCGGAGACGGACATGGTCCAAATGATCAGCCGCTTGGGCGACATCCCGGCGTATCGGGCTGCGTCAGGACTCGCCCCGGCGATGCGGATCTCGAACCCGCGTGTCGTGCGGAACAACAGCCACCCGTAGAGCACGGCCATGATCGGGGCGTAGATGATGGAGATCGTTCCGTTGCGGCCGATGATCACCGGGAGGGCCGCGTTCCCGACGGGCAGGGTGATCGGCGAGGGCGAGCCGACGACGTTGAGCGGTCCGCTCACTGCTGCGGCCAGGATCGCCAGGGCGATGAAGTTCAGCATGATCGTCGTGACCACCTCGTGGGCGCCAGAGGTCGCCTTCAGAAAGCCCGGGATGAAACCCCAGGCCGCTCCGGCAACCATGCCCGCGGCAAGAGCGAGGGGAACGGCCACGACCGGCGGGCTGTCGGCAAGTTGCACGCCGACGATCACCGATCCAAGAGCTCCCATCAGGAATTGTCCCTGCACCCCGATGTTGAAGAGACCAGCCTTGAACGCCAGACCGACCGCCAGGCCACCGAGCAGGAGCGGCATCGTGTTGACGAGGGTGTCCACGATCGCTCGCTCGGACCCGATCGACCCCTCGATCAGCGCCGTGTAGGCGTCGACGGCGAGACCTGGGCTCACTTCTCCGGTGACGAGCCACGAGGACGCGATGATGACCAGCGACCCGACGAGGATCGACAGGACGATCGAGATCAGCGGGAGGGCCAGGATCCTCCAGGCGCGTAGCAGGGCCTCGCTCATGCTGCGGTCCCGCCTGCGCCGTCCGGTGCGCCTTCGCGGCCACCCGTCGCCATCAGGATCCCGACCTCGTTCTTGTCGGCCGTGGGCCCGTCGCGGATGGCAACCAGCCGACCCCGGTAGATGACCGCGATGCGGTCGGAGAGCTCGAGCACTTCGTCCAGCTCGGCGGATACGAGGAGGATGGCCGTGCCCGCGTCCCGTTTGGCGATCGCCTGCTTGTGGATGAATTCGATGCTGCCGACATCGAGGCCGCGCGTGGGCTGGTCGAGCACGAGCAGACGCAGGTCGCGCGCGAACTCGCGAGCGATGACCACCTTCTGCTGGTTGCCGCCCGACAGGGTGCTCACCTTGGCGTCGGCCGAGGTCGTCCGGATGTCGAAGGCCTTGATCCGTTCCTCGGCAATGCGTCGAATGGCGGCATCGTCGCGCAGGATGCCCCGTGAGTAGGGCGGACGGTGGTAGCTGGTCAGGACGAGGTTGTCCGCGATGCTGAAGGACAACACGAGGCCGAACCGATGGCGGTCCGCGGGGACATAGGCGACGCCGCTCTCGTAGATCTCGCGCGACTTCTTGCCGGTGAGGTCGACTCCGTCGAGTGTCACTCGACCGCCGTCCGCCTTGCGCAGGCCGACGATCGCCTCGACGAGCTCGTCCTGGCCATTGCCGGCGACCCCCGCGATGCCAAAGATCTCGCCCGCCCGGATGTCGAGGTCGATGCCGTGGACGACCTCCCGGCCACGATCGTCCTTGACGACCAGGCCTTCGACGGCCAATGCCTGGTCGGCGGGGTGCGATTCTCCGCGGTCGACGACGAGCGAGACCTCACGCCCGACCATGAGCTCGGCGAGGTCTTCCTCGTTGGTCTCCGACGGCACCCGCTCTCCGACGACCTTTCCCCGGCGGATGACCGTGATCCGGTCCGCGATCTCGAGGACTTCGTAGAGCTTGTGGCTGATGAAGACGATGCTGTGCCCGTTCTGCGCCAGACGGCGCAGGACCTCGAAGATCTCGTCCGTCTCCTGCGGCGTCAACACCGCCGTCGGTTCGTCGAGGACGAGGATCCGCGCGTCGCGATAAAGGGCCTTGAGGATCTCGACCCGCTGCTGCCAGCCGACCGACAGCGATCCGACCTTCGCCTCCGGGTCGACCTCGAACCCGAACTGCCGTCCGAGCTCCACGATCCGCTCGTGGGTGGCCATGCGATCCAGGAAGACCCCGGCGGTCACCGATTCCTCGCCGAGCACGATATTCTCGGCGACGGTCAGCACCGGGACGAGCATGAAGTGCTGGTGGACCATGCTGATCCCATGCGCGATCGCATCGGATGGGCCCGAGAGGTGGACCTCGGTGCCGTCGAGCAGGATCTGCCCGTCGTCCGGCCGCGCCAGCCCGTAGAGGATGTTCATCAGGGTGGTCTTGCCGGCGCCGTTCTCGCCGAGCAGCGCATGGATCTCGCCGGGCCGGATATCCAGGTCGATCGAGTCGTTGGCGACGACGCCGGGATAGCGCTTCGTGATGCCGCGCATCTCGAGCGCCGGGGCGCGAACCACGGGGGACTCCGACGTCATCGGTGCCTCGTCTGCGGTCACGTGCTGGATATGAGGAGCGGGCCGACCCGGAGGGTCGACCCGCTCCATCGAGCTACCGGGTCAGTTGGCGGTCCCGATCGGCGGGGCCGGGGTCTTCCCGCAGTCCGGTGCGGGCGGACACGTGACGACGGAGCCGTCCTTCATGCCCGCGACCGCCGCGTCGATCTTCGTCTGGATGTCGCCCGGGAGCTTGCTCGCCGCCTCGTAGAAGGCCGCGACGCCGATCCCGTCGTTGGCTGCATTGAAGATGACCTTGCCACCCTTGGCCGATTTGTCGGAGATCTGCTGGATCGCCGCGGCGACCGTGGCGGTCAGGTGCTTCGTCGCGCTTGTCAGGATGCATGGCTGCGAGGCCGGATACGACTGGTACTGATCGACGTCGACGCCGATCGCATTGATCTTCGCCGCGCAGGCCGCGTCGATGACGCCATTGCCGGTGTTGCCGGCGACCTGGAAGACGACGTCGATCCCGGGGTGCTGCTTGATGAACTGGGCGCCAAAGGTGCGGCCGCCGGTCTGATCGAAGAAGCCCTTCGTGAAGTCGCTGGCGGACACCCACGCGCTGTACATCTTGATGTCCGGTTTTACCGACTGGGCACCCAGGTAGTAGCCCTGGATGTAGCGAACGCACGGTCCGCAGACGGCCACGCCGCCCACGGCACCGATGATGCCGGACTTGCTCGCCGACGCCGCGACGATCCCCGCGAGATAGCCGGCCTGGTCCTCCTGGTAGTTCATCGCGATGTAGTTCGGGATGAGCGTGGCGATGACGCCCGAGCAATCCTTGAACGCGGGGTCGACGTCGCCCGTCGCGTTGATGCACGGGTCCTGGTCCACACCGACGAACCAGATGTCCTTGTTGGCCTTGGCGAGCTTGGCTGTCGGATTCGCGAGGTTGAAGCCAACGGACACGATGATGTTGTAGCCACCATCGACGTACGCCTGCAGCAGCGGCTCATAGTTGGCCGGCGCCTTCGGCACGACGACGGACGGCGTCTTCGCACCGACAGCACGGGCGCCTTGCACGGCTCCCGCGTAGCTGAACTGATTGAAGTTCTTGTCGTTCACGGCCCCGACGTCGGTGACGACGCCGATCTTGAGATCGGAGGTCGGCTTGACCGACGGCGCCTCGGACGGCGCCGTCGACGCTGCGTTCGACGGCGCGGCCGCGGATGCCGCGGTCGACGGAGCCGCCGCCGACGGTGCGGTCGAGGCTGTGCTGCTGCTACAGGCCGCGACCAGGATGGACAACCCCGCGAACAGGGTCAGTCCTGTGCTACGGATGCGCATGTGTGTCTCTCCTCCAGGTGTCCAGGACCGAAACGTCCGCGTCGGTCTGCTGACCAGGGATCGCATCGGCCGGAAGCGCGGACGACCCTCCCGGCCGACCGTTGGCGCACATCCTAGCGATACGGAGCCGCGGGCGGCAAGCCGCTACACGAGCGTTGACACGAGGCCGTCGACCGGGTGACGGGCATCGTCCCGGGGACGCCTGCGCTAGGCTTCGACGCGTGGCCAGTCCGCCCGTCGCCGTGACGCCCCTGGAGCTCGGGTTCGATCCCTCGGACGCCGGGTTCATCGCGGATCCGTACCCGGTCTACCGGCGACTGCAGGACGAGCATCCGATCCTCTGGAACCCCGCCACCCACCAGTGGCTGATCTCGCGGCACGCCGATGTCAACCGGCTCCTGCGCGACCGCCGGCTCGGGCCGGACGTATCTCCATCAGTCGACGCATGCGGAGATGGGCCGGCCCGAGCCGCCCGCCTGGCATGGGCCGTTCCACGAGCTGAACGACGTGGGCATGCTGGATCTCGAGCCGCCCGATCACACGCGGCTCCGACGGCTGGTCCTGAAGGCGTTCACGCCACGGACCGTGGAGGCGATGCGGAGCCGGATCCAGGCCATCGTCGACGGCCTGATCGACGACATGGGCGAGGCCGGGGAGGCCGACCTCATCGCGCAGTTCGTGGAACCGCTGCCCGTGACGGTCATCGCCGAGCTGCTTGGCATCCCGGCCGCGGACCGCCACCTCCTCCGACCCTGGTCGGCGGACTTCTGCCTGATGTACGAGCTGGACCCGCCGGAGGCGTCCGCGCGCAAGGCCGTCCAGGCCAGCATCGAGTTCGGGGCGTACCTGCGCGAGCTGCTCGCCGAACGGCGCCGCCGGCCGGGCGACGACCTCATCAGCGCCCTCGCCGCGGTCGTCGACGACGGCGACACCTTGACCGAGACCGAGCTGATCGGGACCTGCGTCCTGCTCCTGAACGCGGGCCATGAGGCCTCGGTCAACGGCGCGGGGAACGGCTGGTGGACGCTCTTTCGCCATCCCGACGCGCTGGCCCGGTTGCGAGCCGAGCCGGACCTCCTGCCGACTGCGATCGAGGAGCTCCTGCGGTACGACACGCCCCTGTCGCTGTTCGAGCGCTGGGTCCTCCAGCCGATCGAGGTCAATGGCGTCGAGATCCCGCGCGGCGAGGAGGTCGCGCTGCTGTTCGGGGCGGCCAACCGCGATCCCGACGCCTTCGTCGACCCGGACGGTCTCGACCTGGCGCGGGACCCCAACCCGTACCTGTCCTTCGGGGCCGGCATCCACTACTGCCTGGGCGCGCCGCTCGCGAAGATGGAGCTGGCGATCGCGTTCGGGACGTTGCTGCGGCGGCGGCCGGGGCTCGAGCTCGTCGAGGAGCCGCGCTGGAAGCCGACCTTCGTGCTGCGCGGGCTCGAGTCTCTCCGGGTCCGGCTCTAGCGGCGGAGCGGCGTGCGCTACGTCGCGCTCGGCGACTCGTACACCATCGGCACCTCGGTCCCGCCCGCCGAGCGCTGGCCGGAGCGGCTGGTCGCGGAGGTCGGGCCGCCTGACGCCCCACGGCTGGAGCTGGTGGCCAACCTCGGGGTCAACGGTGCCACCTCGGCTGACCTGATCCGGGGCCAGCTGCCGGCCCTCGCGGGTCTGCGGCCGGACCTCGTCAGCGCCCTGATCGGCGTCAACGACGTGGTCCGCGGCGTGCTGCCTGCCACGTACGCGGCCAACCTCGAACGGATCCTTGGCGCGCTCCTCGACCGGCTGCCCGCGGATCGGATCGTGACGATCACGATCCCGGACTACACCGTGACCCCGGCCGGCGGCGACTACGGCGACCCCCGCCGGCACCACGACGCCATCGTGGCCGCCAACGCCACGATGACGCGGCTCGCCGCGAACGCGGGGATCGCGTGCGTCGACATCTTCGACCTCTCGGAACGCGCCGCGCAGGATCGGACGCTCGTCGCGGCCGACGGGCTCCACCCGAGCGGCGCGCAGTACGGTCTGTGGCTGGAGCGGATCGTTCCCGTGGTGCGCGGGCTGCTCGACCGCTGATCCGCGACGGCGGTCGCCGGGGCGTGCTCAGCCGTGCCCGTGACGCTCCGCCTGGAGCTCGTGGAGCCGCTCGTCGGAGATCCCGAAATGGTGGGCGATCTCGTGGTAGACGGTGTCGGTCACCGCAGCGGCCAGGCGTTCCGGCGAGCGGTTGGCGCGGACCAGCGGCCCGCGGAAGATCGTGATCTTGCTCGGCGACGGGGCCGCGTCGGCGGACAGGCGGGTCCGCGGGATGCCCTGGTACAGCCCGTACAGGCCGCGTGCCCCGACCGATTCGAGCTGGCCGGGTGTCGCCTCGTCCTCGATCACGATGGCGACGCTGCCCAGCTGGTCCCGAAACGGCGCCGGCAGCGCCTCGAGGGCGTCGATGACGAGGTCCTCGATGTCGTCGTCGCTCGGATCCCAGGCAAGCATCCGCAGACGATAGCCGGTGTCGGGGATTCGCCCCTCCGCGGCCGTCCGACGGGCGCGATGCGGTGCCTGGACGTCGCCACGAATGCCTCGCGCGGGGTTCCCAGCGACGAAGGCCGACGGTAGACTCCGGCTGCACTGACGGGGGCCAGTCGAGGGGGGATCGTCCGTTGCGCAGCCGCCTCATCGCCATCATCACGATGGCGGCCGTCCTCGTCGGTCTCATGGCATCCACGTCGGTCCGCGCCGCGGTCGTGCCCGCCGTCAGCGCCGGCGACCTCACGGTCACCGAGCCATCGGGCCGGAACGGTTCGGCGTCGGTCGAGCTGCCGATCGTCCTCGATCAGGTCACGGCCAGTCCCGTCACCGTGGCGTGGCGGACGGTCGCCGGGACGGCCGGTCCGAACGATCTCGTGGCGGCGTCCGGTGTCGCGACGATCGCGGCCGGTGCCCAGGCTGCCGGCATCCCGCTCTCGATCCTGGCCGATCGCGCCACGGAGCCCACCGAGACGTTCACGGTCGAGCTGACCTCGGCGACCGGCGCGACGATCGAGGACGCGATCGGCGTCGTGGCCATCCGGGACGCCTCGACCGGCCTGGCGGTCGCCGACGTGAGCGTGGTGGAGCCCGACTCCGGCTCTGCCGCGATCGATGTCAGCGTCACTGTGCCGAGCGCGCCCGCGAAGGCCGTGACCTTCAGCTGGCAACTCCGGTCCGGGACCGGGACCGTCGGGTCGGACGCCGTCGCCGCGTCCGGGACGGGGACGATCCCGAAGGGCGACCTCTCGACGAACCTCCAGATCCGCGTCCTCGGCGACGTCGCGGTCGAGCCCGACGAGACCGTCGAGATCGTCGTCAGCTCCGTCAAGAACGTCGACCTGGCCGATGGGATCGGCACGATCACGATGCGCAACGACGACGTGGTCGCTCCGACCCCCACGCCGACCCCGACGCCCACCCCGACACCGAAGCCGACGCCGGTGCCCACGCCGACGCCCCAGCCGACACCGAGCGCGACCCCGATCGCGACGCCCGTCCCCACGCCGACTGCGGTGCCCACGCCCACCCCGATCCCGACGCTCCCGGTCGGGCTCGAGTCCTGGTCGCCGCCGGTGGGCTCCATCCCGGCGGGCGGCACGGTGGTCTACGTCGAGAGCACGGCTGGCGACTGGGTCGGTCAGGGTCGGACCTACCGGTACACCCTCGCGGACGCGGCGATCGGCGTCACGGCGGACGTCAACGTCCTGAGCCTGAGCATCCGCGGCGACGAGGGCTGGAATGCCCAATACGCGGAGGATGCGAACCGCACGACGCTGAGCGTGGGTGACTGGAACGGCGGGCGGTATCCGTTCACCGTGCCGGGTCTCGCGTGGTTCGGCGAGGGTCGCAGCTGCAACGTCGCAGTGACGCGGTTCATCGTCGACGAGGTCACCTACCAGGCCAACAGCCTCAGGACCCTGACCCTGCGGTTCGAGCAACGGTGTGAGTCGGCGTCCGCGCCGCCGATGCGCGGCTACATCCGGTTCGACCGTGACGACCCGACCGTGCCGCCGGGACCCGGCAACGCGGCCGACTTCCCGTGGACCCCGCCGGCCGGCGCCGTGCCGGCCACGGGGGATTACTTCTACTTCGAGTCATCCCCGGGTGACTACATCGGCCAAGGCCGGACGTCGCTGTACGCGCCGAACAACGCGACGATCTCGGCGACCGAATCGAGCGGCGTCATCGACCTCCACGTCGACGAGGGCCTCGGCCCATGGGACGTGAACGTGAGCGGACCGGACGCTCAGACCCAGCTGCTGGCCGGCCTGTACGAGGATCTCGGTCGCTATCCCTTCCACAACCCGACCGAGGGTGGCCTGTCGATGTTCGGCGAGGGTCGCGGCTGCAACACGCTCGCCGGCGCGTTCGCCGTCGACGCGATCGACTACGACCACGCCGGGCTGGTGTCGTTCTCCATCCGCTTCGTCCAACGCTGCGAGGTCACGGGGCCGCCGCTCTACGGCGCGATGCGCTGGACCAGGCCGGGAGGCTGACCGCCCGACGTTCGCTGCCCATCAGCGCGACGGCACCCCCGACGCCACGAGCTCGTCGAGGATCGACCCCATCGAGTCGACCACGATGGTGAGATGACCGCGCTCGTCGAACAGATGCGGGATCGCCGTCGGGAGATGAGCCGCCAGCCACTCGCCGTGGGCGAACGGCACCATCCGGTCATGGCGGCCCTGCCAGATGTGCACCGGCACGCCGATCGACGCGAGCTCGAAGCCCCAGGGTCGGATCATGGCCATGTCGTCGTCGAACCAGCCCCAGTACGACTCGCGGAGCGCCTCCCGGAAGCTGGCTGCCGCGAATTCCGCGAACCCGCCCGTCAGCGACGCGCGATCGACATCGTCGATCAGGTCGCCGAACGCCTCTCGCACCTCGTCGGCGGTGACGTCCCGGAAGATCGGCCAATTCCGCTCCTTGAACGCGATCAGGGCCTCGGAACTCTCGAGCGACGCGGTGAACTCCTCGACGTTCTCGGCGCCCATGCCCGCGAGGTAGTCCAGCCCGTCGGCGGGGTAGGGCGCCACCGACGCGAGCGTGGCGACGGCCCGGATCCGGTCGGGCAGGAGCGCCGCGCAGGCGAGCGCGTGCGGCCCACCGCCTGACCAGCCGATCGTCACCGCTCGCTCGGCCCCGACGTGATCGAGGACGACCCGCGCGTCGTCGACCACGTCCGCGATGGACCGGCCCGGCCGGCGCGTCGACGACCCGTACCCCGCCCGGCTGAAGCCGACGTACCGCAGGCCTCGCTCAGCCATCAGGTCGACCGCGGGCCCGTAGGGCAGTGCCGCGGACGGCGTCCCGGAGTGGAAGAGCAGGACGTCTCCGTCCCGCGGCCCGGCCAGGTAGAGGTCGAGACGCCGGCCATCCGGCGTGATCACCGCCGTCGGAGAGGGCGTCGTCATCCACGCATCGCTACCGGTCGGGATGCGGTCGAATGGGCGCGCCCCCGTCCCCGCCGGGATACCATGGGCCTCCCGATGCCCATCGCCCCGAACGACTTCACGCACCTCCACGTGCACTCCGAGTTCAGCCTGCTCGACGGCCTCGGCCGGATCACGGAGCTGGTCGACACGGCGGCCCAGCTGGGCATGGATTCGATGGCGATCACGGACCACGGCGCCCTGTACGGGGCCGTCGCCTTCCACCAGGCGGCGAGGGCCAAGGGCATCAAGCCGATCATCGGGGTCGAGACCTACGTCGCCCGCCGATCGATGACCGACAAGGAGGGCAAGGCGGACGCCCAGCCCTTCCACCTGATCCTCCTGGCCCAGGACCTGGTCGGCTACCGCAACCTCTGCCGGCTCATCACCGACGCCCACATCGACGGCTACTACTACAAGCCCCGGATCGATCGCGAGCACCTGGCCAAGCACAGCGAGGGCCTCATCGGCCTGTCGTCGTGCCTGTCCGGCGAGATCCCCAAGGCGCTCGAGGTCGAGGACTGGGAGCTGGCCCGCAACCTCGCCGGCGAGTACGGCGACATCTTCGGGAAGGACCGCTTCTACCTCGAGCTCCAGGACCACGGCATGGCCGACCAGCGGCGGCTCAACGAGCAGCTCCTGCGTCTCGCCCCGGAGGCCGGGCTGCCACTCGTCGTGACCAACGACCTCCACTACGTCCGCGAGGACCAGTCCGAGGCGCACGACGTCCTCCTCTGCGTCGGGACCGGCAACAACCTCGACACGCCGAACCGGATGAAGTTCGACACGCACGACTTCTACGTGAAGTCGGCCGCCCAGATGGCCGCGCTCTTCCCGGACAATCCGGAGGCGATCCTCAACACGCGCCGGATCGCCGAGATGACCGACGTCATGCTGCCGCTGGGCCAGCTTCGTATCCCGCATTTCCCGGTCCCGGACGGCTTCACGACCGAGACGTGGCTGCGGGCCGAGTGCCAGCGCGGCCTCGAGCGCCGCTACGGCACGGTCACCCCGGAGCTCCAGACGCGGCTCGACTACGAGCTCGGCGTGATCCTGTCGATGGGCTACGCGGGCTACTTCCTGATCGTGGCGGACTTCATCGCGTTCGCCCGCGCCGAGGGCATCCAGACGACGTGCCGGGGTTCGGCGCCGGGCTCGATCGTGACGTACACGCTGGGAATCACGCCGGTCGACCCGATCCTCTACCAGCTGCCGTTCGAACGCTTCCTCAATCCGGACCGGGTGACGATGCCGGACATCGACGTCGACTTCGAGGACGGACGCCGGGAGGAGGTCATCGCCTACGTCGGCCGCAAGTACGGCCAGGACCACGTCGCGCAGATCATCACCTTCGGCACGATGCTCGCCCGTGCCGCCATCCGCGACGTCGGTCGCGTGCTGGGCCACTCGTACGGGGAGGTCGACCGGATCGCCAAGGCAGTCCCCAACCAGCTGGGCATCCGGCTCGACGAGGCGATCGAGACCTCCGCGGACCTGCGCGGTATGGTCGAGGGCGACCCGGCGGTCAAGCGCATCACCGACTTCGCACGTCACCTCGAGGGTGTCGCCCGGAACGCTTCGACCCACGCCGCCGGGGTCGTCATCAGCCGCGAGCCGCTCACCGAGCTGATGCCGCTCCAGAAGGCGACCAACTCGGACGGTCTGATGAGCCAGTACGAGATGCACGCGATCGAGGCGCTCGGCCTCCTCAAGTTCGACTTCCTCGGGTCTGTCGAACCTGACCATCCTCCGCCAGGCGGTCGACCTCGTCCGGGCCAACCGGGGCATCGAGATCGACCTCGACGCGATCCCGCTCGACGACGCCACGACGTTCGAGCTGCTGGCGTCGGGCGAGACGACCGGGGTCTTCCAGCTGGAGTCGGCGGGCATGCGCCGGTACGTCCGCGACCTCCGGCCGACGTCCGTCTACGACCTCGCGGCCATGGTCGCCCTCTATCGGCCGGGGCCGATGGACAACATCCCCGCCTACATCCGGCGCAAGCACGGCCAGGAGCCGGTGACCTACCTCCACCCGCTGCTCGAGCCGTACCTGGAGAAGACCTACGGGATCTTCGTCTACCAGGAGGACATCATGTCGGCGGCCATCGCCCTGGGCGGGTTCACCGGGCCGGAGGCGGACACGCTCGGCTACGCGATCCGCAAGAAGAAGTCGGCCGTCCTCCGCGCTCAGAAGGAGAAGTTCGTCTCGCAGGCAGCGGAACGGGGCGTCGAGCCACGGGTCATCGACGCGGTCTTCAAGGCGTTCGAGCCGTTCGAGCGCTACGGGTTCAACAAGGCCCACGCCACCTGCTACGGCCTGATCGCCTACCAGACCGCGTATATGAAGGCGAACCACACGGTCGACTACATGACCGCGGTGCTGACCGCCTTCCGCTCGAACGAGGAGAAGGTCGCGGCGGCCGTCGCGGAGTGCCGCCGGATGGGCATCGAGGTCCTCCCACCGGACGTCCACAGCAGCCATCTCGAGTTCACCGTGGAGGGCGACGCGATCCGCTTCGGGTTGCTGGCCGTCAAGAACGTCGGGCAGGGGGCGATCGAATCGATCATCGCGGCGCGCGACGAGGGCGGCCAGTTCCGCTCGCTGACCGACTTCTGCACGCGCATCGACCTGCGGCTCGCGAATCGAAAAGTACTCGAGGCGCTGGCCAAGGTCGGAGCGCTCAGCCCGTTCGGCCACCCGGCCCAGATCCTGCTCGGTCTCGACGACGCGGTCGCGGCCGGCCAGGCGACCCAGCGCGACCGGATCTCCGGCCAGACCTCGCTGTTCGACCTCGGCGCGGCGGACGCCACCGCGTTCGAGCGCCCGCTCCCGACCGCGACCGAGGTGCCCGTCCGAGAGCGCCTGCGCTGGGAGAAGGAGCTGCTCGGGCTGTACCTCTCGGAGCACCCGATGGGCGAGGTGGCCGAGCGCGTCGGCGGCTTCGTGACGGCCTACTCGAGCGACCTGCGCGACGAGTCGCTGGACGGCCAGCGGGTGGTCGTCGGCGGGATCGTGACCGGCGTCCGGACCGTCATCACCAAGGCCAAGGCGACCATGGCGATCGTGACGATGGAGGACCTGCAGGGCACGATCGAGGTGGTCGTCTTCCCGCGGCTGTACGAGCAGACCGGCTCGACCTGGCGCGACGGCGAGATCCTGCTGGTGGCCGGCCGGGTCGACCACAAGAGCGAGGATGTCTCCCTGCTGGCCGACCTCGCCGTGGACTGGGATGGAGCCGCGGCCGCCGGCGAGGAGGCCTTCGCGCGCCAGGTAGCCGCAGGTGAGCGTGGCGGGCGGCGCGGCTCGGTCGCCGGGGCCACCGGCAACGGCAACGGGCATGGCTACGCTCCCCGCGAGGCGGCGATCGGTGGCCGGCCGCTGGTCCCGGTCGGGCCGGGGCAGGTCGCAGCGACGGGCGTGACGGGACCGGCCGGCGCCGTCGGAGCGACGGGAGCGCCCGTCCCGTTCGTCTCGCCGCGGCGCGGTGGGGCAGTCGCGGAGGCGCCGGCACCGACAGCCCTGCCGGCCATCGCCCCCGCCGAACCCGTGTCTACCTATCCCGAGGTAACCGGCGCGGACAGCGCGCCGGATACCGATGAGGAACCATCCGTGCCGGACGAGGCTCGGGCACGGATCGTCGCCGACGCGACCGCCGACGCCCCGATCGACGCCGGACCGGGCACGACCCTGCACGTGCGGTTCGCCGGCAGCGTGCCGTCCGAGCGGATGGTCGGGGCCATGGAGGCCTTCCGTGCGGTCATGCGCGACCGGCCGGGCACGACCAGGGTCGTGATCCACGTGCCGGGCCCCGGCGGCGGCGAGATGGAGCTCCGCCGCGGGGTCGCGTACGACGCCGAGCTCCTCGCCGAGGTGCGGCGCCGGCTGGGCGACGGCCTGGTCGAATTGCGGCTCGCCAGCGCCTGACGCCCGTCGCGGGTACCCTCCGCAGGCCCATCAGGAGGATCCATGCGTCACCGAACCATCGCCCTGGGCGCGTTGCTCAGCCTCGTCGTCGCGGCCTGCGGCGGCTCCGCGGTCTCGCCGTCGGCGCCCGTGCCGTCGGTCGCGCCATCCAGCGCGGCCGTCGCGAGCCCCGCCGCTTCGAGCTCCGTGCCCCACGGCGCGCCGGCCCTCGAGGAGAACCTGCCGCGCGTCTTCCGGGACAAGCCGCTGTTCATGCTCAGCTTCGGTCCGACCGAGCTGGCCGCCAGCTCCGCCGGCGAATCCTTCGCGGCCATCATCACGAAGGCGGGCGGCGATCTGGCGAAGGCGGGCTTCGCGGTCGCCAACGACTCCGCGCCGGCCGCTGATGCGACCTTCAACGCCTTCGCGGTCTCGGGCGGCGGTGCGGACGGGTCGAAGCTGGTCGATGCCTACATCGCCTCGGCCATCGCCGGGGGCGCCAGCCTGTCGAGTGCGCCGGCCACCCTCGGCGGCAGATCGGTGACGCGGATCAAGTCCCTCGACACCAACCCGCTGGGTGACGCATGGGTCTACGCCGTGGACGACGTGATGTACGGGGTCCAGGCCAAGGACGAGGCCCTGGCCGCGGAGGTCATCGCGCTGCTGCCCTGACCGTCGCGGTTCGCGGAGGAGGCGAGCGGCCCTAGGCTCGTCCGCCCGCCCCAGATGCCGCCGAGGTCTCGAGGCGATCGGCGATGGTCGCTTCGGCAGCCGCCCAGGCGGCAGGCCCGGCCATCGCGGCCTTGAACGACATGGCATCGAGCGCCAGCACCCGGCCGGGCTCGGTCGCCACGACCGTCGCCGTCCGCGGCACGTTGCGGAGCAGCGCGATCTCGCCGAGGCCATCGCCGGGTCCGCAGGTGCGCAGCGGGCTGCCGTGCGCGGAGACGTCGACCGTGCCGGTCTCGATCACGAGATACCGGTCGCCGACGTCTCCCTCCCGCATCAGGACCTCGCCCTTCGTGACGTCGACCGGGACCATGGTGCTCGCGAGCCGCTCCAGCGTCGACAGGTTGAGCGGCGCGAACAGCGGGACGCGCCGGAGCAGCGCCAGGCGGTCCTCGGGCACGAGCGACTCGAGCTCCAGGCGGCTGATCCACGGCCAGGTCGCGACGGCCATGATCGGCAGCAGGCCACCCGCGAGGCCGAGGGCGCCACGGATCCCGACCAGGTCCACCAGGACGGAACCGAGGATCCCGCCGAGGGCGATGCCCATCCCGCCCGCGCCTTCGAGGAGGCCGAATGCCGCGAACCGCTCGCGGGGCGGGAAGCTCCGCTGGAGGACCGTGAAGCCGGCGATGTCGAGTGACGCGTTGCTGAACCCGGTCACGACCATCGCCCCGAGGGCCACCAGCGGCAGCGGCCAGGCGCCCATGATCGCGATCGGCAGCCCCCACAGGGCCAGCGACAGCGCGAACTGTCGCGACAGCCGCACGCGACCGATGAGGCTCGCCGCGGCGACCGCACCGACGAGGCCGCCCAGGCCGATCGCGGCGTTGAGCCAGCCGATGCCCGCGTCGCCCAGACCGAGCAGCTCCAGGGAGCTGACGACGATGAGGGTGATGAGCATCCCGCGGACAAGGGCCTGACTCAGGAAATCGACGATGACCAGGGCCGGTCCCGGTCGCGCGGCCACCGTCCGCACGCTGCGGACGAACGACGGACGCTCGATCGCCGGCGCGTCCGAGCGGTGGACCGTGCCGCGGTCCTCGGCCGCGTCGAGGCGCGCGACGGACAACGTGGCGGCGGCGAAGAAGATCGCCGCCACGACCATCGCGGCCTGCTCGCTGACCGATGCCACGAGGATCCCGCCGAGCAGCGGCCCGACGAACGTCCCGACGGCCTCACCGAGGCTCGACACGACGTTGCCCGCGACGAGCTCCTCCGGCAGGCGCGCGAGAGACGGCAACAGGGCCGACTGGACGGGTCGCACCATGGTCCCGGCCGCGGTGACGATGGCCGCCGCGATGAACACCACCGCCGTCGGTGCGCCGATCGCGACGCTGACCGCACAGGCGAGCGCCCCGAGCGTCCGCAGCACGTTGGCCGCGACGAGGACCCGTCCGCTGCCGAACCTCGCCGCCGGGATGCCGGCCAGCGTCCCGGTCAGGGTCGCCGGCACCATCCGCACGAGGCCGAGGACGCCCACCGCGAGCGGGCCGCCCGCCCGGTACGCGACGACGAGGAGCGCGACGAGCAGCACCCAGTCGCCGGCGATCCCGCCCGTGTAGGCCGCTTCGACGCGGCGGATCGACGGGTTGGCGATGGCAGCCCGGAGCGAGCCGGCGGCGCCTCGGATGGCCTCGCGCATCGACGCGCTCGTCGAGGCCGCGCGCCTAGGTGGTCTGGGTGATGCGCCGGATCTGCTGGACCGACGACAGCTGCTCGTGGAATTCGGCGCGGATGGCGTTGAGCTCCGCCTGGTCGATGTCGAGCTCCGCCGCGATCTCGTTGACGGTGGCCGTCTCCTCGGCGGAGATCGAGCCGTTGGCCGCCATCACCGCGAAGCACGCCCGCAGGACGACCAGTCGCTGGTCGTGGTCCGAGACGGCCTTGAACTCGCGGGTCACGACGAAGTCCTCGGTGCCGCCGACGGTCTTCGCCTGGAGCTTCGCCATCTCGGTCACGAGGACGGCCGTCGCCTCGTCGATCGACTCGTGGCCCTGGAGCTCGCGTTCGATGGCGGCCGTCTCGTCGTCGCTGATGTCGAGATCGGCGTTGGCGGCACGGGCCAGGGTGTACGCGGCAGCCGCGAGGAAGCGCGCCTTCTCGGGCGGCATCGCCTCGAGCTTGGCGACGATCCGCCGGACGGTCGCGGTGTCGCCGGCACCGTCCGACGGCGGCGGGGGAGCGGGCCGCTCGACGACGGTCGTCTCGTCCTTGTCGTTTGATCCGAAGAAGCGGTGGAACATGAGGCTCCTCTACCAGCGTTCATACGCGGGATGGTCGGGACCGACGGCGACGAACGTGCCGCGGCATGTGGCGGTGATGATGCCACCGGAGGACAGTTCGGCGTCGACGACGACCCGATCGCCCTCCGTTTCGACCGGCCAGGCTCGCAGGTGGACCGGCCGATCGACGGCCGTCGGCCGCCGCAGACGGATCGCGTAGTCGGCCGTGACGCAGCCCGGCGGCGCCGGCCAGCCCGCGGTCGCGCATGACGCGCATCGCCGCCGTCCAGTTGGCGTGACAGTCGAGCAGCGTGCCGATGACGCCGCCGTTGAGCACGTTCTCGAAGGCGGCGTGATGGGGGAGCGGCTGCCAGTCGGCGACGAGCTCGCCGGACGGGTCGTCGGTCGCGTGGCTCTCGATGCGGAGTCCGGACGCGTTCGCCGGTCCGCACCCGAAGCAGCGCGAGCCGGGGGCGTACCGCTGCTGCAGGCTCAGGTCGGACACGACCGCGAGTCTAGCGGCGCATGTAGCCCGGGATGTCCGGCTCCGGGCCCCGCCAGAGGTCGAGCTCCTCGGTCGCGAACCGGCCGTAGTAGTTGATGAAATGGCCGCCGTGGCGCCGCAGGATCCCGTGCGCCGCCGCCTTGGGCGCGTCGCCGTGGACGTGGACCATGACCACGGCGCGCCCGTCGCGCAGCGCCCGCTCGTACGCGGCGAAGTCGACCAGCTGGTCCATCAGGGTGAAATCGAACGCCCGCCGGAGCCGGCCGAGCCAGCCCGAGACGCCGCCGGTCCCGTCCATCCGGTCCGCGCCCTCGTCGCCGCGCAGGATCTCGAGGTCCCGCGTCGGGATGCCGCTCGGCCTGGAGCTCGGCCATCGCGGCGGCTGCCTCGGCCGGGTCGTCGACGACGGCCAGGAGGCGGTTGGTCGGATAGCCGATGGGGCGACGCGTGCCGGGCATGCTCGCATGATGCGTCATCGCGTCGAGCGGGTGCCGGCGGGTCGCCGAGCGTTTGGTCCCGGAAGAGGGAGTCGAACCCTCATGCCCTTGCGGGCGGCCGATTTTGAGTCGGCTGCGTATGCCATTCCGCCACTCCGGGCCGCGCACCAGTGTACGGCGGTCGCGCCGGGGTCCCGCACGGCGGACATCGTGCGACGTATCGTGCGCGCCATGGCCGATCTCCTGCTCCTGGGGTTCATCGCCGGGTACGTCCGGGGTGGCTGGAGCACCGGCTTCCTGCGCCGGCTGGTCGGTCTCGGGTACTTCGCGCTTGCGTTCGTCGTCGGGGCGTACCTGCGCGAACCGGTCGGCGCGCTGGTCGTCCGGTTCTTCCCGCAGATCCCGCCGCAGTACGCGGACATGGTCGGGTACTCGATCGCATTCGCGGTCCTCGTCGCAGCGCTCAACATCGTCACCGGCCCGGTGCTGTCGCGTGTGGCGGTGAGCGGTGTCACGCACCGCATGAACCAGGTGCTCGGCGCGATCCTCGGTGGCGTGGAGGCGGTCCTCCTCATATCGGCCGCGATCGTGATCCTCGACACCTATTTCGGGACGGCCGGATCGCTCGGCAAGGACCCGGGGCTTGGCTTCCTCAAGACGCTGAGCGAGGCGCTCGACCAGTCGACCATCGGCCAGTTCTTGATCAAGACGACCGTGCCGTTCGTCCTGACGATCCTCGGTCCGCTCCTCCCGAAGGACGTCAGCTCGGTGGTCCCGACGGGGATCCCGGGACTCGATGGCGTGCCGGGCATCCCCGGCCTCCCGAAGCCGACCCGCTGACCGACGGAGCCTCTCGGAACCGGAACGGAGCCTGCGGCGTCTCCGACGGGACCGATGCTAGACTCGCCCGGCCTCAGAATCGCCGTCCGGAGGGACCCCCCGATCGTGGAGGACCTTCGCTCGACCACGGTCTCCGACGACCCCGTCCAGCGCCGCGACCTCATCCTGCTCGAGCGAGCCCGCGACGGCGACCTCGAGTCGTTCAACGACCTGGTCAGGCTCTACCAGGACCAGCTCTTCGCGCTCGTCGTGCGGATGGTCCCGGATCGCGACCAGGCGTCGGACGCGGTCCAGGAGGCGTTCTTCTCCGCGTTCCGGAACCTGACCTCGTTCCGTGGCGGGAGCGTCAAGTCGTGGCTCAACCGGATCTGCGTCAACGCCGCGATGGACCAGCAGCGCTCGAGGAAGCGCCGGCCCGTCCAGCCGTACCCGGAGCTGGACGACGAGAGCTGGCAGCCGCCCGCCGGGGTCGAGGCCGACCCGGAGCGGACGGCGCTCGATTCGGAGCGGACGCGGCTCCTGGCGGGTGCGCTGGCCGGCATCACCGACGATCAGCGGGCGGCGATCGTGCTGTACGACGTCGAGGGCTACGACTACGCGGAGATCGCGGAGATGACGGGGGTCTCGCTGGGAACCGTCAAGTCGCGCATCCACCGCGGCCGGCTGGCGCTTCGGGCGATCCTCGAGGACCGGATGGACATGTTCCGTGGCTGACGGGCGAACCGACCACGACGCGCACGACCCGCTCCTGATCGCCGCGTTGCTGGACCGCGACGCGAGCGCGACGGAGCGTGCCGCGGCGGACGACCGGCGGCGATCCTGTCCCGATTGCGCCGCCCTGTACGCCGACCTCCTCGCTCTCGCCGGGGCGGTCCGCGAGCAGCCGGCCGCGCCCCGCGCCCGGGACTTCGCGCTGACCGCCGCCGATGCCGACCGGCTCACCGCCGAGCGGACAGGGGAACCGGGCCCCGCGGCGACCCGTCTGAGCGGTGTGATGACGATGCGCCCCGACACCGCCGGCCACGCCGGCCACGACACGATGCTGGTCGCATCGCTGGCCGACCACTCATCGAGCGCGGCCGATCGCGCCTCCGCCGAGGCCTTGATCGACGCGTGCGATCACTGCGCCGAGCTCCACACGGACCTCGTGACGCTGGCGGCAGCCACGCGGCGCCTGCCCACGCCGGCCCGGCCGCGTGACTACACCCTGACGGCGGGCGAGGCGGCCCGGCTTCGATCGCCCTGGCGCCGGTTCCTCGGCGCCATCGGGAGCCCGCGCGATGCCCTCAGCAAGCCACTGGCCGTCGGCCTGACGACCCTCGGCATCGCCGGCCTCCTCGTCACGGCGGTGCCGTCGATGAGCTTCGGCAGCGCTTCGTCGTCGGCGGGCGGCCCGGCCGCTGCCCCGCCTGCGGCCGCGACCGGAGCGGGCGCCCCGGGCTTCGGTGTGGTCGCGCCCGAGGCGAGCGGCGCCTCCGACCTGAGCGGCGAGGCGGCGACCGCGGCCGGCGCGAGCGTCGCGCCCTGTCCCCGCCGCTGCCGGCGCGAGCGCCGTGCCCGGGCAGGCCGCGTTGCCCGATGCCGCGAGCTCGCAGCCGAGTCGCGTCACGATCCAGGCCCAGCCCCAACCGTCGCCGGCGACGGTCGTCGCGCCGCTGATCAATGGGAGCGGCAAGGCGACCGGCTCGGGCGACACCGGCCTCGATCAAGGGGCGAACCGCGACGGGGCGCTGTCGTCGACCACGAGCGGACCGTCGCTGTCGCTCGTCTCGGCCGTTCTGCTCGCCGTCGGGCTCGTGCTGTTCGGGATCCGTCGCGTCGCCAGGCGGGCCGGCGACCGCTGATCCGGGGGCCTTCCCGGCACGTTTCCGGGCGACCGAAGGCCCTCGCCACGCGTCGTCATCCGGAGGCCCGCGGGTACACTTGGTTCGTGCCCACCGAACGCCTGATGTTGCTCGATGGCAACGGGCTCATCTACCGCGGCTACTTCGCCCTCCCGCCCCTGACGACGTCGAAGGGCGAGCTCGTCAACGCCGTCTTCGGCTTCTGCAGCATCGTGCTGCGCGGGATCGCGGACATCAAGCCGGACTACGTCGCGGTCGCGTTCGACCTCCAGGGGCCGACCTTCCGGCACGAGCAGTACGCCGAGTACAAGGCCACCCGCCAGCGGATGCCGGACGACCTCCGCGACCAGTTCCCGAAGGTCCGCGAGGTCGTCAAGGCGCTGCGCATCCCCGTCTACGAGCTGGCCGGCTACGAGGCCGACGACGTCATCGGCACGATCACCGTGGACGCCGAGCGGCGCGGCCTCGACACCACCATCGTGACCGGCGACCTGGACATGCTCCAGCTGGTGACCGACCACACCCGGCTGATGACGACCCGGTCGGGGGTCGAGAACACGATCCTGTACGACCCGGCGAAGATCGCCGAGCGGTTCGACCTCGTGCCCGCCCAGATGATCGACTACAAGGCGCTCAAGGGCGACCCGACCGACAACATCCCGGGCGTGCCCGGGGTCGGCGAGAAGACCGCGGCCAAGCTCATCCGCGAGTTCGGGACGCTCGAGGCGCTGTACGAGCGGATCGACGAGGTCAAGCCGGACAAGCTGCGCGACAAGCTCGTCGAGCACCGCGATTCCGTGTTCATGGGCAAGGACCTCTCGACGATCGTCCGCGACCTGCCGGTCGACTTCGACCTCGAGGCCGCCCGCCTCGGCGACTACGACCGCGAGACGGTGATCCGTCTCTTCCGCGAGTACGAGTTCCGGTCCCTGATCGAGCGGCTGCCGGCGATGACCGGCGAGACCGCGGGTGACGCCGCCGAGGCCCTGCGCGGCGTCGCCACGGATGGATCCGTGCCCGCGGCGCGTGTGGCCGGTGCCGCCCGGCCCTCGGGCTGGGGCAACGCGCGCCCGGTCCGGCCACCGTCAGAAGGCGGCGGGCTGCAGCTGTCGCTCGACTTCGACGCGGTCGCGCGCGCGGCGCCCGACGGCGACGGGACCGCGGTCGTCGCGACCGCCCCGTCCACGGCGCCGGACGTCGTCGCCGGCGACCTGCCGACCGCACTGGCCGCGGCCATCACCGACCCGTCGCGCATCGAGGTCCATGCCGGTGACGCCATCGCCGCCCTGGAGCCCTGGCTCGCCACGCAGGCTGCGGTCGGGATCGGCCTCCTGCTGGACGACCCGCGGCCTCGGCGCGGATCGCCGCTGGCGCTCGCCGTCGCCGGCGCGGACGGGCGGACGATCGCGGTCGAGGGTCCGGACGACGCCGCGACCCTCCGCCGGCTTCTCGATCGGCTCGCGACGCCGGTCGTCGGTCACGAGATCAAGCCCTTCGTCGTGGCCCGGATCGCCGACGACCAGGACGCCGCCGCGACACCCGTGGCGTTCGACACGCAGATCGCCGCGTACGTCCTCAACGCCGCGTTGCGCAGCCAGACCATCGCCGACGTGGTGGCCGAGCAGCTCGACCTCATCCTGCCCCCGGTCGCGGAGCTGGACAACGCGTCGCGCGCCGGTCTGGAGGCCCTGTCGGCCATCGCCGTGCGCGAGCCGCTGGAGCGACGCCTCGTGGATGACGGCCTCGACCGGCTGTACGGCGAGCTGGAGCTGCCGCTGATCAGCGTCCTGGCCCGCATGGAGGCGACCGGCGTCGCGCTCGACCTCGAGGCGCTGGACGTCCTCGCGCGGGAGTTCGCGACGGAGATCTCGCGGCTCGAGGCGGAGATCTACCAGGACGTCGGGCACGAGTTCAACCTCGGCAGCCCCAAGCAGCTCGAGCAGATCCTGTTCTTCGAGCTCAACCTGCCCAAGGGCAAGCGCACCAAGACCGGCTACTCGACCGACGCCTCGGTGCTCGAGGACCTGCGCCCCGCCCATCCGATGATCGACAAGCTGCTCGAGTGGCGGATCTACACGAAGCTGCGGTCGACCTACGTCGATGCGCTGCCGACGCTGATGGCCGCCGACGGCCGTCTCCACACGACGTTCCACCAGGCCGTCGCGGCGACGGGCCGGCTGTCGTCGTCCGACCCGAACCTCCAGAACATCCCGATCCGCACGCCGCTCGGCCGGCGGATCCGGCGCGCGTTCGTGGCCGGCGCCCCGGACCTCACGCTCGTGGCCGCCGACTACAGCCAGATCGAGCTGCGGATCCTGGCCCACGTCTCCGGCGACGAGCACCTGCGCGACGCCTTCGCCCGCAACGCCGACCTCCACCGCGAGACGGCGGCGCTCGTCCTCCACAAGGACCCGGCCGAGGTGACACTCGGCGAGCGATCGATGGCCAAGATGGTCAACTTCGGGATCGCGTACGGGCTCTCCGACTTCGGCCTCTCGGAGCGGGCGAACATCCCGCGGGCGGAGGCCCAGGCGTTCATCAACACCTACTTCGCGACCTACTCCGGGATCAGCTACTACATGCTCGCGATCAAGGAGCAGGCCCGGACCCAGGGGTACGTGACCACGCTCCTCGGACGGAAGCGGCAGATCCCGGAGCTGGCGGCGCGCAACCCGACCCTCCGCGCGGCCGGCGAGCGGATGGCCATCAACATGCCGATCCAGGGGACCGCGGCGGACATCGTCAAGATCGCGATGATCCGGCTCGACGAGCGGCTGCGGGCCGGCGGCTTCCGCGCCCGGCCGCTGCTCCAGGTCCACGACGAGCTGCTGCTCGAGGTCCCGCGCGACGAGGTCGACCGGCTCGTGCCGGTCCTGCGCGAGACGATGGAGAGCGCCCTCCCGCTCGACGTCCCGCTGACCGTCGACATCAAGGTCGGCGACGACTGGGAGTCGATGACGCCGCTGACCCGCGCGGACGCGATCGCCGCCGAGGCGGACGAGGCCCCGGACGAGGCGCCGCTCGCGCCCACGCTCGGCTAGGCCGCGTCGATGCCCGAGCTTCCCGAGGTCGAGACGGTCGCCCGCGACCTGCGGCCGCGCATCGTCGGCGCGACGATCACCGGCGCCCGCGTCTCCTGGTCGCGCACCGTGCGCACGCACACGCCTGAGGCCTTCGCCGAGGCCATCGCGGGTCGGACGGTGGAAGGCGTCGGCCGGCGCGCCAAGCTCGTCGTCGTGGACCTGTCCGGCGAGGCCGCGCTGACCATCCACCTCAAGATGACCGGGCAGCTGTTCGTCGTCCCGGCCGAGACGCCGGTGGACCCGTACGTCCGGCTCGTGCTCGAGCTCGCCGACGGCCGCGAGATCCGTTTCCGCGACATCCGCAAGTTCGGCAGGATCGGCCTGTACGGGCGCGATCCGGTGACCGGCGAGCTCGTCACCGAGGTCGGCGGGACCGGCGTCTTCGCGCCGTTCGGACCGGAGCCGCTCGATCCCGCGTTCACGGTGCGCGACTTCCGACGCAGCCTTCGGCGCCGGAAGGGCCGGCTCAAGCCGTTGCTGCTCGACCAGTCGTTCCTCGCCGGCGTCGGCAACATCTACGCGGACGAGGCGCTCTGGGCGGCCAGGCTGCACCCGCTGCGGACCGCCGGCACGCTCCACCCCGCCGACGAGCGGCGCCTGTACGAGTCGCTCCGGAGGATCCTGAGCGAGGCCGTCGAGCGACGCGGCAGCTCGATCGACGACTACACGGCGCCCGATGGCGACGGCTCGATGCAGGAGCACCTGCAGGTCTACCAGCGGACCGGCGAGCCGTGTCCGCGCTGCGGCCGGCCGATCAAGCGGATCGTCGTCGGGGCACGGTCGACCCACTTCTGCTCGTGGTGCCAGCGGCTCAGCCCCGCCGACCGGAAGGGTGCCGCGGCGATCCTGCGGACGATGACCGGCGGGCCGCGCCGGGCCGGTCGCCGCTGGACCGAGCTGGGCGGGGAGGGGACCGTGGGGCTGACCGGCCCCGAAGCCGCCCGGGCCGCCGCGCAGGCACGAACCGAGCGAACGAAGCGTGCCGCCGCCACCCGCCGTGCGGCCGCGCGTGCGTCGGCGCCCGCCGCGGCCGCCAGACCCGCCCGATGAGCATCCTCCGCCTGACGGGGGTCACCCGCGAAGTCGGCACCTTCGTCATCCTCGACGCCATCGACGCCTCGATCGCCCTCGGCGACCGGATCGGCCTGGTCGGCCCGAACGGCGCCGGCAAGACGACGCTGCTCCGCCTGGCGTCGGGTCGCGACGAGCCCGACCTCGGCGAGGTCCATCGCAAGCGCGGCCTGACCCTCGGGTTGCTGGCGCAGGAGGCCCATTTCGACGAGGCGTTCATGGCCTCGCCGGACCTGCGCCTGGCGGTCCGAACGGGCGCCGCTCACCTCGACCGGATGGCGGAGCGCCTGGCGGTGATGGAGCGAGACGGAACGGTCACCGAGCCGGCGTACGCGGAGCTCCTCCACCAGTACGAGATCCTCGGTGGCTACACGCTGGACCAGCGGGTCGAGAGCGCCCTGACCGGTCTCGGCTTCACCCGCGACGAGTGGACCAAGCCGCCCTCCGCGCTGTCCGGCGGCGAGCAGACGCGGGCGTCGCTGGCCCGGCTGGTCATCGCCGATCCCGACCTTCTGCTCCTCGACGAGCCCACCAACCACCTCGACCTCGACGCGCTCGAATGGCTCGAGGAGCACCTCCGCCGGCGGAGCGGGTCGCTGCTCGTCGCGTCCCACGACCGCGCGTTCCTCGACGCCACGGTGGACCGCGTCTGGGAGCTCCGCGACCGGCGCCTGACGGCGTTCCGCGGTGACTACAGCGCGTACCACCGGCAGCGCCTCGAGCGCGACGCACGGGCCGTCAAGGACGTCGACACCCAGGCCGAGCAGATCGCCCGCGAGAAGGAGCTCATCCAGCGCTACCGGAGCCACCGCAAGTTCAGCAAGCAGCACGAGCACGAGGCGCGGCTGGAGAAGCTCGAGGCGGAACGGCGCGACGCGCCGAAGGCCGGCCGCAAGCTGGCCATCCCGACGACGGGCCTGGTCGGCGGGGCGGGACCCTCGCGCAGCGGCGAGATCGTCGTGCGGATCGAGGACCTGGCCGTCGGCTACCTGCCGGGTCGCGGCGCCATCGCCGCCGGACGGCGCGGTCGCGACGCAGGCGACGGTCGTCGCACGGGCACCGTTCCTGGCCGCCCAGCGCGGGGATCGGATCGGCATCGTCGGTCCGAACGGGGCCGGCAAGACGACCCTCCTGCGGACGATCGCCGGCGACCTGCCGCCCCTCGATGGGACGATCACGTTCGGCAACGCGGTCCAGATCGGCTACCTGGCCCAGCTCCGGAGCGCGGCGATCGCCGGGGCGACCGTGCTCGACGCCCTGATGGAGGCGATCCCGGTCACGGCCGGTGAGGCGCGCGCGTACCTCGCGCGCTTCCTGTTCCGCGGCGACGACGCGTTCAAGGAGGTCCGGCTCCTGTCCGGCGGCGAGCGGTCGCGGCTGGAGCTGGCCCTGCTCGGGATCCAGCCGTCGAACCTGCTCCTGCTCGACGAGCCGACCAACCACCTCGACATCCCGGCGCGCGAGGCGATCGAGGCGTTCATGGCGGACTCGCCGGCGACCCTGCTGGTGGTCTCGCACGATCGGCGGTTGCTCGAGACGGTGTGCGACAGGCTGTGGGTCGTGGGAGACGGGTCGGCCGTGGGGTTCGATGGCGGATATCGCGAGTGGCGGGCCGCGGTCGCGACTGGGTGGACAGTGGCGCAGGCCCTGGAACTCGAACGTGCTCGAGGTCGGGGACGCCGCACCGCCGGCGGCGCGCTCCCCGCGCCCTCCGGCGCTGCGCCTAACGGCCGCGGTCCTCGCGCCGCCGTCACCGCGGCTTCGGCCGGCGCGGCACCCACACCTCCCCCCACCAAACGGAAGAAGGAGAAGATTGTCCAAGGAGGCGTATCGGCGGCAGAAGGCTGCTGCTGAGGGGGAGCTGACGCGGCTTGGGTTGCGGAAGAACCATCTCGAGCTGGCGATGGGCGATCCTGCCGTCCAGGCGAACTTCGTCGAGATGCGGCGGGTGACGAGCGAGCTGGCGGACATCGACGTGGCGCTGGCCGCCGCGGAGGATGCGTGGCTGGATCTCGAGGAGCGCGCGCCGTGACGGTCCGGATCGGGTTGACCGGGCCGATCGGGTGCGGCAAGTCGACCGTCGCGGGCTGGCTCGGTGAGCGGCCCGGGGTCGTGGTCATCGATGCCGACCAGGTCGCGCGCGAGGTCGTCGAGCCGGGCGAGCCGGCCCTCGACGCGGTCGTCGCGCGGTTCGGGCCGGGCGTCCTGCGCGACGACGGGTCCCTCGATCGGGCGGGGCTCGGGCGGATCGTCTTCGCCGACCCGGCCGCGTTGCGCGACCTCGAGGCCATCACCCACCCGGCGGTCCGGCCGCGGATCCTGGCGGCGATCGCCGACGCGGAGGCAGCCGAGGCCCGGGCTGTCGTCATCGAGGCGATCCGGCTGGTGGAGGGCGGCCTCGCCGAGATGTGCGACGAGGTCTGGCTCGTGACCTGCGATCCGACGGTCCAGCGGGAACGCCTCGTCGGCCGCGGCGCGTCGTCGGACGACGCGGAACGCCGGATCGCCGCGCAGGCCGGGTTGATCGACCGCGTCCGGCCGATCGCCACGCGCGTCATCGACAGCTCCGGCGACCTGACGGCGACGCGGGACCTGGTCGACACGGCGTTCGAGGCGGTCGTCTAGCGGGACAGAACGCCTGTTCGGTTCGTGCTCGCACTGGTAGACTTGACCGATCATGCCCGACTTCAAGTTCGTCGCCCCGTTCGAGCCCACGGGCGACCAGCCGGCGGCCATCGAGCGGCTCAGCGCCGGGCTGGCCAAGGGCGTCCATCACCAGACGCTGCTGGGCGCGACGGGCACGGGCAAGACCGCGACCCTCGCCTGGACCATCGCCAACCACAACAAGCCGACGCTCGTCCTCGCGCACAACAAGACGCTCGCCGCGCAGCTCTACGCGGAGTTCCGCGAGTTCTTCCCGGAGAACGCGGTCGAGTACTTCGTCAGCTACTTCGACTACTACCAGCCCGAGGCGTACCTGCCCCGGAGCGACACGTACATCGAGAAGGACTCGTCGCGGAACGACGAGATCGACCGGCTCCGCCACGCCGCGACCCACGCCCTGTTCGAGCGGCGCGACGTCATCATCGTCGCGTCCGTGTCCTGCATCTACGGCCTGGGTGCCCCGGTCGACTACGGCGCGACCGTCCTCAAGCTGCGGACCGGCGGCCAGTACCGGCGCGACGCCGTCCTGCGCCACCTCGTGGACCTCCAGTACCAGCGCAACGACGCGGCCCTGGCCCGGGCGCGGTTCCGCGTCCGCGGCGACACCCTGGAGCTCCAGCCGGCGTCCGAGGAGACGCTCATCCGGATCGAGTTCTTCGGCGACCAGGTCGAGCGGATCACCGAGCTCGACCCGCTGACCGGCGAGCTCCTGGCCGAGCGCAAGGAGGTCAACGTCTACCCGGCGACGCACTACGTCACGCCGCAGGACAAGCTCAAGGAAGCCATCGTCGACATCGAGGCCGAGATGGAGGAGCGCGTCGGCGGTCTCGAGGCCGAGGGTCGCGCCCTCGAAGGCGCCCGGCTGCGGCAGCGCACGACGTTCGACCTCGAGATGATGCGCGAGCTCGGCTACTGCACCGGCATCGAGAACTACTCGCGCCACCTCTCGCGCCGCGAGCCGGGCAGCCGGCCGTGGACGCTGCTCGACTACTTCCCGCCGGACTGGCTCCTCGTCGTCGACGAGTCGCACATGACGATCCCGCAGGTCGTCGGGATGTACAAGAACGACCGGACCCGCAAGGAGATCCTGGTCGACTTCGGGTTCCGGCTGCCGTCCGCCCTGGACAACCGGCCGCTGACGTTCGAGGAGTTCGAGGCGACCGTCCACCAGGCCATCTACATGAGCGCGACGCCCGGACCGTACGAGCTGGAGCGGAGCAAGACCGTCGTCCAGCAGCTCATCCGGCCGACCGGCGTCGTCGACCCGACGATCACGGTCCGCCCGACCGAGGGCCAGATCGACGACCTGCTCGAGGAGATCCGCGCCCGGGTCGAGCGTGGCGAGCGAGCCCTGGTCACGACCCTCACCAAGAAGATGGCCGAGGACCTGGCCGACTACCTGAAGGAGCTGGGGGTCAAGGTCCAGTACCTCCACAGCGAGGTGGACACGCTCGAGCGCGTCGCGATCCTGCGCGACCTGCGCCTCGGCGTCTTCGACGTCCTGGTCGGGATCAACCTGCTGCGGGAGGGGATCGACCTGCCCGAGGTGACCCTCGTCGCGATCCTCGACGCCGACAAGGAGGGCTTCCTGCGCTCGGCCTGGTCGCTCATCCAGATGATCGGCCGGGCGGCCCGCAACATCAGCGGCGAAGTGATCATGTACGCGGACACCGTGACCGAATCGATGCGGGTCGCCATCGAGGAGACGGACCGCCGCCGGGCGACCCAGGTCGCCTACAACACGGCCCACGGCATCGAGCCCACGACGATCGTCAAGGGCATCCGCGACCTCAACGAACGTCTGCGCGCGGTCGCCGAGTCGACCATCGTCTACGCCTCCGAGCGGGGCGGCGACTTCACCGACGCGGACCGGGCCAAGGTCGAGGCCGTCGTCGCGCGGATGGAGGCCGAGATGAAGGCGGCCGCCAAGCAGCTCGAGTTCGAGCGGGCCGCCGCGCTGCGCGACGAGATCCAGCAGATCCGGCTGCGCGTGCTCCAGGAGGACGCCTCGATCACCGTCGGACGGGCGGCGGAGCGGGCCGGCCGGGATGCGTCGGACGGGCGCGGGCTGTCCGGCGCGGCCGATCGGGCGCGGGGTCGGCGGAGTGCGGCTGCGGCGCTGGCGGCGGGACCCGTCATGGAGGTCACGAGCGTCACGGTCCTGCCGGCCGACGAGGAGCCGGCGGCGAACCTCGACGGCATCCCCGGCGACGGCGATGCGACCGGGGTCGACGAGAACACGATCGCCGACTGGCTGCCCGGCATCCGCGACGAGCACGAGGACGCCTCGGGCTGGCAGGCCCGCTGGCTCGACCGTCCGACCTGGGATCGCACGGTCACGCCGAACATCCGGAAGCGCACCGGCCAGCGCACGGGACGCCGCCGCTGACGACCGGCGGGTCCGCGCCTAGTTGATCGGCGGCGGGACCTCGATCGTGGACGACGGGCCGCTCGGCCGGGGGAGGGACGGCTGGCTCAGGGGTGGCTCGCCGCTCGCGGACGGCTGCCCACCGGCCGGCGGGGTGGGGGATGCCGCCGGGGCGACGCAGCCGAGCAGGCCGACGAGGAGAGCGGCGAGCACGACTGGGCCGAGGAGGTCACGCATCGTCGATCGAGCCTAGCAGGGCTCGCATCGCGGGTGTCCGGGTCGCGCGGGCGCGCACGAACGCTTGTTCTGTTTGTGTCCCATCCGGTACACTTGTGACGTGCCCCAGGATCGACTCGTCGTGCGCGGCGCGCGCGAGCACAACCTCAAGAACGTGGACGTCGCGTTCCCGCGCGACCGGCTGGTCGTCATCACCGGCCTGTCGGGCAGCGGCAAGTCGAGCCTCGCCTTCGACACGATCTACGCCGAGGGCCAGCGGCGGTACGTCGAGAGCCTGAGCGCGTACGCCCGCCAGTTCCTCGGCCAGATGGAGAAGCCGGACGTCGACCAGATCGACGGCCTGTCACCGGCGATCTCGATCGACCAGAAGGGCGCATCGCGCAACCCGCGGTCGACGGTCGGCACCGTGACGGAGATCTACGACCACCTCCGCCTGCTGTTCGCGCGGATCGGCATCCCGCATTGCCCCAACGGCCACGCCATCGAGCGCCAGACCGTCCAGCAGATCGTCGACCAGGTGCTGTCGCTGCCCGAGGGCACCCGACTGCTCGTCCTCGGCCCGCTCATCAAGGATCGCAAGACCGAAGGGGACCGCGTCTTCGACGGCGCCCGCCGCCAGGGCTTCGTCCGGGTCCGGGTGGACGGCGAGATGGTCGACATCACGGACGCGCCGAAGCTCGACAAGTACAAGCGCCACTCGATCGAGGTCGTGGTCGACCGGTACATCGTCCGCCACGCGGAGGCGCCCGACGGCGCGACGCGCGCGGCCGACGGCCGGCCCATCGACCCCGAGACCGGCGAGGTCATCCCGGACCCGGACGCCGGGCGGCTGGCCGACTCGGTCGAGACCGCGCTCCGGCTGGGCGAGGGCGTCGTCCTCATCGCGCCGGCCCCGCGCGACGGCGAGGCGCCCGACTTCGAGGAGCGCCGCTACAGCGAGCGGTACAGCTGCCCGTACGACGGCTACACGGCGGACGAGCTCGAGCCGCGGAGCTTCTCCTTCAACTCGCCCCACGGCGCGTGCCCCGCGTGCACGGGTCTCGGGACGAAGCTGGAGATCGATCCGAACCTGGTCATCCCGGACCGCTCGAAGAGCCTGGCGACCGGCGCGCTCGTGCCGTGGGCGCGGATGCCGACCGACGCGTCGTGGCGGCTCAAGATCCTCGAGGCGATCTGCCTCGCCCACGGCTGGGACTTCAAGGCGCCGATCCGCGACCTGCCGCAGGAGGCCGTCGACTACGTCCTCTACGCGAAGAAGGACGAGAAGGTCATCGTCCGCTACCGGACGGAGCGCGGCGAGAACACCTACAAGGCGACCTTCGAAGGCGTCGTCACGAACCTCGAGCGGCGCTACCGCGAGACGGACTCGGACTACATCAAGGCCGAGCTCGAGAAGTTCATGGTCACCCGGCCGTGCCCGGTGTGCGGCGGGAAGCGGCTTCGGCCGGAGATCCTGGCGGTCACCATCGCCGACCTCAACGTCTGGGACGTCTCGACGATGTCGATCACGGACGCCCTGCGCTGGGCGACAGGTCTCGAGCCGCGGCTCAGCGAGCGCGAACGGACGATCGCCCACCAGCTGCTCAAGGAGATCGTCGCGCGGCTCGGCTTCCTCGTCGACGTCGGGCTGGACTACCTGACCCTCGACCGGACGAGCGTGACCCTCTCGGGCGGCGAAGCCCAGCGGATCCGCCTGGCGACCCAGATCGGGACCACCCTGATGGGCGTCCTGTACATCCTCGACGAACCCTCGATCGGGCTCCACCAGCGCGACAACGCGAAGCTCATCGCGACCCTCACCCGGCTGCGCGACCTGGGCAACACGGTGCTCGTCGTGGAGCACGACGAGGAGACGATCCGGACCGCGGACTGGGTCGTGGACATCGGCCCCGGGGCGGGCGAGCACGGCGGCGAGATCATCGCCAACGGACCGCTCGAGATGGTCCTCGCGGAGCCCCGGTCCATCACCGGTGCCTTCCTGCGGGGCGAGCGGGCGGTGCCGATCCCGGCCAGGCGCCGCAAGGGCAACGGCAAGTCCCTCGTCGTGCGCGGCGCCCGGGAGCACAACCTGCGCGACCTCGACCTGCGCGTCCCGCTCGGGACGTTCGTGGCGGTCACCGGCGTGTCGGGCAGTGGCAAGAGCACGCTCGTGACGGAGGTCCTCTACCGGGCGCTGGCCCGCGAGCTCAACGGCTCGCGCGAGCCGGTCGGGGCCCACGACAAGCTCGTCGGCGCCGAGCACATCGACAAGATCATCGAGATCGACCAGAGCCCGATCGGCCGGACGCCGCGGTCCAACCCGGCCACGTACGTCGGGCTGTTCACGCCGATCCGCGAGCTGTTCGCCGGCGTCCCGGAGGCGCGCCTCCGTGGCTACACGCCGGGCCGCTTCAGCTTCAACGTCAAGGGCGGCCGCTGCGAGAACTGCAAGGGCGACGGCATCCTCAAGATCGAGATGCAGTTCCTGCCGGACGTCTACGTCCCGTGCGAGGTCTGCCACGGCAAGCGCTACAACCGCGAGGCCCTCGAGATCCACTACAAGGGCCGGTCGATCGCGGACGTCCTCGAGATGACGATCGCGGAGGCGCTCGACTTCTTCAGCGCCGTGCCCAACGTCCGGGCCAAGCTCCAGACGCTCAACGACGTCGGGCTCGGCTACGTCCACCTCGGCCAGCCGGCGACGACGCTGTCGGGCGGCGAGGCGCAGCGGGTGAAGCTGTCGACGGAGCTGTCGCGCCGGGCGACCGGCCGGACGCTGTACGTGCTGGACGAGCCGACGACCGGCCTGCACTTCGCCGACGTCGAGAAGCTCCTCGAGGTGCTCCACCGGCTGGTCGAGGGCGGCAACACGGTCCTCGTCATCGAGCACAACCTGGACGTCATCAAGACCGCCGACTGGATCGTCGACCTCGGTCCGGAGGGCGGGGATCGGGGCGGACGGATCATCGCGGAGGGCACGCCCGAGAAGGTGGCGCGCACGGCCGGTTCGGCCACCGGGGAGTACCTGGCGCGGGTCCTGCGCGGCGAGCCGCTCGTGCCGTTGTCGGACGTGACGTTCGCGGACGAGGCCGGTCGCGGCTCGAGCGGCAACGGTCACAGCACGGAGCGGGTCATCCACATCGCCCCGTCACGCAAGCGTGCCGCGGCCGCCAAGGCCCGCTGATCGTGGCCCCATCGCAGGGGCTAGCATAGGCGGGTGCCGGATATCGACTTCGCCTTCCTCGCGGACGCCGCCGAAACGATCCCCGGCCAGAAGTTCCATGTCCTGGGCGGCGGCGTGGCCCGCATCGGCGGCCGCCGGTTCCCGCTCCGGCACCCGCATCTCGCCCTGGTCATCGGTCTCCAGGTCACGGCGCCGGAGACCGATCGCGAGCACGAGATCCGGTTCGTCCTCCTGAACCCCGATGGCGGCGAGGTGGCCGGCGCGACGGGCAGCCTGGTCGCCCGCAGCCAGCGCGACGGCCGGGACGCCGTCCTGACGTTCTCGATCGACCTGTGGAACCTGACGTTCCCCGCGCCGGGCGACTACTCGTTCCGGATCCTCGTCAACGGCTCCGAGCGCAAGCGGCTGCCGCTCCTCCTGCTCGCCCCGCCGGTCGACGCCGACGACGCCGTCGGGACCAAGCCCGGGGATGACTGAGCGCGGATGACGGAGGCCCGGGCGGGCAGCTCGTCCCGGCGACCCGCCCGGCACGAGCGACCCGCGATCGACGAGGCGGGACTGGTGGCGGCGCGCCACGCCGACCGGCTGCTCGACGCCGCACGGGCGATCGGCTCCGAGCGCTGGATCGCCTATCTCGAGCCGCTGCCGGACCGGCTGCGCGACGACGATCCCGTGGCGCTCCGGGCGACGGCGACGCGGTGCCGGGCGGCCTACGGCGTCAAGGATTCGATCCGCGACGCGCTGCCGGCGGAGCTGACGGAGCCGTTCCTCGACTCGATCGACCGCCTGATCCGCGAGCTCAACCGGGCCCGGGGCTGAGGCCGAGCTCGGCCGGGCTGAAGGCCTCGAGCAGGAACGGGGAGGGGACCGCCGGGTCGTACAGGAGGGTCAGCGACCGGCGCGCCCGGGTCCACGCCACGTAGCCGAGACGCCGTTCCTCCTCGTACGCGCGGACCGGATCCTCGGCCTGGCTGACGGCCCGTGCGCTGGGAAACCGGCCGGCCTCCATGCCGACGACGATGACGTGGTCGAACTCGAGGCCCTTGGTCGCGTGCGCGGTCGCCAGCGTCAGCGGCGCGTCGTCGCGTCGGAGCTCGGCCAGCCGCGACCGCGTCCGCTCGATCGCGGCGACGAAGGCCGCGAGGTCATCGAACGGGGCCGCCCAGCCGAGCATCGCCGTCGCGATCTCCGCGGCCCGCCTGTCGTCGATGACCCGGTCGCGGATCCGCCCGAGTGCCACCAGCAACGGGAGTGTCGATGGGCCGTCGTCGCCAGCCGCGGCGGCCACGCCGGAGGATCTCGTCGACGACCGGCGACTCGAGCAGCAGGTCGATCCGTGGCGCGCGGAACGCCAGGCCGAGCTCCAGCGCGACCACGACCGCGGGCAGCAGCTCCCGGTTCGTCCGGGCGAGGACCGCGCGCGTCGACTCGTCGGCCGGCCACGACCGGATGGCACGTTCCAGGCGGATCGTCTCGTCGGCGGCGTCGGGTGCCAGGACCAGCCGGCCCTCCGCCGCCGGACCCGCCCGGATCGTCTTGGCGAACCGCTCCCCGTTGTGCTCGACGAGCCGGACCGCGCGTTCCACGACGGTCCGCGGGCAGCGGTAGTTGACCTCGAGGTCGACCCGGCGGAGGCCCGGCAGGAGCGCCTCGAGGCCCAGGATCCGACGCACATCGGCGAGACGCCAGCCGTAGATCGACTGGTCGTCGTCGCCGACGAGGAAGATCCGATGATCCGGGCGCCGCCAGCAGCAGGGCCAGGCGGAGCTGGGCGCGATCGACGTCCTGGACCTCGTCGACCAGGAGCTCCCGGCACCGGCCGCGCCAGCGCGCGAGCAACGACGGGTCGCTCTCGAGCCGGGCGATCGAACGAAGGATCAGGTCGTCGAAGTCGAGCCCGCCCGTCGCCGCGACGGCGGCCTCGTAGGCGACGAACGCACGCGCCAGCGGACCCGCCTCGGGATCGGCGGCGACGTCGCCGGGCGAGACGCCGAGCTCGACCTTGAGCCGCGAGATGACGGTGTCGAGCCGAAGCAGGTCGGCCTCGTCCGCCCACGGGGCGACCTCGGCAAGCACGGCTGCCCGATCGGCCATCGGCTCGACGGTCGACGCCAGCGTCGCGCAGGATCTCGCGCCCCAGCGCATGGAAGGTCCGGACGCGGACGCTCACCGGGCGCGACCCCGAGCGGCGCGACGGCCGCATCCAGCCGCTCGGTCATCTCGACCGCCGCGCGCTTGTTGAAGGTGATCGCCCGGATCGCGTCGGGCGGCGTCCCCGTCGCGATCGAGCCAGGCCGCGCGGGCCACCAGCGTCGTGGTCTTGCCGCTGCCGGCCGGCGCGATGCACAGCGACGGACCGGGCGGAGCGGTCGCCGCGGCGCGCTGGTCGGGCGCGAGACGGGCGAGCCTCGCTTCGACGTCCGGATGCATCGCTCCGGACCATGTCACGAGGCCATTCCACGTCGATCATCCGGGCGTTGCCAGGACGCACCGGCAAGTTCCGCGCCGTCCCGCACGCGACACGCTTCCGACGGTTAACGGGGCGATGACGACGCGGTATCGTAGACGTCTTCTACTCGTCGGTGTGGTCTGGCGCGATGCCCGTCGCCCAGCCGCGACCCGTCCGGCCCCGCCCATGCAGCCCGTCGTGGAGGTGCTCCGTGACCCCGTCGATCCGCCGTTCCCGCCCGGTCCTCCTGCTCACGCTGTTCGTGCTGCTGTTCGCAGCCGTGGCCGCGCCGGTCGAGCGCCAAACAGACCCCGCCGAAGCGGTCCCGACGACAACGCGGTCTTCTTCGCGTCCGATGGCATGCGCCAGGACCTGGTCGCCAAGTACGCCGGGCCAGGGCGTCATGCCGACGATGAAGGAGTTCCTCAAGAAGGGCACGTCCGCGGCGCAACGGCGGCCTCCTGACCCAGGCGCCCGCCGAACACGGGCGCCGGCTGGTACACCTCGCGACCGGTGCGTGGCCCGCCGTCCACGGCTCGACCAACAACACGTTCTTCACGGTCGGCCAGGCGTTCACGACGGACCGAACGGCGGCCTTCGATCCGGGCGTCCTGCAGGTCGAGACGATCGCCCAGTCCGCCGAGCGCGGCGGCCTCAAGGTCGCCCAGGTCGAGTGGGCCGGTGGCACGAACGCGACCATCCACGGCCCGACGATCGACTTCCAGTCGTTCTTCTCCGGTCGCGGGGTGGCGACCAACTTCATCGGCACCGCCGGTGACGCGCTGTTCGACGACGGACCGTTCATCAACAGCTTCGGCCTGCAGTTCGACCATCCGGCCGGCTATCCGGCGGCCAACAAGGCGCCTGTCCCGGAAGCGGCGATCGTGCCGGCGGCCGACTGGCAGGGCGTCCCGGCATCGTTCAGCCCGGCCAAGGAGATGCGCCTCCGCGTCCTCGACGGCGGCGGCGGACAAGTACGGCCTCAACGCCTACATCTTCGACAGCACGAACGACGGCACGACCAACTACGACACGGTCCTCTTCTCCGAAGACGCAAGAGCGCCGCGGACAGCGTCGGCACCCTGCGCAAGGGCGAGTGGGCCGACGTGAAGGTGAAGATCAGCGGCGGCGCCCTGGACGGCAAGACCGCGGGCATGCTGGTCAAGGTCGAGGAGCTCACCGGCGACCTCTCGCGCGTCCGGCTCTTCCATACGTCCGTGAGCCGCGCCATCGCGAGCTGGCCGACCTGGGGCGGCGCACCGGGCTTCCCGGCGGCGACCGATTTCGACGAGTTCCTCGCCCAGAAGTTCCCGACCTCGACCGCCGCCGACTTCGCGATCCTCGAGGCCGGCGTGACGAGCGAGGACACCTACGTCCAGCAGGGCCTGTACTGGGCCACCGGCCACCAGCCGATGCTCGAGTACGTCGCCAAGACCTACAAGCCGGACCTCCTCCTCGTCGGCGTCCCGACCACGGACGAGTTCCAGCACCAGTTCCTGGGGCTCGTCTCGCCGACGCTGCCCAACGGCGCAGCCGAACCCGGCCTATGACGACGTCGACCTGAACGGCGTCAAGGACGGCCGCGTCGCGAGCGCGGGAGGGGTACATCCGGACCGCCTACGCGGAGGCCGACGAGACGCTGACTCTCGCCCGCAAGCTGGTCGGGCGCGATCCGCTCACGTTCGTCTCGGCGGACCACGGCTTCGCGCCGCAGTTCCTCGCCATCGACGCCAGCCGGCCGCTGGTCGACATGAAGCTCCTGACCCTGCCCCAGACGTCCAACTGCCGGACCGCGGTCGGCGAGCCGACCCCCAAGGCGAAGGCCTGCTGGGCCGGTGGCACCGTCCAGATCTACCTGAACGTCGGGACCAATCCGGTGACGCAGATCCCGGCCGCCCAGGTCGCGGCGACCGTCGACGCGATCAAGGCCAAGTACCTCGGCCTCACGGACCCGAACGACTGGACCCACGACGGCCAGCCCGAAGGCTGGAAGATGATCGACCGCGCCTTCACCCGGGCCGAGGCCCGCTACATCCCGAACGGCGCCGGCAGCACGGCCGACATGGCCCATCCCGACCCGGACGGGCGACGTCGTGATCTTCGCCTACCCGCCCTATCAGTTCGATGCCGAGACGCCGGGCACGCTCGTCGCGGCGTCCCACTTCTTCGGACAGCACGGCTACGTGCCGGACGTCCAGGACCTCGGCAACAACATCAACATGCGAGCGACCTTCCTGGCCGGCGGCAACGGCGTCGCCAAAGGCCAGGTCGTCGGCCCGCACGATCGACCTCGCACCGACCCTGGCCTTCATGCTCGGCATCCCCGAACCGCAGTACAGCCAGGGCAAGGTCCTCCTTGACGTGGTCAAGGGCGGCGACGCCTACAAGCCGATCTCGATCGTCGGGCTCAACGACTTCCACGGTCAGCTCAGCCCGACGACGACCACCATCGACGGCCAGACCGTCCCGGTCGGCGGGGCCGCCCAGCTGGCGACCATGTTCGACGAGGACCTCGCGGCGCTCCCCGGACCCGGGCTGATCCTGGCCGGCGGCGACAACGTCGGCGCCTCGCCACCGAACTCCGCGCTCCTGGAGGACATGCCCACGATCGACGTCGAGAACCTCTGGGGCCTCGATGCCACGTCGTACGGCAACCACGAGTTCGACTTCGGCGTGACGCGGCTGCTCGCGCAGCAGGCACGCGCGCACTTCCCGTTCCTGGCCACGAACATCGTCGAGACTGCGACCGGCAACGCCCCGTCCTGGGTCACGCCGTCGGCGACGTTCACCGTCAACGGCATCAAGGTCGGCGTCATCGGCGCCGAGCTCCTCGAACACGCCCGAGCTCGTCTCGGCCGGCGCCACGGCCGGGCTCACGTTCCTGCCCGAGGCCGCCCGGATCAAGGCCGAATCCGAGCGCCTGCGCAAGCTGGGCGTGAAGGTCCAGGTCGTGGTCATCCACCAGGGCACCAACTTCGGGCTCAACCCGATGGGCAACGCACCGGGCGCGCCGTGGGTCGGACCGATCCTCGACATCGCCAACGCACCTCCAGGACACCACGGTCGACGCGATGATCGTCGGTCATACCCATCGGGTCTCCAACCTGATGGTCGGCGACATCCTCGTCACCGAGGGCATCAATGCCGGGGCGACCTACTCGGTCCTCCAGCTCATGGTCAAGGGCGGTGACGTCGACTGGGCCGGTGGCGCGACGCGCGCTGGCCAAGGACATCGGCGTCACGCCGCGGGCCGACGTCAAGGCGATCGTCGACGCGGCCAACACGACCGTCGCCCCGATCCTGAACAAGGTCATCGGCGATCCGACCCAGCCGAACCAGGTGACCGACATCAGGCGCGCACCGACCCGGCTCTTCGAGTCGGCGATGGGCAACCTGGTCGCGGACGCCATGCGTGAGGCGCACGCCATCGACCCGGCGACCGGCCTGCCGGACGCCGAAGCGGCCTACACCAACTCGGGTGGGCTGCGCCAGGACCTGCTCGTGCACGCCACCGTCGGGCACCGAGCAGACCTGCCAGATCACCGCAGGGCGAGCTGTTCGCCGTCCTGCCCTTCGGCAATGCCACGGTCGTCGAGACCCTGACCGGGGCGCAGATGCGGACGGCCTTCCTGAACGGCTTCGCCCCCGTCTGCGATCCGAACTTCGCCGGCGGCACCGGCCGGTTCCCGCAGATCTCGGGCCTCAAGGTCCAGTTCCACTGCAACGGGACGACACCCGTCGTCGACACGCATCTGGAAGACACCCAACGGGATCGCCGGTCCCGCCACGGTGGTCGGTGACGCGGACACCATCCGGTTCGTCACCAACGACTTCATGTACACCGGTGGAGACGGCTACACCATCTTCACCCAGGGCACGAACGTGAAGTTCACGGGCAAGCTCCTGCTCGACGTGGTGGGCGCGTACATCGCGGCGCACCAGCCGGTCAACCCGGTCGTGGAGGGGCGCATCGTCGGCCCCTGACGATCATCGCCGCAGCGCACGAAAGGGACGGGCTTCGAGGCCCGTCCCTTTCACGTTTTCGCCGTACGATCGTGGCGTGACCCCCGAGCTCTCATCCGCGCTGGCCAAGCTGCCCGACCGGCCCGGCGTCTACCTCATGAAGGACGCCAGGGGCGACGTCGTCTATGTCGGCAAGGCGCAGAGCCTGCGCAACCGCGTGCGCTCGTACTGGCAGAAGCAGGCGCCCGGCGGCGAGATCCACCGGATCCGGAGCGTCATCGACCGGGTCGTCGACGTCGAGGTCACCCAGACGGATTCGGTCTCCGAGGCCCTCCTCCTCGAGGCCAACCTCATCAAGCGCTACCGGCCGCGGTTCAACGTCCGGCTCAAGGACGACAAGAGCTATCCGTACATCAAGGTGACCCTCGGCGACGAGTTCCCGCGGGTCGAGCGCACGCGCAAGCTGGTCAACGACGGCAGCCGCTACTTCGGCCCGTACGCCTCCGCCTCGAGCGTCGACGAATCGATGAACCTCGTCCGGCGGCTGTTCCCGTTCCGGACCTGCACGATCGACATCAAGGACGGCGTGCGCGCCCTCCAGCGACCGTGCCTCCTGTATCACATCAAGCGCTGCCAGGGTCCGTGCATCACGGCGATCTCGAAGGACGACTACCGGGCCGACATCGAGCAGGTCGAGCTGTTCCTGGAGGGTCGCCAGGAGACCCTGGTCAAGGCGCTCGAGAAGGACATGGCGATCGCCGCCGAGCACACCGAGTACGAGCGGGCGGCCGTCCTGCGCGACAAGATCCGGGCCATCGAGCGGACGATGGAGAGCCAGAAGATGGCCGCCTTCGCCAAGACCGAGCTGGACCTGCTCGGCCTCGCCCGCCAGGACAACCAGGCGGCCATCCAGCTGTTCGTGATCCGCGACGGCAAGATGATCGGCCGCGACGTGTTCCTGCTCGACGCCGCCCGCGAGGCGACCGACGACGAGGTCCTGACCAGCTTCCTCGAGCAGTACTACAGCCGGGCCGGCTCCATCCCGCGCGAGGTCTACGTCCCGTCGGCGGTGACCGAGACGCCCGTGCTGGAGGCCTTCCTCGCCGAGCGGCGGGGCGGGCCGGTCCACCTCCACGTGCCCCAGCGCGGCGAGAAGCGCGAGCTGCTCGTGCTCGCCACTCGCAACGCGGGCGAGACGCTCGCGCGCGAGCAGGCGCGCTGGCTGGCCGACCAGGGCAAGACGCTCGCGGCGCTCGAGGAGCTGGCGGAGGCGCTCGGCCTGCCCGGTCCGCCGTCGCGGATCGAGTGCTACGACATCAGCAACTTCCAGGGCAGCGAGTCGGTCGGCAGCATGGTCGTCTTCGAGGACGGCAAGCCGAGCTCCGGCGAGTACCGGCGGTTCAAGATCAAGACCGTCACCGGCCCGAACGACTTCGCCAGCCACCAGGAGGTCCTGCGCCGCCGCTTCCGCTCCGTGCGGAACGGGGAGGAGGGGGTGGAGGAGGCGCGCCGCTGGGCGATGCCCGACCTCGTCATCGTCGACGGCGGCAAGGGCCAGGTCAGCGCCGCCAAGGCGGTCCTCGACGAGCTCGGGCTCCACGACCTGCCGCTGGCCGGTCTGGCCAAGGAGCGCGAGGAGCTGTTCCTGCCGGACGCGACGGTGCCCATCGTCCTGCCGGCGACGTCGCCGGCGCTCTACCTCGTGCAGCGCCTGCGCGACGAGGCACACCGGTTCGCGATCACCTATCACCGCGACCTGCGCGCGCGGCGGAGCGTCCGGTCGGCCTTCGACGACCTGCCCGGCGTCGGCCCGAAGCGCAAGCGTGAGCTGCTCAAGGTGTTCGGCTCGATCAAGCGGGTCCGCGACGCGCCGGTCGAGCAGATCGCCGCGGTGCCCGGCATCGGGCCGTCGCTCGCGGCGAAGATCAAGGCGACCCTCGAAGCCTGACGCCGGTCGCGGGGCATCGGTTGTGAGGAATTAACCATCCGGGTGACCGGACCGTTACCGCGCGGCGATATGGTCGTCCGGATCGACCCGATATGGGTCTCGCCGCCCGAGGGAACCGAGCCCAGATGCCCACCGCCGATCCAGCCGGCCGCCCGCCGACCGCGGAGCGACACAGGTCCGACCCAGCCCGTCGCGTTCCACGCGGTGCGGCCTCATCCCGTGTAACATCCCGCCTCGATGCGTAAAGCCGGTCCCATCCTGATCCTGCTCATCGGGATCCTCGCCCTGGTCGTCGTCTTCTTCCCGGGGCTCAAGCTGCCCGACTCGTCGAGCGCCGACGGGACCTGGCGGCTGGTCGAGACCAAGCTCGGCCTCGACCTGTCCGGCGGCCTCCGGGTCGAGTACCAGGCCGTCCCGGTCGAGGGCAAGACGCCGACCCCGGGCGACATGGCGATCATCAAGGACATCGTCGAGCGCCGGGTCAACACCACCGGCGTGTCGGAGCCCGTCGTCACCACCCAGGGCGCCGACCGCGTGGTCGTCGAGCTGCCGGGCGTGACCGATCCGGAAGCCGTCCGCAAGCTCGTCGGCACGACCGGCCGGCTCGACTTCGTCCCGCTCGGGCAGACCCAGGCGACCGAGGGCCAGATCCTCGATCCCAAGACCTACCCGCCGCTCTTCAGCGGCGACCAGGTCTCCTCGGCGACGGTCGGCACGGACCAGAACGGCCGGCCCGCGGTCGACTTCGTCCTCAAGGACGACGGCAAGAACAAGTTCGCCGACTACACGGCCAAGAACGTCGGCGAGTACTTCGCGATCACCCTCGACAACAGCGTGATCTCGGCGCCGGTCATCCAGAACTCCATCCCGAACGGCAACGTCCAGATCACCGGCGGCGGCCTCGGCCGGCTTCTCGGCCAAGGCAGCCACGGATCTCGTGACGGTCCTGAAGTTCGGCTCGCTGCCGTTCCCGATCACCGCGCTCTCGAGCGAGCAGATCAGCGCGACGCTGGGGACGCAGTTCCTCGTCCAGACCGTGCTCGCCGGGCTCATCGGCATCGCGCTCGTCTTCGCGTTCATGCTCATCTACTACCGCCTGCCGGGCGGCGTGGCGAGCTTCGCGCTCATCTACTACACGCTCGTGATGTACGCCATCTTCCGGCTCGTGCCGGTGACCCTGACCCTGGCCGGGATCGCGGGCTTCGTGCTCTCGGTGGGCATGGCGGTCGACGCCAACATCCTGATCTTCGAACGGATGAAGGAGGAGCTGCGCGTCGGCAAGTCGCTGCCGGCCGCCGTCGAGGCCGGCTTCAACCGGGCCTGGAACTCGATCCTCGACTCGAACGTGTCGAGCCTGATCACGGCGACCATCCTGTACGCCTTCGGCTCGTCGACCATCCGCGGCTTCGCGCTCGTCCTGATCATCGGCGTCCTCGTCTCGATGTTCAGCGCGATCGTCGTGACCCGCACGATCCTGCGCTGGGTGGTCCGCCAGGAGTGGGCCAGGAAGCCCGCCCTGTACGGCCTGCGCGACGACGAGTTCGTCGCGCTCGGTGCCACCCGTCCGTCCTCCCGCCGCGAGGCGCGCGCGCGTGTTTGACGTCATCGCGAAGCGGCGATGGTTCTATCTGATCTCGCTGGCCTTCACCATCCCGGGGCTCTTCTTCATCCTGCTCACGCCGTTCACGGACGCGGGCCTGCAGTTCACCATCGACTACACCGGCGGGACGAAGTGGGAGATCCGCTTCGAGGATCCGAACGTCACCCCCGACCAGGTCGAGCAGGTGTTCGCCAGCAAGGGCCTCGAGGCGGTGGCGATCACCACCGGGTCGGGCTTCATCGAGATCAAGACCGTGAAGCCGGCCGACTTCCTCGAAGTCGTCCCGTCGGCCGCGCCGAGCACGAGCGCCTCGCCGGGCGCCAGCTCCAGCGCGGGCGCCAGCGGCAGCCCCGCGGCCAGCTCCAGCGCGGCACCGTCGGCCAGCCCATCCGCGAACCCGAGCGCGTCACCGGCTCCGTCCGGGTCGCCCGCCGCCTCGCCGGGCCCCTCGGCGTCGCCGCCGCCCGCCACCGGCAACACGGAGATCCCGACCCAGGGGACGCTGGGTGAGGTCGCCCGGGCGCTCCAGGAGGAGCTCGGCCCGATCGCGGAGCAGCGCAGCCTGACGACCATCGGCGCCGTCGTCAGCAGCGACCTGATCTCGCAGGCCCTCGTGCTCATCCTCGTCGGCTCGATCGGGATCCTGCTGTGGATCACCTACCGGTTCCGGGACGTCAAGTTCGGCGTGACCGCGCTGGTCGCGCTGCTCCACGACGTGATCGTCGTCGTCGGCGTGTTCGCCATCCTCGGCACGTTCTTCCACGTCGAGATCGACGCGTTGTTCGTGACCGCGATGCTGACCGTCATCGGCTTCAGCGTCCACGACACGATCGTCGTGTTCGACCGCGTCCGCGAGAACAAGGCCCGGCACGCCGGGGAGCCGTTCGCCGCGATCGTCAACCACTCGATCCTGCAGACCTTCGGACGGTCGATCATGACCAGCCTGACCGTGGTCCTGACGCTCCTCGCCCTGCTGCTGTTCGGCGGCGCGGCGATCCAGGACTTCGTCCTCGCCCTGCTGGTCGGGATCATCTCCGGAACCTACTCGTCGATCTTCGTGGCGAGCCCGTTGCTCGTGGACTGGCAGCTTTGGGACGATCGCCGGCATGGCCGGCTGACCGCGGCTCGCAGCCCCCGGGTCCGGCGCTCGGCCTCCTGAGGCCCGCCACGCGCTGCGCCGGATGATCCGCGGTGCAGCCTCTCGTGGCATCCTGACGCCGTGATCGAACCCCGGTACCGCTGGACCTTCCCGGACCGTGAGGCGCCCGCCGCGTCGGTGACCGCGATGGCGACGGAGCGGGGGATCACGACCCGCCTCGCGGCGCTGCTCGCGTCCCGCGGGGCGACGACGGACGCGGACGTGGCGGCGTGGTTCGCGGAGCCCCTCAGCGGCCTCCACGATCCGCGCCTGCTGCCCGATGCGGACCGGGTCCTGGAGCGCCTCCGGGCGGCCCGCGATCGCGCCGAACGGGTGCTCGTCTTCGGCGATTTCGATGCGGACGGGCTGACCGGGCTGGCCATCATGACGCTCGCGCTCCGCCGGTTCGGCGTGGCCGTCGAGCCCTACGTCCCGAGCCGCCTCGACGAGGGCCATGGCCTGTCGCTCGCGGCGATCGATGCCGCCGTGGCGGGCGGTTCGAGCGTGATCGTGACCGTCGACTGCGGCTCGACCAGCGTCGCCGAGGTCGCCGTCGCCAACGAGCGGGGACTCGACGTCATCATCACGGACCACCATCGCGTCCCGAGCGTCATGCCGGCGGCCCTGGCGATCGTCAACCCGCACCGACCGGATGCGACCTACCCGGACCGTCGCCTGGCCGGGAGCGGCGTCGCGTTCAAGGTCGCCCAGCTGCTCCTCGCGGAGGAGCCCGGCGGCCCCGCCGCGGCCCTGGACCTGACCGACCTGGCGACGATCGGGACGGTCGCGGACGTCGCGCCGGTGGTCGGCGAGAACCGGTCCATCGCCCGGCTCGGTCTCGAGCGGATGCGTCGGGCGCCGCGACCGGGCATCGCCGCGCTGCTCGAGCGCGCAAGGGTGGCGCCCGCGGCCGTGGACCTCGAGACGGTCTCGTTCGCGATCGCGCCGCGGCTCAACGCGGCCGGACGGGTCGGCGAGGCGCTCGAGGCGGCGCGGCTCCTGCTGGCCGACGACGCGGCCGAGGCGGCCGTCCATGCCGATGCGCTCGAGGCTGCCAACGTCACCCGGCGCGACCTCATGAAGACGGCCGTCGCGGAAGCGCGCGCGGCCGTCGCCGATGCCGCCGGCACGGACGGCGCGACCGTGGTTCGCGGACCGTGGAGCGTCGGGATCGTCGGCTTGGTCGCGGCACGGCTGGTCGAGGACCGGGGCCGGCCCGCGGTCGTCGGAGCGGACCTCGGCGACGTCGTCCGTGCCTCGTGCCGGAGCGACGGCTCGCTCGACCTCGGGGCGACGCTCGAGCGTTGCGGCGATCTCTTCATCCGGTTCGGCGGCCATGCCGGCGCGGCCGGTTTCGAGATCGCGACGGAGCGCTGGGACGAGTTCCGCGCGCGCTTCCTGGCGCTCGCCGCGGACAGCGCGCCGCCGGACCCGCGATCCGCCATCGCCCTGGATCTCGCGCTGCCGGCCCGCGACGTCGACTACGCCCTGTTCCGCGAGTTCGCCGGGCTCGCGCCGTGCGGCCCGGGCAACCCCGACCCGCTCGTCGCGGTCCTCGGCCTGACCGTCACCCGCGTCCGGGCGGCGACCGGCGGCCACAGCCAGCTGACGTTGCGGCGCGACCGGGACGTGCTGGACGGGATCGCCTTCGGCCGGGCCGACATCGCCGAGACCGTCCACGAAGGCGACGTCGTCGACGTCGTCGCCCGCCTGACCAGCCGGGTCTTCGGCGGGTTCGAATCGCTCCAGCTCGACATCCGCGACGTGGCGACCTCGGGCAGCCATCCGGGGTCGGCCGCGATCCTGGCCGACCGGGGCATCCCGGTCCTGGCCGGGAGCGTCGCGTGACGAACCGGGCGTCGGCACCCTCGTCGCGGCCGAGCGTGTCGGTCGGTCGCTGGCTGGCCCCGGTCCTGTCGATCGTCGGCCTGCTGATCATCGCCTTCGTCACGCTGAGCCTTCTCAACGGCGACATCCCGTTCGTCGGCACGACCAAGGGCGGCGGCATCGCCGACTCCGGCAACAACGGCGGAGGCGCGGTGACCGCGACGCCGGCCCCGTCGAACGTCGTCGTCATCCCGCCCGAGGTCGGTGACGTTCCCGGGCACGATCGTCTACGCGAAGGCCGGCAACATCTGGGTCCAGACGGGCAAGGACGCCAAGCAGCTGACGAGCGGCGGCAACGATTCGATGCCGTCGTGGGCTCCGGACGGGAGCAGCGTCTACTTCATCCGGACCACCGACGGCGTCGGCCACTGGCCGGCCGGCGGGATCCTCCGGGACTACCAGATGACGATCCCCAGCATCATGCGGATCAACGCCAACGGCACCGGCGATCCCGTCCGGCTCCTGAACGGCCGGGTCACCAAGAACGGCCGGGTCTGGCATTCCTGGATCCGCGAGCCGGAGCTGTCGCCCGACGGGCACACGATGGCGATGGTGTCGGATCGGCCGGATCCGTCGCAGAGCGACGTCGTCCTCCAGTTCTACGACACGATCACCAAGAAGTCGAAGGTCCCGCCGCTGGGCGAGACGCCGCCGCTCGGCCACCAGGATCCGACCTGGCGGCCGGATGGCAAGGTCCTGCTCTACGTCCGCAACGGTCGTGACGGACCGAAGGGCGCGCCGGTGATCGTTCGCTACGACGTCGCCAAGGGCAAGGGCACGCCCCTGACCGGGCCCGGCTACCTCGAACCCTCGTTCTCGCCCGATGGCCGGTACATCGCGGTGACCAAGACCAGCAGCTTCGGCAACGACATCGCGATCCTCGATGCCGGCAACGGGCGCGAGCTCCTGCGGGTGACCAACGATGGCGCGTCGTGGGCGCCGGTCTGGTCGCCCGAACGGCGACGCGATCGCGTTCCTCAACATCCGCGGCCAGATCGTCGACCTCAAGCTGGCGCGTCTCGACGGCGACCGCCCCCGACTGGACGGTCAAGGACATCACCGACCTGACCGAGGTCTCCGGCCTCGATGGCGAATCGCGGCCGGGCTGGTTCGTCCCGCTCGACGAGCGCCCGGCCGCGACGCCGGCACCCGCCGTCTCGTCGGCCCCGGGCGCGAGCGGCTCCGCCGCGCCCCAGTGACGGAGCCGTACCTCGACCGGCTGGCGGCCCGGACTGCTGCCGTGGGCACGGTCCTGTGCCTCGGCCTCGATCCGGATCCGGGTGAGCTTCCGGCCGGCTTCTCGGCGGACGTCGCCGGAGTCGAGCGGTTCGCCGGCCTGCTGATCGAGGCCGCCGGGCCGTTCGCCGCGGCGATCAAGCCGAACCTGGCCTTCTACGAGGCTCTCGGGTCACCTGGGCTGGCCGCCCTCGAGCGGATCCGGGCGCGGATCCCGGCGGAGATCCCGGTCATCCTCGACGCCAAGCGGGCCGACATCGGATCGACTGCGGCACGCCACGCTGTCGCGCTCTTCGACGTCCTCGGCGCGGACGCCGTCACGGTCAACCCGTACCCCGGCGGCCGGGCCATCGAGCCGCTGTTCGAGCGCGTCGACCGCTACGCCTACGTCCTGTGCCGGACGTCCAACCCCGATGCGGCCGAGTTCCAGAACCTGGTCGTGGCGGCCGATCCGGCCATCGACGCCCCGGCGGAACCGCTGCACGTCCGGGTCGCCCGGCACGTGGCCGGGTGGGGGCCCGGCGGGACGGTCGGCCTCGTCGTCGGCGCCACGGCCCCGGCGGAGCTGGCGGCGATCCGGGCTGCGGCACCCGGCCTCGGCTTCCTCGTGCCGGGCATCGGCGCGCAGGGCGGCGACATCGAGCCGGTCCTGCGCGACGGGCCCGCGACCGCGGCGCCGGCGGGTTCGGGTCGAGGGGGCGGCCTCGTGGTCAACGTCTCGCGCGCGATCGCGCGCGCCGCCGTGGAGACCCCCGGCGACGGCGGTCCGCGCGACCCCGGCGAGCGTCTCGCGGCAGCCGCCGCCGACTGGGCTTCGCGACTCCCTGTGCTACCCTAACCGGCGCGGAGAGGGTTCGACCACGGTCGATCCCACGAGGGATCGTTCAGACGCAGCCCACCGACAGGAGCATTCAGATGCTGCCGAACATCGGAGCCCCAGAGCTCATCATCATCCTCGTGATCGCCTTGCTGATCCTCGGACCGGGCAAGCTTCCGGAGGTCGGTTCGTCGCTCGGCAAGAGCATCCGCGAGTTCCGGAAGGCGTCCACGGACATCCAGGAGTCGGTCAAGGTCGACGTGGATACCTCGCCGCTCCCGGCCACGCCCGCCGCCCCGGCTGCGCCCGCCGCGCCGGCCGCCGCGGTCGCCGCCGCCGTCGCCGCGCCGCCTGCCGATCCGACGCCGGCTGCTCCTCCGGCTCCGCCGACGTCCGACTCGTCGACCGTCGCGAGCTAGCAGGTCCCGCTCGAACCGACCATGGCAGACGCCGACGCCCTGCTCGAGCCGGGTGTCACCGGTCGTCCAGCATCTCCCGATCCTGAGCCGAGCCCGCCACCGGCCCTGACGCCCGGCGACGAGACGGTGATGTCGCTCGTCGACCATCTCGACCGAGCTCCGGAACCGCCTCTTCAAGTCGATCCTCGCGGTCGCGGTCGCGTCGGCCGTCGGCTTCTACTTCGCGACCGACATCCGGGGCTTCCTGATCGCTCCGCTGGGCCGGACGGTCCAGGTCCTGGGGATCGGCGACGCGTTCGTCATCCAGATGAAGATCTCGATCGTGGCCGGGATCATCCTCGCCATGCCGATCCTGCTCTACCAGCTCTGGGCGTTCATCGCCCCGGGCCTGACCCCGAATGAGCGCAAGACGGTCCGACCGTGGATCCCCCTGGCCCTGCTGTTCTTCGCGATGGGCGTGGTCATCGCCTACTTCATCCTGCCGTATGCGATCGCGTTCCTGTTCAGCTTCACCGACGACCCGTCCTGCGTCAGCAACTGCCTGGTCGCCCAGCCGGCCGCCGGTCCCGTACTTCGACTTCGTCACGACCCTGTTCCTCGTGTTCGGGCTGATCATGGAGTTCCCGATCATCCTGGTCGGGCTGTCGCGGGTCGGGATCGTGACCTCGGAGCGGCTGACGTCCTCGCGCCGGATGATCATCCTCGGCATCGCGGTCTTCGCCGCGGTCGCGACCCCCGGCGGTGACCTCGTCAGCCCGATCGTCCTGGGCGGCACGATGTACGTCCTGTTCGAGCTGACGGTCCTGTTCATCCGGCGCAGCGGTCGGTGACCGACGCGGCCGGGTATCGGCCAGCGACCGACGCCGTGACCGAGCCGGCCGTCGTCATCGTCAGCGGCCTGTCCGGTGGCGGCAAGACCGCCGCGGCCAAGCTGTTCGAGGACCTCGGCTACACCGTCGTCGACAACCTCCCCGGTGAGCTGCTGCCCGACCTCGCCGAGCTCGTCTCGGGCGACCGCCAGCGGTTCGCGCGGATCGCGATCGTGCTCGACGTCCGCTCCGGCGACGCGACCCTGGCCCTCGCCGCGATGCGCGGCGCGCTGGAAGGCCGCGGCATCCGGCCCCGGGTCGTGTTCCTCGAGGCCAGCGACGACGTCCTGATCCGGCGGTTCAGCGAGACGCGCCATCGGCATCCGCTCGACGACGACCGGGGCATCGCCAACTCGATCGCGGAGGAGCGCCGCCGGCTGGATCCGGTCCGGGCCGAGGCGGACGTCGTCCTCGACACGTCCGATCTGTCGCTCCGCCAGCTGCGCGAGCGGGTGTTCGCGGCCCTGGCCACCGACGTGCGACCGGACCAGCTCGCCTTCCAGCTGATCAGCTTCGGGTTCAAGCACGGCGTGCCGCTGGAAGCGGACCTCGTGTTCGACGTCCGGTTCATGCAGAACCCCTACTACGTCGCGGACCTGCGGCCGATGTCGGGTCTCACCGACGAGGTCCGGACATTCGTCCTGGACCAGCCCGTCGCGCGCCGGTTCCTCGAGTTCCTCCAGGAGTTCCTGACCTTCACCGTTCCCGCCTACATCGCCGAGGGCAAGACGCGCCTGACCATCGGCATCGGCTGCACGGGCGGCTACCACCGCTCGATCGTCATCGCCGAAGAGGTGGCGGCGTGGCTGCGCGAACAGGACTTCGGCCCGGTCGCCGTCTTCCACCGCGAGCTCGACCGGACATGAACCTCCGGCGCTGGCTGACCCCGGGCATCGGGATCAAGCGCTGGCTGCTGGTGGTGTTCGCAGGCCTCCTGCTTCTTGCCGTCGCCTTCGCCCACTTCCTTCGCCAGATCACCCGGGACCTGGCCCCGGCCGGCCCGGCCGAGTGGCTCCTCGACGTGCTCACATTGCAGTTCCTGCCGTTCGCGCTCCGGGGCTTCGTCGCGGCGTCGGTCGGGATCGTCCTGGTCGCGATCGGGGCGTACAAGGCGCTCCACGTGCTGACCGACCCGCTCCGGTCCCCGGACCCGGACCAGCCGCTCGTCGAGCTGATCTACCAGAAGCGCTTCCTGGCGCGCGGCCCACGGATCGTCGCGATCGGTGGCGGGACCGGCCTGTCGACGCTGTTGCGCGGGTTGAAGGAGCACACCAGCAACCTGACCGCGATCGTCACCGTGGCCGACGACGGCGGTTCCTCCGGGGTCCTGCGCGAGCAGCTGGGGATCCCGGCCGTCGGCGACATCCGCAACTGCATCGTCGCCCTGGCCGATGCCGAGCCGTTGATGAGCGAGGTCCTCCAGTACCGCTTCCCCGATTCGCGGACCGACGGTGACGCCGGGGTCGACGCGGGCGGCCTCGCCGGACATGCCCTGGGCAACCTGCTGATCGCCGCGATGACGGCGGTCGAGGGGGGCGACTTCGAGGACGGCATCCGCCTGATGAACCGGATCCTGGCCGTGCGCGGGCAGGTCGTCCCGGTGTCGTCGACGCCGCTGACGCTCCACGCCTCGTTGCTCGACGGCTCGGTGGTCGACGGCCAGTCGAAGATCATGCGATCGGTCGGGATCGAGCGGGTCTGGATCAGCCCGGGCGACGTGGAGGCGTCCGAGGATGCGCTGACCGCCATCGCCGAGGCCGACCTGATCGTCATCGGCCCGGGCAGCCTCTACACGAGCCTCCTGCCGAGTCTCCTGGTCCCGGCCCTTCGCGACGCGATCCTGCAGGCGACCGCACCCCGCCTCTACGTCTGCAACGTCGCCACCCAGGCGGGAGAGACGACGGGGTTCGATCTGGCCGCGCACGTCGACGCGCTCGCCGCCCACACCAGCCCGGAGCTCATCGACCTCGTGCTGGCCAACAACCGCCTGCTGCCCCGCACCGACTCGGGCGCGACGGCGGTGTCCGGCAACGCGTCGAGGACCGACCTGCCGCTCCCTCGACCGACCGCCGTGGGCCTGCGCTGGCCGCCCGTCGTCGTGCCGGCGCCGCGACTGATCCTCGATGACGTGGTCGACCCGGCCAACGCCCACCACCACGATCCGGTCCGCCTCGCCGCGGCGGTCATGAAAGCCCTCGAGCGCGAGGCCGGGATCCGGCGACGGAGCCCCGGCCGGTCGTCAGCCCGGACCGCCTGACGTGGGCCGCTCCGAACGCGACCTCGTGACCGCCCTCCGCGACGAGCTGGCGGCCATCGACCCGTCGCGGCCGTGCGACCGGATCGCCGAGGTCGACGGTCTCGGTCCGACCCCGAGCGGCCGCGAGGCGTCCGTCGGGCGGCTCGTCCACCGGCTGCGCCGCCTGGGCGAGGGCCAGCCCACGTCGGCGTTCACCTGGCGGACGTCGGCGGAGCACTGCCGGGGCGCCTGGCTGCGGGGCCGGTTCCTCGCCCGCGGGTCGCTCAGCCTCGCGGGCGGGCGGACGCACCTGGAGTTCGTCGTCGAGCCCGACGAGGCGCCCGAGCTCGCGGTGCGCCTGGCCGAGTTCGGGCTGCCCGTGTCGTGGCGGCTGCGCCGCGGCCGGGGCGTCGTGACGTCCAAGAACGGCGAGGCCGTCGGGACGTTCCTGCGCCGGATCGGCGCGACCGGTGCCCTGCTCGAGGTGGAGGCCAGGCAGGTCTCGCGGGCGCTCCGGGGCGAGCTCAACCGCGTGCTCAACGCCGAATCGGCCAACCTCCAGCGGGCGGTCAGCGCCGCCGGCCGCCAGCTGGACGCCATCGCGACGCTCGACGCCGATGGCCGGCTGCCGGCCCAGCCCGACGTGGTCCGCCGCGTCGCGGAGGCGCGCCGCGCGACACCCGAGGCGAGCCTCGCCGAGCTGGCCGAACGGCTCGAGATCCACCGATCCGCCGTCCAGCGCGCCCTGGAGCGGCTCGAGCGTCTCGCGACGATCGATGCCGAGCCCGCCGTTCCGGCCCGGCCCGCTCTGGCATGATTCCGGCGATGCGTGACGTGATCGTGGCCGGGAATTGGAAGATGCATACGACCCCCGCCGATGCCGGCGACCTCGCCCGGACCATCGCGGCCCGGACCCGGGTGGCCGGCGTGACCCGCGTCATCTGTCCGCCGTTCGTCAGCCTCGCCGTCGTCCGGGATGCCCTGGCCGAGACGGATCCGGACGTCGGCATCGGGGCGCAGAACGTCCATCACGAGCTCCAGGGCGCGTTCACCGGCGAGGTCTCCGCGCCGATGCTCGCCGGCCTGGCCGACTGGGTCATCCTCGGCCACTCGGAACGCCGCCGCGACGCGGCCGAGACCGACGAGCAGATCGGGCGGAAGCTCGGTCGCGCCGTGGATGCCGCCCTTCGCCCCATCCTGTGCGTCGGGGAGCGCCTGCAGGAACGCGAGGCGGGCGACCAGGACGCCGTCGTCGAACGCCAGCTCCGGGGCGCCCTGGACGGCCACCTGCCGGCCACGCTCGATGCGGCGGGTCTGGTGATCGCGTACGAACCGGTGTGGGCGATCGGGACCGGGCGGAACGCCAGTGGCCGCGACGCCGCTGCGATGGCGGATGTCGTGCGTGCGACCCTGGCCGGTCTGGGCTGGCCCGACGCGGCCGAGGCCGTGCCGATCCTGTACGGCGGCAGCGTCACCTCGGCGAACATCGCCGAGTTCCTGGCCGAGCCCGCGATCGACGGCGCGCTCGTCGGTGGCGCGTCGCTCAAGCCGGACGAGATGGCCGGCATCGTGGCGCGGGCCGGACTCACGGCAGCGGCCCGCAGCAGCGCCGCGTGACCCGCGAGCGACCCCGCCCGATCGTCCTCGTCGTCCTCGATGGGTTCGGCATCGGCCGCGACCCGGCGGCCGACGCGATCGAGCACGCCCGGATGCCGGTCTGGCGTGGGCTGCTCGAATCCTGGCCTCACTCGACCCTGCGCGCGTCGGAGGACGCGGTCGGGCTGCCCGCCGGCCAGATGGGCAACTCGGAGGTGGGGCACCTGAACCTCGGCGCGGGCCGGCCCGTCCTCCAGGACCTGCCACGGATCGACGCCGCGATCGCGGACGGCTCGTTCGCCACGCGGCCGGCGCTGCTGGAGGCCTGCCGACGGGCGGCGCTGCCCGACGGACGCCTGCACCTCATCAGCCTCATCGGCCCGGGCGGCGTCCACGCCAACGACCGTCACCTGGTCGCCCTCGTCGAGCTGGCGGCGACACAGGGCGTCCCGGCCGTCCGCGTCCACGCGCTCCTCGACGGCCGGGACACGGCGCCGCGGTCGGCCCTCGGCCACGTCGCGGACCTCGAGCGGCGTCTCGCCGTGGCCCACCCCGACGCCCGGATCGCCTCGGTCGGTGGCCGCTACTACGCGATGGACCGCGACCAGCGCTGGGACCGCGTCGAACGTGGCTACGACGCGATCGTCCACGGGGTGGGGGAGCACGCGCCGAACGCCACGGCCGCCATCGAGGCGGGCTACGAGCGCGGCGAGAACGACGAGTTCCTGCTGCCGACGGTCATCGACGGCGTCGACGGCATCGTTCGCTCGGGCGACCCGGTCATCCACGCCAACTTCCGGGCCGACCGGGCACGCCAGCTGACCCACGCGCTGGGGGACCCGGTCTTCGACGGCTTCGACCGGACCGCGCCGGACGGCCGACCGGCCCCGACCGGCCTGCTGGTCGTGACCCTCACCGAGTACGAGGCCGGACTGCCCGTCGAGGTCGCCTTCCCGCCCGAGCAGGCGCGCTCGCTGGCGGAGACGTTCTCCGAGGCCGGCTGGCGCCAGTTCCACGTGGCCGAGACCGAGAAGTACGCGCACGTCACGTACTTCTTCAACGGCGGCATCGAGGCGCCCTGGCCGGGCGAGGACCGCCGGCTGATCCCGAGCCCGAAGGTCGCCACCTACGACCTCGAGCCCGCGATGAGCGCGCGCGGCGTCACCGACGCGCTCGTGGACGCCATCGCGTCGGGGGTCTACGACTTCATCGTCGCGAACTACGCCAACCCGGACATGGTCGGCCACACGGGGGTCTGGGATGCGACGCTGGCCGCCCTCGAGGTCCTCGACGGCTGCCTCGGTCGGGTCGTCGCCGCGATCGAGGCCGTCGAGGCCGCCGACCCGGCCGGGCCCGGCGCCCTGCTCGCGATCACCGCGGACCACGGCAACGCCGACCAGCTGCGTGACGCCGAGGGCCGGCCGGTCACGGCCCACTCGCTCAACCCGGTGCCGTTCCTGCTCATCGGTCGCGCGGCCCGCGGGCTCCGGCTCGCCGACGGCGTCCTGGCCGACGTGGCGCCGACCCTGCTTCAGCTCGCGGGACTGCCGCCGTGGGAGGGCATGACCGGGCGGTCGCGCATCTTGTGATAGCATCCGCCGTCGAAGCGTTCAGAGGAGCCTAGATTCGTGGATCCCCTCCTGGCCGTCGGCCAGATCCTGGTGAGCATCGCGCTCATCATCGCGATCCTGTTGCAAGCGCGCGGCGTCGGCCTGTCCGGGACATTCGGTGGCGACTCCGCCGTCTATCGCAGTCGCCGGGGAGTGGAGCGCCGCCTGTGGCAGTTCACGATCCTCTTGCTGGTCCTCTTCGTCGTCTTCTCCCTGGCGGCGTTCGTCCTCGCCCCAGCCTCCACCGGCACCTGACCCGGGGATCGCGGCGGCCCACCGCGACCCGGCGTTCAATCGGAGTTCGATGACCCGTACCGACTCTCTCGTGGTCGGGACCCTGGTCGTGCTGCTCGCGCTCATCGCGGGCCTCGTCGGGGTCCCGTCCCTGCTGTCGACCAGCGCGTCGACGGGCACTCCATCGCCGCCCGTCACGATGCCGGCAAGCCGGCCGTACCGGGAGGGCGTGCTCGGCCATCCCGTGTCGGTCAGCCCGCTGTCGGCGCGGACCCAGGCCGATCGGGACATGGTCGCCCTGGTCTACTCGGGGCTGGTCAGGAACGGCCCGAAGGGGACGATCGTGCCCGACCTGGCCGAGCGCTGGTCGGTCGACCCGACCGGCGCGACCTGGACGTTCCAGCTCCGTGACGACGCCACGTGGCACGACGGGCAGCCGGTCACCGCGGAGGACGTGGCGTTCACGATCCGCGTCCTCCAGGACCCGAAGTACAGCGGACCGGGGGCCGGCTCCTGGAACGAGGTCACCGTCCAGCCGGTCGGGATGCGGACGGTCGTCTTCACCCTGGCGACACCGCTCGGCGGGTTCCTCCAGGCCGCGACCCAGCCGATCGCACCGGCCCACGTGCTGGCGGAGATCCCGGTGGACCAGCTGGTCGACGATCCGTCGGGCCGCGAGCCGATCGGCTCGGGACCGTTCGCGGTGACCGCCCTCGACAACGACACGGCCGAGCTCGTCCCCGCGGTCATGGCCCACCCGACCGCGAGCCCCACCGTCGGTGCGTCGCCCGCCGCACCCAATTCATTGGCCACACCCGTCAGGCCGGACCGCCCGACCCGGCCCCTGCCGTACCTGGCCGGCATCGAGTTCCACTTCTTCGGCGATCAGAAGTCGCTTGCCGATGCCTATCGCGCGGGCGAGGTCGACGGCGCCTCCGGCCTGACACCGGAGGAGACCCGGGACCTCGCGACGTTGGACGGCAGCCACGCCCTCGACTATCCGGGCTCGACGTTGACCGCCGTGCTCCTGAACCTGCGACCGGGTCACCCGGAGTTCGCCGATCCGGCGGTCCGGACCGCGCTGCTCGAGGCGATCGACCGGACCGCCATCATCTCGAAGGACTACGCCACGGCGGCGACCTCGGCCAGCGGCCCCATCCCGCCGTCCTCGTCGCTGTTCGACCCGCTGGCGGACCTGCCGGTCGCCTACGACCCGGCCGCGGCGACTGCCGCGCTCTGCGAAGGCCGGCTGGACCAAGGCCGCCGACGGCTGGCACCTGCCCAGGGCCAAGGCGCCCCTGACGATCGAGCTGGTCAGCCCGGACAAGGTGTCCAACGCGGCCGCCTTCGAAGCCGCCCGCATGGTGGCGCACGACTGGACGGCGCTCGGCATCGGGGTGACCCACGTGCCGCTCGCCCCGGGCGACCTGGTCACCGGCCGGCTGGCCAAGGGCAAGTTCCAGGCCGCGGTCGGGGATGTCACGATCGGACTGGACCCCGATCTCTATCCGCTGCTGGCGTCGAGCCAGACGGTCACCGGTGGCTCGAACGTCATCGGGCTCCAGGATCCGGCCCTCGACAAGCTGCTGGTGGCCGCCCGCGGGCCGGGCCCGATGACGGCGCGCGCAGCGGCCTATTCGGCCCTCCAGAAGCAGCTGGCGAAGGGTCGCTACGTGCTCCCGCTGGCCTTCGCGGACGAGTCGATCGTGGTCCGGACGACCCTCAGCGGACCGGTCGTCCGGCAGGTCGCCGACCCGGCTGATCGATTTTGGGATGTGCTAACATGGCGCCTCGCTGCGGGCCGGTAAGCCGGTCGCGCACGGTCCACGCCGAGGTGGCGGAACTGGTAGACGCGCTAGCTTCAGGAGCTAGTGTCCGCAAGGGCGTATGGGTTCAAATCCCTTCCTCGGTACCACCCCTCGTTGTGGATCGTCGATCGTGGCAGGCACCTCTAGCCCAGGTGGCGGAATTGGTATACGCGTACGTTTGAGGGGCGTATGAGGCAACTCATCCGGGTTCAAGTCCCGGCCTGGGCACCACGACACACACTCTGACGACCGTCGCCGGCGCGGCGGTCGTTATGCTTTCCCGGGCGGTTAGCTCAGCTGGTCAGAGCGCCTCGCTTACACCGAGGAAGTCTCGACTCCCAGGTGTCCCAGCCGACGTTACCGATCCATAGCTCGTCCGTGCCGGGCCGGATCGCGAACCGGAACGGATTGCGCAGGCCGTAACCGACGATGCGCCGGGCGTTGCGATCCGGGTCCGCGCTGAGCGGGTTGTCCGAGAGGGCGGCTCCAGTGGCCGGATCGACGCGGATGACCGTGCCGTCGAGAAGGACCGGCTCTCCCGCGGCGCGCCGCAGACTCTGCGACCGGAGCGCCCCGCCCTCGGCCGCCGGCGGCATTTCTGTTCCGCCCGACCCGGCCGGCGGATCTCCACACGGGTTGAGGGGTGTCGGTGGCGTCGGCGGGTCCGGCGTCCCGGTCCCACCGAACTGGCCGTAGTCGATGTTGTCGAAGTTCGCCCCCTCGCCGCCGCTGGCGTACAGGGCGCCGTCCGGTCCAAAGCGGAGATCGCCGACCGCGTGGCTCGGGAACTGCTGGCACCAATCATTGATGAGAACCTTCTCGGTCGAACTGGCGCCGCTGATCGTTAGCCGTGACAGACGTCCACTCACGAGACAACCGTCGGTGTTGCCGCCCGGCGGGTTGGGACATGCGTCGCCGTAGGTCGGGGCAGAGCCCCCGATCCGGGCGTCGTACACGTATAGGACGTAGGCGTACGGCGATGTCGGGTAGTTCGGATCGAGCGTGAAGCCGAGAAGGCCGCGATCCCAGTAGTCGTGCACTTCGCTGCGGAGATCGGCCACGACGACCGGCGAGGTGTCGTCGAGGTTCGCGAACCTCTTGATCAGCCCACTCTTCTCGGCGACGAACACGCTCCCATCGGACGCGAACCTGACCGCGATGGGCCTGGTCAGGCCGGCGATCGCGATGGAATCGCTGAAGCCGTCGGCGGGGATCGACGGCGCCGGCACCAGGGTGGGCCCCTTTGCCGGTCCCGTCCCGCCCGACCCGCCGAACAGGCGTGCCGGTGGCGTGATCGGCGCGCGGGTCGGAATCGGCGTCGTGACAGGACCCGCAGCCGACCAGCGGCACCGCGTCGTGGCGGCCTGGGCGGCGACGAGGACGAGCGACAGCCCATGCTCATCGCGAGTCGCCGCGGACGTCGCGCTCGATCGCCAATCGACCTCTACGCCCGTGTGCCGACGACGGCAGAAGGCGCCGGAGTCGAGGCGACGGATCGATCCTTGTCCCGGTCGCCGGCGTCAGGCAGTCGCTATGCTGTCCGCCGGGCGGTTAGCTCAGCTGGTCAGAGCGCCTCGCTTACACCGAGGAAGTCACAGGTTCGAACCCTGTACCGCCCACCACCCAGAAGGCGACGGCTGGCGTGTGCTCGTGGCACTGGTAGACTCGATGCAGACGGGCCCGCGCCCGGGCGCCCGGATGGAGGAGCTGCATGAGTCCGATCCTGATCATCGTCATCGTGATCGCCATCGTCCTGGTCATCGTCCTCATCGGGATCTACAACGGGCTGGTCCAGAAGCGATTGCGGATCGACGAGGCGTTCGCCCAGATCGAAGTCCAGCTGAAGCGCCGCCACGACCTCATCCCGAACCTCGTCAACGCCGTGAAGGGCTACATGGGGTTCGAGCAGAAGGTCCTGACCGACGTCACCAATGCCCGGGCCGCCGCGGTCGCCGCCGGGTCGCAGGGCCCCGCCCAGCAGGCCGCCGCGGAGAACGCCCTGACCGGCACCCTCCGCTCGCTCTTCGCGGTCGTCGAGAACTACCCGGAGCTCAAGGCCAACGAGAACGTGCTGGCCCTCCAGGAGCAGCTGACCACGACCGAGAACCAGATCTCGTTCTCGCGCCAGCACTACAACGCGACCGTCCTCGACTACAACACCAACATCCAGACGTTCCCGGCCGTGCTCATCGCGGGCATCCTCGGGTTCATCAAGCGCGACTTCTTCGACGCCGAGCCTGAGGCTGCGAACGTCCCGAACGTCGACCTCAGCCTGAGCTGACGGGCCGCCGCGGGACCTGGCCGTGGCCACGGGATCGTTCTACGGGCAGATCTCGGCGAACAAGCGGAACTCGTTCCTCCTCGCGGCGTTCGTCGTCGCCCTGTTCGCCGTGCTCGGCTTCACGATCGGCTACGCCATCGTCGGCACGCCGGCCGGTGGCGTCGGTGCGATGGCGCTGGCCCTGGGCATCGGCTCGATCACCGGCGTCGCCAGCTATTTCAGCGGCGACAAGCTCGTCCTGACCGTCAGCGGCGCGCAGCCGGTCGACGAGACTCTGCGCCCCAGCTCCTCAACGTCGTCCGCGAGCTGGCCGTCGCGGCCAACGTGCCGATGCCGGCCGTCTACGTCATCGACGACACCGCGCCGAACGCCTTCGCCACCGGCCGCGACCCGGCGCACGCGTCGATCGCGATCACGACCGGCCTCCTCGAGAAGCTCGATCGCGAGGAGCTCCAGGGCGTCATCGGCCACGAGCTGTCGCACGTGCGCAACTTCGACATCCGGTTCTCGCTCATCGTCGGGGTCATGGTCGGCGCGATCGCGATCCTGGCCGACTTCTTCCTGCGCTTCACGTTCTGGGGCGGCATGTCCGGCCGGCGGTCGAACCGCGACAGCGGCGGCAACGGGATCCAGGCGATGATCCTCGTCGTCGCGATCGTCCTGGCGATCCTCGCCCCGATCATCAGCCGGTTCATCCAGCTGGCCGTGAGCCGCCAGCGCGAGTACCTGGCCGATGCCTCGTCGGTCGAGCTGACCCGCAACCCCTACGGCCTCGAGCGGGCGCTGGCCAAGATCGGCGGCGACCAGGAGGTGCTCGAGGTCGCCAACCGCGGCACGCAGCACATGTACTTCACCAACCCGATCAAGAAGTTCGAGGCGCGCTCGTCGGGGCTGATGGACACGCACCCGCCGATCCTCGACCGGATCAACCGGCTGCGGGAGCTGACCGGCGAGGCGCCACTCGAAGGGTCCGACGCGGCCGCGCTGACCGGCCTGGACTAGGGGAGTCCGGACGGCCCGTCATTGCCGCTCTCACGAGGCCCGTGGTATCGTTCGACCCGCCGACGGGCAGCCGACGGCTGGTTGACCATCGGGCCGAGATAGCTCAGTTGGTAGAGCACGCGACTGAAAATCGCGGTGTCGCCAGTTCGAATCTGGCTCTCGGCACCACCTACGGGTGGGCGGATCTCAGGCGGAAGTGGCTCAGTTGGTAGAGCATCACCTTGCCAAGGTGAGGGTCGCGGGTTCGAGTCCCGTCTTCCGCTCCAATTCCTCCGTTCTCGGGCCGCTGCCCCTTCGTCTAGCGGTAGGACAGCGGACTTTGGATCCGTGAACCGAGGTTCGAATCCTCGAGGGGCAGCCAGCAACTCCGACCGGCGCCTGTCGGCAGGCACATCTGGCGACGTGGTGAAGTGGCTCAACACGGAGGTCTGCAAAACCTCTATTCACCGGTTCGAATCCGGTCGTCGCCTCCACACTTCTGAGCACGAACACGACCCGCTGGGTGACCAGCGGGTCTTCGTTTGGTCGGGAGTTCGAGCATTCAGTGGCTTCGGCCGATGCGGCCGAGGTGCGTGTCCTTGAACGAACTTGGGAGCTTGAGGCCGTAGCCCATCATCCGGTCCATCCCGCTGTGCGCCACGAGGATGGTTCCGGCTGCGGCCACGGGGACGCTCCCGATCGCCAGGCCCACGCCGGCGAGCGCCGCGCCCGTCGCCAGGTCATGAGCGACGTTGTAGACGATCGCACCGAGGCGCGGACCACGCAGGTACCCGACCATCGACACGTCCGGGACGATCAGCAGCAGGGCGAACCCCCACCACGGAAGGCCGAGGTAGAGGAAGCCTGCAAGCCCCGCTACGAAGGTCGCGAGGCCCTCGGCTCGGAGCCACGGTCGGGTCCAGGCCGGGTCGATCCCGACTGTCAGCTCCGAGGTCGTGGACTCCGTCTTGGCGATCATCGTTGGCGACTGGATCATGGCGATCGACTCCTTGAAACCATGAAGGTCCGTCGCGGCAGTCTTCAGCCGCCGCGACGGAGGAACGGGATCCGGCTTCGTCCGCTTACGCAGTCGCCGGCACCGGTGTCGGCGCAACCGAGGACGGCTCATCCGACTGCGGCGCATTGCGCACGCCCTTCACGAGGAGGTAGGCGAGGAGTGAGACCTCGGCGACGAGGCCGAGCATCGCGGCAACCGGGTGGATGATCGGGGTCAGCTCGGGGGCCACGAATGCGGCGAGCGTGTCGAACAGGTAGCCGATGCCCCCGACGACGAGGACGATGCCCAACACCTTGGGGAACATGCCGGACTTGAAGGTGAGGTAGCCGAGCGGCACCAGCCACAGGCCGAAGAAGATCCCGGCGATGGCGTAGCCGTAGTGCTGCAGGTCGAGCATCAACATGGCCAGGGCCGTCGATCCTGCGGCGCCGACCGTCGCGGTGTAGGTCGGGTCGGTCGCGACTCGCATGCCCTGGAATTCGAACAGGATGTTCAGGAAGCTGATCGACGCTCCGATCGCGACCAGGACGACCATGGCGCGTGCGGCGTAGCCGCTCACATGACGAAGCAACACGTAGAGCGTCAGCGCCAGGAAGACCCAGACGACCACCTGGATCAGGTCGGCGGCGACGCCGATCCGGACGAGTCCGGCGTTGGCGACCAGGTTGCTCGCGGTGGCGGCCGCATCGCCTGCCACATACATCGCGCTGTAGACGCCGGCAAAGGCGAACCCGCCCAGGATGCCGACCGCGAGATAGAGCAGTCCGGCGATCCTCGCGAGACGCTTGGGCGAGCTGACGGTCGAGCCCTCCGCGAACGTCCGCTGCCCGGTCCCGGCTTGGATGGTGGTGGTGGTCATGTCCTCGCTCCTTCGACTGCTGTTCGCTGATGTGCGACACCTGCAGACTGCGAAGGAACCGAGTGGCCGTCATCCGACCCGACTCGTACGTTGGTACCTAATTTCGGATCCAGGCTTCGAGCGCCCACATGGAGCGGCCAGTCGAGAAATAGGTACCTACCTACGTGCCGCTGACGATCCGCGAGGCCAGATCCCGTTTCTAGACTCGACCGCATGGACACCAAACCGCTGAACACCCGGGATCGCACAGTCCTTCCCCTGTCCGTGGACGAGTCGGCCGCTGACCAGATGGGCCTCTTCCTGGTGGAGCGCCAGTTGCCGGGCGTGACCGAGCGCGGGCTGGTAATGATCCACGACGCATTGAGCGAGGCCATCAGCCGATTCGAGGCTCGCGGCGAACGGGTCCGCTATCTGCGGTCAACGTTCGTGCCGGGTCAAGGGCGCCTGCTATCCCTCTTCGCCAGCGTCAGCCTGGAACTCGTTCAGGCGGTGAACGAGTCATCGCTCGCCCCGTTCCTGAGCATCGAGGCTGCGTTCGAGCTGCCGGACAGCAGGAGATCGGCAGGGGTGTAGGGTGGTCTCGCGTGAAGACCCCCGCCGCGAAGGCTCGGACTCCGAAACTGCCGGTCGAGCCGACCAGCTTCGTGGGGCGACGCCACGAGCTGCATGAAGTCAAGCGCCTTCTGACGACGACGCGCCTGTTGACGCTGACAGGCAGCGGCGGGGTGGGCAAGACGCGGTTGGCGGTCAGCGCCGCCGCGGAGGTGGCACGCGGCTTTCCCGACGGCGTCTGGTTCGCGCCGCTCGCCCCGGTCCACGACCCGTTGCTCGTCCCTCAGGCCATCTTCGTGGCGCTCGGCGCCCAGGACCGCTCATCCGATTGGTCGCTGGTCACGCTCACGGACTTCCTGGCCGGCAAACGCCTCCTGCTCGTACTCGACAACTGCGAGCACCTGCTGGACGCGTCCGCCGTCCTGACGAGCACGCTCCTGAAGGGTTGCCCGGATCTGCATCTCCTCACCACAAGCCGGCAGGCACTCGGAGTGAGCGGCGAAGTCAGGATGTCGGTGCCGCCGATGTCTCTCCCAGGCGAGGAAGAGGAACTGTCGGCCGAGACGCTCGCCAGTTCGGAGGCCGTCCGATTGCTCAGCGAGCGCGCCGTGGCCGTGGTTCCTGACTTCGCAGTCGACGACAAGAACGCCGAAGCGGTCCTACGACTCTGTCGCCATCTTGACGGGATCCCCTTGGCGCTCGAGTTGGCCGCCGTCCGCTTGGGCGCGTTGAGCCTCGACCAGCTCAACGAGGGCCTGGCCGGTTCGTTGTCGGTCCTCGGGAATGGGAACCGTGGGGCTGACGCCCGCCAGCAGACCCTCGAGGCGACCATCGGATGGAGCTACGGCCTGCTCGACGAGGCGGAGCAGTTGCTGTGGGCTCGGCTGTCGGTGTTCGCGGGCGGGTTCGATGCGGCCGCCGCCGTCGAGGTCTGTGCCGACGAGCGCGTGCCGCAAGGGCAGATCGTGGAACTGCTCGGTGCGTTGGTCGAGAAATCGATCGTTCGGCGCGAGACTGAAGAGCGGGAATGCGCCTCGATACTGGCTGCTGGAGACGATCCGCCAGTTCGGTCGGGAGCGATTGCGTGAAGCCGGCGAGGAGCCTCGCATTCAGGATCTTCACCTTGCGTGGATGACGGGGCTGGCCAGGTCGGTCGGGGCCTTCGACGATCGACAGGCCGAGCTGTTCGGGCGCATGGACACGGAGCGGGACAACCTCTGGGCGGCCCTGGAGTTCTGCCTGCGAGAACCTCGTGCCGCGTCGCGCGGCGCCGAGCTTGCTCAGCACCTCCTCGCCTACTGGAGCAGCCGCGGTCAGTTCGGTGACCTGCGCCGAATGTTCACGTCACTCGCGTCGCTGACGCCGGACGACTCCGCTCCTCGCGCGCACTATCTGCGAGCTGCGGCAGTCATGGCCAACAGTCAGAACGATGTCGAGGCTCGTGAATCGCTGGCTCGCGAGAGCCTGCGCGTGGCGACCGCGTCGGACGATCCCGAGGCCATGGCCTTGTCGCTTGCCTGGCTCTCGATCCCGCTGGCGATGTCGGGCAACCTGATCGAGGCGGTCGAGTTGGCCGAGTCGTCGCTGTCGCTTGCGCGAGCGATCGGGAGCTGGCCGAGCCAGGCGGTCGCGACGGCCGCGCTGTGCAACATCCTGCCGATGGCTGGTCAGTCCGAGCGGGCGATCGAACTCGGTGAGGAGGGTGTTGGGATCAGCGAGGCGCGTGGCGAACTGTGGGCTCGCGGTTACATGCTCGGAGCCACGTCGCAGGTGCACTGGCGACAGGGTGATCGGCAGCTCGCCGAGGTCCAGGCGCGGGCCGGCGCCGCGACCAAGCATGTCATCGGCGACCGGTCCGGACTCCAGCTGCTGCTCGAGACCCTAGCGTGGATGGCTGCCGAAGGCGGAGTGCATGTGCGTGCCGCCGTCATCCTCGGGTCGGCCGAGCACGTGCGCCACGCCAGCGGGCTCGAGATCCCGGATGCACAGCGACAGCAACACGAGCGGTCGATCGCTCTGGCGCTCGAAGCCCTTGGACAGAGGACCTATGACGAGTCGTACGAGCGCGGGTTCGCGATGACCACAGAGGACGCGGTCGCCTTCGCCGTGGAGGACCGGCTGCCTTCGCAGGCCAAGACGGTCGTCAAGCCCAAGACCGAGATCCGCCTCACCAAACGCGAGCTGGAGATCGCACGCCTCATCGCGCAGGAGATGACCAGTCGCGACATCGCGACCAAGCTCTTCATCTCGGAGCGAACGGTCGAGGCGCACGTCACCAACATGCTCAACAAGCTGGGTCTGAACTCTCGGGTCGAACTCACCCGTTGGTTGACCAGCGTTGGCGGCACGGAGCCGGTCACGCCCGCGGCTTGAGGAATTCGGGATGACGCTACGCCCGAAGACCGAATGGCACAGCGGGGTCCTTGCCATTCGCAGGCTGCCGGTCCGCGATGCGACTGGTGGCCTGTCAGATCGCCCGTTCTAGTCCTTCCCCGGAAGCGCGAACGGCCCCAAGTTCTGCCCGTTGCTCCTTGCCGGGGTCGCGCGGGCGAGCGAGGCGGCCGATCAGCGGCGAACAACTCCAGCCGTCAGGCCATGGATGAATCGGCGCTGGAGCACGACGAACAGGAGCAAAGGGGGAAGGATCACGATCGCCATCCCGGCGAACGTGAGGCCTTGATCAGTCGCGTAGAGCGTTGAGAAGCGGGTCAGGGCGAGCTGAACGGTGAACGCGTCTGGCCTCTGGATGAGCACGAGAGCGCCGGCAAAGTCGTTCCATGTGAAGACAGCGACGAGAATGGCGACAGCCGCGATCCCCGGGCGCGCAAGCGGGACAACGATTCTCAGAAGGACCTGGACTCGACCGGCCCCATCCACTCGGGCGGCATCGATGAGGTCCTGCGGGATCGTCCGGAAGTAGCCCGCGAGGATCACTGTCGCGAACGAGACGCTTGCCATGACGTTGGTGAACGCGAGCCCAGGAAGGCTGTTGATCAGGCCGAGGGCGCGGTACATCGAGAACAACGGGACAACCAGGACCTCCGTCGGGATCATCAACGGCGCCAGGACCACGAGGAACAGCAGGGCCCGACCGGGAGGCCGCAGTCGCGTGAGTGCGTACGCTGCGCTGACGGAGAGCGCCAGGACCACCACGACGGTCATCGCGGTGACATAGGCCGAGTTCGCCATGGCCTGGCCGAGCTGCCCTCGATCCCATGCCTCACCGATGTTCCCGATGGCAGGCGGCCACGGTACGTCCCATGGAGCCCGGTAGATGTCGGCACTCCGTTTGACGGCGTTCGTCAGCGTCCAGACCAAGGGGTACAACCAGACAAGGGCGAGCACGCTGAGGCTCACCGTGGACCATCGGACGCGGGGCACGCCTCTCATGAGCTGACCATCTCGGCGCGCCGATTGAGGATCCGGTATTCGACGATGGCGAGGAGGACGATCAAGGCAAGCAGGATCATCGCCATCGCCTGCGCGTACCCGACCTCGATGAATCGGAACGCTGTCACGTAGACATCGGTGGCGACCGTCTCGGTTGCATGGCTCGGGCCGCCCGCAGTCATGATCCAAACCATGTCGAAGATCCGCAGCGTCCCGATCGTGGTGAGCAAGACCAGCACGAACGTCTGTGGCCAGAGCATCGGCCAGGTGACCCGCCGAACGCGTTGGAGACTGCTTGCACCCTCAAGGACGGCGTACTCGCCGTATTCGCGCGGGATCGTCTCGATGCCGGCGAGATAGACGACCATGGCAAAGCCGACGAACCGCCACAGGAACGCGGCCATGATCGCCCAGAGCGCGACGTTGGCATCTGCAAGGGGCGCGAAGGTCGCGGTGTCGATCCCGAAAGCCGATCCCAACGCGGGAACGATCCCGAAATAGGGGGCGAACAGGAACTTCCAAACCGCGCCCACCGCCACCGGCGCCAGGACGAAGGGCGCAAAGAAAGCAAACACGAAGAACGTCCGGCCTCGCTTCACGTCGGTCACAAGGAGGGCGAGCGACAGCCCGATACCGATCTGCAGCGCGACCGCCACGCCCGTGAACAGGACCGTGTTCAGGAGGCTGCGATGGAACACCGCGTCGCCGAAGATCGCTCGGGCGTAGTGGTCCAACCCGACGAGGGCCGTGATCTCGAAGCCCTTGGTGTCATGCACGCTGAGCACGACGCCGTACACAAGAGGGTAGAAGAGGAAACCGACCAGGATCGCGAGGATGGGTAGGAGGAACAGCAGGTCGATAGCGCGCTCGCGCGACGGGCGGCGAAACGTCACCCGATCACGACCACCAGCGGAAATGGACCGGCGGAACCATACTCGCTCCCAGTGACGGGCCGTCCAGTGAACCACGAAACGCCGCTTCCCGAGGGAGCGTGGAACCGCATGTGGCCGCGTCGCGACGTTCTGAGGCTCGGGGCGCTCATCGCAGCCGGCGGGGCGATCGCGCCGTTGCTCGCCGCATGCGCGTCACCCGCTGGTACCGAGATCGCTTCCGGCGCGCCGAGTGGATCGCTTGGATCGGCTGCACTGTCGGGAACGATCACCCTCCTGGCCGAAGGAGCCGATCCGAGCACCGAGCCATCCCTGAAGCGTGTCTACGACGACTTCAAGACGCAGAACCCCGCCATCGACTGGGACATCCGGGCGATCCCGGGTCTCGGCCCCGACTGGGACCGGCTGGCGCGTGCTGCGTTGGAATCCGGCGAGCCAGTCGGGCTCGTGATGCTCGACGGCCTATTCATCCGAGCATGGGCGCGCGACGGGCTGCTCGCCGACCTTGGCGCGGAGCCAAGGTTGGCCGAGGTGCTGGCCAGAGTGCCAGCGCAGTTCCATCTCGGCGGTCTTGGCGAGGGTGGTGCCCGAGCGCTTCCACTGGCCGTGACACGAGGCGTCCAGACGACGGGCATCTACTACAACAAAGCGCTGCTTGACCGAGCGGGCCTCGAGCCTCCGAAGACGATCGCGGACCTGAAGGCGATGGTCGAGCCCTTGGCCGCGCTCGGCGTTTCTCCCCTCGTGCATCCCGCGGGTGACACGCCGTTCAACCCACTGCTCGTCATGTGGCTCCTGCCGATGATCGCCGAGCGCACCGGCGACCCGATCGCGTTCGTCGAGAGCACGATCAAAGGCGAGGTGCGCTATGACAGCCCTGAGTGGGTCGAAGCCTTCGGGCTGATCGCCGATCTCCGCGAGTCGGGGGTCCTCCTGGATGGGTCCGGCGCCACGGATTACGCGACCATGCAACTACTCTTCCTGCAGGGGAAGGCCGCGATGACCTACAACGGGACGTGGCTCTTGGAGGCCCTCCAGGCGGGGACGCCCACAGTCCCGTTCGACCTGCACGTGGCCCCGCTTCCCCTCGTCGATGGGACATCGAAGGCTCACTCGATCCTTGCCTGGGCGGGCTTCGCGCTGCCGGCCAAGGTCGCCGCGAGCCGTGACAGCGTCTACGCCTTCCTGGAGTTCGCCAGTCGGCCCGAGGTCGACGCGAGTGTCGTCGAGGGCCTCCAGACCTTCTCTCCGATTCCCGAATCGAATGGCAGGATCCACGACGCGGTGCAACGCGAATTCCTGCCCATGCTCGAGGACTCGATCACGTCCCTCAACTGGCTCTGGGAGCCCGAGATCGACGCCGAGATCGGGAACCAGGTCCAGGCCCTCGTGAGTGGCACGACGGACCCCGCCTCCGTCGGCGCGGCAATCCAAGCCGTCGCGGAAGGTCTTCGAGCGGCGGGTCGTAGCTACTACCGCTGACGGGGTCGAGAGGACCCCTGCCACCGACGCACGGGGCACGCCGCTACAGTGGCGCCGCATGCCAAGTCCACTGCTCGCGACAAAGTTCTATGTTCCGAGGCCCCGAACAGGCCTCGTGCCACGGCCGAGCCTGACCGACCGGTTGCTCGGTGGCACCGAGGCGAAGTTGATCCTCATCTCGGCTCCAGCCGGGTTCGGCAAATCGACACTCTTGGCCGAGTGGCTGGCCAAGCCGACGGATGGTTCGGTCACCGCATGGCTGTCGCTCGATGCCGGCGACGATCATCCGAGCCAATTCTGGCCTCACCTGATCGCGGCGCTGCAGACGGCGATCCCTGGAGTTGGGATGACGTCGCTGGCGCTCCTTGAGTCTCCCGACCGGTCGGTCGAGACGATCGTGGCGCCGCTGCTCAACGAGCTTGATGCTCTCTCCCACGGCGTGGTGTTGGTGCTCGACGACTACCACATGATCGAGTCCCAGGACATCCAGCGCGGTATGTCCTTCGTTCTGGATCATCTTCCAGCGCACATGCGCCTCGTGATCGCGACGCGGGTCGACCCGGCCCTGCCCCTTGCCCGCATGCGAGCACGAGGCGATCTCATCGAGATCCGCGCCAGTGATCTCCGCTTCACGCCGGACGAAGCGGTTGCCTATTTCAACGGGGTGATGGGCCTCGGTCTGACGGCCGCGGACGTGGCCGCCCTCGAGGTACGGACGGAAGGGTGGATCGCCGCGCTGCACCTGGCAGGGTTGTCGATGCAGGGGCGGGACGATCCCGCCGGCTTCATCGCGAGCTTTGCGGGCGATGACCGCTACATCGTCGACTACCTCGTCGAAGAGGTCCTCCAGCGCCAGACCGAACGCGTCCGGACATTCCTACTGCAGACATCGATCCTCAGCCGCCTGAATGGGTCGCTGTCCGATGCGGTCACCGGCCAGGTCGGCGGCAAAGCGATGCTGGAGGCCCTCGAGCGGCAGAACCTGCTGCTCATTCCCTTGGACGACAGGCGGGACTGGTATCGCTACCACCATCTGTTCGCGGATGTCCTCCAGGCGCGTCTGCGCGACGAGCAACCAGAGCTGGTCGGCGAGCTGCATCGGCGCGCAACGGAATGGTTCGAGCAGAACGGTGAACGCGCCGAGGCGATCCGCCACGCCATGGCAGCCAAGGACTTCGCGCGAGCCGCGGACCTCGTCGAGCTGGCGATGCCGGACACAGGCCGAGAGCGACAGGAGGCGACCCTCCGCCAATGGCTTGAAGCGCTGCCAGACGAAGTGATCCGGGTTAGGCCCGTGCTGAGCAATGGGTACGCCGGGTCACTATTGGTACGGGGCGAGACGCAGGGCGTTGAAGCCCGCCTGCAGGACGCGGAGCGCGGGCTGCAGGAATGGGCCCATGCCCGCGATTCGGTGGGCGATCGTGACTCCGCCACGGTCGTCGTGGATGAGGACGCGTTTCGGACGCTGCCAGCCAGGATCTCCATGCACCGGGCGGGACTTGCCCGACTCCGTGGCGACATCGACGGGACCATCGCCCATGCCCGACGAACGCGTGAACTCGTCGGTGAGGATGATGACCTCGGCCAAGGAGCGGCCTCGACGCTCCTGGGCCTTGCGTACTGGACGCGTGGCGATCTCGAGGCTGCGACCGACCTGTATCTCGGTGCTTTGGCGCGTTTCGAGAAGGTCGGGTACCGCTCCGACGCGGTAGGGCTCGCCCTTGCCCTCGCCGACATGCGACTGGCGCAAGGCCGTCTCCACGATGCGATGGGCATGTATGAGCGGGGCCTTGAGATCGCCACCCGCGGGCCGATCGTCGCTCGGGGAGCCGCAGACATGCACGTCGGCATCAGCGAGATCCTCCGCCAGCGCGATGACCTCGTCGGCGCCACGCAGCATCTGCAACAGGCCAGGGAGCTGGGCGATGAAAACGGCCTCCCGCAGAACCCCTACCGGTCGCGCGTGGCTGCTGCCGGAATCCGCTGGGCTCACGGCGATGTCAGCGGGGCGCTGGAGCTTCTTGGCGAGGCTGATCGCCTCTACTTCAGTGATTTCGCCCCGGACGTGCGCCCAGTCGATGCAGTGAGGGCGCGCGTGTGGCTGAGCGAGGGCCGATTACCGGACGCACAGCGCTGGGCGCGAGAGCACGGGCTCTCGGCAGCCGACGATCTGACCTACGTGCGCGAGTTTGAGTACGCGACCCTGGCCAGGGTGCTCCTCGCGCAGGGGATCGCTGATGGCGCCGAGGATCCCATTCGCGCGGCGATCGGATTGACGGATCGACTCCTGACCGCGGCGGAGGCTGGCGGCCGGAACGGCAGCGCCTTGGACATCCTGATCGTGCAGGCGCTTGCCCTTCATGCCGCCGACGATCCGGATGGCGCCACCGCGGCGTTGGCTCGCGCCATCGAGATCGCCGAGCCGGAGGGCTACGTCCGCCTGTTCATCGACGAGGGGCCTTCGATGGTGGCCTTACTCAAGCTCGCGGCCAAGGATCGGAACGCGCCGGGATACGTGCGGCAGCTGCTCGCTGCTTCGACGGTGGCAAGACCAGGGGAAGGCGTCGTCGCACAGCCCTTGATCGAGCCGCTCAGCGAGCGAGAGCTTGAGGTTCTGCGTCTGCTGCAGAGCGATCTGGACGGGCCGAGCATCGCGCGCGAACTCACGGTTTCTCTGCCAACCGTACGAACACACACGAGCAACATCTATTCGAAATTAGGCGTGACGAACCGTCGCGCCGCCGTCCGGCGCGCGGGCGAGCTGGGCCTGCTCTCACCCACCACCGACCGCGCCTGATCCTCGCTGCTGTTCACCTGGCGGGGGCTTGATCAGGTCTCGCCATCCGTGGGCCCCGGCATAGCGACTGTCGACGAAGGCCCCGGACGAGGCCGGCAGGTCCGCCTGCTCGACCCATCTCCGCGGGCTTGGGTCGGCAAGCACTCGCGTAGCCGCTAACTGGCCTATCCGCAATTTCATCACCGCGCTCATCACATGTGCTGATGCGCGGTCATCACGCGCGCCTCCACGGTGTCTCCAGTGACCCAGCTGTAGCACAAGGAGCGTTATGACAGAACAACCGGCGCCTGGACCTGATCGCTCCGAGTCCGGACGTTATGAGATCCGACTCGCGGGGCATCTCGACGCGCACTGGACCGCGTGGTTCGACGGATTGACCGTCAGCTACAAGAACGACGGAACCACCGTCATCAGCGGCCAGATCGTCGACCAGGCAGCTCTCCACGGTCTCCTCCAGAAGGTTCGAGACCTGGGCCTCCCACTCGTCTCGGTCGGGAAGGTCGATAACGACCAGCCCGGCGTGACGACTCTCGACGCGCTAAGCGCACATCCCACGACCAAGGAGCTTTGACATGGCCAACGCAAACCAGACTTCCACGACCAAGGGGTCCGCGCTGAGTTCGATGCGCAAGACCGCGCTCGTGGCCGGGGTCCTCTACCTGCTCACCTTCCTTTCCTCGATCCCGGCCGTCTTCCTGCAGAGCCCGGTCCTGAACGATCCGCTCTTCATCATCGGCGGCACTGGGGCCGACACCCAGGTGCGCCTCGGCGCCCTCTTCGACATCGTCAACAGCCTCACCGCCATCGGCACCGCAGTTGCGCTCTACGCCGTGATCAAGCGGCAGAACCAGGGCTTCGCGATCGGTTTCGTCAGCTCGCGGCTGTTCGAGGGCACGGTGCTCATGATCGGCGTCATCAGCATCCTGTCGATCGTGACCCTTCAGCAGCCGGGTGCGACGGGCGCCGAGGCGTCGCTGCTGGTCAGCATCCAGCACACACTCGTCACCGTCCGCAACTGGACCTTCGTCCTCGGGACCGGCGTCCCTGCCCTCAACGCCTTCCTGCTGGGCTGGATCATGTACAAGTCGCGCCTCGTTCCGCGGGCGATCCCGGTGATCGGCCTCATCGGAGCCCCGCTGTTCACCTCGTGGATCATCGGCTACATCATGGGCGTCACCGAACCCGGCACCGCCTGGCACGGGATCGGCGTCGCTCCGATCTTCATCTGGGAGCTGTCGATCGGCCTGTGGATGACCTTCAAGGGCTTCCGCAAGGACGCGCCGCTGATGGTCGAAGCCGCCGCCGAAGATGCCAGCGTGGCTGACGTGGCGAGCGCCAGCCGCCCCTCGATCGGCGTGGCAACCCCGGCAGGCGCCGCATGACCGCCACCACCACCCATGAGGCGCGGCGCACCCCGCCGCGCCTCGTCATCCGGACCTTCTGGCTGCTGCACCGTGCGGCCTACCGGCTCACCAGGGGAGGCTTCGGCCTCTCCCGGCCGGTGGCCGGCACCAAGTTCGGGATGCTCCGACTCACGACCATCGGGCGCCGGTCCGGCCAGTCGCGCGCCGCGATCATCGGCTACTTCGAGGACGGCCCGAACCTCGTCACCCTGGCCATGAATGGCTGGGGCGAGAAGGAACCTGCCTGGTGGCTGAACCTCCAGGCGCAGCCGGACACGACAGTCGATCTTGCCGGTGAAACGCGAGCCGTCCGCGCTCGCGCCGCGATCGGCGAAGAACGCGATCGGCTCTGGGCCAAGGTCGCCGACTACCCCGGCTGGGGTGACGACATCGACGGCCTCGCCACACAGCGAATGCGTCCAACCGCCGTCGTCGTCCTGGAGCCACGAGACGATCCGCACCCCAACTTCGAGCTAATCGGGAGCCATCCGGCGGCCCGATGGCCGCCGGATGGTGACCCCGCGATCCACGCGATGAAGCCTGATAGCAAGGAGAAGATCCATGGTCACCAACAGCCGAATGCTGCAAGCACCTCAGATCGCGCCGAACACCGCGACGGAGTCTCCTCCGGCGGGACCATCGCGCCGGCTGCGGCTGGGCCGCCGGCACCTATGGCTCATTCCCGGCCTCGTGATCGCCGTTTACGCCAACGCTCAGTCGGCCCAGCACGGCCTTGGACTGGGGGTTCTCCTCCTCTTCGGCATCGTGCCTCATCTCCCGGCATTGCTCGGAATCGGCCAGCCGCATGCCCGGGGGCAGATGGCACTTCGCGCTGTGCCACTCTTCAACGTGATGCATCATCCGGCGCCGCCACTCCTGCTCGTCGGTCTTGCCGCCGCGGGCGTCTTGTCTCCGTTCTGGTTGGTCGGCGGTCTCGCGTGGTTCTCGCACATCGTGGTGGACCGAGCGTTTGGTGACGGCCTGCGAACATCAGACGGATGGCGTCGCGGGTGGTTGCCCTCACGATGACCTCGATGTCGCTACGACGTGCTGATCGTCGGCGGCGGGGCGGCCGGCTTGAGCGCTGGGCTCGTCCTGGGGCGAGCTAGGCGACGCGTCGCGGTTGTTGACGCCGGCTCGCCCCGAAACGCGCCAGCGGCGCACATGCAGGTCTTCAAACGGTCGACCCCTCCTATCCGATCATTCTTGCCACGGATGGTCGGGTCATGGACGGGATGCATCGAGTTGTGCGTGCGCTTCTAGAAGGGCGCTCGACGATCGCGGCTGTTCGGTTCGAGGTGCAGCCGGAGCCGGACTACCGAAACTGCGACCCGGCCACGCTTCCATATCCTGACGACCCGTCCTCGGAGAACGGGACGGCCAGCGCGTCCGGGCCGACGGGGGGTGCTATCGGGGCCGATCGTTCCAGTCTCGACAGCGATCAATTAGTGGAGTACACCTTGCTCTGGACGGAAGCGGTGTCGCGGCGGCCCGGTTTTGGCCGCTGACTGTTCTGAGCAGCAGGCGGACCCGAACCGTCCACAGCCCGGGGGAAGGAGGGTCGCCGCATGAAGCGGCTTCTGGGTCTGGTATCCCTCGTCGTGCTCGTGGGAGCGGCGATGGCGGGATCGACGAGCGCCGCAACGGGCCGCACGGTGCGGGCTGCGGGGAGTGAACAGTTCGTTCCAAACGTCAAGATCATGGCGACGCTTCGCTTCACGCCGGGGCCACTGTCGGTCAAACAGGGTGAGACGGTCACGTGGGAGAACACGACGCCTGGCGAGCCGCACACGATCAGCGTCGTCGCTGCGGGCGACGTGCCGAGCACGATCGATGACGTCTTCAACTGCGCCATCTGCAACACGATCCTGGCGGCCCATTCCCCGGATCCCAACGGTCCACCTGTTCCCGTTGTGAACGCCGGGGGTCCGGGACTCGACGCGGCGGGCGACTCCCTGGTCCTCTTCCCGGACGCCTCAATCAGCGCGACGATCTCGGCACCTGCCGGATCGACGCTGCACTATATCTGCGCCATCCATCCGTGGATGCAAGGAACGATCAACGTCAACTAGTTGAGCTCGAAGGCATCGGAGGGGCAGGTATCCACCTGCCCCCCCGATGAGCGCCTCCTTGGCATGGCCGTCGGGCGCATCCCAACGGTGCGGCGACGCACCTGGTACTTTCGGCGGCCATTGCGGGCCGCCGCGGCGAGCGTCATCGTCGGCGCGAAGCCTCGGCGAGATAGCCGATTCTCTCTGAGATGGTGACAGGCGCTGGGGCTTCGCCACTGGCCTCGGACGCGTGGTGCGGGCGCGGCCAAGCGTTGTCATGGAGGAGGAGCAATGCGACGCGCTTCCAGGGTGATGGTGATCGTGACGATGACGGCGGCCGCGGCGCTTGCCGTCGGCGTTGGTACGGCCGCTGCAAAGCCAAGCACCGACCACCTGAGAGGAACGTTCACGGTCCAGTTCCCGAAGGGACACCCGGCCTCGAACGCTCCATGCCCGGCCGACGAGTTCTGTGGTGTCGGCTCGCTCGCCGGATTCGGATCCGCCACGATCACGATCCTCGACGAGGGCTTCGAGGAGATCGTGGGGTCGGCATGCTTCGCGGTTGACAGGATCGAGCAGGTCGACCTGATCGACGGAAGTGGTAGCCTCGCTATCGAATCGACCGGGACGTTCTGCCGGCCGGGCGGATCAGGTGACTCGCACGCCAGCCCCATGAGCTACGGAGGCCCGGGCCGTTTCGAATTCGTCTTCACGATCAGCGGCGGCGAAAGCAGCGGGGTGTTCGCCGGCGCCACAGGCGGCGGTGGCGAGACCATGTCCGTTGCGGGTGGCATCGGAGTCTGGCTGTTGTCCGGCAGCATCGTTCTCGCCTAAGGGCTGAGCGCGCCCTGTTGAGGCCGTCCTAGGTCTTCCCTGTCACCAGCCCGGCCGCCGAGCGTCTCGCTCCGCGGCGATCCATTCCTGGCCGGCCCGCCAGTACTCGTTGTCGCGCGCTCGCTGGCGACCGGCCGCCTCGAGCTCCCAGGCATCACACCAACGGTTCGCGGTCGCCTCGTCCATTCCGGTGTCCATGAGGCCGTAGCGGACGGCCGCACGGCGTGCCGCGAAGATGCGCTCCGGATCCGCGCGAGGGCTCATGCGGCCACGACGGGAGGAAGCGCCGAGAGACCACACCAAAGGCGCGATCCGACGAGGACGAAATATTCAGGAGCACCTTGTGAGGCAAAGAGCTTGATGTTTGCGACGATCAGTCCGGTTCGAATCCGGTCGTCGCCTCCACTCGATACGCACACGAACGGCCCTTCGGGGCCGTTCTTCATGTTCGGCCCGAAGGTGTTGACCCAGGCGCAGATGGCGACGAACCGACTCGGTCTTGACCGGCGCGGCATACTTGGGGGGAGTATCGGAGTGACAGCCCCGGATGGATCACGCAGCCCACCAACAGCACCACGAACCGTCCACGGTCGCCGCGGGTCCCGACGGTCACGCGGCCGGACATGACCGGCACGCCGGCCACTCGGTGGCCATGTTCCGCGACAAGTTCTGGCTGAGCCTTGTCCTGACGATCCCGACCGTGCTGTTGAGCCCGGAGGTCGCGGGCTGGATCGGCTACACGATCCCGGCGATCCCCGGCATCGAGTATGTGCCGGCGGTCCTCGGGACGATCATCTTCCTCTACGGCGGGTTGGTCTTCATCCGCGGAGCCCAGGGCGAGCTGGCCGACCGCCAGCCGGGGATGATGACCCTCATCTCGCTGGCGATCATCGTCGCCTTCATGACCTCGTGGGCCGGCACCATCGGCCTCTTCGAGGTCGAGATCTGGTGGGAGCTGGCCACCCTCATCACGATCATGCTGCTCGGGCACTGGCTCGAGATGCGGTCGATCGCGCAGGCACAGGGCGCGCTCTCCGCCCTCGCGGCCCTGCTGCCGGACACCGCCGAGCGGGTGGTTGCCGATGGCACCCAGGAAGTGCCGATCGGCGCGCTGCAGTTGGACGATGTCGTGCTCGTCCGTCCAGGAGCCCGGGTCCCGGCCGATGGCCTGATCGTCGAGGGGACGGCCGACGTGGACGAGTCGATGATCACCGGCGAGTCGCGCGCCATCGCCAAGCAGGTCGGCGACGAGGTCATTGCCGGCACCGTCGCCGCGGGCGGCTCGCTCCGCGTGAAGGTCACCGCCACGGGCGATCAGACGGCCTTGTCCGGGATCATGCGCCTGGTCGCGCAGGCGCAAGGATCAGCGTCACGAGCCCAGGCACTGGCCGACCGGGCCGCAGCCCTCCTGTTCTACGTCGCGCTCGCCGCCGGCGCGATCACCTTGGTCGGCTGGTGGCTGCTCGGCGACCCGGAGGGCGCGCTGGTCCGGACGGTGACGGTCTTGGTGATCGCCTGTCCGCACGCCCTCGGCCTGGCGATCCCGTTGGTCATCGCGATCTCCACGTCGCTCGGCGCCCAGAACGGGCTGCTCATCAAGGACCGTCTCGCCCTGGAGCGGGCGCGGAGCCTGGACACCGTGATCTTCGACAAGACCGGGACCCTGACCAAGGGCGAGCCAGTCCTCGTTGACGTCGCGGCGGGCTCGATGGATGCCGAACGTGTCCTCGGGCTCGCGGCGTCGGTCGAGGCCGACTCGGAGCACCCGCTGGCCCGCGCGATCGTGAACGGTGCCAGGCAGCGAGGTGTCGAGACACGCCCAGCCTCCGACTTCGAGGCGATGGCCGGTCGCGGTGCGCACGCCAGCGTCCACGGTCACGACGTCCTCGTGGGCGGACCTCGGCTGCTGCAAGAGATGAACCTCGCCCCGCATCCGCAGGCGGCGGACTGGGATCAGCAAGGGCGGACCGTCCTGCACGTCGTCGTGGATGGCGCCGTGGCCGGCATCGTGGCCGTCGAGGACGAGATCCGACCCGAGTCCAGGGAAGCGGTCGACGCCCTCCATGGGCTTGGTGTCCGGGTGGCGATGATCACCGGCGACAGCCAGGCGGTGGCCGACTCGGTCGCGCACCGGCTCGGCATCGATGAGGTCGCCGCGCAGGTCCTGCCGGCCGACAAGGCCGCCGCGGTCAAACGCTTCCAGGAGGGCGGCCGCAAGGTCGCCATGGTCGGTGACGGTGTGAACGACGCGCCCGCGCTGGCAACCGCCGATGTCGGCATCGCCATCGGGGCCGGGACGGACGTCGCTGTCGAGTCGGCCGGCATCGTGCTGGTCCGGAGCGACCCACGTGACGTCGTCGCGGCGATCGGACTGTCCCGGGCGACCTACAGCAAGATGGTCCAGAACCTCGTCTGGGCCACGGGCTACAACCTTGTGGCGATCCCGGTCGCGATGGGCATCTTCGTCCCCTGGGGCATCGACATCTCGATGGCTGCGGGTGCCATCGCCATGAGCCTCTCGACGATCATCGTGGCGGCCAACGCCCAACTCCTGCGCCGCGTTCGACTGCGCCCCGACGAGCCGCCCTCGCCACCCGCCCAACCGCGACTGGCCACAGCCTGACGATCGGCGGGAGACCCGCCGACTGACCAGCGGGTCTGCGAGCGGTCCGTTCCCCGATACGATCGTTGCAGCATGGGTATCGAGCTGATCATCGGCACGATCGTCGGGTTGCTCGTCCTGTGGGTCGCATCGCTCGTCCTTTTCTTCGTGCTTCGGCCCAAGGACGTACCAGTTCGCGAGCTGCTGGCGGTCATTCCCGATGTCCTGCGCCTGCTTCGCTCGCTCATCCGCGATGGCGCGGTGCCGGCGGACGTTCGTCTCGTGGTCATCGGTCTCATCGCCTGGATCCTCAGCCCGATCGACCTGATTCCCGAATTCATCCCGGTGCTCGGACCCCTGGACGACGTCGTCGTGGCGATCGTCGCCATGCGCTATGTGCGTCGTCGGGTCGGGATCGCCGACCTGGAGGCACGCTGGCAGGGAACTCCCGATGGCTTCGCCCTGCTCACGCGCGTGATCGGCGCGGGGACGGCCATCTGACTCAGGAGCGCGTTCCCGGCAGAGACTGGTGACCGGGTTCGTTGTCGACCAGATGCGCCGTGTGTGTGGCGCGTTGCCGGGCGATGGTCAGACCGACGATGCGGGAGATGACGAGAGCCACGTACAGCAGGCCCGCCACCTGCTCGATCATGACCCAGGAACGAGCGTGGGGCAGAACCGGCGTGATGTCGGACAGTCCGACACTGGTCAGGTTCGTGAACGACAGGTACAGCATCTCGAACCAGGTCCGAGGAGCTTCCGGGGCGATGGTGGCGTCGAATGAGCCGGGCCAGAGGACCTGGACTGCCATGTAGGTGTACGCGAAGGCCCAGGCGACGACGGTGAATGTCGCGCCGGTCGCCCACAGCTCGTCGGTGGTCACGAACCGGTCGACGAACATGTAGCGGAGCAACGCGAAGCTCGTGTAGAAGTAGAAGACCGCGTGCAGGACCGATGACCACAGGACGACCTGGTTATTGAGAGGGTCGAGGATCTCGAGGGCGGTCAGGACGACGATCGGCACGCCGAGCAGGACGGCGACCCACAGCTGCGCGGGCGTGGCCCGAACGGTCCGCACGGCGAGGAAGAGGACGATCAGCGCGAACGTTGACAACGCCGCGCGGCCGATCGGCGACTCGTCCATGAACGGGTAGACCAGGACGGCACTGATCTGGACGGCGAGCAGGACACCCGAGGGTTGCCGCCAGAGCCGCGCGATCCAGCCGGTCATCGCCACAAGTCTACGAGCGCTCGCGAGTCGGTGGCGGACGTGGCGCCGACCGGGGCGGTCGGCGACGATAACGGTGGAGGCAGACGAGTGGCATTCCCCGCATCCGACGCGCGTCACCGCGATCGAGCCCAGGCTGGGCCGGCGGCTGCCCGAGCCGCACCGTCGGCGCCTGATCAGGGAGAACGGCGGTGAGGTCGCGGCGGCCGGGGACACGTGGACGCTCCATCTGGTCTGGGACCCGACCGACCACCGACGATGGGCCGGACCGCCAGTCACATCGTTCGGGAGAACGAGGTGCTGCGGATCGAGCTGCCCGATCGCTGCCCGAGGGCTGGATCGCGATTGCCGAGAATGACGAGGGCGACCTCCTCGTGCTCGCGCCCGATGACGACGTCATCCGGGCCTGGGACCACGAGAGCGGGACGCTGACGCCCGTCAGCGTCGATTGGGTGACGAACGGCGCGTGAATTGGCCTCGCAGGCCCTAACGAGACGGCCGGACGAGCCGTTCCTTCAAGGGAGGGATCCTCGGGCGCCGGCTGCGTTGTCCCCCCGGCGGTGTTGCTGGCCAACGGGGGTCCCTCGCTTCGCCGCCACGCTCGGTCAGGACGGGTCGGCTGGAGCTTCCTCCGAGTAGATCCGCTCGCGGGCATCGACCACGAGCCGGCGGATGGCCGCGGCATGGACGGCCGCCACGAACACGCTGACCGCCTGGCCGCAGCACTCGATCAGCACGCGCGCTCGCTCCCGGCTCGAGCTGAGGCGGATCGTCAGGGTCCGATCGAGCGTCCACGTCTGGACACCCGTCCGAGGCCGATGCTGCGTGCCCTCGCGGACAAGCATGAGCCGCCGATCCGTGAGGACCAGGGTGCAACCGACAGCCGTGGCGCTCTCGAGGACTTCCTCTGATCGCTGCAGGGCGGGACTGACCATGGATCGCACGGGATCCGTCAGGCCGTCGAGTCCCAGAGGTCGGCTCGTGGTCATGTCTGTCGCCGTTGTGGTCCAGCGCGCGCTCGGGCCGCGTCCCACTCTACAGGACGGCGCCAGGTTTGCGGGCATTTTCCCGACCTCGGACGCGATGCGAACGAAATGCCCGGGCGACGCCGGCGGGTCCGACCGTCACGCCCGCGGGTCGACTCTTCGACCGTGGCCATCCTCGCCGCCCTCGTCGCCCTGGGCTCCCGCTTCGCGACCAAGATCCTGACGACCGCGCTCGGCTGGGCCAGCACCCTGCTGTTCGGCCGCGTGCCGGCGTCGCGTCAGATCCTGCTGCTCGGCGTGACGTTCGGCTCGGTGATCTGGATGGTTCTCGTCGCGGGCGTCCTCGTGCCGCAGGTCGGCACCTTCCTGCTGTTCCTGATCCCGCCCCAGGACATCGTGCCGGAGGGCGTCGTGCGTCTCGGGATGCTCATCGGCGCGCTCGTCCTGCCTGCCGTGATCGGCGGCCTGACGCTCGCCCTCTCGCCCGACCAGGAGCGTGGCGCGCGTGCCGTCTTCGAGGCGGTCCTGCGTGGCTACCCGTTGACCGTGTTGCTGGCTATCCTCCTGGTCTTCCTGGCCGGCCTCGCGATCTGGCGCAAGGCCGGCGCGCTGATCCGACACTGGGATGACGCGCACGTCCCGCTCGTCGTGAAACCAGGCGCCTACGAGCAGGTCGCGACCGACTTGCGCCGCGCCGTCGTCGATGCCGGTCTCGAGGTGGAGTCGCGGCCGGCGTCGGCCGCCATGTCGAAACCCGCGAAATGGATCGCCGCCGTCGGTGGCCGCAGCTCGAGCTCGCTGGTGCCCGACCGCATGCTGCAGCTGCGCGGCAAGGACATCGACATCCTCATCTACCCGATGGACCTCTTGATCTCGGGCAAGCCCGAGCTGCTGGCGCGCGCCCGAGCCGCCATGGCCAGTCGCCTAACGACGACGGCGGCGCACCTGACGGTCAGCGCGGAGTCGCAGGCGATCGAGGACCGCCTGACGGCGCTGGCGACCGGCAGCGCGACGCCACCCGAACGACCGAAGTTCGACGACGACGCGGCCGCGGCCTTCGAGGCGATCGACGGGTCGCTCGCCACGCTCGTCGTCCCGTACGACGAGTGGGAGGTCCTGTACCGCCAGCGGCTCCAGGTCGAGCGCGACTTGCGGGCTGGGGCGATGGCCGGAGAGGCGATCATCGGGGCGGCGACGCCGGCCGCGGAGGGGATCCAGTCCACCGCGGCGAAGGCCCTTCGCGAAGGCGCCGACCTCGTCCTGGACGCGGCCACGGACGAACGCACGACCAAGGCGCTCGACCGGCTGGCGGGGACCGAGATCCGCCTCGGGGTCCTGGTCGCTGCGATGGCGGCCAGCGCGGTCAGCTTCATTGTCCGGGGTGGTCTCCGCCAGCGACGGGTGCGCGGGGGGCGAGCCAGCGGGGCCGATGACGACCTCGCGGATGAGATCACGTGAGGCTCGTCGGCTACGCTGTCGCCCGGCCGGAGTGGCGGAACAGGTAGACGCGGCGGACTTAAAATCCGCGGCCCGCAAGGGCGTCCGAGTTCGAATCTCGGCTCCGGCACCAGAGTCGCACATGAGCAGCGGGCATCGCCAGAGCCCCTGGCGGCGTCGCCCAGTGCTGGCGATCACGGTTGCGACAAGACGTCGGAAAGACGGTCCCGTTGGAGGATGAACCCCGCGCGCGCGGTCCGCAGCCAGACACGAACCATGAGGGGATGGGGAGGTCACGAATGCCTAAGCCGCCAGCCGAGCCCCCTACCGCCGCAGTACCTCCCTCTGCCGAGGACGCCCTCTCCACGCTCCCGCCCACACGCGACGACCTGATGGGACAGGCCAAGGGCCGTGGCGACGACGGGCTCTTCACGCTCTTGCGCCGGTGGCGCGACGAGATTCGTGTCCGCGCCAATGCCCAGCAGATCGCCGCGGCTGATGATGCGCGGAACAACCTGGTCCTCGGCGTTCTGGTCACCACACTGGCGGCAATCGGCGCCTCCGGCATCCTCACAGGCTCGTCGGACGTCCGCGTGACGTCCATGGCCGGGCTGATCACCCTTCTCGCCGCTGTGCTTGCCGGCGTCCAGACTGTCGTCCGTTTCGGCGAGCGCTCTGGCGCCCACCGCGGTGCGGCCGCCAGTTTCGGTCGGGTCAAGACACGTCTCGATCTGCTCATCGCACGAGGTCGGGTGCCAACCGACAGCGAGCTCGACGATCTCACTGTCGTCCTGGAGCGACTCGATTCAGAGACCCCGGTTGTGTCGGGGCGACTCTGGGACGCGGCCATCGAGCGGATCAAACGAGGGGTCGTGTACTGAGTGAAACCATCGGCCCCTTCGGTCGATCCGAAGGGGCCGAAGTCTAGCCGGTCAGACAGCTATTTCGATTTGGATCCGTGACGATGGCCGGCTTGGTTGTTGGGCTTGTTCTTTGGGCCCGATTGCCTATTCGTGTGCTGGACGGTGGCCTGCTGGTGCGCCTTGGTCGTGTGCTTGACCTGCGACGTGACTACGTCGCTTGTCGTCGTGGCGTTGCCGTTCGCGCTGATCACTGGCGGTAGCGCGCCCAAGTTCTTGCCTGCCGTCGCGAAGTAGCTGACGCAGTCGCCCTGGTTCTTGAAATGGTTGCCGGCGTTGTCGATCATCGCCTGCCAGCCGCCGTCCTTGCAATCGGATTTCGTGGGGACCGTTTCGGTGATGACGACGTTGTCGATGGCCGGGCCGAACGCGCCCGCCGTCGTGCTGACGAAGGTGAGCGTCGTGCTCGCGCTCGTCGCTAGGAACGTGTACGTCTCCTGGGTCCAGTTCATGTTGGCGCGATCGTTCCCAGATACGTCATAGGTGTAGCTTGCTGCGGCCGCACCCGTCGCGCTGACGTCGAGCGTCTTGACCAATGGCGGCCCTGCCGGGTTGCCTGAAAGAAAGAACGACACGGTGTAGGTGTTGCCGATCGTCGTTGCCAGCGTCTGGCTGATCGTCCCGGCGGCGACGCCGCTCAGGTCGATGCTCATCGAGCCCTCCTGGGCCGGCCAATATGTGCCGACCCAATCGACGCTTCCCGCGTCCACGGTCCAGCCCGTGATGCTGGCGTCGCCGGCGTTCAGCTGTTCGAAGCCAGACCCACCGTCGACGTAGGTGCCGGTTTCGAAACTGCCGTTGGTCGGCCCGGTGAAGGCCAGGGCTGTTCCTGCGAGCGCGAGAGCAGCCAAGCTTCCGATGGCAAGGCCTAGTCCAGATCGTCTTGTCACGGGGAATACTCCTGGCTATGGCAGTCCCGGGACGAGCCCAACCGTGTGAGGCCGTGCTCATGTCGGTATCGGCGCGTCCCGGCGTTCTCCCGGCGTGACTACCCTAGAGCGGAGAGACTCCGCGTGAATCGGGGAAATGGTCCGGGGCGAGGGTGGCCATGCGTCCGGGGGGACTTCACCGGACCGACAATCCCCCGGCAAGTCGGAGCCGCGGCATGGAACGCCCGCTATGGCTGGCGGGTCGGACCTGCGCCGGGGTCGTTGACCGCGCCGACTAAGGGCGCGGCTTCGTGCCTGCTGGCCAAAGCCAGGCGGCCACCAAAGACGCGACGACCAAGGCGACGAGGGTGGCAACCCATGCAGCTGCGACGATCAGCATTTCGGCCGATTCGCGTTCCTCGACGAGCCGCAACGATCGACCGGCCGTCACGGTCCCACCATCCCAGGGGATCGTGACCGTGGCGACTCGGACGCCATCCCGCGGCTGCCAGGTGACCGCGTCGCGCCCAGTCGCCGTTGCCGCCTCGAGGACGCCAGCGGGAAGCATCGGCGGTCTGCCATCGAGCAGCCCGTCGCTGGCCAGGGCTGCCCCAGTCTTGTCGTAGACGACGATGAATGGCGAGAGACTCCCAGCGATATCGACCATGGTTGGTCCGAGGACGGTTGATGGAGGGGCTCCGCCATCGAGTCGAATGGCTGCGTCTTCGGCTAGCTGCTGCTGTGGGTCGTTGGCGCCGCTCCGGATGTCTTGCTGGACCGCGACGGACACAAGTCCGAAGAGGGCGACCGCCAGCACGCCGCTCGGGAGGAAGATCGCGATGGCTCGGCGGAGTCTCATCGCTCACGGGACGGGCGCCAGTCGCGGGCTGTTACGGACACCGCAAGCGCTCATCGACGCATGGAGCGCTCAGGGCTTGGACTCGCGACGTCGCAGGCCGCGACCCCTCCCCGGACTGACACGTATCCGCAACCGACGATCCAGGCCGTGGGTTCGCATCCGTGCGCCGGGCGTGGCTGATGATCGCCGCACATCGGTTCCCCGGATCCTTGGGTGGATCGCCAAACCGGTGACCGGGGCGTGGGAGGCCCGCGCCGGCATGCCAGTTCGTTTCATACGGCTAGCCGTGGGGGCCTCCCACGAACTCCAGGGCGACGGACTGTGAGCGCGCCTCAGTAAGAGGGATACCAGATCTTGAAAAGGCCGCCACCGGGGGAGGCTGACGACCTGCCGGTCGACGTCCGCACTGCTGTGACCGCGACCCTCGAACCGGGCGAGCGCATCGAGCGCCACGTCCCGGTCGTCGGTGCCGACCTGCTCATGACCCGTCGGCGACTGATCGTCGTCCGCCACGGCCACGACTTCCGTCCCGCCACGGGGATCCGGAGCTGGCGGTTCGACAGCCAGCTGGTGTTGCGGATCGAACCAGGTCTACTGCGCATCGAGGTGCCGGGGACCGTCACGACCGTGCTGTATCACGCGCCCCAGCAGGTGGCGATCCGGTCACTCGTCGCCGCTGCCAGTCGATGGAGTGGCAAACGCTGGTGACGGCACCTAGCTCGCCGGCGTCGGCGGGGGCTCTGGCCGATGGTGCTCGCGTGCTGCCACTCCTGATTCGGTGCGGCCCCCAGCCTCGTTCGTCGGAGGCGAAGTCGCCAATGACGCCGTGAGACGATGCGCGCCATGGATCGGGCGAAGGCGCTCTGGCACGACCTGGACGACCCGGACGAACGGCGCGAGATGCCGGGTATCACGCTCGAGTTCCTCCGTGTAGGCGACCTGTTCGCATCCCGCTCGACCACGCAGCCCGGCTGGCGCTGGTCGACTCACATCGGGCCAATCGCCGGGACCACCTCGTGCCAGGTGGCTCACCGCGGGATCGTCGTGTCGGGCCACATGCGCGTCGAGATGGACAGCGGCGAGGTCGTCGACCTTCTGCCGGGGACGGTCCATCTCATTCCGGCCGGCCACGACGCGGTGGTCGTCGGCGACGAACCCGCGGTCCTGATCGACGTCGCCCTTGGGTCGCTCGACTTCGGTAAGCCAGCCACGTCCGAGCGGGTCCTTGCCACGCTGCTGTTCACGGACATCGTCGGCTCGACCCCGCTCGCCGAGCGGCTCGGCGACGCTGCCTGGAAGCGTGTGCTCGCCGATCACGACCGGATCATCGCTGCGGCCATCGAACGCTTCCGCGGCCGCCGGGTCCAAACCACCGGTGACGGGGTATTCGCTCGCTTCGATGGGGCCGCGAGAGCTCTCCAGGCCGCCGTCGCGATCCGCGAGGCGCTTCGGGCCAACGAACTCGAGGTCCGGATCGGCACCCATACGGGCGAGATCGAGATCGCCGGCGAGGAGACACGAGGGCTCGCGATCCACGAAGCGGCACGGATCATGGCCCTGGCGGGCGCTGGCGAGATCCTCGTGTCCGATCTCACTCGCCAGCTGGCAACCGGCGCGGGTTTCGCTTTCGATGACCGCGGCGAGGTCGAACTGCGCGGGGTGACCGGAACACGGCGGGTTTTCCTGCTGCATGAGCCTCAGACGCAGGCGTAGAGTCTCGCAGTGGACGCGGAATACTGGGCGGCCTATCGCAGGCGGGCCCGAGAGCGAGCCGCCCGCCAGTTCTTTCTGATCTTCGGCCCGATCGCCATGTTGGTGGCGGTCTACAGCGTCATCGCCCCGATCGACCTTGCTCCTGGCGACTATCGCGGCGATCCTGCGTTCCGTTTGGTCATGGGTGGTGCCTTCTTCGTCTTCGGCCTCGGAGCGCTCGTCACTTCTGCTCGATGGCTGATCGCCGACCGGCGGAAGTGACCCGCAGATGGTCCAAGGTCCCGGAAGGGCAGAGCATGTCCAAGCATCGTCCGGCAGGCGATCGCGACCAGAGCGCCGCCAGCATCTATGCGAAGAAGGCGAGGATCGCTGCCGTGTCGTCCGAGAAGGCCCAGCGCTCGACGGCCCGGCCATCGCGGATATGAAAGATCTCGGCGGTCCGGTATTCGAGCGTCTTGCCATTCCGCGTTGCCGTCGCCGTGCCGAGCGCGATCGCGTGGTCGTCGTTGGCGACGACGTCGTGCAGTTCGTACTTGATCGTCGTGTCACTGAACTCGGACATCGTCGCACGCAGTTCATCCTTGCCGCGGCGGGGCTCGGCTCGGCCGATCTCGTGCCAGACGATGTCATCGGCCATGAAGGCATCCACGACCGCCATCTCCTCGTCGGCCTTGGACATGTCCATGTCGTTCATCGCCTGCATTCCGCGGCGGACCAATGCCACGTTCGGGTGCTCGGCCATCGTGGGTTCCTCCCTCTCGGCGCCCACGGCGGGATTGCCATGACGGTGCCAAGCGACCAGCGTATCCCCTTGGGACAAGAGCCCGCCGGCGCGGATCCGAATCTGAGGGCAGGTGGCACGGCCGTAGCGCCCTGCTCCGACCTTCCTACACGCCAGCGGCTGGCGCGGTTTCAGGGAAGGTGCTCTCGGGCTCTAACGTCGTTCGCCCTAGTGCTTTCCTTCGCGGGGAAGGAGTAGCGTCCCGCACTCCGATCCGTCGTCCCCCCGGCGGCTCGGGATGGAGGACAGTAGTCATTAGTACGGACGACTGTCATCTGCGCCCGGAGCGGCCCCCAGAAGCCGCTCCGGGCGAGCTGACTGCTCATCCGTCCACGCCGGTCCACGAAGGGCGCCGCCGCGCGGGCGAGCAGCACGGACGTGGCGACCAACGGCTCCCCCGCGATGGCGAGGGAGCCGTGCTCAGAATTGTCGCCCGTCAGCCGATCGGTTCCGGATTGCCGAGGACAGGGCAGCGGAAGTCGGCCGCGGCATCTCGAACCAGGCTCACCTGGCCACTCGCGACGAGCGACTCGAGCTGCGACCAGCTGGTCACCAGGGTCGAGCCGTCGCCCGACAGCCATGTCGCCTGAGAGACCGCCCAGCGACCACCGTGGTGGCCGGTCGGTGAGCCCGGGGCGAACTCGGCAACACCGAACTGGTCTGCGTTGGTCGAATTGGTGAACTTTGCGAAGGGGTCGGTCCCGGTCCCATCGGGCACGTTCGCCGCGTTCCCGAACACCCGGTAGATGGCGTCGTTGGCATACACCGCGCCAAACGTCCGCGCCCCTACCGGTCCCGCCACGGTCATCACCGCGAGAAGGCCGACTGCGGCACCTGCAAGAATTCGTTTCATCAGAACCTCCACCTTGTCGTGTTGCCGGGCTAGATGCCGGCGTGTCGACAAGGTGGCCGTCGCCGATGACGTGATGATTACCGTCGCGTGACGGGTTGATGACGCGGCCCGTGTCACCCGCATGCTCCGAGCGATCGCCTCTCCCGTATCCCAGTACGCCGCGTCCGTGCCGGTGTCCATGGGGCCGTAGCGGACGGCGGCTCGGCGGCCCGAAAGATGCGTTCGGGATCTGATCGGTGTGCCATGCCGCGAGGCTAGCGGGGTCGGCGTGACGGGTTGCAACGCGGTGGAGCCTAGCGTCGCCATCCACCGGCGCCCAATCGCAGGAGGGAGCACGTCCGACACTTGGAATCCGGGCCCGCAAGGGCGTCCGAGTTCGAATCTCGGGTCCGGCACCACCACAAGGGGGCCGCCCCAGGACGTCAGTCGCGGTCGAGGAAGGGCGCCCGAGCGTCCTGCGCAGGGAATGGCGCTCCCCAGTAGCCCGTCGCTCGCCGGATGCGACCGTTCTCGAGCTCGACGATCGCCACGTACTGCAGGACGTCCTCGCCGTAGCGCAGCGGCACCATCAGGACCCACACCGGGCCGGACCCGATCAGCGTCGGCGACCCGGCGAACTGCGGCTTGACCTCCACCGCGGCCATGGCCCCGAGGACGTTCTCGCGACCGCGGAACCGCTCACCGGACTGCGGCCAGTCCATGACCATCCCGTCGTCGATCATGGCCGCGACGGCGTCCTTGTCGCCGCGCTCCGACGCTGCGAAGAAGTCCTCGACCAACGCGCGGTTCGCGAGGTCGTCGCTCGAAACGTCGCCCGGCCCGCCGGTCATCGCCTCGCCCTCCATCGTGCGGTTCGTGCTTCCACCGCACGATACCGAACGGCACGGCCCGAGTCGATGGACTACCGGCGCGGTCGGGGGGCGGACCGGCTGAGGATGCCTTCGGTGAACCGTGCGATCGCGTCGCTGGCCGCGACGTAGCGGTCGAGTGCCCGTTCGATCGCGTGCCGTTCGGCGGCGACCATGCCGTCGCCCCGTCCCGACTCTTCGAGCTGGCGGCGGAGTCCGCCGATGGCGTCCTGCAGTTCGTCGAGCAGCCCGGACCAGGTTCCTGTGTCCACGATGACTCCCATGCGTCGCCCGCACCTCCGACCCTCATCGAGATGGGCAGCGACAGCGGACGGTAACCGACGCATGTTAACGAGACGGTCCGTGGGTGGTGCGCGGAGTGGAGGCTCCAGCGACCCTTCAACGAGGGAGGATCGCCGTCGGGGCGGAGCCTCCGCTGAGCAGGGTACCGGAAGCGATACCTGGACAGACCAGATTGTTTACAATCCGGGGCGAGCGCGCACCTGAGACGACATGCCGAAGACGCCGACCCGGGGGAATCCGGGTGACGACCTGCCGGTCGGCGTCCGGGATGCAGTGACCGCCACCCTCGAGCCGGATGAGCGCATCGAGCGCCATGTCCCGGTCGTGGGCGCGCACCTGATCCTCACCGGCCGCAGGCTGTTCGTGGTCCGGCATGGCTACGACTACCGGCCGGCCACGCGGGATCCGGGGCTGGCCCCTGGACAGCCATCTGCTCCTGCGGATCGAGCCCGGCCACCTCCAGATCGAAGCCCGCGGGACCCGCGTGGTCGTCCTCTATCACGCGCCGCAGGCGGTGGCGATCCGATCGCTCGTGGCCGCGGCTCGCCGAGCCAGCGGCCCGCCCTAGCGGCGTCGCCGGAACAGGCCCCCCGAGCGCTTCTCCTCGGCGGCCGCCTGGAGCGTCGACGCCTCCTCGGCGAAGGCCATCGAGCCGAGCCGGGCCAGCCGCTCCGCCGGGACCGAGCGCGGCGCGCCCGTGACGATCGGCACGCCCTCGTTGGCCGCCTTGAGGTAGAGGAACGGGTCGTACGGCAGCTCGACCGCGATCTTGGAGCCGAGGAAGGTCTCGACGTCGCGCAGCTTCAGGATCTCGCGGGCGAAGAGGTCGTTGAGGACGAACGTCGACTTCAGCCCGACCGAGCCGGCCTCGCCGAGGTACTCGAGCAGCGCGTGCATCGCCTTGAGCGCGCGCGATCTCCGGGCGTGATCGGCAGGATGACCTGCTCGGCCGCCTCGAAGATCGCGAGCGCCCGCTCGTCGAGCGTCGAGCCCGCGTCGACGACGACCATGTCGTAGCCGTCGAGCAGCGTCCGCAGGATCTGCGTGACGTGGGCCGGGGTCACGGTCTCGGCGGCCTCCGGGGCCGGCCGGTGCCGCGAGCACGTGCAGGCCGCTGTCGTGGCGCATCGCATAGGTCCGCAGCAGCTCGGGCTCGCGCAACGCCGCTTCGTCGCGGACGACGTCGGCCAGGGTCTGCTTCGGGTCCAGGTTGAGCAGCGTCGCGACGCCGCCGAACTGGAGCGCGAGGTCGACCAGGACGACCCGGTCCGGGCGCCGTGCGACGGCCGCGATGGCGATGTTGGTCGCGATCGTCGTCGTCCCGACGCCGCCCTTCGGGCTGTACACCGCGACCGTCCGCCGGGCCCGGTGCATCGTCACGCCGTCGGTGCGTGACGATCGGCGCAAGCGCCCGCGAGCGCTGGAAGCGGAGCAGCAGCGCCTCGACGCGCGCCTCGAGCTCGCGGGCGTCGAACGTACGGGCCGATGACGTCGTCGGCGCCGGCCTCGAGGAAGGCGATCCGCTCCTCGACGTCCTCGGTCGCGCTGATGCACATGACGGGCACGGCCGCCATGCGCCGGCGTCGCCCGGATCTCGCGGCAGATGTCGACCGCGGACTTCGCCCCGTCGACGGTCGCCGAGGATGACGAGCTGGTGGTCGGCGGCCTGCGCGAACGCCTCGTCGGCGTCGGTCGCCACGCGTGACCGTGTAGCCGGCGTCGGTCAGGATCTTGCGCGATCGACTCGGCGATCGTCGGCGTCGGATTCGAGGAGCAGGATGGTGCTGGCGGGCACGGAGCCTCCCGCGGCTGACGGATGGGGTCTGACTGGGTCGGAGTCGGCCAAGAGGATACAACGGCCGCCTCGTGCTAGACTCCGCGTCTGTCCTTTCCGCTCCGTGCCGGACGACCGTCAACGGGGCATCCCCATTGGAAGGAGAACTGCGCGTATGCGCCGCTACGAACTCATGCTCGTCATCCGCCCCGATGTCGCGGACGACAAGAGCCAGGCCCTCGTCGACCGGACCACCCGCGGCATCGTCGCGGCCGGCGGCCAGATCGTGAAGGTCGCCCCGTGGGGCCGCCGTCGCCTGGCCTATCCGATCGACCGCCATCGCGAGGGCTCGTACCACATCATCCTGTTCGAGGCCCCGTCGGACTCGATCGTCGAGCTCGAGCACACGCTGCTCATCACCGAGGAGGTCCTGCGCCACCTCGTGACCCGCGTGGAGCGCCCGGCGAAGTCGAGCCGCGGCGATGGCAGCGAGCTCGACGAGCTCGACGACATCGACCTGCCGTCCGGCCTCGACGAGGAGGACGACGACGTCGAGCGACCCGAGTTCATCGACGAGTCCGAGAGCGAGGCGGCCCCGGCCGCCATCGACTGACGGGAGGACACGATCATGGCGTTCTGCAAGATCATGCTCATCGGCAATCTCGGTCGCGATCCGGAGATGCGCTACACGCCGACCGGCCGCCCGGTCACGCAGTTCAGCGTGGCGGTCAGCAACAGAAGCCCGACGACCAGCAGACGGCTGGGTGGATCGAGGGCACCGACTGGTTCCGCGTCAGCGTCTTCGGCGATCGCGCCGAGCGCGCCGCCGAGCAGCTCCGCAAGGGCAATCGCGTCTTCGTCGAGGGTCGCTTCAAGACCCGCGAGTTCGAGGGCAGCGACGGCCAGAAGCGAACCTCGCTCGACGTGACCGCCGACAACGTCATCAGCCTCGACCGCAAGGGTCGCGCGACGACGAGGCGCCTTCACCGGCGCCCCCGCGGCAGCGGCGGTCGGTGCCCCGGCGGCTTCTCCGGCGGCGGCTCCCGGCCGCCCGCCGACGACACCGACCTCGACGACCTTCCTTTCTGACTGACCAGGAGACTCCAGACACACATGCCACCCCCCGTTCGAGCCAAGAAGCGCGACGACTTCTATCGCGATCGACGCCGTCGCAAGGTCTGCGCGTTCTGCGCCGACAAGACCGAGTCCAGATCGACTACAAGGAGGTCAACCGCCTCCGCCGCTACCTGTCGGAGCGCGCCAAGATCGAGCCGCGACGCAAGACCGGCACCTGCGCCGGACACCAGCGCGAGCTGGCCGTCGCGCTCAAGCGCGCCCGCCACGTCGCCCTGCTCCCGTACGCGCCGCAGCACCTCCGGCCCTGAGGCCGCACCGCCCGCACCGCCTGAGGTGATCGTCGGGCTGCTGATGCTCGGCGGCGGTGCCGCTGCCGGGGTCTTCGGGTCGCTCCTCGGGCTCGGCGGCGGGGTCCTCCTCGTCCCGCTCCTGACGCTCGGCTTCGGGCTGCCGCTGCGCGAGGCCGTCGGCGTCTCGCTGATCTCGGTCATCGTGACCAGCAGCGCCGCGGCCGGCGTCTACCTCGAGCGCCACGTCGCGAACCTGCGGCTCGGGATGACCCTCGAGCTGTTCACCGCGATCGGCGCGCTCGTCGGCGGCTCGATCGCGTTCCTGCTCGACGAGCAGCTCCTGTCGCTGCTGTTCGGCGGGCTGCTGCTGTACGTCGGCGTCGACGATGGCCCGCGCCGCGCTGCCGGAGGTCGAGCCGGAGACGACTGCCGACACGGACGATCCGGACGCCGACCACGTGCGTCGACCGCCGGGCCGACGACCTCGCGCCGAGCCACGCTCGACCGCCTGTCCGGCGCCGGCTATCGCGTCCGCAACCTGCCGGCTCGGCATCGTCGGGGCGACGGTCGCGGGCGTGGTCTCGGCCCTGCTCGGGATCGGCGGCGGGATCGTCAAGGTGCCCGCTCATGCACCTCGCGATGGGCGTGCCCGTTCCGGGTCGCCACCGCGACGAGCAACATGATGATCGGCATCACCGCCGCGGCCAGCGCGGTCATCTACCTGATCCGCGGCGGCATCGACCCGTACGTCGCGGGCCCGACGGCGATCGGCGTCTTCCTCGGCGCGACGGTCGGGTCACGGCTCGGCCACCGCGTCGACCTGCGCGTACCTCCGCCTCCTGTTCGTCGTCGTCCTGCTGTACTGGCCATCCAGATGCTCGCTGCGCGGGCTTCGGATGAGCGCCACGGACCGCCCGACCCGGGCCTACACCGCCGAGCGCCTCAGCGGCCGCCTGCTCATCGGCTTCACCTACGTCTCGGTCGGGCTGCTCGTGATCGGGGTCGTGCTGATGATCGCCAACGGCATCTCGCCGCTGGACCCGCGCCGACCTTCGACCCGGGGACGCTCGTCGCGTCGCTCCTCGCCCTCGAGCCCGCGGCGTTCCTGTGGCTCGGCCTGCTGGCCGTCATCGCCGCGCCCATCGGCCGGGTCATCGTGGCCGGGGTCGCTACGCCGCGGACGCGCGACTGGCCGATGGTCGTGATCTCGCTCGCGATCCTCGCTCGTCATCGCCATCGGCGTCGGCACGGCCATCGCTGGTACCGTCTAGGACATGGACCTCCTCATCCTCATCGCCGCCTTCGTGATCATCCTGCTCGGGCGCGGAGCTGTTCACGAACGGCATCGAATGGTTCGGGCGCAAGCTCGAGCTGGCCGAGGGCGCCGTCGGGTCCGTGCTCGCCGCGGTCGGCACCGCGCTGCCCGAGACGATGATCCCGATCATCGCGATCCTGTTCGCGACCGGCGCGTCGTCGCACGAGGTCGGCGTCGGGGCGATCCTCGGGGCGCCGTTCATGCTCGCGACGCTGGCCATGTTCGTGACCGGCGTCGCCGTGCTGTAGCCAGGCGCGCCACCGGCCGACCGGCGACACGATGAAGGTCGACACGAAGGTCCTCGCCCACGACATGCGCTACTTCGCGATCGCCTACGCGCTGGCCATCGGCGCGGCCTTCCTGCCGCTCGAGCCGGTCTGGCTCAAGTGGATCGTGGCGGTGATCCTGATCGGGATCTACGCCTGGTACGTCAAGGGCCACTTCGAGGCCGACCCCGACGTCGACGCCGAGGATCTCGCCCCGCTCCGCTTCCATCGGCTGGACCGTCCGCGCATCGCGTCGACCCGGCCGTGCCGCGGCTCCGCGTCGTCAACCTCCAGGTGCTCGCCGCCCTCGGCCTGATCATCCTCGGGGCGGTCTTCTTCGTGAACGCGGTCGAGCACCTGGCGCCACGAGTTCAACGTCGACAGCACGCTCCTCGCGCTCGTCATCGCCCCGATCGCGACCGAGCTGCCCGAGAAGTTCAACTCGATCATCTGGGTCCGCGGGGGCAAGGACACCCTGGCGATGGGCAACATCACCGGGGCGATGGTCTTCCAGTCGACCATCCCGACGGTCGTCGCGCTCGTCTTCGCGTCGAGCACGTGGGTCGTCAGCCGAGGGCTCGTACGTCGCCTTCGCGTCGGCCGGCATCGCCTTCCTGTCGTCGGCGGTCATCTTCATCCCGATGGCCCGGCGCGGCGTGCCTGCACGGCAAGGGCCTGCTCGTCGGCGGCGTCTTCTACGTCGTCTACCTCGCCCTGGTCATCGGCGTCATCACCGGCGTCTTCGGCGGAGCTCCGGCGACCCACTGATATACTCGGCCGACCGCAGCGCAGGAGCTCAGACCGATGTTGACCGAGAAGTCCGACGCCGCACCCGCGCCGGCCACGCATCACGCGCCGAAGCCCGGCTCGCTCGACGACCTCATCTGCTACTTCGAGGGCGACTGGGTCGCCGATGCGCGACGCCAAGGTCAGCATCATGACCCACGCGTTCATGTACGGGACGGCGACCTTCGAGGGCATCCGCGCGTACTGGAACGCCGACCAGGGCACGCTCTACGGACTGAAGCTCCGCGAGCACGTCGAGCGCATCCGCCAGTCGTGCCGGATCCTGCTCATGGAGGACGTCCCGTCCGTCGACGAGCTGACCCGCCTGATCGTCGAGACGGTCCGCCGCAACGGCTTCCGCGAGGACGTCTACATCCGGCCGTCGTTCTACAAGTCGACCTCGGCGATCGGCGTCCGGCTGCACGACCTCGAGAACGAGCTGTACATCATCGCCCTGCCGTTCGGGAACTACATCGACACCGAATCGGGCGTCCGGGTGATGACCTCGACCTGGCGGCGGAACGCCGACGAGGCCCTGCCGGCGCGCGGCAAGATCGTCGGTGGCTACGTCAACATGGCCTTCCAGAAGACCGAGGCGGAGCTCAACGGCTTCGACGAGGCGATCGTCCTGACCGCCGGCGGACACGTCAACGAGGCGTCGGCGGCGAACGTGTTCGTGGTCCGCGACGGCGTCGCCCTCACGCCACCGGTCAGCGACGACCTGCTCGAGGGCGTCACCCGCAAGGCGATCATCGAGATCCTGGCCAACGAGGGCATCCCGCTCGAGGTCCGCTCGATCGACCGGTCCGAGCTGTACGTCGCGGACGAGATGTTCCTGTGCGGGACGGGCGTCCAGGTCTCGTCGGTCGTCGAGGTCGACCATCGGCCGGTCGGCTCGGGGCAGATCGGCCCGATCGGCCGGCTCGTCCGGGACCGCTACTTCGACGCCGTCCGCGGGCGGCTGCCCGAGTACGCCCACTGGCTGACCGCGATCGAGTAGGGGACCGGGCGGGCGCCTCGGCGGCCTGCGCCTCGGCGGCCTGCAGCGGCGCGAGCGCCCGGCTCCGCCCCGCGCGTCAGGACGAGGGCGGCGCCTCGAGGTTCGGCGTCTTCTTGCCGACCGTGACGATGACGTCCGTCCGGATGGCCGGGTCGTCCTTGAGCGTCACCGGACCCCGAACGTCTGCTCGAGGTAGGCGATCGTCTCGGGCAGCTTCGCCTCGGCACCGTTGTAGACGACGATCGTCGTGTTCGCCGGGACGGCACCGGCCGGCCTCTGGCGCGGTGCGGACGCGGCGAGGCCGTGGAAGTCGAGGTAGCCGGCGAGGGCCGCCCCGCGGCCGTTGTCGCTGGTCCCGTTGAGGACCCACACCCGGGCCGCCTCCTCGGCCAGGTTCTGGCGCGGTGTCCTCCTCGGCCGGATCGGTCGTGAACGCGGTCTTGACCGCCGCCCGGATCTTGCTGATCTTCGGGAGGACGACGTCGCCACGGGGGTCGAAACGGTTGTCGGTGGCATAGAGCGGCGGCGCGAACACGTAGGAGCGGATGTTCTTGGTGTCGACCTGCGAGGCGAGACCGAGCAGCGGCGCGAGCTGGTTGATCGGGATGTCCGTCGAGACCGCCGACTTGAGCGCCGTGATCAGCTGCGGGAGGCGCGGGATGAGGTCCTGCGGGATCGGCCTGCTCGCGCAGGGACAGCAGCACGCGCTGCTGGCGGGCGCCGCGATCGAAGTCGTTCGAGCCGTGTCGCGAGCGTGCGTAGCGGAGCGCCTCGGCGCCGTTCATGTGCTGGATGCCGCTCGGGATGTAGACCCGTCGCAGCTTGTCGTCGGACGACGGGAAGCGGTCGTCGGAGACCGGCACCTGGACGTTGATCGTCACCCCGCCCATGACGTCGACGATCTGCTTGAAGCCGTCGAAGTTGACCTCGACGAAGTACTTGATGTCGAGGCCGTAGAGGTCGCCCATGATCGCCTTGAGGCCGTTGAAGCCGCGCGGTCTGTCTTGGTGCCCGGAGAAGAGATCGGAGCGCAGGCGGACGTTCGTCCACCAGCGCGTTGATCTTGTTGCGATAGGCGGATCCGAAGACCTGCCGGGCCGGGCCGGGCGGGACCGGCACGTCCACCGTGTCGCGCGGCAGGCTGAACATCGCGACCTGCTTGGAGACCGGGTCGATCGAGACGACGATCAGGGTGTCGGTGTTGAAGGTGCCGTCGCCCGGACGCTGGTCGGCCCCGATGAGCAGGATGTTGAGGCGTTCCTTGCCGTCCCACGGCGGGATCGACACCTCGGGCAGGGCGGACCCGACGGGCGTGCTGGCCGGTTCGGGCGTCGCGGTCGGCTCGGTCGTGCCGGCCTCGGTCGGGGTTGGCGGCAGGCTGGCCGTCGCCGTCGCCGTGTCGAGATCGCATTCCTTGGTCGGGTCGCTCACGAAGATGCAGCCGCTGTCGAGGACGTCCTTGGCCAGGATGTCGTAGCGCGCGACGACGACGTGGCTGCCGGCCATGACCAGGACGATCGCCAGGAGACCGGCGATCGAGAGGGGATTGCGTCCGCTGCGGGCCCGCCCGGCGCGGCCGTCACCCGAGGCCGAGGCGGCGTTCAGGTAGTCGGCGACCCGGTAGGCGTCGACGATCGCGACCAGGCGGTAGAGGAGGACGCCGAGGTTGATGACGAAGACGGCGTCGAGGACGGTCGGGTCGATGAGGAAGCCGAGGAGGGCGATCTTGTCGAGCCGGAGGACCATCCCGGCACCCAGCGCGAGGGCCAGGATCGGGGCGGCCGCGAAGGCCAGGGCGCGCAGGGGCGCACCCGCGTACAGCTGACCGAGTCCGGGAAAGATCAGCGAGAGGAAGGCCGCCGCGAACGGCGACCGCGCGCGCGGTCGCGCGCCCTCAGGTTCGTGCATCGCGGGTAGGATACTCGGACCCGTCGAATCGGGTCGCGGACCGCCCGCCCGTCTCGCGCGACCCGTCCAGCCCCCAGTCCCGAGGCCGAATGTTCCGACCCGTCAGCTCGAAGCCCGACTTCGTCGCCCAGGAGTACGAGATCCTGGCCGACTGGCGCGACCGGCGGACGTTCGCCCGGCTGCGCGCCCAGAACGCCGGCGGCCCGAAGTGGAGCTTCCTCGACGGCCCGATCACGGCCAACAACCCGATGGGCGTCCATCACGCCTGGGGCCGCGCCTACAAGGACCTCTACCAGCGCTTCCACGCGATGCTCGGCGAGGACCAGCGCTACCAGAACGGGTTCGACTGCCAGGGCCTGTGGGTCGAGGTCAACGTCGAGCGCGACCTCGGGTTCACCTCCAAGCGGGACATCGAGGCGTACGGGATCGCCGAGTTCGTCACGCTCTGCAAGCAGCGCGTCCTGACCTTCGCCGCGCGCCAGACCGAGCAGTCGATCCGGCTCGGGATGTGGATGGACTGGAACGACCCGCACGAGCTGCGCCGGCTGGCCGACCTGCTCGGCGCGGACCCGTCCGCGGTGACGACGATCGAGGGCCCGCAGGGTCCCGTCACCGACACCGTCGAGATGCTCGTCGGGCGGCTGGGCATGCCCGACACCGGCGGCAGCTACTTCACGTTCAGCAACGAGAACAACGACCTGATCTGGGGCTTCCTGGCCGAGTGCCACCGGCGGGGCTGGATCTACAAGGGCCACGACACGATGCCGTGGTGCGCACGCTGCGGCACCGGCATCTCGCAGACCGAGATGAACGAGGGCTACCAGGACCGGGACGACCCCGGGCTGACCGTCCGCTTCCCGCTGCTCGACCGGCCGGGCGAGAGCCTGCTGGTCTGGACGACGACGCCCTGGACGCTGACCTCGAACGTGGCCGCGGCCGTCGGTCCGTCGCTCCGCTACGTCCGGGTCCGCCAGGGCGACGAGACGTTCTGGCTCGGCAAGGGCACGCTCAAGACGGCGCTCGAGGGCCCGTTCGAGGTCCTCGAGGAGGTCGCCGGGAGCGACCTGGTCGGGTGGCGCTACGACGGACCGTTCGACGACCTGCCGGCGGTCCGGACCGCGTTCGCCCCAAGCGCGGACGACCCCGCGGCCGGGCCGTACGAGCATCGCGTCGTGCCGTGGAGCGAGGTCGGCGAGGACGAGGGGACCGGCATCGTCCACATCGCCCCGGGCTGCGGCGCGGAGGACTTCCAGCTCGGCAAGTCGCTCGGCCTGCCGGTCGTCGCGCCGCTCGACGAGAGCGGCATCTTCCTCGACGGCTTCGGGCCGTGTCCGGGCGGGACGTCCGCGACGTGGCCGAGCCGATCGTCGAGCACCTCCGGCGCGAGGGCCGGTTCTATCGCCTCGAGACCATCAACCACCGCTACCCGCACTGCTGGCGCTGCGGCACGCCCCTCGTCTTCCGCCTGGTCGACGAGTGGTTCATCAGCATGGGGCCGCTGTACGACCAGCCGCGCGAGACGCTGACCGCCGAACAGGTCGATGCCAGCCTGCGCTACCAGATCATGGACGTCGTCGACCAGATCCGGTGGATCCCGGACTTCGGCTACGAGCGCGAGCTCGACTGGCTCCGCAACATGCACGACTGGATGATCAGCAAGAAGCGCTACTGGGGCCTGGCGCTGCCGATCTACGACTGCGCCGCGTGCGGGACGATCGAGGTCATCGGCGGCCGCGACGAGCTCCACGACCGGGCGGTCGAGGGCTGGGAGGCGTTCGAGGGCCACACCCCGCACCGGCCGTATGTCGACGCGGTCAAGATCGCGTGCCCGAGCTGCGGCGCTCCCGTCGAGCGGATCAAGGACGTCGGCAATCCGTGGCTCGACGCCGGGATCGTGCCGTTCTCCACGCTCCATTACCGCGAGGACCCCGAGTACTGGCAGCAGTGGTTCCCGGCCGACTTCATCACCGAGAGCTTCCCCGGCCAGTTCCGCAACTGGTTCTACTCGATGCTGGCGATGTCCACGGTCCTCCGGCGCGAGCCGCCGTTCGAGACGATCTTCGGCTACGCGCTGGTGTTCGCCGAGGACGGCCGCCAGATGCACAAGAGCTGGGGCAACGCGATCGAGTTCGACGAGGCGGCCGACCGGATGGGCGTCGACGTCATGCGCTGGATGTTCGCCAAGGCGCGACCCGAGGAGAACATCACGTTCGGCTGGCACGCCGCGGACGAGGCGCGGCGTGAGCTGCTCATCCTGTGGAACGTCTACGCCTTCTTCGTGACCTACGCCCGGCTGGCCGGCTGGAGCCCGCTCGAGGCGCCGCCGCCCGTCGCCGACCGGCCGCTCCTCGATCGCTGGATCCTGTCGCGCGCGGCCGCCACCTCGGCCGCCGTGGAGGAGCGCCTCCTCGACGTCGACGCGCTCGGCGCGACCCGCGCGCTGTCGGCCTATCTGGACGGGCTGTCGACCTGGTACCTGCGCCTGTCACGCCGGCGGTTCTCGCGCTCGGACGATCCGCGCGACCAGGACGCCGCGTTCGCGACGCTCCACGAGGCGCTCGTGGCGAGCGCCCGGATGCTCGCGCCGATCCTGCCGTTCCTGGCCGACGCGCTCTACGGCAATCTCGTCACGACGGTCCAGCCGGACGAGCCCGACAGCGTCCACCTGACGCCCTGGCCGAGCGCCGAGCTGGCGCGTCACCGCGATGACGAGCTGGAGGCCTCGATGGCCATCGCCCAGGGGGCCGTCGACCTCGTCCGCGGGCTGCGCAGCACCGCCCACATCAGGAACCGCCAGCCGCTCGCGACGGCCTGGCTGGCCCTGCCCGACCGGGGTCTCGCGATCGACCGGGACCTGCTCGACCTCATCGCCGACGAGGTCAACGTCAAGGAGGTCGTCGTCATCGCCGACGATTCGGCGCTGGTCGAACGGCGGGTCAAGCCGCTCCTGCCGAGGATCGGCAAGCGCCTCGGATCGGCGATCCCCGCGGTCATGGCCGCCGCCCGGGCTGGCGAGGTGACGTTCGAGTCGGACGGGTCGGTGACGCTGGCCGGGGTGACGCTGGCGCCCGACGAGGTGGAGATCCAGGCGACGCCGCGGCCGGGCACTGCCGTCGCCCATCACGACGGGCTGGTCGTCGTCCTCGACACGGCGCTCACCCCGGAGCTCGTCGCGGAGGGCGACGCCCGCGAGCTCGCCCGGGCGGTCCAGGACCTTCGCCGCGAGGCCGGCCTCGAGCTCGACGACCGGATCGACCTGTGGGTGCGCGACCTTCCCGCAGCCGTCGCGCCGCACCTGGCCGGCGTCGCCACGGACACGCTCGCCGACCTCGCCGCCGGCGACGCGCCGGCCGACGCACCGACCGCGACCGTGGAGCTGGCCGGCGGCCCGGTCGTCATCGCGTTGCGGCGCCGCGTCGCCGATCGGACGCCGGCATGAGCGTCGACGTGCCAGGCGAGATCGCCGGACCCGAGGTGGCCACCACCGGCACGAAACGGACCGGGGCGCACTGGCTCGTCTTCCTCGGCACGGCGGTGACGGTCTTCGTGCTCGACCAGATCTCGAAGGCCTGGCTGGTGTCCAACCTGAAGCCGGGCGAGATCGTGCGGGTCATCGGCGACTTCGTCCGGCTGATCTTCAGCCAGAACTCCGGTGCGCTGTTCGGGCTGTTCCGCGACAACGCGCTCGTGTTCGGGATCGTGTCGCTCGTCGTCGTGGCGCTGATCGTCGGCTACCATGCGCGAGCCGGTCGGAGCCTGTACCTGTCGCTCGCGCTCGGTCTCCTGCTCGGCGGCGCGCTCGGCAACCTGGTCGACCGGCTGCGTCTCGGCTACGTCGTCGACTTCGTCGACATCGGGCTCGGCACCCTGCGCTTCTTCACCTTCAACGTCGGCGACTCGGCGATCACGCTGGCGATCCTGATGCTCATCGCGGCGGCCATCTTCCCGATCCTGTCCGGGGTGGGCGATCGGTCGGCGGATGGTTGATCCGGCGTACGCGCCGGGTGTCCGGCTGCTGCGCGTGCCCGACGGCACCGGCGGCCGGGTGGATCGCTACGTCGCCGAGGCGACCGGGCTCTCCCGCAGCTATGTCCAGAAGCTCATCTCCGACGGCCGTCTCACCGCGGCGGGGGAGGCCCTGCGGGCGAACACGATCGTCGGGGCCGGGACGGAGCTGCGCCTCGACGTCCCCGAGCCGGTCGCCTACGACCTGGCGCCGGCGCCGGACATCCCGCTCACGATCGTCTACGAGGACGACGACCTGCTGATCATCGACAAGCCGGCCGGGCTGGTCGTCCATCCGGCGCCCGGTCACAGCGGCGACACGCTCGTCAACGCCCTGCTGGCGCATGCCGACGGCACCGCGTGGGGCGGCATCGCCGGCGTCCAGCGGCCGGGCATCGTGCACCGCCTGGATCGCGACACGAGCGGGCTGCTGATGGTCGCCCGGCGCGACTCCGCCCAGGCCTCGATCATGGCCCAGCTCAAGGCACGCCGGGTGAAGAAGACGTACCAGGCGCTGGTCCAGGGCAGCGTGTCGGCGGCCGTCGGCCGGATCGAGGCGCCGATCGGGCGCGACCCGAAGCACCGGACGAAGATGGCCGTCGTGCCCGACGGGCGGGCGTCGGTCACCGGCTACCGCGTGCGGGAGCGCTTCGCCGACTGGACGCTGCTCGACCTCGACCTCGTCACCGGGCGGACCCACCAGATCCGCGTCCACCTCGAGGCGATCGGTCACCCGATCGCGGGCGACCCCGTGTACGGAACGGGCACGTCGCGGCGCGGACCGGCCGGGCTCGATCGGCTGTTCCTCCACGCCTGGCGGCTCGAGCTCACATCGCCGAGCGACGGACACCTCATCCGGGCGACGGCGCCGCTGCCGCCCGAGCTCGAATCCGTCCTCGACGGCCTGCGCGAGGTGGTCCGGTGACCGAGCCCGGCCTGGCCGCCGCGCCCGAGGCCATCGAGGAGATGGACGGCGCGAACGGCGCCATGCTGGTGATCATCTCGGGGCCGAGCGGCGTCGGCAAGGACACCATCATCGACGCCCTCCGCGAGCGATCCCACGACCCGGAGTACCACTACGTCGTGACCTGCACGACGCGGGCCGCCCGCCCGGGCGAGGTCGACGGGGTGGACTACCACTTCCTCGACGCCGCGACGTTCGCCGCACAGCGGGCCGCGGGCGGCTTCCTCGAGGCGAACGAGGTCCACGGCAACTGGTACGGCACGCCGCGCAGCCAGGTCCGCGAGGCACTGGCCGGCGGCCGCGACGTCATCCTCAAGATCGACGTCCAGGGGGCGCAGGTGGTCAAGGGCAAGGTCCCGGGCGCCCTCCTGATCTTCCTCATCCCGCCGTCGCTCGAGGATCTCTTCCAGCGCCTGCGCAGCCGCGCCACCGAGACGGCCGACGAGCTCGAGGTCCGCCAGCGGAACGCCGCGATCGAGCTCGCCCGCCAGGAGGACTACGACTACGTCGTGACCAACGAGACCGGCCAGGTCGAGCGGACCGCCGAGCGGATCGACGAGATCATCGCCGACGAGCACTTCCGCCACCCGGACCGCCGGGTCGTGGTCTACCCGCGGTCGCCTTGACCCGAGGACGGTCCGTCGAGGTCGCCGTGGACGCGGCCGGACGCGGCGGCGACCGGACGTACACCTACCTCGTCCCGGATGCGCTGACCGACCTCGAGCCGGGCGAGGCGGTCCTCGTCGAGTTCGGACGGCGTCAGGCACTCGGGATCGTGCTGGCCGAGGCCGGCGACACCGTCGCCGAGGCCGGCGAGTCCGGGTTGGGGCTGGACGGCGGGCCGGTCGCGTCCGGACGCGCCCGGGCTCAAGCCGATCGTCGCCCGGGTGCGAGCCGACGGGCCGCTGCTCCCGCGGTTGACCCTGGCGCTTGCCGGCGAGATCGCGGCCCACTACCTCGCGCCGCCGGCGCTCGTGCTCCGGGCGATGCTGCCGCCCGGCCTGCTCGAGCGGCTCGAGCTGGTGGCCGAGGTCCTGCCCGGCTCGGGGGAGGCGTCGGTGGTCCGCGGGCCGGCGGCCCGGCCGACCCCGTCGTCGCCGATCTCCTCGGGCAGCTCGAGAGGGGTCCGAAGCCGGTGCGCGACCTGGCCGGGCCGGACGGGCGGGCCGGCCTGCTCCGCCGCCTGCGGTCGCTCGACTCGGACGGCCGGATCAGCCTCGAATGGACGCTGCTCGGCGCCGGTGCCGGACCGCGCTACGAACGGTGGGTCCGCCTGACCGACGCGGGGCGCGCGGCGGTCGCGGCGGTCCGTCGCGGCGGATGCGGGGGGAACGACGCCGCGGACGGGGCGGCCGCTCGGTCCGCGCCAGGTCGACGCGCTGCGCGAGCTGGCCGCCGGCCCGACCGACGGCCAGGCGGCCGCGGACCTGTCCGGCCACCACGGCAGCGGGGCCGTCGCCGGTCTCGTGCGCCGCGGCCTCGTCGAGGCCGAGGTCCGCGAGCGACCGCGGCGGCCGCTGGCCGCGCGCCCGGCGGGTCGGCGCGGCGGCCGGCCGCCGGCGACCGACCTGCTGCCGGCCCAGGTCGAGGCGGTCGAGCGGATCCGCGCGGCGATCGCGGCGCGCGATCCGCGTCCGCTGCTGCTGGACGGGGTCACCGGCGGTGGCAAGACCGCCATCTATGTCGAGGCCATCGCCACGTCGCTCGAGGCCGGTCGGCCGGCGCTCGTGCTCGTCCCGGAGATCGCGCTCGCGTTGCCGCTCGTCGATCGGCTGCGGGCGGACCTCGACGCGCGGATCGCGCTCGTCCATTCCGGCCTCGGCGACGGCGAGCGGGCGGACGAGTGGCGGCGGATCCGGGCGGGCGAGGTCGACATCGTCGTCGGGACGCGGCTGGCGGTCGTCGCGCCGCTGGCGGACGTCGGGCTGATCGTGGTCGACGAGGAGCACGACGCGGCCTACAAGAGCGACCGGACGCCGCGCCTCCAGGCGCGCGACACGGCGATCCGCCTGGCCCGCCTGGCCGGCGCGGCGATCGTGCTCGGGTCCGCGACGCCCGCGGTCGAGAGCGTCGGCCGGGCGCGCGCCGGCGACTACGACCGGGTCGTCCTGCCGGCGCGGCCGGTGGGGAAGCCGCCGGCCGTCGAGATCGTCGACCTGCGCGCGGAGCTGGCCGCCGGCCAGCGCGGGCTGCTGTCGCGCTCGCTCACGGGCGCGATCGCCGCGCTCCAGGCATCCAGCGGCGAGCAGGCGATCCTCGTCCTCAACCGGCGCGGCACCGCGTCGGTCGTCCTGTGCCGGGACTGCGGTCACGTCCAGTCCTGTCCGGACTGCGAGCGGCCGCTCGTCTACCACCAGGCCGGGACCACGCTGCGCTGTCATCACTGCGGCCGGGCGACGCCGCTGGCCTCGCGCTGCCCGAACTGCGCGTCGCCGCGGATCCGCTACCTCGGCGGCGGGACGGAACGGGTGGAGCGCGAGGTGCGCGAGACCTTCCCCGGGTTGCGCGTCGGGCGGCTCGACCGCGACGTGGTCGAGCATCGGGGTGCCGCCGAACGGGTCGTCGATGCCTTCGCCGAGGGGCGGCTCGACGTCCTGGTCGGCACGAGTCTCGTCACCAAGGGCCTGGACATCCCGTCGGTGACGCTGGTCGGCATCGTGTCGTCGGACGTCGCGCTCAACCTGCCCGACGAGCGCGCCGCGGAGCGGACCTACCAGCTGCTCGTCCAGGCGATCGGCCGGGCCGGCCGCGGCGACCTCCCGGGCCGGGCGATCATCCAGACCTATCAGCCCGACCATCCGGCGATCCAGGCGGCCGCGACCGGGGACCGGACGGCCTTCTACGACGCCGAGCTGGCCATGCGCGAGCGGTTCGGGTCGCCGCCGTTCGGGCGCCTGGTCAAGCTGACGGTGGGCCTCGTCGACCCGGCCGCCGCGGAACGCGAGGCGCAAGCCATGGCCGGCCGGCTGCGGACCCTCGCCACGGAGCGAGGTGTGGCCGTGTCCGTGGTCGGTCCCGCCCCGGCCTACATCGCCCGACGGGCGGACCGCTGGCGCTGGAACGTCGTCCTTCGCGGTGACGATCCGGTGGCGCTGCTCGACGGCGGCGTCGACGCGCCGTGGTCGGTCGACGTCGACCCGGAGTCGCTGCTCTGAGCCGGGACGTTCGGCACATGCCCGGTTCGCCGGTTCGTGCGACGATTGGTGCCACCAACCCCCGGAGGACGCCACCATGACCGAACCCACGACCCCCACCCCTGACGAGCCCAACGCCGACCGACCGGCGTCCGACGAGACCTTCACCTGGACCACGGACCAGGCGTCCGGCGGCAGCGGCTCGGCCGACGCCCATGGGACCGATCCCGACGGCGGCGCGAACGCGTCGAGCGGCACGTCCGGCGCATCCGCCGCGACCGCGATCCTCGAGTCGGTCCGCGAGGCGGTCGACGACCTGGCCGAGCGGGCGACCCCGACCGTCCGCGAGTTCTCCGCCCGTGCCGCCGAGTTCGCCGCCGTCGCGGCCGACCGCGCGGCACCGTTCGCTCGCCGGGCCGGCGAGGTGACCGTCGGACGCGAGCGCCAAGCTCGCCACCCGGTCGCGCAGCTGGGCGGCGGACCTGCGCGCGTCGCTCGAGACGACCGACAGCGGCGCCAAGCCCGAACCCGGCAAGGCCGACGCTCCCGAGGCATCGACCCCGGCGACGCCGCCTCCGGCTCCCGACGGCGGCACCACGCCGACGGACGGACCCAGCCCGGCCTGAGCCTCGCTACATATACTCCGCCCATGAGTGTCCGACCGATCGTTCTTCTCGGTGACCCGCGTCTCCGCCTCAAGGGCAAGCCCGTCGACAGCTTCGGCAAGTACCTGCACGAGCTGCTCGACGACCTCGCCCACACGATGCGGGACGCACCCGGCGTCGGGCTCGCCGCCCCGCAGCTCGGCGAGGCGATGCAGGCCTGCGTCATCGAGGTCGAAGGCCAGCTCCACGAGCTGGTCAACCCGCGCATCGTCCGCTCGGAGGGCGACGATCGCGACCTCGAGGGGTGCCTCTCGATCCCGGGCTACGTCGCCTACGTGACCCGCCGCGAGCGCGTGTGGGTCGTCGCCCAGAACCGCCTCGGCCAGAAGATCAAGGTCGCCGGCTCCGGGCTGCTCGGGCGGGCGCTCCAGCACGAGCTCGACCACCTCGACGGCAAGCTCTACATCGACTACCTCGATTCGATGGACGAGCTGATGGTCGTGGGGGCCGAGGACCAGGACGAGGACGAGGTCCGCGAGGCGACGAGCGCCCTGGCGTGACCGACGGGCCGGCCGGCGGCTCGCGCACCCGGACTGTCTTCCTCGGCAGCGGCGGGTTCGGCCTGCCGAGCCTGCGCGGACTCGCCCGGCACCCGGACATCGATCTCGTCGGCGTCGTCACCGCGCCGCCGCGCGCCTCCGGGCGGGGGCAGACCCTCCAGGTCACGCCGGTCCAGGTCGTCGCAGAGGAGCTGGCGATCCCGGCGATCGTCGCGCCCGACCGGCTCCGCGATCCTGCGGGCATCGGCGCGGTGCTGGCGCTCGAGCCGGATCTCCTCGTCCTCGCCGACTACGGCCAGATCGTCCCGGCGGCGCTGCTCGAGACGCGCCACGGAGCGCTCAACCTGCACCCCTCGCTCCTGCCCAGGCATCGCGGCGCGACCCCGATCCCGGCCGCGATCCTCGCCGGCGATGCCGACGACCGGCGTCACCGTCATCCGCATGGACGACGGTCTCGACACCGGGCCGATCGTCGCCCAGGCGACGCCTGCCCCTCGAGGGCGACGAGACGACGCCGGTGCTCGAGAGCGATCCTCGCGTCGCAGGGGGCCGCAGCTGCTGGACCGAGACGGTCGGGCCATGGCTCCGTGGCGAGATCGCGGCCCGGCCCCAGCCCGACGGGGAGCGACACTGACCCGGCCGTTGCGGCGCGGGGACGGCCGGCTCGACCCGGGCCGTCCGGCGGTCGAGCTCGAGCGCCAGGTCCGGGCCTACCAGCCGTGGCCCGGCTCGTTCGTCGACACGCCGTTCGGACGCCTCGTGGTCTGGTCGGCGGTCGCGGATGGCGACGGACCCGCCGCCGGCACGTTCGACGAGCTCGGTCTTGGCGTCGGCACGGGCGAGCGGCTGCGGCTCATCGAGGTCCAGCCGGCCGGTGGCCGGCGGATGCCGTGGGACGCCTTCCTGCGTGGCCGACCGTCGATCGCGGGCAGCGCCATCGAGCCGGGCCGGTGACCGCCTGCGCTAGCATCGCGGCATGAGCCCCGACGCGCCCCCGCAGCGGCCCGGCCTGTCCGGCGTGACCCCGGAGGCACTGGCGGCCTGGCTGGCGGAGCGCACGGTGCCCGCCTACCGCGCCCGACAGGTCGCCGATGCGGTCTGGAAGGGGTCGGTCGCGACGATCGACGAGGTCCGGACGCTGCCCGCCGGCCTGCGCGCCGACCTCGAGGCCGCGTTCCGGTTCGACACCGTCGCCGATACCGAGTGGAAGGAGGCGGACGGCGGTCTCACCGAGAAGGCGCTCCACCGGCTGGCCGACGGCGCGCTGATCGAATCGGTGCTGATGCACTACCCGGCGCGTCCCGGCTCGCGGGAGCGGCACACGCTGTGCATCTCGAGCCAGGCCGGCTGCGCCGTGGGCTGCCCGTTCTGCGCCACCGGGGAGCTCGGGTTCGGGCGGGACCTCGAGGTCGCCGAGATCGTCGACCAGGTCCGCCTCGCCTCGCGCCGCCTCGTCGGCGGACGGCAAGCGGCTGACCAACATCGTGTTCATGGGCATGGGCGAGCCGCTGCTCAACCTCGATCGCGTCCTGGCCGCCATCGAGGCGCTCAACGACCGCCGGCGGTTCGGGCTCGGCGCCCGCCACATCACGGTGTCGACGTCCGGGGTCGTGCCCGGCATCCGGCGGCTGACCGGCGCTCGGGCCGCAGTTCACGCTGGCCGTCTCGCTCCACGCCGCGCGCGACCCGCTGCGCGACGTGCTCGTCCCGCTCAATCGACGCTGGCCGGTCGCGGAGGTCGTGGAGGCGGCCCGCGACCACAGCCGGACGACCGGCCGCCGGATCAGCTACGAGGTCACGATGATCGGCGGCGTGAACGACACGGCCGAGGACGCGACGGCGATGGCCGATCTGCTCCGTGGCGACCACGCCCACGTCAACCTCATCCCGATGAACCCCGTCGCGCACACGCCGTGGACCGCGAGCCCGATGCCGGTCATCGAGGACTTCGCCGCGACCCTGCGCGCGGCCGGGATCGAGACGACGATCCGGCGCAACCGCGGCCAGGAGGTCGGAGCCGCATGCGGCCAGCTCGCGGCGGAGCGGGCCGGCGAGCCGCCCGCACCGGCCGTCGCTCGCCGGCGCGCCCGGCTCGTCGCGGAGAGCGCGGCCGCCCTCCTCGGTGAGCGCAGTCACGAACCTGTCCCGGCCGGGGTGGGGGACTGACCGTGGCGGACGGCCGGGCCCGGATCGCCGCGAGCATCCTCGACGCCGACCTGTCCAACCTCGCCTACGCGGTCCGTCGCGTCCAGGCGGCCGGGGCTGACCGGATCCACCTCGACGTCATGGACGCGCACTTCGTCCCGAACCTGACGTTCGGGGCGAAGACCATCAAGCACCTGCGCCGGCGGACGGAGCTGCCGTTCGATGCGCACCTGATGGTCGACGAGCCGGGCCGCTTCCTCGACGAGTATCTCGAGGCGGGCTGCGATTCGATCACGTTCCACGTCGAGATCGAGGAGGAGATCGCGCCGACCCTGCGACGGATCCGGGCGGCCGGCCGGGCGGCCGGGCTGGCGGTCAAGCCGGCGACGCCGCTGTCCGCGCTGGAGCCGTATCGGCGAGCTGCTCGACATCGTCCTGGTCATGACGGTCGAGCCCGGGTTCGGCGGCCAGTCGTTCATGAAGGACGTCGCCGCCGAGAAGCTGCTGGCCGCCCGTGACCTGCTGAGCGCGAAGGCGTTCGGGGCGGAGGTCCACGTCGACGGCGGGATCAACCGCGAGACCGCCGAATACGCCGGCGGGCTCGGTGTCGACGTCTTCGTCGTCGGGTCGGCCCTGTTCGTCCCGGGTCGCGACATGGCGCGCGAGGTCCGGCTCATCCGGGCGCTCGCCGACGAGGGCTACCAGTACACGCTCAACGACGGCGTCCCGCCGGTGCCGCGCGACCGGATGATCACGTTCGCCTCGCTGCCCAAGCACCTCGCCCACCGGCTGATGGACGAGATCGAGAGCGGCGGCGTGCCCGTCGTCATGCTCCGCGGGGACGGCCAGATGAACCCGGACGGGGTCCGCGACTACGACCTGCTGGTGCCGGCGTCGACCGAGCCGCTCGTGCGCGAGCGCCACGACGCTGCCCGCGCCACGTACGAGCGCGATGCGGACGCGTGGCGCGCGGACTTCGTCGCCGAGCACGGCGTCATCCCGCCGCCCAGCCACCCGTGAGAGCGCTCCTCCAGCGCACGACCGGCGCGAATGTCCGCGTCGACGGCGCGGTCGTCGGCGAGATCGGGCCGGGACTGGTCGTCCTGCTCGGCGTCGGCCCGGACGACACGGAGGCCGTTGCCGTCGAGCTGGCCCGCAAGACCGCCGAGCTGCGGATCTTCCGGGACGAGGACGGTCGGACGAACCGATCGCTCGTCGACATCGGCGGGTCGGCGCTGGTGGTCTCGCAGTTCACGCTGTACGCCGACACGCGCAAGGGCCGCCGTCCAGGCTTCACGGGCGCGGCGGATCCGGACCTCGCCGACCGCCTCTACCAGGGCTTCGCCGCCGCACTGCGCGGGCTCGGTGTCGAGGTCGCGACCGGCCGGTTCGGCGCGGAGATGGCGGTCAGCCTCGTCAACGACGGTCCGTTCACGATCTGGCTCGACACGGACGAGCGGTAGGCCGAGCGGGGATACTGGGGCGATGGCAGGGTCGGACGCGCTCAAACGGATCGGCGGCGGGCGCTGGGAGACGCGCGACGGCCGGTTCCAGATCGAGCCGCAATCCGGGACGTGGGTCATCGTGGACACGACCCAGACCAACGAGTTCGGGCTGCCGCTGGTGCGCGGGCCGTTCGGGTCGCTCGGGGCGGCCAAGGATGCGATCGAGGAGGCGCGGACCGAGGGCCCCGCCGAGTCGCCGCTGGCCGAGCGGATCGAGGAGGTCAAGCGCCGGCCACCGAGCCCGAGAAGCCGAAGGCCGCGAAGCCGTCGAAGGCCGGTCGAGCCGCCGCCCCGAAGGCATCGAAGGCGCCGGACGATGCCACCGACCGCGCCGGCGCCTCGGCCAAGCCGCCCGAGCCCGAACCCGAGCCCAAGCCCGACCCGACCTGGTTCCGTGACCTCACCCTGGCCGATCGACGGACCGCGCGGACGCTGATCGCGACGCTCGAGTCGCTCGACGTCGAGGATCCGGAGGGGATCGCCAAGGCCGAGATGGCCGACGGTCAGCCGGCGCTGGCCCGGCTCGCGCTCGAGCGACGCGTGACCGCCGCGCTCGCCAAGGCGAAGGATCCCGCCGCCGGCGCCAAGGCCGCGATCACCGCGATCCTCGCCGGCGAAGACGATGAGCTGGGCGCCGACTGGCAGCTCGTCGACGGCCGCGGCCGCCGGATCACGACCCTCGAGATCGGGGACTAGAGGCACACACGACGAACCGGCCGCCTGCGCGACCGGTCGGGTGGAAAGGTCTCTGGATGGGCCGTCGCAAGCGACGGCGTCGGGTTACTTGGCCGACTTCAGCAGCGTGCGACGGCAGCGGGTGCAGACGAGCGACTTGGTCGGCTGTCCCTTGACGTCGATGATGAGCGGCTGGAGGTTCGGCTTCATGCGGCGGTGGGCTCGAACGCGGTTCATCCCCGAAGACTGGGGGTTGAAGCCGCCCATCGATACCTTGCCGCAGATCGCGCAGGAGCGGGCCATGCGTGGTCCTCTGGATGGTCGAGATGGAGGTCGCGGTGCCCGGAAGGGCCCGAACGGAGCGGTAGAATAGCACACGGGTCCCCGACGCCCATGTCCGCACGACGCCCGCCGCGCTCACGCAGGGAGGACCTCGCCCGCTTGCCGACCACACCGAAGCCCGGCCGATCGCTCGTGACGCGTCGGGCCGTCGTCGACCTGGTGCGAGCGGCCACGATCGGGTCCTACGGCGTGACGGGGTTCGCCGGCCGGCCCCACGAGCGCCTGCTGGAGCGGTTCGGGCTCGCCCAGCCCGGGATCGACGTCCGCCTCGGTGACACGCTCGACATCGACCTCGATCTGACCGTCGCCTTCGGGGTTCCCGTGGCGGAGGTCGCGCGCCAGGTCGATTCGGCCATCCGGTATTCGATCCGGCACGCCCTCGGGCGCGAGGTCGGTCAGGTGACGATCCACATCGACGGCCTGCGGTTCGGTCCCGGCGGCTCGCCACCCGCCGTGCTCCACGCGGACCCCGATGCGGTCGGACCGCGGGACCTCGCCGACAGCGGGACGGATGTCGCCTGATGGTCCGCCGGGCGTGTGACGGCGACGGCCTGCTCGGTGCCTTCCGGGCTGCGGTCGCCAACCTCGAGGCGCACGTCGACGAGATCAACGCCCTCAACGTCTATCCCGTCCCGGACGGCGACACCGGCTCGAACATGCTGGCCACGGTCCAGGCGGCGCTCGAGGAGGCGGAGGGAGCGGCCGGGGGGCCGGCGGAACGGATCGCGGCGGCGATCAGCTTCGGAGCGCTCATGGGTGCCCGCGGCAACTCGGGGGTGATCACCAGCCAGATCTTCCGGGGCATGGCCGAGGGCCTCGGCGGCAAGAGCCGGTTCAACGGCCTCGACCTCGCCCACGCCCTGTCGCAGGGCTCGAAGACGGCCTACGGCGCGGTCGCCAAGCCGGTCGAGGGGACGATCCTCACGGTCATCCGCGAGTCGGCCGATGCCGCCGTCATCGCCGCCGAACGCGACAACGACATCGAGACGGTCCTGACCGCCACGCTCGACGCCGCCGAGAGGTCCGTCGCCCGGACGCCGAGCCTGCTGGCCATCCTGCGCGAGGCCGGCGTCGTCGACTCGGGCGGGCAGGGGCTCTACCGGCTGTTCCAGGGCGCCCTGCTGCATCTCGTCGGGCGGGCGCCGGCGGGAGCGGCGCGGGGGCACGCCCGTGGCGGCGCCGCGATCAAGGCGTCGACCCTCGTCGCGCATGCGGACGAGGGCTTCGGCTACGAGACGATGTTCCTGCTCCAGCCCAACGGGTCCGGCGCCCTCGACGTGGACGCCATCCGCGAGCACCTCGAATCGATCGGCGAGTCGGTCCTCGTCGCGGGCGACAGCCGGGCGCTCAAGGTCCACGTCCACAACGAGCGGCCGGATGCGGTGGTCGCCTACGGCCTGGGGCTCGGGACGCTCAGCCGGATCAGCATCGAGAACCTCGACAACCAGGCGCGGGACGTCCGCGAGACCCGGGCGGCCGCCTTCACTGCCGCCGAAGCACCGGCGGTCGAGGCCGTGGCGCGCGCCCGCTCGGCGGCCGCCACGCCCACTGACGCCCCCGCGCTCGGCGTCGTCGCGGTCGTCGCGGGCGACGGGCTGGCGGCGATCTTCCACGAGTTCGGGGTCGCCGCCGTCGTGCCCGGCGGACAGACGACCAACCCCAGCACCGGCGAGCTGCTCGAGGCCATCCATGGCGTGACCGCCCGCGAGGTCATCGTCCTGCCCAACAACCCGAACGTCGTCCTCGCGGCGCGCCAGGTGGCCGGCATGGCCGATCGGCCGGTCGTCGTCGTCCCGACCCGCAACGCCGCCGAGGGCTTCGCGGCGCTCCTCGCCCTCGACCCGAGCCTCGATGCCACGGCCAACGCCGGCCCGATGACCGAGGCCGCGCGCGCGATCCAGACCGTCGTCGTCACCGAGGCCGTCCGCGACGCGACGATCGGCGGCCGCAAGGTCAAGCGCGGCCAGACCATCGCCCTGGACCCGGACGATGGGCTCGTCGCCTCGGGCGGCGATCGCGACAAGGCCGTCCTGGCCGCGATCGCGGCGCTGACGCCCGGGTACGAGCTGCTCACCTTGTTCTACGGCGACGGCGCCGATCTCACCGAGGCGGAGGCGATGGCCCGCCGGATCGGGTCCGTCACGCCCGGCGTCGAGGTCGAGGTCCGCCACGGCGGACAGCCGTTCTACCGGTACCTGATCGCAGCCGAGTAGGCGTGGCCAAGGCGACGCGCCCGGTTGCGGCCCCGACCGATCCGGTCGAGCTGCTGTCGACCCCGCTGGCGCAGTCCGGGCTGGCGGCCGCCGCGACCCTGCGCCGGGCCGGGATCAAGCTCGACTTCTACACGGTCCGCGACCTGCTCTTCCACCTGCCGCGCCGGTACGACGACCTGCGCGAGATGCGCAAGCTCGGCGACCTGGTCTGGGAGGCGGACGGCGACGGTCGTCTCGGCCCAGGCACGCGTCGGCGACGTCCGGGTCGAGCCCGGCTTTCGCGGCCGGACGCAGCGGACCATCGCGCGGCTCGAGGACGACAGCGGCAGCATCGACGCGACCTGGTTCGGGCGCCGGTTCATCGAGCGGCGGCTGTTCGTCGGCAGCGAGATCGTCGTGTCCGGCAAGGTCAAGCATTTCGGCCGCAGGCTGACCCTCGACAACCCGGAGTTCCAGGTCGTCGCCGGCGAGATGGGCGAGACCGAGCTGCTCCACGTCGGCCGGATCGTGCCGGTCTACCCGCTGACCGCCGGCCTGACCTCGATCCGGCTGCGGGCGGCCATCCGCGAGGCGCTCGACAAGGCCGGCGACGCCTATCCCGAGTACCTGCCGGCCGAGATCGTCGCGGACGAACGGCTCGTGCCGATCGCCCGGGCGATCGAGGAGGCCCACTACCCCGAGTCGTTCGAGGGTCGGGACGCGGCACTGCGCCGCCTCGCCTTCGACGAGCTCCTGGCGCTCCAGCTCGGGATGGTCGCCCGCCGTCGGCAGCGCGTCCGCGACGCCGCCCCGGAGATCCGACTCGACGGCACGGCGGACGTGGCGGTCCGCACTGCGATCGTCGGCGCGATCGGCGCCCGGATCGGTGCCCCGATCGACCTGACCGTCGACCAGGTGGTCGCGATCGACGCGATCCGCGACGACCTCGCCCGTCCGACCCCGATGCTGCGACTCCTGCAGGGCGACGTCGGGTCGGGCAAGACCGCGGTCGCGGCCTACGCACTCGCGGCCACCGCCAAGGCCGGTCTGCAGGGAGCTCTGCTCGCCCCGACCGACCTGCTCGCCCGCCAGCACCTCGAGACGGTGAGCGCGCTGCTCGAGGACGTCGGGATCGGCGTCACCTTGCTCACGGGTTCGCTCAAGGCCGACGTCAAGGCCAAGGCGCTCGAGGCGATCGCCTCCGGTCAGGCGCTCGTCGTCGTGGGCACGCACGCGCTCATCCAGGACGCGGTCACCTTCGCCGACCTCGGCCTCGTCGTCATCGACGAGCAGCATCGGTTCGGGGTGGACCAGCGCGGCCAGCTCGAGGCCAAGGCCGGCGGCCGCTCGCCGCACGTCCTGCTGATGACCGCGACGCCCATCCCGCGGACGCTCGGCCAGGTGCTCTACGCGGACCTCGACGTGTCCGACCTCCGGACGCCGCCCGCCGGCCGGGTCAAGATCCGGACCGGGGTCAAGCGCCCGGCCGACCTCGACGGCACGTGGCGCAAGGTCCGGGACGAGGCGGCGCTCGGGCACCGGACGTTCGTCGTCGTGCCGCTGATCGAGGAGGGCGTCGACGACGGCGATGGCGCGGTCGCGGCCGAGAGCGAGGCGGTCCGGCTGTCCGCGCTGCTCGACCCGCTCCGGGTCGGGATGGTCCACGGCCGGCTCAAGCCGGCCGAGCGCGACGCCGAGATGAGCCGCTTCCGCGACGGCGAGCTCGACGTCCTGGTCGGCACGACGGTCGTGGAGGTCGGGGTGGACGTGCCGGCGGCGACGATGATGGTCATCGAGGGCGCCGACCGGTTCGGCCTGGCCCAGCTCCACCAGCTGCGCGGCCGGGTCGGGCGCGGCAGCGTCGAATCGTTCTGCGTCCTGGTGACCGATTCGACCGACGAGATCGCGGTCGCACGCCTGCGCGCCGTCGTCGAGTCGAACGACGGGTTCGAGCTCGCGGAGAAGGACTTCGAGCTGCGCAAGGAGGGCGACGTCCTCGGTCTGGCGCAGTCCGGCTTCCCGCGCCTCCGGGTCGCGTCGCTCCAGGTCGCCGAGCATCGCGACCTGGCGGTCCGGGCGCGAACGCACGCCGAGGCGCTGCTCGACCCCGACGGCCGGATGGCCCCGCCGCGGCCGGACCTGGCGGCCGAGCTCGAGGACGGCTGGCTGCGCCGCGTGGCGGCCGGCGAACCGGCCAGCGGCACGTGACGGTCCGGGACGCCGGCCGGGTCGTGGCCGGGACGGCGCGCGGCATCCGGCTCGAGGCACCGGGTCCGGGCACCCGCCCGCTGGCCGACCGGGTCAAGCAGACGCTCTTCGCGATCCTCGACCCCGACATGCCGGGCGCCAACGTCCTGGACCTGTTCGCCGGCTCGGGCGCGGCCGGCATCGAAGCGCTGTCACGCGGCGCCGCGCACGCGACGTTCGTCGAGAAGGACAAGGGCGCCGCGGCGGTCATCGCGACCAACCTCGGGCGGACCCACCTGGCCGGCCCGCGCGCCCGGATCGTCCGGGCAGAGGCGCTCGCCTGGCTGGCCGGCCCGGAGGCGGCCGCCGCTCGGCCCGTTCGACGTGGTCATCGTCGATCCGCCGTACGAGGAGGTCGCGCTCATGGCGGCCACGCTCGAGGCCCTCGGTCCCCGGCTCGCTCCCGGCTGCCCGGGTCGTCGCCAAGCACTTCTGGCGTGACCCGCCGCCGGCCGTCATCGGGCTGCTAGCATCGGAGCGCGAGCGCCGTTTCGGCGAGACGACCCTCACCTTCTACCGGCGCCAGGAGGATCGATGAACACGATCGCGGTCTATCCGGGCTCGTTCGACCCGATCACCAACGGCCACCTCGACATCATCGGCCGGGCCGCGGACGTCTTCGACAGCGTGATCGTCGCGGTCCTCGCCAACCCGCGGAAGGCGCCGCTCCTCGACGTCGAGACGCGCATCCGGGTCATCCGGGACGCCCTCGCCGAGGACGGCGCGCCGCCGGACCGCATCGAGGTCGTCGCGTTCGACGGCCTGACCGTGGACCTGTGCCGGGCGCGCGGTGCCGGGTCGATCGTCCGCGGCCTCCGCGCGATCAGCGACTTCGAGACCGAGATGCAGCTCGCCCACAACAACCGCGTCCTCGCGCCGGATGTCGACACGGTCTTCTTCATGACCTCGGTCGCCAACGGCTACGTCAGCTCCAGCCTGGTCAAGGAGATCGCCGCGCTTCGGCGGTGACGTCTCGACCATGGTTCCGCCCGTGGCCGCGGCCGCGTTGGAGGCGGGACAGGGTCGCCGCTGACAGCCCCGCGGGCCGATGCGGAGGCGCCGCTGACGAACGCCCGCGTGCCATAATCGAAGCGGTCCGAACCGGGCCCGAGCCGTCCAGCCTGGAGGGCACTCCGATCGACATCATCTTCCTCGTCGAGCGCCTGGAGTCACTCATCGCCAACGGCAAGAAGCTGCCGCTGACGACGAATGTCGTGGTCGACCAGAACGCCGCGCTCGGCCTCATCGACGAGCTGCGCGTCGCCGTCCCGGAGGAGGTCCGGGCCGCCAAGCGGATCAACGCCGAGGGCGAGCGGATCATCGAGAAGGCCCAGGAGGAGGCGGAGCGGATCGTCGCCCGCGCCCAGGAGCAGGCGGCCTTCCTCATCGACGAGCGCGGCCTGACCCAGTCGGCCGACGCCCAGAGCCGGGTCATCATCGGCGACGCGCATCGCGACGCGGACGAGATCCGACGCGGCGCGGACGAATACGCCGTGGGCGTGCTCGTCGGCCTCGAGGGCGACGTGGTCAAGACGCTGACCAGCATCAAGAAGGGCATCGAGATGCTCGACGAGCGGCGCGCCGCGATCGCGGCGGAGGACGCGGCCGACGGCTCGGCCGGCGGCGAGGCGGACCGCTGGGAGGATGAGGCCGCCGAGCCGTCCAGCAACGCGCGGTGACCGGGGGCCGGCCGGACGACGGTCCGCTCGCCTGGAACGTGGCGGGCCTGCTGGCCGACGAGCCCGGCGCCGAGCGGATCCACGAGGTGGCCGGCGTCGCCATCGATCTCGACGACCTGACCCTGGCCGAGCCGATCTCCGGCCGGATCCGGCTCCTGCGGACGAACCGCGGGATCCTCGCGACGGGGGACCTCCATGCGGCCCTCCAGCTCGAGTGCAGCCGCTGCCTGCGCGACATCACCTACCCGGTCGACGTGCGCATCGCGGAGGAGTACCTGCCGGCCATCGACCTCACCACGGGGCGCCCGCTGCCGACCGACGACGAGCCGGACATCGCCCGCCTGACCGACCACCACGAGCTCGACCTCGAGACGCCGGTCCGCGAGGCGATCCAGCTGGCGGAGCCGATCGCGCCGCTCGATCGGCCCGACTGTCCGGGCCTGTGCATCGTCTGCGGCCTGCCGCTCGACGAGGGCGTCCACGACCATCCCGTCGACGACATCGACCCGCGACTCGAGGCGCTGCGCGGGTTCACGCCGACGACGACGGACCCGACGCCTGACAGGGCGGCCGATTCGCGCTACACTCCGCCGTCGGTCGGACAGCGCTCCACGAGGTCTCGCCGCCCCACCCGACAGCCAGCCAGCGCATCGCGTCCTCGCGATGACCCGAAGGAGCCCTCGACCCCATGGGTGTACCCAAGCGACGCGTCTCGCATGCCCGGCAGGGCGAGCGGCGTGCCCACCTCGCGATCAGCGTCCCGACGCTCGAGGAGTGCACGCACTGCCACGAGATGAAGCTGCCGCATCACGTCTGTCCGAACTGCGGCTACTACCAGGGCCGCCTCGCGTCCAGCTGAAGCCCGCTCCGCCGCCGACGACGCCGCGCGCTGACGCGGTGACCCAGCCCCAACCCCAGCCGGCGCCCCGCGACGCCGCCGGGGTCCGCGTCGCGGTCGACGCGATGGGCGGCGATCACGGTCCGGCGGAGGTCGTGCCCGGCGCGATCGATCACGCCCGGGCCCATCCCGAGGACCAGGTCATCCTGGTCGGCGACGAGGCGGTCATCCGGCGCATCGCCGGCGACCTCCCGGCGAACGTGTCGGTCGTCGTGGCCAGCCAGGTGGTCGGGATGGACGAGCATCCGGCCCTCGCCCTCCGCGAGAAGAAGGATTCGTCGATCCTCGTCGCGGTCGACCTGGTCAAGCGCGGCGAGGCGGACGCCGTCGTGACCGCCGGTCACACCGGCGCCGGGATGGCCGCGGCCGTGCTTCGCCTGGGCCGGCTGCCGGGCGTGGATCGGCCGGGGCTGGCCGTCCAGATGATCACCGACGCGGGCCCGGTCGTCCTCCTCGACATCGGGGCCAACCCGGACTCGACCGCGGAGAACCTGGTCCAGTACGCGCAGATGGGCGCGATCTTCGCCGAGCGCGTCCTGGGCGTGGCGCGTCCGCGCGTGGCGCTGCTGTCGATCGGCGAGGAGAAGGGCAAGGGCGACGCCCGGATCCAGCGCGCGACCGAGCTGCTCGACCTGACGGACCTCAACTTCACCGGCAACGTCGAGGGCAAGGACCTGACCCACCATCTGGCCGACGTCGTGGTCTGCGACGCGGTCCTCGGCAACGTCGTGATCAAGTTCTTCGAGGGCCTGTCGACCTTCATCTTCGACCTGTGGCGCGGCGAGTTCGAGCGGTCCCTCCGCGGCCGGCTGGCGTACCTGCTCATGCGCCCCGGCGTGGGCCGCATCCGGACCGTGTTCGACTACGAGAAGGTCGGCGGATCGCCGTTGCTGGGCGTCCGCGGCACGGTCATCATCACCCACGGGCGAGCCCGCCGGCGCATGGTGACGTTCGCCTGCGAGGTCGCCGCGACGACCGCACGCACCCGGGTCCCGGCGCTGATCGCGGAGTCGCTCGGGTCGGGCGTCCCGCGCCCGGTTGCCGCATCGGAGGCGTCATGAACGGTCCGCAGGTGACGGTCGGGCGGGGCGTCATCGCCGAGCTGGTCCGGCTGGCCGCCTTCGAGGTGCCCGGCGTGACCCGCGTCGGCCGGGGTGGGCCGGCCTGGCGCCGGCTCGCTCGGCGGATCCTCGGTCTCGGTCCGGATCCGCGACGACCGCGTCCTCGTCCGGCTGTGGGTCGTCGCCCGGCCGGGTCAGCCGCTGGCGCCGCTCACCGCCCAGATCCGGTCGACCGTGGCGGCGACCGTCGAGCGCCTGCTCGGCCTCGACCTCGGTTCGGTCACCGTGCTGGTCGATGGCGTCGGGGGCTGATCGCGTCCGCGGCCGGCGGACCGGTCGCCGGCTGGCCCTCGCGGCGGTGTTCGAGGCGGACTTCGGGCAGCGGACCGCGGACGCCGTCCTCGAGCGGCACCTGGCCGAGGAGGAGCGCGACGAGAACGCCGCGACGCTCGCCCGCGAGCTCGTCGCCGCGGAGATGGCGCACCGCGACGAGATCGACGCGGAGATCACCCGGCGGGCGCCGCAGTACCCGGTCACCGGGCTCGCCCGGATGGACCGCGCCCTGCTCCGTTGCGCCATATCCGAGGTGCTACACTCGGCCACGCCGGCCCGGGTGGCCATCGCCGAGTGGGTCGAGCTGGCACGCACCTACAGTGGAGAGCCCATGCGACGCCTGATGAACGGCGTGCTTGGGAGCATCGCAGGGGAGCCCAGCGGCGACCGGCCGACGGCACCAACACCCAGCTCCGAGGAGGGAGTCAGTGGCAACAACGTACGAGCGCCTCAAGAAGATCGTCGTCGAGCAGCTCGGCGCCGACGAGGATGAGGTCAAGCCCGAGGCGTCGTTCGTCGACGATCTGAACGCGGATTCACTCGATCTCGTCGAGCTCATCATGAGCCTCGAAGAGGAGTTCGGGACGGAGATCTCGGACGAGGATGCGGAGAAGATCCGCACCGTCCAGGACGCCGTCGATTACATCGACGAGCACTCCTCCTAGCCGCTCCGACGGCCGTCGGGCGGAGCACGAGAGGGTGCGTCCCGCCGAGGCCTTCGCGGCGAAGATCGGGCTGCCGGTCCGTGACCTCGACCTGCTGGAGCAGGCGCTCGTCCACTCCAGCTGGCACCACGAGCACCGGGACGCCGCCCTCGGCCACAACGAACGCCTCGAGTTCCTCGGTGATGCCGTGGTCAATCTCGCGATCTCCGAGGCGCTCTACGCCCGTCACCCGACCGACGACGAGGGCTACCTGAGCGCCCGACGCGCGGCCATCGTGTCGACCACCGGCCTCGCCCGGCTCGCCGGCCGGATCGACCTCGGCGCGTATCCTCCTCCTCGGCGAGGGCGAGGCCCAGCGCAGCGGCCGCCGGCGTCCGTCGCTCCTGGCGTCGACGTTCGAGGCGGTCGCGGGAGCGCTCTTCCTCGACCTCGGCTTCGAGCCGATCCGCGACTGGATCGTCGGCCTGGCCGACACCGAGCTCGTCGCGGAAGCGCCGATCGGGGCGCTCAAGAGCCCCAAGAGCCGGCTCCAGGAGTACACCCAGCGCCAGTCCGGCGACCGGCCGAGCTACCGTCTCGTGGACGCCAGCGGTCCCGATCACGAGCGGTCGTTCCGGATCGAGGTCGTCGTCGACGGCGAGCTGCTCGGCGTCGGTGAAGGGCCGTCGCGCCGGTCGGCCGAGACGGCGGCGGCGGCCCAGGCGATGGACCGGCTGCGGGCCGCCGAAATGGCCGCCGGCATCGCCGGCATCGACGGCATCGACGGAGCGGACGCATGACCGCCGACGACCGGCCCGCCGAGCCCCGTCTCCTGGCCCTCCGGCTCCAGGGCTTCAAGTCGTTCGCCGAGCGGACCAGCGTCGAGTTCGGGCCGGGCATCAGCGCCGTCGTCGGGCCGAACGGCTCGGGCAAGAGCAACCTCGCGGACGCGCTGCGCTGGGCGCTCGGCGAGCAGGGCCGCGCCCTCCGGTCGCGCAAGTCCGAGGACGTCATCTGGGCCGGCTCGGAGAAGCGTGCCGCGCAGGGCATGGCCGACGTGACGCTCGTCCTCGACAACGCGGACGGCCTGCTGCCGGTCGACTTCCAGGTGCTCGAGCTGGGCCGCCGCCTGTACCGCTCGGGCGAGAACGACTACCTGCTCAACAAGAGCCGCATCCGCCTGCGCGATCTGGTCGACCTGCTCGACGCGGCGCACCTGGCCGACAACGCGTTCCTGTTCATCGGCCAGGGCATGGTCGACCAGGCGCTGGCGCTCCGCCCGGAGGAGCGCCGGCCGCTGTTCGAGGAGGTCGCCGGCGTCCGGCGTCACGAGCGCCGCCGGCGCCGGGCCGAGGAGCAGCTGGTCGAATCCGAGGCGAACCTGGCGCGCGTCGAGGACATCCTCGGCGAGCTCCGGCCACAGGCCCGCCGTCTCGCCGCCCAGGCCGAGCAGCAGGCCAGCCGCGAGACCACGGCCGACGAGCTGGCGACCGCGCTCCTGGCCACGATGCACGCTCGCTGGCACGATGCGGCCGCCCGCCTGGCCACGGCCGACGCGGAGCGGGACGGGGCGAGCCGTGCCGTCGATCGAGCGATGGGGGAGCTGGCGGCGGCCGAGACCGCGGCGGCGGCCCTTTCGGCCGAGCTGGGCGTGCGGGCGGCCCTGGAACGCGAACGACGGGAAGCCCACGACGCGGCGCGAGCGACGGCCACATCCGTCCAGCTGCGCGACGCGCGGCTGGCCTCGGATCTCGAGGCGCTCGAACGGGACCGCCGCCGGCTCCTCGACGAGCGGGCGGCGGCCGAGGCCGAGATGGCGACCGGTCGTCGGGCGATGGCGGTGCCCGTCCCGGCGCGCGACCTGGAGCTCGAGGGTGCGCTCGCCGAGGCGGAACGAGAGCTGGCCGACGCCCTGGCCGAGCTCGGCACGCTCCGGACGGCGCGCCAGGCCCAGGGCGAGGAGCTGGCCGCACTGCGGCGCGCGGCCGCGGCGGCGGAGGCCGAACGCGAGACCGCCCGTCGACGCCTGGCCGACATCGAGCGCCGAGCGGCGGACGAGACGGGCGAGGCGGCCACGGCGGGAGCGCGGAGGGCAACGCTCGAGGCCGAGCTGGTCGCAGCGCGCGCCACGCTGGCGGCGGCGATCGAGGCCGAGCGGACCGCGACGGCCGTCCGCGAGGCGGCCCGGACGCGCGCCGGCGCGGCCGACGCGGAGACCGCGGCCGCCCATGAGCGAGCCGTGTCCGCGAGCGCCTCGGCGGCGGCGGTCCGCGCCCGGCTCGAGGGCCTCGAGGCACGGCTCGCCGACGAGGAGACGCGCGGGATCGCCCGGGCCGCCCGTCGTGCCGGTGGTCGCCGCCTGGACGAGGACCTCGCGATCGATCCGCCCTTCCGCGCCGCCGCGGAGGCCGCCCTGGCCGAGGCGACCCGCGCCTACGTGGTCGGGGCGGACGCGGTCGGGGGACTGGCCAGGGAGCGGGGCACGCTCGTCGTCAGCGAACGCGCCGTCGGGACGCCTCCGGCCGACGATGCCCGCGAGCGGCGGTTCCGCGAGGCGCTCGGCGCGGCCGGTGGCGGGACCCTGGACGCGGCCGTCCGCCGGGACCCGACGGGTGCCGCGCGCCGGCTGCTGGCCCGCGCCGGCTGGCTGCCGGACCTCGCCGCATGCCTGGCCGTCCAGGCCGACGATGCCGCCCGGCTGGATCGTCGTCGTCCGTGACGGCAGCGCCGTGGTGACCGATCTCGGGGTGACCTTCGGGGCCGTCGAATCCGTGCTGGAGCGGCGCGCCGAAGCGGAGCGCCTCGGCACCGAGCTGGCCGGCCGCGAAGCAGAGGTGGCGGACCTGCGTGCCGCTGCCGTCCGCCTCGCCGCCGAGGCGCAGGCGGCGACCGACGCCGTGGAGGCGGCCCGGGCGGAGGAGAGTCGCGCCGCCGGCGCCCGTCGAGCCGCCGAGGAGGCCGAACGGTCGAGCGCCCGCCAGCTCGAGGCTGTCGTCCGCGAGGCGTCGTGGCATGAGGCGCAGGCGGAGCGCCTCGCCGCGGAGCTGGAGCGCGCCCGTCTGGCGATCCTGCCCGAACCTGATGACGCTGCCGACGACGCGGGCACGGATCTTGCCGGGACCCGGGACGACGGCGCGGATGGTGCGGCGCTTGCCGCGTGGGAATCCCGCGCGGCGACGCTCCGTGCGCGGCGGGACCGGCTCGCCGAGGAATCGGGCGCTCGGGAAGCAGCCCGTCGCGACGCCGAGAACCGCCGTGCCCGGGCCGAGGCATCCACGCTGATCGCCGAGGAGCGGATGGCCCGCGCCGAGCGTGACGTCGCGGCGCTCGGGGAACGCGAGCGCGCCCTGACCGTCGAGCGCGACGCGCTTCGGGCCGAGCTCGCCACGACCGTCGCCCGCGAGGCCGGCGCGCGACAGGCACTGGCCGACGTCCATGCAGCCGACGCCGTCGATCGGGACCGGCTGGCGGCGATCGAGCGTGACGCGGCGGCCGCGCGCGAGCGTCTCCGGGCGGTCGACGGCCGGCTTCGCGCGGCGGACCACCAGGCGCTCGAGGCGCGTCTCGGTCTCGAGGCGCTGCACGAAGGCGTCGTCGTCGACCTCGCCGGCCTCGGCGAGCTGGCGATCCGCCGCCTGGCCGTCCTCGCCGGGGTGCCGCCGGGCGACGACACGGTCGGGGCGGGCCACTCGGCCGAGCCCGCCGACGCCGCCGGATCGGCCGAGGCCCTCGAGCCGCCCGACGACGACGAAGCGGCCATCTCGCAGGAGGCGGCCGCGCTCGAAGCGGTCCTCGCCCTCGTCACGCCGATCTGGGCGGCCGAGGCACCGACCACGCCGCCGCCGAGCGCCGTTCGCCTGGGCCAGCTTCGGCGCCGGTTCCACGAGCTCGGTGCCGTCAATCCGTTCGCCGTCGACGAATACGCGACGCTGAAGGCGCGGCTCGAGACCCTCGAGACGCAGGCCTCGGACCTGCGGACCGCCATCGTCCGCACGCGGGAGCTCATCGCCGAGCTCGACACGATGATCGCGGATCGGTTCCGGACGACGTTCCAGGCGCTCGAGGCCGCGTTCGCGACCCGCTTCGAGCAGCTCTTCGGCGGCGGGTTCGCCCGCCTCTCGATGACCGACCCGACCGACCTCGGCACGACCGGCATCGAGATCGTCGCCCGCCCGCCGGGCAAGAAGCCCCAGGCGCTGGCCATGCTCTCGGGCGGCGAGCGCGCGCTGACGGCCGTCGCTCTGCTGTTCGCGATGCTCGAGGTCCGGCCGGTCCCGTTCTGCGTCCTCGACGAGGTCGACGCCGCGCTGGACGAGGCGAACATCGGCCGCTTCGCCGACGCGCTTCGGAGCCTCGCCGGGCGGACCCAGTTCATCGTCATCACCCACAACCGCGGCACGATCGAGGCGGCCGATGCCCTGTACGGCGTGACCGTCGGGGACGACTCGGTCAGCCGGGTCATCAGCCTGCGCCTGGACGAGGCACAGGCCCTCGCAGCCCGCGATCGGGACCGAACCGCCCTGGCCGGGTAGGCTTTCCCGATGCCCTTCTGGCGCCGCAACCGCAACGAGCCACCCACTCCCGAGGTCGACGAACCGGTCGATCCCGCGCTGGTCGACCCCGACTGGGAGCCCGACCCCGCCGACTTCGGCGTCCTCGACGACGGCACCCCGGTCGAACCGCTCCCGACGACGGATCCGCTCCTGCCGTTCGCGTCAGAGCCCGAGCCGGCGGCGTCGGTCATGACCATCGACATCCCGCCACCGGTCCCACTCGCGCCGGGGGGCGCGGGCCTCGCAGGGGACCGGGACCACGACGCGATCCCGGAGACGCCCGAGGCGACCGAGGCGGCCCTCGACGCCGGTCTCGAGCGCACCCGCGGCAACTTCATGACCCGTCTGCGTGGATTCCTCGGCACGGGGACCGGCGAGGGGCCGTCCTGGGACGAGGTCGAGGAGACGCTCATCGCCGGCGACGTCGGCGCGGCGCTGGCCATCGACCTCGTCGAGCGTGCCCGCCGCCGGTTCGACCCGGCCGGCCCGGAGGCGGCGATCCGAACCGAGCTGACGATGCTGCTCGTGCCGCGCGACCTCGCCTGGAGCCCGCGCTCCGCGGTGCCAGGCGGCCCGGCGGTCGTCCTCATCGTCGGCGTCAACGGCACCGGCAAGACCACGACGATCGGCAAGCTCGCGAGCCGCTACGTCGCCGAGGGCCGCTCGGTCATCCTGGCCGCCGCCGACACGTTCCGTGCCGCCGCGATCGACCAGCTCCGGATCTGGGCGGACCGGGCCAAGGTGCCGATGATCGCGCACGCCCCCGGCGCCGACCCGGGCGCGGTCGTCTACGACGCGCTCGACGCGGCGGTCGCCCGCGGCGCCGACCTCGTCATCGCCGACACGGCCGGCCGGCTCCACACCAAGTCGAACCTGATGGACGAGCTGTCCAAGGTCCGTCGCATCATCGACAAGCGCCTGCCGGGCGCGGAGCCCGAGACGATCTTCGTCCTGGACGCGACCACCGGCCAGAACGGCCTCGCCCAGGCCAAGGCCTTCCACGAGGCGGTCGGGCTGACCGGGGTCATCCTGACCAAGCTCGACTCGACGGCCAAGGGCGGGATCGTCTTCGCGATCGAGGACGCGCTCAAGATCCCGGTCCGCTTCGTCGGGGTGGGGGAGAAGGTCGGCGACCTCATCCCGTTCGACCCGGACGCGTTCGTGGCGGCCTGTTCGCCTGATCCCGGTCCCGGCCCGGACGTCCTAGGCGCCCGGCGGCTGGTCCATCTCTACAGCCACCGCGATCGCGTGCGGGTCCAGCCGTGGCGCGCCGCCGACAGCGGCCGGCAGCACGATGAGGTGGCGGACCGGCGAGAACCACAGGATCGCCGCACCGACCAGGCCGCCGAGCGGCGCCAGCCAGGAGGTCGCGCGCAGGCCGATGACCTCCGCCAGCACTCCGGCGGCGAGCGTCGCGATCAGCTGGGCGACCATCGCCGCGACCTTGAACGTCGACGAGACGCGACCGAGCGCCCGGTCGTGGACGAGCGTCTGCCGAACGGACACCTCGGTGATGTCGTAGACGGTGACCGCGGAGTCCGCGACGAGCTGCTGCATCACGAGACAGCCGACCGCGACGAGCGGCAGGCCGGCCGGAGCCAGCGGGATGAACGCGTTGCCGACCGCCGCCAGCAGCATGCCGCCGATCGCGACCGGTCCGACGCCCCAGCGCTGCGTGGCCCGCGACGCGACGACCGCGCCGATGAACGACGAGGCGCCACCGACCCCCGCCACGACCCCGAGCACGGCCGGGTTCAGCTGGAGGTCCTCGAGCACGAACAGGAACCACGTCGCGCCGAAGATGCCCCACAGCGCCGCGAGCGCCATCTGGGCGCCGGCGAACGCCCGCAGGATCGGGTCGTGGATGACGAGGCTCAGTCCTTCCCGGATCTCGGTCAGGACGGGCTCGCGGTCCTCGGGCTTCGGCGGTGGCGGCTCCTCCTGGCGGATCGAGCCGAGCAGGATCGCGGACATCAGGTAGCTCACGGCGTCGATGGCGATGGCGATCGGGGCCGTGAAGATCTGGACCAGGAAGCCGCTGATCCCGAAGGCCATGAACTCGGCCGCCGAGCCGCTCGCGGCCAGGGCGCTGTTCGCGTCGACGAGGCGCTCGCGCTCGACGATCGATGGCAGATAGGCGTTGTCGGCGGCGTCGAAGAAGGTCGTCAGGATCGCCGCGAGCCCGGACACGACCAGCAACTGCGGGAAGGTCAGGACCCCGAGGGCGAAGGCGACGGGCACGGACCCGAGCAGGACCGCCCGCCCGAGATCGGCCCAGATGAGCACCGGCCGCCGGCGCAGCCGATCCACCCACGCGCCGGCCACGAGCCCGAAGATGAGCGTCGCGCCGAGCTCCAACGCGCGCAGCAACGCGACCTCGACGGCCCCGGAGCCCAGCACGAGGATCGCCACCAGCGGCAGGGCGATCCGGGTGACGAGCGACCCGAAGATCGAGATCGTCGCGGCGGTCCAGACTCGGACGAACGCCTGGTTGCGCCAGATGGTGGAGCCGAAGGGATTTCGCACGAGGTGGGAGCCTACACGTGCGGTGCGCGGCCGCGCCGACCGGGACCATCGGCTGGACCGCGCTCGAAACGACCCTGCGCTACACTCCGCCTGCTCGGTGCGTCAGAACTCGCGCACCACCCGGCTCGACTTCTCTCGGCCCGGCCCCATCCCTCTGACGGAGTCCTGTACCCGAACCATGTTCGACACCCTCAGCGACCGGCTGCGCAAGACCCTCGGCACGCTGACCGGCCGCGGCCGGATCAGCGAAGCCGACGTCGACGCCGCCATGCGCGAGGTCCGTCTCGCGCTCCTCGAGGCGGACGTCAACTTCAAGGTCGTCAAGGACTTCGTCGCGCGCGTCCGCGAGCGGGCGATCGGCCACGAGGTCCTCGAGAGCCTGTCCGCCGGCCAGCAGGTCGTCAAGATCGTCAACGACGAGCTGGTCGCTCTGCTGTCGGCCGGCGACCGGACCTTCCACCTGTCGGGCAATCCGGCCGTCGTCGCGATGGTCGGCCTGCAGGGCTCCGGCAAGACGACCTCGACCGCCAAGCTCGCCCGCCACGTGGTCAAGCTCGGCCGCCGGCCCCTCCTCGTGGCGGCGGACCCGTACCGCCCGGCCGCCGCGGACCAGCTCGAGACGCTCGGCAAGAGCCTGGACATCCCCGTCTATCGCGCGCCGGCCGGGACCCCGGTCGTCGACATCGTGCGCGGCGGCGTGGAGGCCGCCAAGCGCCAGGTCCGCGACGTCGTGATCCTCGACACCGCCGGGCGCCTGTCCGTCGACGAGGCCCTGATGGCCGAGATCGCCGCCGTCAACGCCGCCGTCCGGCCGGTCGAGACGCTGCTGGTCGTCGACGCGATGACCGGCCAGGAGGCCGTCGCCGTGGCACAGGCGTTCGTGGCCGCGGTGCCCGTCACCGGCCTGATCCTGACCAAGATCGACGGCGACGCTCGCGGCGGTGCGGCACTGTCCATCTCCGCCGTCACCGGCGTCCCGGTCAAGTTCCTCGGCACCGGCGAGAAGACCGACGCGCTGGAGGTCTTCCACCCGGACCGCCTCGCGAGCCGGATCCTCGGCATGGGCGACATCATGACCCTCGTCGAGCGGGCCCAGGAGCACGTCGACCAGAAGCAGGCGGCCCAGCTCGAAGAGAAGATGCGGAAGGGGTCGTTCACCCTCGACGACATGCTCGATTCGATGCAGCAGATGCAGAAGATGGGCCCGCTCGGGCAGGTCATGTCGATGATCCCGGGCATGGGCAACCTCGCCGGCGAGGCACAGGCGGCCGTCGACCGCGGCGACCTCAAGCGCACGGAAGGGATCATCCGCGCGATGACCCGCTCCGAGCGACGCGATCCGACGATCCTCAACAGCTCGCGTCGTCGGCGGATCGCCGCCGGCTCGGGCACGACCCTGCCGGACGTCAACCGGCTCGTGAAGCAATTCCTCGAGATGCAGAAGCTCATGAAGCAGCTCTCCGGCGGCGGCAAGCGTGCAGCCCTCGGCGCGTTGACCGGCCGGCGATGAGCCGGCGGAAGGGGCCACGATGACGGACGAGCAGAAGCCCGGCACCGAGCCGGCCGCGATCGGCGACGACGAGACCACGAGGACGCCGGTCACGCCGCCGGCCCCGGCAGCGCCGCCACCAGCGGTACCGCCGATGACGCCGGCATGGGACCCGGTCAGCGCCGATCCGACGGGACCCGGCCTGGACGCCGGTCGCCCCGACGCACCGATCACACCGGCCGGCCGCACGTCGAGCACGGATCCGCTCCACGAGAACGATGTCGCCTGGGCCGTCTCGGCTCCGGTCGTCGCGAGTGGCGCCGCCTCCGCGCCGTCGCCGCGGCGGTCGCGTGCGCTGGGCGGCCGCCCTCGCGATCGTCATCCTCATCCTCGGTACGACGGCGGCCGTGGCCGCGATCATCACCGGCCGATCGACCGGTTCGACCGTCATCGGCTACGCCCCGGCGAACACCACCATGTACATGGAGGTCCGGCTGGACCTGCCCGGCGACCAGCGCCAGGCCATCGGCGCGTTCCTCCAGAAGTTCCCGGGCTTCAAGGACCAGGCCGCTCTCGACACCAAGCTCGACGAGGTCCTCGACGATCTGGTCCGCGAGGCGACCGACAACCAGCAGACGTACACCGGCGACATCAAGCCGTGGTTCGACGGCGAGCTCGCCTACAGCATGGGACCCCTGCCGCCCGCAGCGGCCCTCAAGGATCCGGCCAAGTCGATCGGCGACTTCCGTGTCCTGGCCCTGGTCTCGATCAAGGACCCGGCCGGCGCGCAGGCGTGGCTCGACGCCGCAGCTGACCAAGGCCGGCGCGACCTCGACGACGGAGGCCTACCAGGGCGACACGATCCACCTGTTCCAGGAGTCCCAGGGCATCCAGCCCGCCTACGCGATCGTCGACGGCAAGGTCATCGCGATCGGCGACGAGTCCTCGGTCAAGGCCGCGATCGATACCAACGGTTCCGGCGGCTTCGCCGACGAGCCCGGGCCGAAGGCCGCGCTCGGTTCGGTCAGCGGCGATCACGTCGGCTTCGCGTACACGGCACTCCGCCCGCTGCTGGCCTGGAGCGAGCAGCTCAGCGAGTCGATGGGCGCCGGAGCCGGCGCCTCCGCAGCGCCGGCGGTCACCGCGGCCATGCTCAAGGCGATCCCTGAGTGGGCCGCCTACTGGCTCAAGTTCCAGGACGACGCCATCGTCATGGAGGCGACCCTCCCGAAGCCGGAGACGGCTGTCGGCCCGACCGAGAACCGGTCGTCCAAGATCGCCGAGCACATCCCGTCGACGGCGGTCGTCGCGGCAACCACCAACGACCTGGGCAAGAACCTGAAGCAGGCGCTCGACTACTACCGCTCCGAGCCGTCGTTCAAGTCGATGATCGATCAGATCGACCAGGGTCTCAGCCTGGTCGGCGGCGAGGATGCGGCTGTTGGCTGGGTCGGCGACAGCGCGGCCGTCGTCGACCTCGTCGACGGCACGCCGGAAGGCGGCCTGATCGTGTCGCCGACCGATCCGGAGAATGCCCAGAAGCTGTTCACCGCGCTCCGCGGCTTCCTCGCGCTTGCCGGCACCCAGCAGGGCATCACGGTCACGGACGAGGACTACAACGGGACGAAGATCACGATCGTCGACCTCGGCGACATCAGCAAGCTGGCCGGCACGGCCGGCTCGGATGTGCAGGTGCTCCCGCTGCCGGCCGGCCACGTCCAGATCGCGTACGCGGTCACGGACCAGGTCGTCGTCATCGGGTCGGGTCCCGGCTTCGTCAAGCACGTCCTCGACACGACGGCCGGCACCTCGCTGGCCGCGAACGACGACTACAAGAAGCTCGTCGACCGGGTCGGCCCGACCACGGGGACGATCTTCGTCGACATCACCGCCATCCGCGAGGCGGCCGAGAAGGTCGTCAGCGCCAGCGATCCGGCCGGGTACAAGACGTACACGACCGACATCAAGCCGTTCGTCGAGCCATTCGACGCGCTGATCGAGGCGGGCTCCGTTTCGGGCGACCTGACCAAGTCGGTCGTCGTCATCACCGTCCACTGAGGTCGGGACGCCCCGTCCCGGCATCGACAAGGGAGGAACACCACCACTCATGGCAGTTCGCATCAGGCTCACGCGCGTCGGCGCGCACAAGCAGCCGAGCTATCGCGTCGTCGTGGCCGACGGCCGCAGCGCCCGTGACGGGCGCTCGCTCGAGACCCTCGGCCACTACAACCCGCGCACGGAACCGGCCGAGTTCGTCGTCGACGCCGATCGGGCGAAGGCGTGGCTCGACAAGGGCGCCCAGCCGTCTGACACGGTCCAGCGCCTCTTCCGCCAGGCGGGCATCCTGCCCGCCGCCAAGTAGGGGGCCGCGACGATGGCAGCCAAGGACCTGGTCGAGTACGTCGCGAAGTCCCTTGTCGATGACCCGGATGCGGTGACCGTCGAGGTCGTCGAGGAGGACGGCGCGACCGTCATCGAGCTCCACGTCGCCGAGGACGACATGGGCAAGGTCATCGGGCGCAACGGGAGCGTCGCCAAGGCGCTCCGGACCCTGCTCAAGGTGACCGCCGCCCGCGACGGCGAGCCGGTCCAGCTCGAGATCCTCTGAGCGTCGATGAGCGGCTCGTGGTCGCCCTCGTCCGGGGCGTCCACGGGCTCAACGGCGCGGTCCGGGCGGAGGTCCTGACCGACCGGCCCGAGGACCGCTTCGTCGCCGGCGCCGTTCTCTACCGGGAGGGCGATGGCCGCCCGCTGACGATCGCGTCGGCGGAGGCCGTGGCGGATGGCCCGGGCTGGCGGCTGCGCTTCCGCGAGGTGACCACGCGCGACGCGCGCCGACGCCCTTCGTGGCGCGTATCTCGAATCGGTCGTCCGGCCGGACGAGGACCTGGCCCGCGGGTCGTACTACTGGCACGAGGTCATCGGCTGTGCCGTTCGCGGCATCGATGGCGAGGAGCTCGGCACGGTCAAGGACATCTACCGGGTCGGCGAGACCGAGGTGTTCACCGTCGACGGCGGCGCCTATGGGAGCTTCGACCTGCCGGCCGTCCGCGCATTCATCCGGATCTTCGCTCCGCGCCGCGGCGAGATCGTGGTCGACGCCGCGTCGCTCGATCTGCGTCCGGCCCGGTCGCGCACGCCGGATCCGGATCGTCCCAAGGCACCCCGTCGCCGGAGCCGACGTGGCGCGGCAGCATCGGCCTCCGAACCGGCCCCGGCCGGCGACACAGCGGCCGAGATACCCGACCCAGCGGCCGAGGCAGCCCGATCCCGGGGCCCGCGGAGCCCGAGGCATGACCCTCGAGATCGACGTCCTGACGCTCTTCCCGGCGATGTTCGAAGGGCCGCTCGCCGCGAGCATCCCCGGCCGGATCCAGGAACAGGGTCTTGCCACGGTCCGGATCCACGACCTGCGCGACTGGGGCATCGGCCGGCATCGCTCGGTCGACGACGCGCCGTACGGTGGGGGAGCGGGGATGATCCTGCGGCCGGAGCCGGTCGCGGACGCGCTCGACGCGCTGCGACGCGACGAGTCGACCGACGATCCTCCTCGACCCGATCGGCGAGGTCTTCCGCCAGGCCCGGGCCGCGGACCTGGCCGGCGCGCTCGCACCTCATCTTCGTCTGCCCGCGCTACGAGGGCGTCGACGAACGCATCCGGTCGCTGGTCGATCTCGAGCTGTCGATCGGGGACTACGTGCTCACCGGCGGTGAGCTGCCGGCCCTCGTCGTCATCGATGCCGTCATCCGCCTGCTGCCCGGGGCGATCGAGGCGGCCTCGACGGTCGAGGAATCCTTCGCCGAGGGCCTCCTCGAATACCCGCAGTACACGCGGCCGGCGGTCTTCCGCGGCATGGACGTGCCGGCCATCCTGACCTCCGGCGACCATGGGGCCGTGGCCCGCTGGCGCCGGGAGCAGGCGATCGAGCGGACCCGACTCCGCCGTCCCGATCTGGCGCCCGGCGACTGACGGCTCGCGAGGCCGTGCTATACTCCGCCGCCGACGCCCGTCCGCGTCGCTTCCGAACGCCAAACCGCAGCCACGGCTGCCCAGAAGAGTCAGGAACCGCCCCGTGACCGTGCTCGACGAGATCGTCCAGGACCAGCTTCGATCCGACCTCCCCGTCCTCGCGACCGGCGATACCGTGAAGGTGTCGGCCAAGGTCGTCGAGGGCAACCGCGAGCGCATCCAGGTCTTCGAGGGGACCGTCATGCGCCTGCGCGGCGGCGGCATCACCCGATCGATCACCGTCCGCCGGATCGCCTCAGGCGTCGGCGTCGAGCGGACCTTCAAGATCAACAGCCCGCGGATCGAGAAGATCGAGGTCGTCCGGCACGGCGTCGCCCGGCGCGCCCAGCTGTACTTCCTGCGCGACCGCGTCGGCAAGGCCGCGACCCTGCGCGAGCGGCGCACCAACGGCTGACGGCCGGCGGCCCGCACCGGCCGCGAACCCGCACCTTGACCGCACGACCCCGCCCATCCGGCGGGGTCGCTCGATTCCGGTAGGCTATCGGTCGATGGCTCCGATCGTCCCGACCCTCCGCCACGAGCGCCGTCTCTGGAACGCGGGGATCGAGCGGGTCGTCGGCGTCGACGAGGTGGGCGTGGCCCCGACCTGCGGCGCCGTCGTGGCGGCCGCCGTGATCATGCGGCCGGGCTGTCACCGGATCCCCGGCGTCCGCGACTCCAAGACGCTCTCCGCCGCGCAGCGCGAACGGCTGGCTCCGCTCATCCGGGCGCGGGCGGTGGCCGTCGGGGTCGGAGCCGCGTCCGTGCGCGAGATCGACCAGCTCAACATCTATCACGCCACGCACCTGGCCATGCGCCGCGCGATCGCCCGGGTCCGGGGCCACGACCACGTCCTCGTCGACGGCAACCGGATCGTCGGGTTCGAGGCGCACGTCGGTCCGTACTCGAACATCGTCGACGGCGACGCCAAGGTCTACTCGATCGCGTGCGCCTCCGTCGTGGCCAAGGTCGTCCGCGACCGGATGATGAACCGGCTCGCCGCGCGCTATCCCGGCTACGGCTGGGAGCACAACCAGGGCTACGCCACGCTGGAGCATCGGATGGCCATCCGGGAGCTCGGCCTGACGCCGTTCCACCGCCGGTCGTTCCTCGCCCTCCAGCGGACGCTCGCCGGGGACCAGCTCGAGCTGGACCTCCTGGCCGATCCCGCCGCCTCCTCCGCCACGCACGAGCTGCTGGCCCGCGAGCTGACCCCGGTCATGGCCGACGACGCGATGCTCGATGCGGCCGACCTCGAGGCCCTGGAGCTCGGCGTCCTCGCCTGATACGTCGCGAGATAAGGGTCGCCTGCGACGATGCCGCGGTGGCGGACCGACCCGACGACCCGAGGCGGACGGCGGCCCAGCAGGCGGGTGATGCCGCCGAGACGCTGGTCGCGACACGCCTGGCGGACGCCGGTTGGACCGTCCTGGCCCGGAACGTCCATGTCGGTCGCCACGAGCTGGACCTCGTGGCGATCGACCCGGGTCCACCGGCCGCGCTCGTGGTCGTGGAGGTCCGCTGGCGCGCAGACCGGGACTTCGGCTTGCCGGAGGAGACCGTCGACCATCGCAAGCGCGTCCGGGTCCGGGCAGCGGCCTACGGGCTCATCGACCGCGGCACGCTGCCGGACGGAGCGCCGGTCCCGCGCCTGCCGTTGCGGTTCGACCTCGTCGTCGTCGAGCCCGGCGGGCGCATCCGACACCACCGGCATGCGCTGTAAGGGAGTCGATTCGCGCACGGGCCACTTCACGCGCGATTGCTCCCTGCGTAGTGGCCTTACCCCTTTTCCTCCGTTCGCCGGACGGGCAATCTGCGGGCCGCCAGCCCCCAGGACGACCTGGCTGTGGCACGACAGCTCGAAAGGGAGCCCGAATGACGACCATCGATCCGACCAACCAACCCCTGCCGAAGCCACGCCGACGACACGGTCTCGGCGCTGAAGGGATCGAGGCGCTGCGATCACGCCAGGACGGCAAGTGCGCCATCTGCCAGAGGCCTGAGACCGATGCACCCGGAGGTCGCCTGGCCGTCGACCACGATCACGCCCACTGCCCCGGCAAGATCGGGTGCCCGGTCTGCGTCCGCGGTCTCCTCTGCGTGAGCTGCAACAACCTCCTCAGGGCGGCTCGAGACGACCAGCAGGTCCTGCGGGCGGCGATCGAGTACATCGCCAGTCCGGGAACATCGAAGCCCCGGGTAGAGGATCTGCCGGTCACCGAGCTGCTCCGTCGGCTGCGCCATGACGGCCCGGACCCGCGCCTCATGCCCCGGCAGGGCCGGCGCGACCGCTTCTTCATGATGTGCCTCGACGCCCCGACCGCGGCCGAAACGGTCGCCGAGGCCGGGTGGATGCTGGACAACGACCCTCAGGGCTACCGTGACGCGATCCGACGGGCGGACGAGTTCTACGGCGGACCCGGCGGCCTTGACGCCCATCTCGCGAAGGTCCTCCCGCAAGCACCCGACGACACGGCCAGCCGAGCCTTCTTCCAGGAGGTGGCCGTCGAACGCGCCAAGCTCGGAATGTCGTCGCCTGGAATGCCGGGCCGCCAAGTGACGCTGGGCGACCTCAACCGATACTTGCGCGCCAAGGCTCGCAAGGACAAGGAGGCAGCCGGCGGATGACCGACGCCGGTAAGCGAGCGGCCGATCGCCGTCCGGAGGGCTAGATTCTGGTCGTGTCCGTCAGTTGGCCCCAGGCCCTCGCATGGCGCATGCGGCGACAGCTCCTGGAACCGATCGGCAGCGAATCGGTCGAGGGGGTCGTGCGCCGATTGGGGGCAGTCCAGGCCCAGTTCGAAACCGCAACCGAGCTCGCCGTCCGGACAAGACGCCAACGATCCCGGCCGGGCGAGGTCGCTCGTGCCCTGGCGGACGGGCGGATCATCAAGACGTTCGCCTTTCGAGGCGCGACGCACCTGATGACGCCAGAGGACGGGGGCGTCTACCTGGCTTTGCGGGCAGCCAGTCGAATGTGGGAGCTCCCGCGCTGGCAGAGCTACTACGGCCTGGCGCCATCCGATTGGCCGCGCCTTCGTGACGTGGTCCGAAAGGCGCTGGCCGACGGGCCGCTGACGCTGGAAGGGCTTGGCGCGGCGGTCACCACTCGGTCGCAGTTCCGGCATCTGACGTCCGTCTTCGACGGGAACCCCTGGACGCTGCTGAAGGCACTTGCCTGGCAGGGAGAGTTCAGCCTCGGACCCCAGGCGGGACGCGCGACGTTTCAGCGCCTGGATCACAACCCTCGCTGGGCGGGAGTGCCTGAGCTCGACGAGGCTGGACCGCGTGCCGTGGAGGCCTACTTCCGAGCATACGGACCAGCGACGTCAGACCACGTGCAGTACTGGCTCGGGAACGGCTTGGGCGCCGGGCGCAAGCGGATCCAGGCCTGGATCGCCGGCTTCGGTGATCGCCTCGCCCCGGTGGACATCGAGGGGGAGACCGCATTCGTCTTGCGCGAGCATCTCGAGGACCTGGCGGCGACCTCGCCGACCACTGCGATCCGCCTCCTCCCGGGCTACGACCAATGGATCCTCGGTCCGGGCACGTCCGACCCTCAGATCGTTCCGCCTGCTCGGCGGGCGCTGATCAGCCGCGGGGCCAATGTCGTGATCGATGGCGGAGTCGCGTCCGGGACGTGGACACGGACCCACGACCACATCGCCGTCGACTGGTTCGCCGAACGCCGGCCACCCCCAAGGATGAGACTCGCCGACGAGGTAGAGCGGCTCGCCACGATCCTGGATCTGCCCATCCAGCTGTCTGTCCAGACCGCATGACGAGCCGCCGACCGGGAAAGGAGCCGCATCGTGATCCAGCACGCACTGACGGTCCGGACGCCGACGCTCGAGATCGCCTATCGAGCGAGTGGGCCGGTGGACGGCATCCCTGTCGTGCTGATGCACGGGTTTCCCGATGATCCCGGCGCCTACGACGGGACACTCGACGATCTCGAGGCCCTGGGCTGCCGGGTGTTCGCTCCCTGGCTGCGTGGCTACGGGCCGACCCGGTTCCTGGATGCGGCGACGCCTCGGTCCGGCCAGCAAGCGGCGCTGGGAGCCGATCTTCTCGCGTTCATGGACGCCCTGCGACCTCGACAGCGCGGTCCTCGTCGGCTACGACTGGGGCGGGCGGGCCGCCTGCATCGTCGCGGCGCTCTGGCCCGAGCGCTGCCGCGGCCTCGTCACGGTCGGCGCCTACAACATCCAGGACATCGCGAATGCCGAATCGACCGGCGCCGGTGTCGGAGGAGTATCGATACTGGTACCAGTGGTACTTCAATACCGAGCGCGGTCGCGCGGGCCTCGAGCAGGACCGGCGCGCCATCTGCAGGTTGCTCTGGCAGCTGTGGTCGCCGACGTGGTCGTTCGACGATGAGACGTTCGAACGAGCAGCCGCCAGCTTCGACAATCCCGACTTCGTGGACGTCATCATCCACTCGTACCGTCATCGATACGGGGCGGCCGCCGGGGACCCGACGCTCGAATGGATCGAGCGGCGCCTCGCCGAGCTGCCTCCGATCGTCGTCTCGACGGTCGTCCTCCACGGCGCCGCGGACGCCGTCACTCCTCCGACCGACGCGGCAGAGGATGCCGTCCGATTCCTGGGCCCGTTCGAGCGTCACGTCGTCCCGAACGCCGGACATCTGCTGCCACGCGAGGCCCCAGGTTCCATCGTCGCCGCCATCAAGGCGCTGATCGGCTAGCGATCGCGCTCGGCGACTCGGCGGCCGGCAGCCGGCGGCCACCCGGACCGACCCGTGCTACACTCCCGCCCGGTCCGGGACCTGATCCCGAGCCGCCAGAACCCATCGCCCGCGCCATCTCGGCGTGGAGCACACACGCGGACCGTTCCCGACCGGGACGGTGCCGGCCCGGCCACCAGGTGGCCGACCGGTCCCCGGCGACGGCGTCCGCGGAGGAATCGAACCGACAGGAGGTCGCTCACCGTGCCGTCCGTATCCATGCGCCAGCTGCTCGAGGCCGGTGTCCACTTCGGCCACCAGACCCGCCGCTGGAACCCGAAGATGAAGCCATTCATCTTCGCCGAGCGCAACGGGATCCACATCATCGACCTGGCCCAGACGGTCCAGCGTCTCGATGTCGCCCTCGAGTTCGTCAGCGAGACCGTCGCGCGCGGCGAGCAGGTCCTGTTCGTCGGGACCAAGAAGCAGGCCCAGGAGCCGATCGCCCAGGAGGCGACCCGGGCCAACCAGCCGTACGTCAACAAGCGCTGGCTCGGCGGCATGCTCACCAACTTCGTCACGATCAAGAAGCGGATCGGCCTGCTCGAGCAGCTGGAGGCCCGTCAGGCCAACGGCGACTTCGAGCGGATGACCAAGAAGGAAGCGGCCAAGCTGACCGAGGAGATGACCAAGCTCCAGGGCACGCTCGGCGGCATGCGCAAGATGAAGCGCCTGCCCGGCGCCATCTTCATCGTCGACCCGCACCGCGAGCGGATCGGCGTGACCGAGGCCAACAAGCTCGAGATCCCGGTGGTCGGCACCGGCGACACCAACGTCGACCCGGACGAGCTCGACTTCATCATCCCGGCCAACGACGACGCGATCCGGGCCATCCGCCTGCTGTGCACGCTGGTCGCCGACGCGGCGATCGAGGGTGCCCGCGAGCGCTCCGCCCGGAGCGCCTCGGAGCCCGAGCAGATCGAGGCGATGGCGATGCCCGAGGCCGAGGAAGAGGTCCCGGGTGCGACCGACGAGCTCGTCGCCGCCCTCGCCGGCGGGGCCGCGCTCTCGTTCGAACCGGACGCCGATGACGACGACCTCCTGCCCGGCGACCGCGTCGCCCGCGCCGAGGCTGCCGTCGCCGAGCCGCCCGCCGAGGCCACTCCGGAGGAGATCGCCGCCGAGCTCGCCCGCGAAGCGGCCGAGAAGGCGGACGATTCGCCCGCGGCGGGCTGACCCCGTCATCGACACGCGCCGGCCCAGGCGGGCCGGCCGCACCACCACACACCCACCACAGCGGTCCGGACCGGGCCGCCGCGAGACAGGAGAACGAACAGGCATGGCGGACATCTCGGCGGAGCTCGTCAAGGAGCTGCGCGAACGAACCGGCGCGGGTTTCATGGACTGCAAGCGCGCGCTGACGGAGACCGAGGGCGACCTCGACAAGGCGGTCGTCGTCCTGCGCGAGAAGGGTCTGGCCGCCGCGGCCAAGAAGTCCGATCGCGACGCGCGCGAGGGCCTGGTCTCCAGCTACATCCACACCGGCGGTCGCGTCGGCGTCCTCATCGAGGTCAACTGCGAGACCGACTTCGTGGCTCGCACGGACGAGTTCCAGAAGCTCGTCCGTGACCTGGCCGTCCAGGTCGCGGGGCTCGCGCCGCTGTACGTCGACGTGGACCGGATCCCGGCCGAGGACCTCGCCGCCAAGCAGGCGGAGCTGCTGGCCGACGAGTCGGTCCAGAAGAAGCCCGAGAACATCCGGCCCCAGATCGTCGAGGGCCAGCTCAAGAAGTGGTACTCGCAGGTCTGCCTGCTGGAGCAGCCCTTCCGCGACGAGGACCGGACCGTCCGCGACCTCGTCACCGAGAAGATCGCGACCATCGGCGAGAACATCCGGGTCCGCCGGTTCACCCGCTACGCGCTCGGGGAGGAGCTGTGACGGACTCGCCGACGGACGGCCGCCCGCTCCGCTACAAGCGGATCCTGCTCAAGCTGTCCGGTGAGGCCCTGCTCGGCGACCGGCCCTACGGGGTCGATCCGGCCGTCTGTACCTTCATCGCGCGCCAGGTCGCCGAGATCCATGGTCTGGGCGTCCAGATCGGCATCGTGGTCGGTGGCGGGAACATCTTCCGTGGCCTCGCCGCGTCGGCTCGCGGCATGGACCGGGCGACCGGCGATTACATCGGCATGCTCGCGACCGTCATGAACGGCCTGGCCCTCCAGGACGCGCTCGAGCGGGCCGGCGTCCCGACCCGGGTCATGACCGCGATCGCCATGAACGAGGTGGCCGAGCCCTACATCCGCCGGCGCGCCATCCGCCACCTGGAGAAGGGCCGTGTCGCGCTCTTCGTGGCCGGCACCGGCAACCCGTACTTCACGACCGACACGGCCGCCGCCCTGCGCGCGGTCGAGATCAACGCCGAGGTCCTCCTCAAGGCGACCAAGGTGGACGGCGTGTACGACAAAGACCCGATGGCGCACGCCGATGCGCGGCGGTACGCTCACCTCGACTACGCGGACCTGCTTCGCGACCAGCTCAAGGTCCTCGACGCGACCGCCGTGAGTCTGTGCATGGAGAACGACCTGCCCATCGTCGTCTTCGACCTGAACCAGCCTGACAACATCACGCGGGTGGCCGCCGGCGAGCCGGTCGGCACCCTCATCTCGGGCGCTTCGGGCGCCGCCGGAGGTGCGCCAGCATGAGCACCGAGATCATCGCCGACGCCGATCACAAGATGGCCCGTGCGGTCGAGGCCATGGAACGCGACTTCCAGGGCATCCGGACCGGCCGGGCGTCGACGGCGCTCGTCGAGCGCATCCACGTCGAGTACTACGGGACGTCCACACCGCTCAACCAGCTGGCCGGGATCAGCGTTCCCGAGCCCCATCAGATCGTCATCCAGCCGTGGGATCGGGGCGTCCTCGGCGCGATCGAGAAGGCCATCACCAAGAGCGACATCGGGCTGATGCCGAACGTGGACGGCACCGTCGTCCGCCTCAACATCCCGCCGCTCACCGAGGAGCGTCGCAAGGACCTCGTCCGGGTCGTCCACAAGCGGATGGAGGAGGCCAAGGTCGAGATCCGCAACCTGCGGCGCGACGCGGCCGACGGCCTCAAGAAGGAAGAGCGCGACGGCACGGTCGGGACCGACGAGGGGCACCGCCAGCTCGAGACGCTCCAGCGCACGACCGATCGCTACATCGCCGAGGTCGACCGGGTCGGCGCCGGCAAGGAACAGGAGGTCCTCGAGGTCTAGTGGCCCGGGTCCAGCTGGCCAGGCCGATCGATGCGCCGCCCGCGGCGCATGAGGAGCCGTCCGACACCGACACCCGCGTCACCCCGGCCGCGCCCGCGGACGAGATCCCGTCCTTCCCGCCGGATGATCTGCCGCGACACGTGGCGATCATCATGGACGGCAACCGCCGCTGGGCGCGCCTGCGCGACCTGCCCGAGCTCGAGGGCCACGGCGCCGGGGTCGAGGCGATCCGCGAGCTCCTGCGCCACGCCGTCCGACGCGGCGTCCCGGTCCTGACCCTGTACGCGTTCAGCCGCGAGAACTGGGCGCGGACGGACGATGAGGTGACCGGCCTGTTCGGGCTGCTCGAGGCCGCGATCCGCAGCGAGACCGATGAGCTGCGCGCGCAGGGGGTCCGGATCCGCCTGCTCGGCCGTCTCGAGGAGCTGCCCGACGCCACCCGAGCCTCGATCGCCGAGGCGCTCGAGGCCACCGCCGATGGCGACCGGCTGCTGCTCAACATCGCGTTCAACTACGCCGGGCGGACCGAGATCGTCGATGCCGTGCGCCGCCTGGTGGCGAGCGGGATCCCGCCGGATGAGATCGACGAGGCCGCCATCAACGCCGCGCTCTACACGGCCGGGATCCCGGACCCGGACCTCGTCATCCGGACCGGCGGCGAGCAGCGGCTGTCCAACTTCCTGATCTGGCAGTCGGCCTACGCCGAGTTCTACTCGTGCGAGACCCTCTGGCCGGACTTCGGCCCCGACGCCTTCGACACCGCGCTTCTCGAGTTCGCCAGCCGCCATCGCCGCTTCGGGCGCTGACGGGACGGGCGGGAGGACCATGCGACAGCGAGCGATCAGTGCGGCCGTGCTCGTTCCGGTCCTGCTGGTCGTGCTCTTCTTCGGCGGGGTGGTCCTGGCGGCCGCGGTCGCGCTGATCACGGTCCTCGCCGCGATGGAAGCCTTCAAGCTTCTCAAGGGCGCCGGCTATACGCCGTTCGCGTCGCTCGGGATGGTCCTCGCCCTCGTCGTCGTGCTCGATGCCGCATTCCCGAACGTCCTGGAGGGCAGCGGCCTGCTGCTCGTCGCGGTCGGGATCGTCCTGGCGGCCGTCGCCTCGTTCACGCGGATCGACCCGAAGGATGGTCTGCAGGCGTGGATGACGACCGTCTTCGGCGCGCTCTACGTCTCGCTGCTGTCGTTCATCATCCGCCTCGGCCAATCGGCGCCGGTCGTGCCGCCCGATGCGCCGCTGAACGCGATCGGTGGCGAGCGCGGCTGGATCCTGCTCCTCGTGCTTGCGGTCTGGTCCTACGACACTGGCGCCTATCTCGTCGGCAAGAACATCGGCCGGACGAAGTTCCTGACCCACATCTCGCCGTCCAAGACGATCGAGGGCCTCGTCGGCGGGGTGATCGCGACCACGGTCGTGGTCGCGATCCTGCTCTGGGGTCTCGGCCAGAACCCGCTCCATGCGCTGGCCCTCGGGCCGCTGACCGCCTTGGCGGCCCAGTCCGGCGACCTGGCCGAATCGGTCATCAAGCGGGCGGCCGGCGCCAAGGACTCGGGGACGCTCATCCCGGGCCACGGCGGGATGCTCGACCGGGTCGATTCGTTCGTGTTCGCGGCGCCGGTCGTCACGCTGTATGTCATTGCCCTCCTCCGCTAAGGACGAGCGGGCAGGGGAGCGACCGCCGCGCCGGGTCGCGCTGCTCGGCTCGACCGGCTCGATCGGGCGCCAGACGATCGACGTGCTGGCAGCCCAGCCCGACGCGTTCCGGGTTGTCGCCCTGGCGACGGGCTCCAACGCTGCGCTTCTGGCCGACCAGGCCGCGCGACTCCGACCCGCCGTCGTGGCGCTGGCCGACGAGTCCGCCGCGGCCGGCCTGGACCTGCCGGGTGGCACGCGGCTCGTCGGGGGCGCCGACGCGCTCGAGACGCTGGCGACGCGCGACGACGTCGACCTCGTCATCGTCGCCACGGGCGGCGTCGTCAGCCTCCGGCCGGTCCTCGCCGCGCTCCGTGCCGGCAAGGTCGTCGCGACCGCCAACAAGGAGACCCTCGTCGCGGGCGGCCACCTCGTCATGCCGCTCGCCGGCGATCTCGCGCGGGCCGTCGCCCGGAACGATCCCCGCGACCCATACGCGAGCCCGCTGGCCTGGCTCCGGCCGATCGACTCGGAGCACTCGGCGATCTGGCAGTGCCTCGTCGGCGAGGACATGGCCGGCGTGGAGGCGCTCATCCTGACCGCGTCAGGCGGGCCGTTCCTCGACGCGACGGCCGCGGAGATGGCCGCGGTCACGCCCGCGCAGGCCCTGCGCCACCCGACCTGGACGATGGGCGCCAAGATCACGATCGACTCCGCGACGCTCGCCAACAAGGGCCTGGAGGTCATCGAGGCACACTGGCTGTACGATGTCGGCTACGACGCGATCGAGGTGGTCATCCATCCCCAGAGCGTCGTCCACTCCGCCGTCCGGTTCGTGGACGGCTCGCTGAAGGCCCAGCTGGGCACCCCCGACATGAGACTTCCCATCCAGTACGCGTTGACCTACCCCGATCGTCGCCCGTCGCCCGCCGCCCCGCCTGACCTGATCGCCGCCGGCCGGCTCGACTTCCGGGCGCCCGACGAGACGCGCTTCCCGGCCCTCCGGATCGCCCGCGACGCCGGCCGCCTGGGCCCACGGGCATCGGCCGCCCTGATCGCCGCCGACGAGGTCGCCGTCGCGCGGTTCCTCGACGGCAGCCTCGACTTCGCGGGCATCCCGCGCCTGCTCGAGGCCGCCGTGACGCGCTTCGGGAGCGGGCCGGGTGAGCCCGACGTCGACGAGCTCATCGACCTCGACCGCGTCGTCCGCGACGCCTTCACCACCACCCGCTTCGGAGCTCCCGCGTGACCGGTTTCTTCCAGTCGATCATCACGATCGTCCTGTTCATCCTGATCCTGGGGCTCCTCGTGATCATCCACGAGCTCGGCCACTTCTTCACGGCCCGCGCCTTCAAGGTCCGCGTCCTCGAGTTCGGCATCGGGTTCCCGCCGCGGGCGAAGGTCCTGGCGTCCGGTGGCGAGACCGTCTACACCCTCAACTGGCTGCCGATCGGCGGCTTCGTGAAGCTCGAGGGCGAGGACGGGACCGACCCCGACGATCCGCGCTCGTTCTCGCACCAGGGCCTGCCCAAGAAGCTGACGATCCTCATCGCCGGCGTCGTGATGAACGTCCTCCTGGCCTTCGTCATCTTCACCGGGATCGCCTGGCTCGCCTCGCCGCTGGTCGGCGTCCAGTTCTTCGAGGTCCAGCCGGACTCGCCGGCGGCCGCGGCCGGCCTGCAGCCCGGCGAGGCGATCGTCGCGGTCAACGGCGAGCACTACCAGTTCATCACCGGTCCCAACGCCATCACGGGCCTGCGCGATCGCGCCGGCGAGACGATCACCCTGACGATCGCGGACACGGCCGGGGCCCAGCGGGACGTGTCCGTCACGCTCCGGACGCAGGCCGAGATCGACGCCCAGAAGGGCGCCCTCGGCATCTCCGGCGTGGACAAGCCCTTCGAGGGCTACTTCTTCGGGCAGTACGTGAGCAACGACCTGCCGACCGCGATCCAGATCGGGGTCGACCAGACGATCCGCTGGATGGGGCTGATCGTGGGCGGCCTGGCCAGCCTCGTCACCTCGGTCGCCAACAACCCGACCGCCGCCCCACCGGTCTCGGGCCCCGTCGGCATCGCCACCCAGATCGGCGACATCTTCTGGAACAGCGGGCCGATCATGCTGCTCTACGTCGCCGGGATCCTGTCGGCCAACCTGGCCGTGGTCAACATCCTGCCGTTCCCGCCGCTGGACGGCGGACGGATGCTGATGCTGACGCTCAAGCGCATCTTCGGGGCGCGGATCAGCCTCCGTGCCGAGCAGCTGACCTACATGGTCGGGTTCGTGTTCCTGTTCGCCTTCATCATCTGGGTGACCGGCTTCGACATCATCCGCAGCCTGGGCGGCTAGCACCGCCGTGAGCTCCCCCGACAGCCTCCGGCCGCGCCGCCGGCCGAGCGTCAGCGTCGACGTCGGCGGGGTGCTGGTCGGCTCGGCGCACCCCGTGGTCGTCCAGTCGATGACCAACACGGACACGGCGGACGCGGACGGGACGGCGATCCAGGTCGCCCGGCTGGCGCACGCCGGCTCCCAGCTCGTCCGGGTGACCGTCAACACGGAGGAGGCGGCGGCCGCCGTCCCGGAGATGGTCCGCAAGGTCCGCGGCCTGGGCGTCGATGTCCCGATCGTCGGTGACTTCCACTACAACGGCCACAAGCTCCTGGTCGAGTATCCCGGAGATGGCCGCGGCGCTGGCCAAGTACCGGATCAACCCCGGCAACGTCGGCGCCAAGCGGCACGACGAGCACTTCGCGACGATCGTCCGGGTCGCCATCGACAACGACGTGCCGGTCCGGATCGGGGTCAACTGGGGCTCGCTCGACCAGGCCATCCTGACCGAGCTGATGGACGCCAACGCCGTCGCTTCTGAGCCGCGCGACGCGCGGGACGTGATGATCGAGGCGATGCTCCAGTCGGCGCTCCGCTCGGCGGAGCTGGCCGAGGAAACGGGGATGCGCCACGACAAGATCATCATCTCCGCCAAGGTCTCGGGCGTGCGCGACCTCGTCGACGTCTACCGGCTGCTCGCCGCTCGCTGCGACTACCCGCTCCACCTCGGCCTGACCGAGGCGGGCATGGGGGACAAGGGCATCATCGCGTCGACGGCGGGGCTCGCGATCCTCCTCAACGAGGGGATCGGCGACACGATCCGGGTCTCGCTCACGCCGGAGCCCGGTGCCCCGCGCGAGCGCGAGGTCGAGGTCGCCCAGCAGGTCCTCCAGTCGATGGGGCTGCGCTCGTTCCTGCCGCAGGTCTCGGCCTGTCCCGGCTGCGGCCGGACGACCTCGACCTTCTTCCAGGAGATGGCCCAGCAGATCCAGGGCTACCTCAAGGAGCAGATGCCGATCTGGCGCGAGACGCACCCCGGCGCCGAGGAGCTGCGGGTCGCGGTCATGGGCTGCGTCGTCAACGGCCCGGGCGAGAGCAAGCACGCCGACATCGGGATCTCGCTGCCGGGCACGTTCGAGGAGCCGGTCGCCCCGGTCTTCATCGACGGCCGCCTCGATCGCACGTTGCGTGGCGACGGCCTCGTCGCCGAGTTCATCGGGATCCTCGAGGACTACGTGACGGATCGGTACCCAGCGCCCGTCTGACACGACGGCGTCGTCACCGACGGGGCTAGGATGGGCGGAGACGCACATCGTCACCCGCCGAGCACCTTGCCGATGATCATCTCGATGGTCCGGATCGCCGCGACGGTCATGAGCGCCGTGGCGCTCGTGGCGTGCGGTCCCGCCCCGGCCTCCATCGTCCCGCCCCCGAGCTCCCTCGCGCCGGTCTCGGCGGCCCCGGAAACGCCGCCGCCCACCTCGACGCCCGGTTCGTCGGCATCGGCGGCTCCCTCGTCGGTCGCGGTCCGCGAATGGCGACCGGCCGCCCAGATGCTCCGCGCTCGCACGGGCTTCGACGCGGTCGTGCTCGGGGACGGCTCGGTCCTCGCCGTGGGCGACGACTTCGCCTGCTACCCGGGTCCGGCTGTCGCGGGCAGCGAGCGGGCGGAACGGTACGACCCGGTCAGGGACGTCTGGATGGAGGCCCCGAGCCTCAACAAGCCCCGCAAGGAGCCGGCGACCGTCGTCCTGTCCGACGGATCCGCGCTGGTCATCGGCGGGCTCAACGACGTCGAGCAGCCGTTCTCCAGCACGAAGCGGTTCGCGACCGGCACCGGGGCGTGGGCGGACGGTCCTCTGATGGACTCTCGGGCGGGTCATGCCTCTCGGCGTCACCCTGCCCGATGGCGCCGTCTTCGTCGTCAGCGAGACCGATGGGCGGTTCACCAGCGAGCTCCTGGACCAGGCGGCCGGCTCCTGGCGGACGACGGCGTCACTCCCGGCACAGACCAGGATCGACGACATGGTCAGCCTCCGTGGCGGGACGGTTCTGGCAGTCGGAACGTACACGGGCGATTCGGACCCGACACCGGACGCCCATCGATACGATCCCGTCGCCGGCACGTGGACGGACGCCCACGGACTCGCACAGTTCGGGTACGCGCTCGTGGCCATGCCCGACGGCGGCGCGCTCGCAGTCGGTGGAAGCGACGGCGGCGAGCTCTGGGGAGGCACCGGCGCCCTGACGTCTCGGGTCCACAGGTTCGATCCTGCGACCGGCACCTGGAGACAGGTCGCATCGATGTCCACGCCCCGATGGGAGCCCCAGGTCGTCCTCCTCGCGGATGGCCGCGTTCTGGTCGCGGGCGGCTCGACCGGCGACGACCCGACGGGTCATGCCCTCCGCTCCACGGAGCTGTACGATCCCGCCTCGGACCGGTGGGTTCCAGGGGCCGATCTCATCGAGCCTCGATATGGCGGTCATGCCCTGGCCCTGTCGGACGGCTCCGTCCTGATCCTCGGTGGCGCGAAGGACTTCAACACCGAAGGCGACACGCCGTGGTGCCCGACGCCACTCGTCACGACAGAGCGCCTCGCGGCACCGTGATCGCCGGCCCCGCCTGAGCGTGGATTTGAGCCGTCCACGCTCCCGGGTGTATACTCCGCATAACTGAACGGCCGCTCCAGGACGTGGGTGACCCCCACGTTTCTTTTTGAGCGCCGCCGTGAACAACCTGCACAGCGAACGGAGGCCATCGTGAGTCGAGACTTCGTCGGTGCCCTCCTCCAGCTCAATGCCGAAAAGCAGATCTCCCGCGAGCAGCTGATCGGAGCCGTCGAAGACGGCATCCAGTCGGCCTATCGGCGGGTCGCCGGTGACGAGGACATCCACGTGCGGATCGATGCCGAGACCGGCAAGATCCGCGTCTTTCGCGCGCGCCGCGTCGTCGGCGAGATCGAGGACGAATTCACCGAGATGACGATCGATCAGGCGCGGGCCATCCAGCCCGACGCCGACCTCGGCGATCTCGTCGAGACCGAGCAGCTGGACGGCGACGTCTTCGGCCGGATCGGCGCCCAGACCGCCAAGCAGATCGTGCTCCAGCGCATCCGCGAGGTCGAGCGCGACCAGGTCTTCGACCAGTTCGCCAGCCGCGAGGGCGAGCTCATGACCGGCACGGTCAACCGGGTCGAGCCGCGCGCGATCATCCTCGACGTCGGCAAGAACGTCGAGGCGATCCTCGCCACCACGGAGCAGTCGACCCTCGAGCACTACCGGATCGGCCAGAACGTCAAGGCGTTCGTGCTGGAGGTCCGGCGCTCGACCAAGGGTCCGCAGATCTTCGTCAGCCGCACGCACAAGGGCTTCCTCAAGCGCCTGTTCGAGCTCGAGGTGCCGGAGATCCACAGCGGCACGGTCGAGATCAAGGCGATCGCCCGCGAGGCCGGCAGCCGCTCGAAGGTGGCCGTCGCGTCACGCCAGGAGGGGCTCGACCCCGTCGGCGCGACCGTCGGCCAGCGCGGCGCCCGCGTCCAGGCCGTCGTCGCCGAGCTGTCCGGCGAGAAGATCGACGTCATCCCGTGGAGCGACGATGCGAGCCTGTTCGTCGCGAACGCGCTCAGCCCGGCCCAGGTCATCTCCGTCGACATCGACGAGGAGCACCGGATCGCGAGCGTGACGGTGCCCGAGCGGATGCTCTCGCTGGCGATCGGCCGCGAGGGTCAGAACGCCCGGCTCGCCGCCCGCCTGACCGGCTGGCGGATCGACATCCGGAGTGACGTGTCGGTCGCCGAGGCCAAGGCCGCGGCCGCCGATGCGGATACCGCCGTCGCCGAGACGCCCGTCGCCGAGACGGAGCCCGCCGCCGCCCCGACCGCCGAGGCTGCCGTGGCCGACGCCGGGACCGCCGACGTCGCGCCCGAGGCCAAGCCCAAGCCGAAGCGAGTGACGAAGAAGGCGGCCGCCGAGGCTGCCGCGGCCAGCTGCGACGGCCGAGCCAGACACCGACGCCCCCGCGGCCACGGCCGACGTTGCGGCGACGGAACCTGCAGCGACCGAACCAGCGGCGACCGACGACGCCCCAGCGGCGAAGCCCAAGCGTGCGTCCAAGAAGGCCGCCGCCGTCCCGACCGGGGAGGTGGCGTCGTAGGCGGGTCCACCGGGTCCGTCGCGCCGCGTCGCGTCCCGGACCGCACCTGCGTCGCATGCCGCACGGTCCGCCCGAAGCGCGAGCTCCTGCGGATCGTCCGGACGCCGGCCGGGGACGTGCGAGCCGACGAGAGCGGTCGCGCCGCCGGGCGCGGCGCCTACGTCTGCCGGACCGAGGCGTGCCTCGACAAAGCCATCACCAAGGGTGCCCTCAGCCGGGCGCTCAAGACCCCGCTCCCGGCCGACCTGCGCGATGCGCTGGCGGGGAGCATCACCAACGACCCAATGCCCATGAACACGATCATCGAAGGAGGAGCCCGTGGCCAGGAGTAGGAGCGGCACGCGCGGCCGTCGCGGGCCCCGCAAGCCGCCGCGTCGCGACGGCGCATTCGGTGGATCCGGCGTCCAGACGCTCGATCCCCGTGAGCGGGGCGCGATCGAGCTGCCCGGCACGATCACCGTCAAGGAGCTCGCGGAGCTGCTCGGGGTCAACCCCGCGGACATCATCCGCGAGCTGATCAAGAGCGGCATCTTCGCGACCATCAACCAGCTGGTCGACCGCGACACCGCGTCGCTCGTGGCCGGCGAGCTCGGCTACGAAGTGGCCGAGACCGAGGCCTCGGGAGCCGTCGGCGCCGACGAGGACGAGGGGGTCGCCGAGGCGACCAAGGAAGTCCTGTTCGAGGAGGACGATCCCGCCCTCCTGCAGCCGCGTGCCCCGATCGTGACCGTCATGGGTCACGTCGACCACGGCAAGACGAGCCTGCTCGACGCCATCCGCACGACCGAGGTCGCGGCGGGCGAGCGCGGCGGCATCACCCAGCACATCGGCGCCAGCGAGGTCACCCACGACGGCAAGCGCGTCGTCTTCCTCGACACGCCGGGTCACGAGGCGTTCACGGCGATGCGCGCCCGAGGCGCCAAGGTCACCGACATCGCGGTCGTGGTCGTTGCCGCGGACGACGGGGTCATGCCCCAGACGCTCGAGGCGATCAGCCACGCCAAGGCGGCCAAGGTCCCGATCATCATCGCGCTCAACAAGATCGACAAGCCGGACGCCAACCCGGACCGGGTCAAGACCGAGCTGACCGAGGCCGGCATCGTCGTCGAGGAGTACGGCGGCGACGTGCCGCTCGTCCCGGTCTCGGCGAAGACGCGCGTCGGGCTCGACGAGCTCATCGAGATGATCCTGCTGGTCGCAGACCTGCAGGAGCTCAAGGCCAACCCGAAGCGCGACGCCATCGGCACCATCGTCGAGGCCAAGCTCGACAAGGGCCGCGGCCCCGTCGCGACCGCGCTGGTCCAGACCGGCACGCTCAAGGTCGGCGACATCATCGTCGTCGGCGAGACCTTCGGACGCGTCCGCGCGCTCGAGAACGAGCAGGGCAAGCGGGTCACCAAGGCGGGTCCGTCGACCCCCGTGGTCATCCTCGGCCTGTCGGACGTGCCCATGGCGGGCGACATCCTGCGCGTCGTCGGCGACGAGAAGGAAGCCCGGACCATGGTCGAGACCCGCAAGGCGGCCGCGGCGGCCAAGGGCGGCGACGGCAGCGGCCGGGCGACCCTGGAGGACCTCTACAGCCAGATCCAGGCGGGTCAGGCCAAGGAGCTCCGGATCATCCTCAAGGCCGACGTGTCGGGCTCCCTGGGGGCGATCACCCACGCCCTCGAGCAGCTCGACCAGGACGAGATCCGGCTCAACGTCCTCCTCGAGGGCGCCGGCGACATCACCGACAACGACATCATGCTGGCTGCTGCCTCGAATGCCATCGTCGTCGGGTTCAACACCAAGATCACCGACACCGCCCGTCGCGCCGCCGAGGCCGAAGGGGTCGACGTCCGGCTGTACGACATCATCTACAAGCTCACCGACGACGTCGGGGCGGCGCTCAAGGGCCTGCTCGAGCCGGAGATCGTCGAGGTCGTCGAGGGCCGGGCGGAGGTCCGCCAGGTCATCCGCGTCGGCAAGAACACGGTCATCGCCGGGTCGTTCGTGACCGACGGGCGCATCGTCCGGGGCGGCAACGCCCGGGTCTGGCGCAGCTCCAAGGTCATCGCCACGGACCGGATCGAGTCCCTGCGCCGGTTCCGCGACGACGTCCGCGAGGTCCAGCAGAACTACGAGTGCGGCATCGGCCTCGCCAACTTCCACGACATCGTGGAAGGCGACGTGATCGAATGCTTCACCTCAGCAGACCGTCGAGTCGAGCCTCGGCCAACTGAGCCTGCGGTGAGCCAGCGAGACAGAGACGGGTCGACGAGCTGCTCCGCCAGGAGATCGGCTCGATCGTCGCGCGGGACGTGGCGGATCCGCGGGTCGGGTTCGTCACGATCACGGATATCGAGACGACCCAGGACCTGCGCCACGCCAAGGTCTGGGTGAGCGTCATCGGCCAGCCGGCCGAACGCGACGCCGCGGTCGAGGCGCTCCGCCACGCGATGCCGTTCATCCGGCACGAGCTCGGCAAGCGCCTGCGGATCAAGCGGATCCCGGATCTGCACGTCCACCTCGACGACACCGCCGAGCGCGGCACCCGGATCCTCCAGCTCCTGGCCGACATCGAAGCGGGCGCGACCCCGGACGCGGACGTGCCCGTGGCCGAGTCGCTGCCGACCCCGGTCGCCCGCGTCCATCAGACCGACGACCTCGGCGAGGAGCCGCCGTCCGCGGTCCGGCCGGTCGTCCCGCCGCGCCCGCGGAAGTGGCGGCCCGGGCCTCGGCCGACGACCTCGACCAAGACGTCACGCCGGACGTCCCGATGAGCGTCGACCTCGCCCCGTATCTCGATGCCGTCCCGCAGGCCGTCGTGGACCGCCTGACGAAGGCTCGCCGCGTGCTCGCGGTCAGCCACGAGAACCCCGACGCGGACACGGTCGGCGCCACGCTCGGCGTCGTCCGGCTGGTGGAGGCGCTGGGCGGTCAGGCCGACGCCGTCTGCACGGATCCCGTCCCGCCGCTGTACGACTTCATCGACGGCGTGGACCGCTTCCGGACCGACCCGGACGAGACCGCCGACTACGACCTGCTGGTCATCTCCGACTGCGGCTCGCTCGAGCGGATCGGCGAGGTCGCGGCCCGGCACGCGGACCTCTTCGAGCGGCTGCCGCGCGTCATCATCGACCACCATGCCTCGAACGACGCCGCCGGCGAGGCGGACTGGATCGACCCGGGCGCTGCGGCGACCTGCGAGATGGTCACGATCCTCGCCGCCCGGCTCGGGTTCGGCCTCGACCTGGGCGACGGCGCGATGGCGGCCGCGCTGATGGCCGGCATCGTGATGGACACGGCCACCTTCGCCCACCCCAACGCCACCCCGCGGACGCTGGTCGTCTCGGCCGCCCTGGTCGAGGCCGGGGCACCGCTGTCGGACATCTCGCGGCGGCTCTATCGGACCAAGCCGGAGGCCCAGCTGCGCCTGTTCGGCGTCGTCCTGGCCCGGCTCGAGAGCGCGGACGACGGCCGGATCGTGTGGTCGAGCATCACCGATGCCGACATCGCCGCGACCGGCGCCGATCGCGCGCACAGCGAGGGCATCATCGACCTGCTGTCGCAGGCCGAGGCGGCCGAGGTCGCGATCGTCTTCAAGCAGTCCGGCAAGGCCACCCGGGTCAGCGTCCGGACCAAGCCCGGCGGCGTCGACGCGACCGTCCTCACCGGCAGGTTCGGGGGCGGTGGCCACGCGCGAGCCGCCGGCGCGTCGATCGAGGCGCCGCTCGAAGACGCCCGGCCGCCCGTCCTCGCGGAGGCGACCCGGCTCGTCGCCGCGCTCGGTCGCTGAGCGTGGCGCGCTCCTCGCTGGGACCCGGTCTCGACGGCATCATCGTCATCGCCAAGCCCGCCGGCCCGACGTCGCACGACATCGTCGCCCTGGTCAGGCGATTGGCCGCGACGAAGCGCGTCGGCCACGGCGGGACGCTCGATCCGTTCGCGTCCGGCGTGCTGCCGGTCTTCCTGGGCCACGCCACGCGCGTCGTGGAGTACCACCTCGGCGATCGCAAGGCCTACCGCGCCACGGTCTGCTTCGGGGCCTCGTCCACGACGGACGACCTCGAAGGCGAGCTGACCCCCGCACCCGCCGGCAGCGCTCCGACCCGCGAGACGATCGAGGCGGCCCTGCCCGGTCTCATCGGCACGATCTCGCAGCGCCCGCCGGCCTACAGCGCGATCAAGGTCGGAGGCCGCCGGGCCTACGCCATGGCGCGCGCGGGCGAGACCGTGGAGCTCGCCGAACGCGAGGTGACGATCCACGGGCTCGACATCGTGTCCTGGGACGGCACGGACCCGGATCGCCCGATCGCGGTCATCGACGTCGCGTGCTCGGCCGGCACGTACATCCGGGCGCTGGCGCGCGACCTCGGCGAACGGGTCGGAAGCGCGGCCTACCTCGGGGCGCTGACCCGCACCGCGTCCGGTCCGTTCACGCTCGAGACGGCCCTTCCGCTCGACGACGTCCGTGCCGCCGCGGCGGAGAGTCCGGAGGGTCTCCTGCCGGTGCTCCAGCCGCTCGACACGGGGCTCGACGCGTTCCCGGTCGTCACGCTCACCGCGGACGAGGTCGCGGCGGTCGCTCGCGGCCAGTTCGTCCGTCCGGCGGGCGGCCTGCCCGGCCCCGCCGAGCACTATCGGCTGCGCGACGCCGGCGGGACGCTGGTCGCCATCGCCACGGCCACGGGCGGCCGGCTCGCGCCCGACAAGGTCTTCGTCGCGCCGGACCCGCGGCCGGCGCCGGTGGGCTGAGCCCGGGATGCACGTCGTCGAAGGGATCGACGGGCTGCGCCCGGACCTCGGTCCCGATCTTCGTGGTCGTCGGCGTGTTCGACGGGATGCATCTCGGCCACGCCTACCTCCTCGAGCATCTCGTCGCCGAGGCTCGGACGCGCGACGCCCGGCCGACCGTCATCACCTTCGATCACCATCCGGACGAGGTCCTGCGGGGCACCGCGCCGGCCCTCCTGCTCGACGCGGGCGAACGGCTCGAACGACTCGCCGCCGCGGGCGTCGAGGTCACGGTCGTCCAGCACTTCGACGAGACGCTGCGGCAGACTCCCTACGACGCGTTCGTGGAGCGCATCCGCGCCCGGGTCCGGCTGAGCGGCATCCTGATGACGCCGGACGCGGCCTTCGGCTACGAGCGACGGGGCACGCCGGCGAGCCTCGCCGCGCTGGGCGACCGCGACGGGTTCGATGTCGTGGTCGTGCCGCCGTTCACCCTCGACGGCCAGGACGTCCGGAGCTCGGCGATCCGGGCCGCGATCGTGGCCGGCGACCTGGCCGGTGCCGCGCGCCTCCTCGGCCGGCCGGTGACGATCACCGGTGCGGTCGCCGGCGCGCCCGATGGTCGGTCGCGGCTCGATTTCGCCCTGCCGGTCGCGCTCCCGCCGGACGGCGAGTACGCGGTCCGCGTGGACGGGGAAGCCACCACGCTGACGGTCAGCGACGGCGCCGTCCATCTGACGGGCAGCTACCCGGAGACGCGCCGCGTCACCGTCGATCTCTGAGCGGGTCCGGGTCAGCCGCCGAGGATCTCCGGAGCAGCGTCGGGGTTCCTCGCCCCGCCGGCGGGCTCGTCGATGCGATCGCCGGCCTCCCACGCCGGCTCGCCGGTCTTGTGGTGACGCTCGCGGCCGGCCTCGCGCCGGTCGTGCCGCGACCCGGTCGCCTTGGGAGCGGGGGCCGGCGCCGGCCCCTTGGAGAACGCACCGCGGATCCGGTCGAGCAGGGACATCAGGCGCCGGGCCTCCAGAGCGGTTCGGCCACGCCGGCCTCGTGGTTCTCGTAGCGAGCCATGACGAACAGGGCGTCCGACAGCCGGTTGAGGTAGGGGAGGACGGTCGGCCCGATGGCCTCGTCGCGGGCCAGGCCGGTCGCCTCGCGCTCCGCCCGTCGGCAGATCGTCCGGGCGACGTGCAGCTGGGCCGCCCCGAGCGATCCACCCGGCAGCAGGAAGTTGGCGAGCGGACCGACCACCTCGTTGAGCTCGTCGATCAGCCGTTCGAGCTTCTCGATGTGGCGGGTCTCGACGGTCGGGACCGGGTGGCGCGCCTGGCTTTCGGCCGGCGTCGCCAGGTCGGACCCGAGGTCGAACAGCTCGTTCTGGATGAGCGGCAGCTCCGCGGCCAGGCGCTCGCACAGCCCGGTCGCCAGCGCGACCCCGATCTGCGAGTTGAGCTCGTCGACCGTGCCGTAGGTGGTCACGCGCCGGGAGTCCTTGGGCACGCGCTGGCCGCCACCGAGCCCGGTCAGGCCCTCGTCCCCGGTCCGGGTGTAGATCTTGGTCAGACGCGGCATCGAACCATCGTCCCACACGGGCAACGGGCTTGTGGCACGCGCCGGTGACGGGCGGTCCGGAGCCCCGGCATTTGCCGCATCACGCTCAGCCTGCTACCATCCGTCGGTCATACAAACGGAAGACATCGCATCACCACGTCGTGTTCGGAGGAACGAGTGCCGCTCGCGCGGGAACAGAAGCAGGAGATCATCACCGGGTTTGCCACCATGGAAGGTGACACCGGATCGCCGGAAGTCCAGGTCGCGCTCCTGACGGAGCGGATCAAGGAGCTGACCGAGCATCTCAAGCGCTTCCCCAAGGACAACCATTCGCGCCGCGGCCTCCTCAAGCTCGTCGGCCAGCGCCGCCGCCTTCTCGCCTACCTGATGAAGAAGGACAGCGCGCGCTACCGGGTCGTCATCGGACGGCTCGGACTCCGCCGCTAGGCGTCGCCGCCCCTGGACCCCGGCACAGACCGGGGTCCGAGTGTATCCGGCGCCCATGGCCCAGTCGGCCGACCTGCCCGCAGGTCGTCGCCTCCTCCACGACCAAGGAGGAGTAGTTCACTTGTCCCAGACATTCGAGACCCAGTTCGGTGGTCGAACGCTGACCATCGAGACCGGCAAGCTCGCACGCCTCGCCGGCGGCGCCGTCACCGTCCGCTACGGCGACACCCTGGTCCTCGGGACCGCCAACCGGTCGGACCCGCGGCCCGGCCTCGACTTCTTCCCGCTCACGGTCGAGTTCGAGGAGCGCATGTACGCCGCGGGCAAGATCCCGGGCGGCTTCATCAAGCGCGAGGCCCGCGCCTCCGAGGCGGCGACCCTTGCCGCCCGCCTGACCGACCGCCCGATCCGTCCGCTGTTCCCCGAGGGCTACAAGGACGACATCCAGCTGGTCATCACGGTCCTCTCGACCGACCAGGAGAACGAGCCGGACGTCCTCGGGACGGTCGCGGCCTCGGCCGCGCTGACCATCAGCGAGATCCCGTTCGCCGGCCCGGTCGGCGCGGTGCGCATCGGCCGCATCAACGGCGAGTTCGTGGTCAACCCGACCTACAGCCAGGTCGAGGAGTCCGAGCTCGACCTCGTCGTCTCCGGCACGCGCGACGCGATCATGATGGTCGAGGCGGGCGCCAAGCTCCTGCCCGAGGCCGTCATGGCCGAGGCGATCCTGTTCGGCCACCGCGCCCTGCAGCCCCTCATCGACATCCAGGAGGAGCTCCAGAAGGCGGTCGGCAAGAAGAAGTCGACCCCGTTCCTCGAGGCCGGCACGGACTCGGTCCTCGAGTTCGCCAAGCTGGCCGACGCCGGTGACGAGTTCGTCATCGTCGACGTCGAGACGACCGGCACCGATCCCAAGATGGCCGATCTCGTCGAGATCGCCGCGGTCAAGGTCAAGGGCGGGAAGATCACCGACCGCTGGTCGACCCTGGTCAACCCCGGGCGGCCGATCGTCGGCCACCAGATGCACGGCATCACCGACGCCGACGTCAAGAAGGCCCCGAAGCCGGCCGACGCCGCGAAGGACGCCCTCGCGTTCATCGGCGACGCCAAGATCGTCGGGCACTCGGTCGGGTTCGACCTCGGCTTCCTCGAGGCCGCCCTCGCCGACGGCACCCACATCGAGGCCGGCCGCTACCTCGACACGCTGACGATCGCCCGCGAGGGCTATCCGGATCTCGAGAACTACAAGCTGCCGACGCTGTCCAACTTCTTCGGCATCGAGCTCGCCCAGGCCCACCGGGCGCTGCCCGACGCCGAGGCGACGGCCAACCTGCTGATCTGGTTCGGCAACGACCTGCCGGCGCGGATCGCCGCCCTCAAGACGGGCATCGCCGACTCGTTCCGGGCGACCCGGACCGGCGGCGACAGCAAGGCCGTCCAGGAGGCCGCCCGCCGCGAGGCGCGCGTCAGCAAGGCGCTGTTCAACCTGATCCTCAAGAAGACCGCCCGCCAGCTCGCCCTCGACGAGGGCATCCGGATGGACGGCCGCGGCGTCACCGAGCTCCGCCAGATCTCGGTCGAGGTCGGGGTCCTGCCCCGCGCCCACGGCTCGGGCCTGTTCACCCGCGGTGAGACCCAGGTCATGACGATCGCGACGCTCGGGTCGTCCTCGGACGTCCAGCGCATCGACACGATCAGCCCCAAGACCGAGAAGCGCTACATCCACCACTACAACTTCCCCCCGTACAGCACGGGTGAGAACAAGCCGATGCGTGGCCCCAGCCGCCGCGACATCGGGCACGGCAACCTGGCCGAGCGCGCGCTCATCCCGGTCCTGCCGAGCCACGAGGAGTTCCCCTACGTCATCCGGCTCGTGTCGGAGTGCATGTCGTCCAACGGCTCCACGTCGATGGCCTCGACCTGCGGTTCGACCCTCGCCCTGATGGACGCCGGCGTGCCGATCTCGGCCCCGGTGGCCGGCGCGGCGATGGGCCTGATCAGCGAGCCGGACGGCCGGTTCGTGGTCCTGACCGACATCCTCGGCAAGGAGGACTCGGTCGGCGACATGGACTTCAAGGTGACCGGCACGCGGGACGGCATCACCGCCCTGCAGATGGACATCAAGGTCCAGGGCATCAACGAGGCGATCATCCGTGACGGTCTCAAGCAGGCCCTGGCGGCCCGCCTCGAGATCCTCGACAAGATGACCGAGGTCATGCCCGAGGCCCGCGTCGAGATGAGCGACTTCGCGCCGCGCATCACGACCATCAAGATCAACCCCGAGAAGATCCGCGAGATCATCGGCAAGGGCGGATCGATGATCCGCAAGATCCAGGAAGAGACCTCGACCGAGATCAACGTCGAGGACGACGGCACGGTCGAGATCGCGGCGGTGTCCGGTGAGAACGCCCGCAAGGCGATCGACTGGATCAACAGCCTGACCCGCGAGGTCGAGGTGGGCTCGCTCTACATGGGCAAGGTCACCCGGATCATGGGCTTCGGCGCCTTCGTCGAGATCCTGCCCGGCAAGGAAGGGCTCGTTCGCATCGGCGAGCTGGCCGACTACCACGTCCCGACCGTCGAGGATGTCGTCGCCGTCGGCGACGAGATCATGGTGGTCGTCCTCGAGGTCGACCGCCAGGGTCGGATCAACCTCTCCCGCAAGGCCGCGATGCAGCGCCATCTGGCCAAGGATCCGGTCTGACCGTCGGGCCAAGACCCCGATCGATCCAGCGAACCGAGGCCGCCGGGAGACCGGCGGCTTCGCCGTTTCCGGCGCAGATCACGCGTCCACGAGAACGTCGCGACAATTGAAGCGAAATTGCATTGACGAGCCTCCGCTGCACTCCTATAGTCGGGCGGCCCAGTAGCAGGCGCCCCAGGGATCTCGGAGGAGGGACCATGCGGACACGCGGCCTCGCGATGCTCACGGTGGCGTTGCTCGCCTTCTCGGCGTGCAACTCGGCCGCCGCTCCAAGTGTCACCACAGCTCCACCGCCTAGCACGGCGCCCGCAGCGAGCGCACCGGCGACAAGCGCCGCGCCGTCGACGGCGGCCGGCGGCGGCGTCACGGACACGCTCCAGATCCACTGGCTCGGCGACCTGACGGCGATCTGGCACCCGGCCTCGCAGGAGACCTTCAGCCAGGCCGTCAACTTCCAGCTCATGTTCGACAAGCTGCTCGAGCGGAAGTGGGACGGCGACACCTGGAAGCCGGTCCCCGACCTCGCCGACACGTGGGACGTCAGCCCCGACGGCCTGACCTGGACGTTCCATCTCCATCCGGGCGTCAAGTGGCACGACGGTCAGCCGTTCACGGCCAACGACGTCGCGTTCACGGTCAGCCGCGCACTCCTGAACACGCACCGCAACCCGCAGAACGCCTGGGCCGCCGTCGTCGGCGTCGACAAGGTGACCGACCCGAACGCGATCGCCTCCGGCGTCAAGGTCATCGACGACAACACGATCTCGCTCACGATCGGCGCCCCGAACGCGGACTTCATCAGCGACCTGACCGACCCGTCGGCGTTCATCGTGCCGCAGCACATCCTCAAGGACACCGATCCGAAGGCGGTCGAGACGATCGAGTTCTCGACGACGAAGCCGATCGGAACGGGCCCGTACAAGTTCGTCAAGTACGAGACCGACCAGTACAGCCAGTTCGAAGCGAACCCGGACTACTTCCAGGGCGCCCCGAAGATCAAGAACATCTTCGTCAAGCGGCTCCTGGGTGACCAGGCGATCGCCCAGCTCGAATCGGGCGACCTGGACCTGTCGGTCCGGCTGAACCCGGCCGAGCAGGGACGCCTCGAGAAGGCGCCGAACCTCGACGTGCTGTCCACGTCAGGCGTCGGGACCTATGGCCCGTACATGAACCTGCTCTCGCTGACCGACGTGAAGACCCGTGAGGCCATCGCACGGGGCGTCGACGCGCAGGGGATCATCGACTCCATCTACGGCGGGGCCGGGCACATCAACAGGGGCGTCCTGCCCGGGATGCCGGCCGCCGACGACCAGGTGTTCTTCGACTACGACCCGGTCAAGGCCAAGGAGCTCCTCGACGCATCGTCGTGGGACAAGAGCAAGCCTCTCCGGATCGTCTTCGACAAGTCGTTCGCCGGTGTCGAGCAGTGGACCCCGATCATGCAGCAGAACCTCGAGGCCATCGGCTTCAAGGTCGAGCTCATGGGGCTGGACACGACGGCCGCCATCGAGGCGTACGACAAGATCGACACGTACGACGTCACCATCGCCCAGGGCGGCGCCCAGGGCGTCGGGCCGTTCCAGTCGCAGATCTACTTCAGCTGCAAGCAGACCGAGCCGGCCCACTTCAAGACGTATTCGCGGAACTGCGCCATCGACGATGGCTTCGTCGCCGCCCGCAAGGAGCTCGACCCCACCAAGCAGAACGAGATCTTCAAGAGCGTCAGCAAGCTGATCAACAACGAGATCGAGAAGGTCTCCTGGTGGACGACCAATGCGCTCAGCGCCAAGACCAAGCGTCTGCAGGGCGTCACGATCCCGCCTGACACGCGGGAGTTCATCACCGGCGTCCAGAATTGGATCCTCACCCCGTAACGCTCGCTTCGTGAGCGTGTCGACCCACCGGCCGCCCCAGACCACCTGAGGCGGCCGGATGTCGACCTATATCCTGCGGCGGATCCTGATCGCGTTCCCGGTCTTGCTGGGGATCACGATCGTGAGCTTCGTCGCGCTGTCGCTCGCGCCGGGAGACCCGCTGACCGCGCGCATGGATCCCACCTTGCTCGCCCAGCTCCAACGAAACCCACAGCTTCTCGCTGAGCGTCGGCACGAGCTCGGTCTCGACCAGCCCGTGCCCGTCCGGTACGCCATCTGGCTGGCCAGCGCCGTCCAGGGCGACCTCGGCTACTCGATCCAGTCACACCGCCCGATCTCGGAGGAGATCGCCAAGCGCATCCCGCCGACCCTCGCCCTGATGATCGTCGCGATCCTGATCGCGATCCTCGTTGGCATACCCCTCGGGATCCTGTCGGCGCTCCGACCGTACTCGAAGGCCGACTACGGGATGACGACCTTGACGCTGGGCCTCTCGAGCGTGCCCACGTTCGTGCTGGGCCTCGGTGCGATCTACATCTTCGCGGTCTGGCTCAATGTCCTGCCGAGCGGCGGCATGCAGACGCTGGGCAAGCCCGGCTCGATCGTCGACTTCGGGACCCACCTGCTGCTGCCGGCGGTCGTCCTCGGACTCGCCAGCGCCGCCCCGCTGCTGCGCTACACCCGGGCGAGCATGCTCGAGGCGCTCAACGGCGAGTACGTCGTCGCCGCCAAGGCCAAGGGTCTGACTCCGAACACGGTCGTCGTCCGCCATGCATTCAGGAATTCGCTGATCCCGATCATCACCGTCATCGGCCTGCTGCTCCCCGAGCTCGTGGCCGGCGCCGTCATCACCGAGCAGATCTTCGCCTGGCCCGGGATGGGCCAGCTTGCGGTCCGTGCCGCCAGCGATCGCGATCCGGCGCTCATGATGGGCGTCGTGCTGATCATCGGCACGGCCGTGCTGGTCACGCAACATCCTCGTCGACGTCACGTACGCCCGTGCCGATCCCAGGGTCCACCTTGGCAGCGCGAGCTGACGCGCCGGCGATCCCGGTGGTCGCAGTCGAGCATTTCTCGCCGAGGCGGGCGGCCCTGCGGCGGTTCGTGCGCCATCGGCTGGCCGTCGATCGGGATCGTGATCCTGTCGATGATCGTGCTGCTGGCCGTCTTCGCGGACCTCGTCTCCAGCAAGCCGTTCTACACGGACGTGCACGCCGTGAGCCAGCCGCCCAGCGCGCAGCACCTCCTTGGCACGGACCGGTCCGGGCGCGACGTCTGGGCCCGGGTCGTATACGGCGCGCGGACGTCACTGGTGGTCGGCCTCGGGGCGGTCGCGATCTACGTCGTGATCGGGACCGTGCTCGGCGGGATCTCCGGGTTGCGCGGTGGCCGGACGGATTTCCTGATCATGCGGGCCGTCGACACGTTGATGAGCATCCCGACCCTGCTGCTCGTCATCGTGTTCGTGGCGGCAGTCGGCCCGAGCCTGTTCAGCGTCGTGGCGGTCATCGGGTTACTCGGCTGGCCCGGCGCGTGCCGGCTCGTTCGGGGTCAGATGCTGGGTCTGCGCGAGTCCGAGTACATCATGGCCGCCAGGGTGGTCGGCGTGAGCACGAGCGGGATCCTGTTCCGGCACCTGCTCCCGAACATCATGAGCTCGCTGGCGGTCCTGGCCACGTTCGGGGTCGCCAGCGCGATCATCCTCGAGGCGAGCCTGTCGTTCCTCGGCCTCGGCGTCAAGGTCCCGGTCCCGAGCTGGGGCGAGATGATCAACGCGGCCCAGTCGCCGACGGTCCTCATCGATACGCCCTGGCTGTGGATCGCGCCGGGCGTCGCGATCGCGCTCACGGTCCTGTCGGTCAACTTCATCGGCGACGGGCTACGGGACGCCCTCGACCCGCGCGCGGTCCGCCGCCGCTGACGCTCCGCGGGCGGTGGCCGGAGGGCCCGCTGCTATACTCCGGCCGTGCCCGTACCTGCGAGAGAGCAAGCGGAGCCGTGTCCCTCATGAACCGTCACCCCCTGACCGTCGCGGTCGTCGGTGCCACCGGCGCCGTCGGTCGGACGATGATCCAGATCCTCAACGAGCGGGAGTTCCCGGTCGCTGACTTGCGGCTGCTCGCCTCCGGGCGGTCGGCCGGTCGGACCGTGTCGATCGACGGTCGCACGCTCGAGATCGGCGAGGCCGTCCCCGAGGCATTCGAGGGGGTCGACATCGCGCTCTTCTCGGCCGGCGCCGGCGTGTCGCAGGAGCTCGCGCCCGCCGCCGTCGCCCAGGGCACGACCGTCATCGACAACTCGTCCGCGTGGCGGATGGACCCGACCATCCCGCTGGTGGTCTCGCAGGTCAACGCGGCCGATCTCGAGGGTCATCCGGGGATCATCGCCAACCCGAACTGCTCGACCATGCAGATGGCGCCGGTGCTGATGGCGCTGCGCGATGCGGTCGGCCTCGAACGGGTGGTCGTCGACACCTACCAGTCCGTCTCGGGCACGGGCGCGGACGCGATGGCCGAGCTCGAGAGCCAGATCCGCGCTCACGCCGCCGGCGAGGCGCCGGTCGCGGCGGTCTACCCGCACCCGATCGCGTTCAACGCGCTCCCCGAGATCGACGTCTTCCTTCCCAACGGCTACACCAAGGAGGAGTGGAAGGTCGTCACCGAGAACCGCAAGATCCTCGGTCTGCCGGACCTCCGGATCAGCTGCACTGCCGTCCGGGTGCCGGTCTTCGTGAGCCACTCCGAGGCGATCCACGTCGAGACCCGCGCCCCGATCAGCCCGGAGCGGGCGCGCGAGCTGTTCGCCGCGGTGCCCGGGGTCGTCGTCCAGGACGATCCGGCCGAGCATCGCTACCCGCTCGCGACCGAGGCGGCCGGACACGACGAGATCTTCGTCGGCCGGATCCGGCGCGACCCATCCATCGCCGGCGACCGGGGCCTGGCCTTCTGGGTCGTCTCCGACAACCTGCGCAAGGGAGCCGCGACCAACGCGGTCGAGCTGGCCGAGATCCTCCACGAGCGTGGCTGGATCCCGAGCGCCTCGAGCCCGCGGCGCCCGGCCGTACCGGGCAGCAGCGAGCGACGCCGAGGCCACGGCGTGACGGACGCCGGGCGCCAGTCGGCGCTCGAGGCGATCGCCGCCGAGGTCCGGGTCTGCACGAACTGCCGTCTGTCCCAGACCCGGACGCGGGCCGTCCCCGGCGAGGGCGACCCGGAGACCGAGGTCGTGTTCGTCGGCGAGGGCCCCGGCTTCAACGAGGACCGTGGCGGGCGGCCGTTCATCGGCCGGGCCGGCGACCTCCTCGTCAAGCTCCTCGGCGTCGATCGGCTGGCGCCGCGAGGACGTGTTCATCACGAACGTCGTGAAGTGCCGGCCGCCTGACAACCGGGACCCGCAGCCCGACGAGATCGCCGCCTGCGCGCCGTACCTGCGCCGCCAGCTGGAGGTCCTCGATCCGGCCGTGATCGTCACGCTCGGGCGGTTCTCGATGGCGACCTTCATGCCCGGCGCCCGCATCTCCCAGGCGCACGGCACGGTCCGGCCGGTCGATCCCGCCACGGGCGCGGCGTCGGCGGTCGTGTTCGCGATGTACCACCCGGCCGCCGCCCTTCGGACACCCTCGATCGAACGCGACAGCTACGCCGACATCGCGGCGGTCCCGACGACCCTGCTCGCGTCGCGCCGACGCCGGGAGGGCGCAGCGGCCGGTCCCGCCACAGAAACGACGGATGCCGCCGCCGGGGCATGGCGACCGCGACCATCGAGCCACCGTCCGTCGAGCCGCCGCCTGCCTCCGATGCTCCAGCCACCCCTGATGCAGCCGAGCTCGACGCCGAGCTCACCCCGGAGGCCATGGACGCGGCCGTGACGGTCACGAGTCCGGACGACGCCACACCACAGCTGACCCTCTTCTAACCCCCAACCAAGGACACCGATGCCACCGAACAACGACCAGCCACTCAGGATCATCCCGCTCGGCGGGGTGGGCGAGATCGGCAAGAACATGTACGTCTTCGAGTACCGGGACGAGATCGTCGTCATCGACTGCGGTCTGATGTTCCCGGACGAGGAGATGTTCGGGATCGACCTCGTCATCCCCGACATCACGTACCTCAAGGAACGCCGCGCCAACGTCAAGGCGTTCCTCATCACCCATGCCCACGAGGATCACGTCGGCGCGCTGCCGTACGTGCTCCCGGAGTTCCCCGGCGTGCCCGTCTACGCCAGCACGCTGGCGCGCGGACTCCTCGGCAACAAGATCAAGGAGCACAAGCTCCACAACAACCCGCTCATCGCGCTCGAGCCGGGCGACGAGATCGACATCGGGGCGTTCCACGTGATGCCCTTCCGGGTCGGTCACTCGATCCCGGACGCGATGGGCATCGCGCTGCGCACGCCGATCGGGACGATCGTCCACACCGGCGACTTCAAGTTCGACCACACCCCGGTCGACGGGAAGCTGTCCGACTTCGCGATCCTCGCCCGCCTCGGCCAGGAAGGCGTCCTGTGCCTCCTGTCCGACTCGACCCGTGCCGAGAACCCGGGCTACACCCCGTCCGAGCGCACGGTCGGCGAGGCCTTCCGCGAGATCATGGAGCCGCTCGAGGGCCGGGTCATCGTGGCGACCTTCGCCAGCAACATCGCCCGGGTCCAGCAGGTCCTCGACGCCTCCGCGGACATGCACCGGAGCGTGTCGGTCATCGGGCGGTCGATGGAGCAGAACTTCAAGATCGCCACGGATCTCGGCTACCTCAAGTACGACCCCGCCCACATCGTGCCGAAGGACAAGATCAAGGACCATCCCGATCCGCGCCTGGTCATCGCCACGACCGGCGCCCAGGGCGAGCCGATGGCGGGCCTCGCGCGGATGGCCAACCGCGACCATCGCTTCGTCGAGATCCAGCCGGGCGACACCGTCATCGTCAGCGCGAGCCCGATCCCGGGCAACGAGGAATCCGTCTCCCGGACCATCGACAACCTGTTCAAGGCCGGCGCGAACGTGTACTACCACACGATCAAGCGCGCACACGTCTCAGGTCATGCCAGCCAGGAGGAGCTCAAGCTCATGCTCGGGCTGACCAAGCCCAAGCACTTCATCCCGATGCACGGTGAGTTCCGGATGCAGGTCCAGCACGGACGCCTGGCCATCGAGACCGGCGTCGCGCCCGAGAACGTGTTCATCATCGAGAACGGCACGCCGATCGAGTTCTCCGCGGACGGCAGCGCACGTCGCGCCGCGCCGGTCCCGGCCGGGTACGTCTATGTCGATGGGCTGTCCGTCGGCGACGTCGGCGACATCGTCCTGCGCGACCGGCGAGCGCTGGCCAACGACGGCATGTTCATGATCGTCGTCACGGTGGACAAGCAGACCGGATCGGTCGTCGGGCGGCCGGAGATCATCACCCGCGGCTTCGTCCACCTCAACGAGGCCGATCCGATCATGAAGGAAGCCCTCGAGCGGGTCATCGAGTCGATCCATACGCCGGGCGACCACATCAGCGAGATCGCCCTGCTCAAGACCCAGATCAAGGACGGCGTCTCGCGGTTCCTGTACGAGCAGACGAAGCGCCGGCCGATGGTCTTCCCGGTCGTCGTCGAGGTCTGACGTGGCGACCCGCCGCCGAGCCGCGGCCCGCAAGCCGGCCACCACGCGTCCGTCCCGGGCGCGGAGCAAGCCTGCCTGGAGCACGCGGCTCACGCCGGATGTCGTCCGCTCGATCATCGGGCTGGTGCTGCTCGTCCTGGGGGCGATGACGCTCATCGCGCTGCTGCCGCGTGGCGCCTCGACCGGCGAGGGGACCCTGACCAGCTGGTGGACGGACGTCTTCGCGCCCTGGTTCGGGACGATGCGCTGGGTGGTGCCGTTCTTCTTCCTGATCGCCGGCTGGTGGCTCGAGTGGGGCCCCGGGACCCGGCCCGGGTCGGGCTGGGGGATCACCCTGCTCGGTCTCGCCATCACCTACGCCGGGCTCGTCGGGGCAGCCCAGATCCTGGGGATCTCGGGCGGCCGGCTGGGACGCGCCCTCGCCGGTACCCTGACGGACCTGTTCACGGCGCCGGGGGCCTTCGTCCTGCTCATCGCGCTGGCCGTCGTCGGCATCATCGTGGGCTTCGGGATCCCGCTCCGGCAGCTGACCAAGCCGGCCGTGGGCACGGCCCGCTGGATGGGCACGACCGCGGCGGCGTCCCTCAAGCGGACGCCCGCCGAGGAGGACGAGGACGCGACGGCCAAGGCCGCGGCGGCCGCCGCCGCGGCGACCGCGACGAACGGGCGCAAGGACAAGCCGGTCCCCGTCGGCCCCGGCAAGTCACCCGGCCAGACCGGCGCCTGGGACGACGACACGGCCATCCCGGCCGCGGTGCCGAGTGCGGCTCCGAACTCGGCGACCTTCGCCCCGGCCCGCGGGCCCGCCGGCGCGGTCGCTGCGACTGCGCTGCTCGCTCGTCCGCTGCGCGATCCGTTCGACGTCACCGACGGCACCGACTCGCCGCCGACCAAGGACCGGATCGAGTACGTCCTGCCGCCGGTCGCGATCCTCGATGACATCGCGATCCCGCTTCATGCCGGCGGCGACGAGACCGCCCACCTGCTGGTCGAGGACATCATCGTCAAGAAGCTGGCGAGCTTCGGGATCCCGGTCCGGATCGTCGGCCGCAACGCGGGCCCGGTCGTCACCCAGTACGAGGTCCAGCCGGCGGCGGACATCAAGCTCAGCCGGATCGAGGCGCTGTCGGACGACCTGTCGATGGCGCTCGCCGCCCGGTCGCTCCGGATCGAGGCGCCGATCCCGGGCAAGAGCGCGGTCGGCATCGAGATCCCCAACAAGGACTTCAACGTCGTCGCCCTGCGGCGGATCCTCGAGGAGCTCGACTTCAAGGCGTCCGGCTCGACCCTGACCTTCGCTCTCGGCCGCGACGTGGCCGGCAAGGCCCAGGCGGTCGACCTCGCCAAGATGCCCCACCTGCTCATCGCCGGGGCGACCGGCTCGGGCAAGAGCGTCATGGTCAACGCGCTCATCACCAGCCTCCTGTGCGAGGCGACGCCGGACGACGTCCGGATGATCCTGATGGACCTCAAGCGGGTCGAGCTCGCGGCCTACAACGGGCTGCCCCACCTGCTGGTCCCGGTCATCACCGAGCCCGAGCGGGCCAAGGCCGCGCTCAAGTGGGCGGTCAACGAGATGGAGGCGCGCTACCGCCGGCTGGCCGGCGCGACCGCCCGCAACATCCGGGCGTTCAACGAGACACGGGTCGACCCCGATGACCGGATGCCGTACATCGTGATCGTCATCGACGAGCTGGCCGACCTGATGATGCGCGAGGGCAAGAACGTCGAGGATCCGATCGTCCGGCTGGCCCAGAAGGCAAGGGCGACCGGGATCCACATGGTCCTCGCGACCCAGCGGCCCTCGGTCAACGTCGTGACCGGCCTGATCAAGGCCAACTTCCCGAGCCGGATCGCGTTCGCGATGGCCTCCCAGATCGACTCGCGGACGATCCTCGACGCGCCCGGCGCTGAGGACCTCATCGGCCGCGGCGACATGCTCTACCAGCCGTCCGACCTGCCCCGCCCGATGCGTCTCCAGGGCGTCTTCGTGTCCGATGCCGAGATCGCGCGCGTGGTCGACCACTGGAAGGCCCAGATCGAGGACCCGCACTACGACATGGCGATCATCGACACGGGCGACGAGGGGACGGGCTCGGTCGACGATCTCGCCGACGAGGACGCCGATCGACTCTTGCCTGATGCCATCGAGGTGATTCGGGAGTACGATCGGGCCTCAGCGTCGCTCCTCCAGAGACGCCTGAAGGTCGGCTACGCACGGGCCGCCCGGATGATCGATCAGCTGGAGGCGCGGGGCTATATCGGGGCGTTCGACGGGTCGAATGCCCGGCAGGTGCTCCGCCGTGACGACACGTCGAGCCCCGCCGGGACTCCGGACGACGGCCTCGACGGGGGCGACGGATGACGACACGGCAGCAGCTCAAGCGAGCGGTGGGGGTCGACCGGTCGGACGCCGGCCGGGGCGTCACGGCCGAGCCGGCGCCGACGCTGCCGGAACGGCTGTACGCCGCACGCGAGCGCAAGGGCGTGGACCTCTACCGTGCCGAGCGCGACACCAAGATCCGGGCACGCTACCTGGGCGCCCTCGAGCGCGGCGACTACAAGGAGCTGCCGGGCGCGGTCTACACGAAGGGCTTCCTGCGCAACTACGCGCTCTACCTCGGCCTCGACCCGGACGAGGTCCTGGTCCAGTGGCGTCGTGAGCGTGGCGACGGCAAGGAGCAGCCGCCGGCGATCGTCGTGCCCAAGCCGATCGCGGCGCCGCGCCAGGGTCTGACCTTCTCGCCGAGCCTGATCGTGGTCGCGCTGCTGACCATCGTCATCCTGGCCTTCGGGGTCTACCTCGGCGTCCAGGTCCTGCGCTTCGCGAAGCCGCCGACGATCGCGGTCACCCAGCCCGCGACCGCGGTCATCGACGTCGAGGAGTCGACCACGCGGTACACGCTCGAGGGCGCCACGCTTCCGGGCGCCACCGTCTCGATCGCGACCCCGGGCCGCGACCCGTACCAGGTCACCGCCACCTCGGACGGCGTGTGGGCCGCCCAGGTCGACCTGCGCCGCGGTCGCAACCAGTTCGACGTCAGCGCGCTGGATCCGGAGACCGGCAAGAAGTCCGAGGAGACGCTCCACCTGTTCATCACGGTCCCGTTCCTGGTCATCGAGGCGCCGACGCTGACGCTCGACCAGCCCGCCGAGGGCGCCTCCTTCCAGAATGGCGCGATCCCCGTCGCCGGCCGGACGACCAACGCGTCGTCGGTCGTGGTCAGCGGCGCCTGGGTCGGCCCGTCCGGACCGCCGGGCAGCCCGAGCACACCGCCCGCGACACCGGCGAAGGTGACCGTGCCGGTCGGTGACGACGGGGCCTTCAGCACGCCATACGAGCTGACCGCCGGGCGCTGGACGATCACCGTCACCGCTTCCAGCCCGGAGGGCAAGACCGCCGCCCTGACTCGCCACGTGACCGTTGCCTACAAGGGCGTGACCCTCGTCGTCACGGCCAAGGGCGGACGGGCGTGGATCAAGGTCTGGGTCGACGGCAAGATCGATCCGAAGGTCGGTGCCGCGGGCAAGGTCATCTCCAACGGCAAGACCCTGACCTTCACCGGCACGCGATCGATCGAGGTCCGGACGGGCTCTTCGGGGGTGACCGCCTTCACCCTCAACGGCACGTCACTGGGCGCCCTCGGGACGATCGGGAGTGCCCGAGACATGGCTGTTCGCGCCACCCAAGCAGCCCGAAAAGACCCAGCGGCGGTAGCGGTGGCGGACGACCCGCTGACCGACCTGGGTGGGCTCGCCGTCCGGCTCGGGGAGGGCTGTGCCGCGCGCGGCCTGCACGTCGCGACCGTCGAATCGTGCACCGGCGGTCTCGTCGGCCACGCGATCACCGAGGTGCCGGGGTCGAGCGCCTGGTTCGTCGGCGGGTTCGTGACCTACTCGAACGAGCTCAAGCGGCAGTCGGTCGGAGTGCCCGACGAGGTCCTCGCGGCTCACGGCGCCGTCTCGGCCCAGGTCGCGATGGCCATGGCGACCGGCGGCCGCGAGCGAACGGGCGCGGACCTCGCGGTCTCCGTGACCGGGATCGCCGGCCCCGACGGCGGGAGCCCGGCCAAGCCGGTCGGGCTGACGTACGTCGCTGTCGCCGACGCGGTGGGCGTCGCCGTCCGCCGGTTCGTCTGGACCGGCGATCGGGCGGACAACAAGCGGCGGAGCGCGGGCGCGGCCTTGTCCCTGCTGCTCGAACGCATCGCGGCTCCGGACGCGCCGGCCCCGGACGGCCGGTGACGTCAGCCGCGGACCGGATCGGGGCCGGCCTCGCAGCGATCCGTCCGGCCCGGCCGATCCGGCAGGGCGAGCGGATCCACGTCGTCGGCGCGGCCGGTGCCGGGGCGAGCGCCGCGGCGATCCTGGCCGCCCGTGCCGGCGCCGTCGTCACCGGCTGCGATCCGGGCGGTCCGTCGCCCTACACGCCCGCGCTCGAGGCGCTGGGGATCGACGATCGCGAGTGCGCACGCCGCCAGCCACGTGACGGTCGCTCCACGGCCGGACCGTCTCGCGGTGACCAAGGCGCTGACCGCGGTCGATCCCGACAACCCGGAGCTCGTCGCCGCGAGGACGGCGGGCATCCCGCTCGAGCCGTGGCAGCAGGTCGTCGCCGACGCGGCGGTCGGGCGGACCCTGGTCGGCGTGGCCGGGACGCACGGCAAGAGCACGACGGCCGGCTGGCTCGTCCACGCGCTCGTCGCGGCGGGCGAGGATCCGTCGGCATTCGTCGGGGCGCTCCTGCCGGCCGAGCTGACCGGCGGACCGCCCGCCACGGCCCGGGTCGGGTGGGGGAGCGCCTTCGTCGTCGAGGCCGACGAGTACGCCGGCAACTTCGATGCCTACCGGCCGGACATCGCGGTCGTGACCGGGGTGGACTGGGACCATCCGGACGTCTTCGCCGACCGGGCCGCGGTCATCGACGCGTTCGAGGCCTGGCTGCGGCGGATGGCCGACGGGTCGACCCTGGTCGTCAACATCGGCGACCCGGGCGGCGAGGCCGTCGTCGATCGCCTGCGGGAACGCTCGATCGCCGTCGTGGCGTACGCCCTGGTCGATGCCTCGCCCGGCCGGGGCGGCTACCTGCGCGGGATCGGTGAGCGGTACGCGACCGCCGCCGGCCCGGCCGGCGCCCTGCTTGGCCGGATCGTCACGGCCGACGCCGGCGGGACGACCCTCGAGGTCCACGGGCTGGACCCGCTCGCCGGCGCGACCACGATCCGCCTCGCCACCGCCGGCCGCCACAACGCCGCGAATGCGCTCGCCGTCGCCGGCGCCGCGCTCAGCCTCGGCGTGGCACCGGAGCGGATCGCGGCCGGCATCGCGTCGTTCGGCGGCGTCGGCCGGCGCCTGGAGCGCAAGGGCGAGGCGGCCGGCGTCGTGGTCTACGACGACTACGGCCATCATCCGGCCGCGATCGCCGCGACGCTCGCCGCCGTTCGCCAGCGCGAGCCCGGGACGGCGCGTCTGGGCGGTCTACGAGCCCCTGACCTACCATCGGACCGCGGCCATGCTGGGTGCCTTCGCGGAGGCGCTGGCCGGCGCGGACGCGGTCGCCGTGGCGGACATCTGGGCCGGCCGGGACCGTGACACGACGAGCGTCTCGGCCGCGGACCTGGCCGAGGCGATCAGATCGGTCCGGCCGGGCATCACGGTCCTCGCCCCGGGCTCGGTCGAGGCCACCGCGGATGCGCTGGCCGGGACGGTCCGGCCGGGCGACGCGGTGCTGGTGATGGGCGGTGGCGCGAGCTACCGGATCGGCGAGCGGCTGCTGGAGCGACTGGAGGCGGACGGATGATCGACTACGCGGCGGCCGGCGAATGGCTCGAGGCGTACGGGCAGGCGTGGCACGACTTCGACGGCGACGGCTGGGTCGCGCTGTTCACGGACGACGCCGAGTACCATGAGGACCCGTTCAACCCACCGCTCGTCGGGCACAACGCGCTCCGGGCATACTTGCTGGACGCATCGGCATCGCAGCGCGACGTCGAGTTCACCGTGGAGCGCCACTGGGCCTCGGGGACGACGATCCTCGCGGCCTGGCACGTGAGCTTCGTGCGGCGGGCCAGCGGCGACGTCATCCGGATGGCCGGCTTCCTGACCGCGGAGACGGCGGCGGACGGGCGGGTGAGTCGCTTCCGCGAGTGGACGCGCTACGCCCCCGGCACGGCCGGGTAGGGGAGAGGAGGATCGATGGCCGGAGACCAATCATTCGACGTCGTCAGCGACTTCGACGAGCAGGAGCTGCGCAACGCGCTCGACCAGGTCCGGCGCGAGGTCGGCACCCGGTTCGACTTCAAGGGCGTGACCGTCGACCTGACCCAGGCCAAGGACGAGCTCGTCCTGGTCACGGATGACGAGCATCGCGCCTCGGCGGTCAAGGACCTGATCGAGTCCAAGGCGATCCGGCGGAGCCTGTCGCTCAAGATCTTCGATTGGGGCAAGGTGGAGGAGGCCGGCGGCAACAAGGTCCGGCAGCGGATCGGCCTGCGTCGCGGGCTGCCCGAGGACACGGCCAAGAAGATCACCAAGCTCATCCGGGACGAGTTCCCGAAGGTGAAGTCGCAGATCCAGGGCGACGCTGTCCGCGTCTCCGGCAAGAGCCGGGACGATCTGCAGCGCGTCATGGGCCGTCTCCGGGAGCTCGACCTGCCGGTCCCGCTCCAGTTCGAGAACTACCGCTGACCGTCCCCGCAGCCGGGGCCAACCGTCCGAAGGAGCGCAGTCGCCATGACCGAGCTCGACACCACACCGCCGACCGACGACCCAACCGCCGCCGACGCGCCGCCACCGGCCGCCGACGAAGCGCAGCCCGGCTCCGCCGAGATCGAGCCCGAGGCGAACCCGACGGGCGACGAGCCACAGGCAGCGAGCAACGAGCCCGAGGCGACGACCGACGCTGCCGAAGTCGCCGACTCCGCCGAGCCCGAAGCGACGACCGGCGAAGCGGAGGTCGCGCCTGACCCCGAAGCGCCCGAGGCGACCGACGACGCCGCGGAGCCGACGGACTCCACCGAGCCGGCCGTTCCCGCCGAACCCGCCGCGCCCGATCTCGAACCCGTGGCCGACGCCGGACCACGGACCGTGGGCCGGTTCATCGCCGACTCTCTCCGCGCGGCCGGCGTGCGCTACGCGTTCACGGTCCCCGGCGAATCGTTCCTGGGCCTGCTCGACGCGTTCGAGGGGGCCGGGATCCGGGTCATCGCCACACGCCACGAGGGCGGCGCCGCGTTCATGGCCGAGGCGCATGGGCAGCTGACCGGGCGGCCCGCCGTCTGCCTCGGGACACGCGCCGTGGGCGGCACGAACCTCGGCATCGGCATCCACACGGCTCGCCAGGACTCCACGCCGATGTTCGTGGCGGTCGGCCAGGTCGAGCGCAAGTGGCTGGGCCGTGAGGCCTTCCAGGAGATCGACCAGGTCGGGACCCTCGGCCGGCTCGCGAAGTGGGCCGCGGAACCGCACACCGCCGTCGAGGTCGCGACCGCCATGGCCGAGGCGACCCGCCAGGCGCTCGGCGGGCGACCCGGACCGGCCTACCTGTCGCTCCCCGAGGACCTTCTCGACGAGCCGATGCCCGACGACGTCAAGGCCGACACCGCCCGGCCGGGCCAGTCGCGCGCGACCGATGACGAGATCCGCGCCGTCATCGAGCTGCTCGCCTCCGCCCGCCGACCGGTCATCCTGGCCGGCGCCGGCGTCCTGCGCGCTCGGACCTCGACCGAGCTGACCCGTTTCGCCGAGCTCCTCCAGGTGCCGGTCATCGGCGCCTGGCGCCGCGCGGACGTCATCTCGAACGACCATCCGCTGTATCTCGGCATGTCCGGCTTCGGGGCCGCGTCGTCGGTCAAGGAGCGCCTCGACGCCGCCGACGCCCTGCTGGTCGTCGGCTCCCGCCTCAACGAGGCCACGTCCTACGGCTACACGATGCCGCGACCGGGCCTGCGCTGGGCGCACGTCGACCTCGCGCCGGGCGCTCTCGTCGGATCCACGGCCCCCGAGATCGCGGTCGCGGCCGATGCCAAGGCGTTCCTCAAGGCCGCCAACGAGCGGCTGGTCGGGCGGGCCGTGCTCGACGCCGCTCTCGTCGCGGAGCGCCAGACTGCCAACCGCGAGGATCGCGCGGCCTATGAGGCGGCCTCGGTGGTCGACGCGCAGCCCTGGGACGGCCCCGGCGTCCACCCCGGCCGTTCGATCATGACGCTCCGCGGGGTCCTGCCCGACGACGCGATCCTGACGAGCGATGCCGGCAACTTCGCGACCTGGCTGGGCCGTGGCTTCCGTTTCCGCAGGCCCGGCACATTCCTCGGCCCCACGTCGGGCGCGATGGGCTACGGCCTGCCGGCGGCGATCGCCGCGGCGCTGGTCCACCGCGATCGTCCGGTCGTCGCGGTCTGCGGCGACGGCGGCCTGGCGATGACCATGTCCGAGCTGGAGACGGCCGTGCGGGTCGGGGCTCGGGTCATCGTGGTCGTCTTCGACAACGAGCGCTACGGCACGATCCGGATGTGGCAGGAGGAACGTGAGCGCGGGATCGGCGTCGCCACGGAGCTCGGTCCGGTCGATTTCGCGGCGATCGCGCGGGCCTGCGGTGCGCGCGGCGTGCGGGTGGATCGCGACGCCGACTTCGAACCGGCCCTGCGCGCGGCGCTCGTGGCCGATCGCGCGACGGTCATCCAGCTGGCGCTCGACCGGGCCTGGCGGTCCATCGACCTGCCGCCCGGCTGATGCGGCCGACCTTCCACCTCGTTCCGGAGACGGTCTGGGCGGCTTCGGATCCGGCCGGACCCTACGCTGCCGCGTCGCTCGCGAGCGAGGGGTTCATCCACTGCACGGATGGGGTGGACGAGCTCGGTGCGACGTTCGATCGACACTACGCGGCGGACCCTCGGTCGTTCCTGGCGCTGACCGTCGACCTGGACGCGACGGGCTCGCCGTGGCGCTTCGACCTGGCGGGATCGCCGTATCCGCACATCTACGGCCCGATCGGCCGGACGGCCATCCAGGCGGTCGCCACCGTCGACCGCGACGCGGACGGGCGGTTCGTCGGGCTCGGGGAGCCGGTCCCCGTCTGACTCCTCGCGATCGAAGCCGCGCCGGTGTCAGCCGGCTCCCTTGCGCCCCGTCACCGAGAACGACAGCGGGATCCGGCCGCGCTCATCGGCGCGCACGTCGGCGTGACCGCCCCACCAGTCGATCGGGTACTCCGCCAGCTCCTCGAGCCGCAGGTCGGCGCCCAGCAGCGCGGTGACGACCTCGCCGAGCGTCCAGGCTCGTGCGAACTTCAGGCTCAGGTCCGGGTCGGCGATCGACAGGCGATCGATGTACTCGGGCGCCCAGCCGCGCGACGCCTCCGGGCCACCGAAGTAGTCGTAGTCCGTGGCGATCCACCGACCGTCCGGCCCGGCGTCGAACAGCCACTCGGCGGGATGACCCTCGAACAGGACGAACCGCCCGGTCGGGCTGAGCAGACGGGCGATGACGGCAGCCCAGGCGTCGAGGTCCTGGAGCCAGATGAGCGAGCCGCGTCCCGTGTACACGAGGTCGGCGGTGCCATCCAGCTCGGCCGGGGTGTCCAGCACGTCCGACAGCACCCAGCGCGCCGGGGCGCCGGTCGCCTCGGTCAGGCGGGCGGCCAGCTCGAGCATGCGCGGGCTGAAGTCGATCCCGACGACCTCCTCGGCGCCGTGGTTCCAGAGCGAGAGCGTGTCTCGGCCTGCCGCGCACTGGAGGTGGATCGCGCGGTGGCAGCGCCCATGGAGATCGCCGATCAACGCCGTCTCGACGCCGAAGAGGTTCGTGCCGCCCGCGCGGATCAGCGCAACGGCCTCGTCGAACCAGCCCTCGTAGCGTTCGGCGGCCTCATCCCAGGCCGCCCGGTTGGCGGCGTGCATGCCCGCCACGTCCGACCGTTCGTCGGGGGTGGCCGGCCGAACCAGCTCTGCGTCGTCTGCCACCCGCGGAGCGTAGCGTCAGGCGGCGGCGGACGACGCTTCGCGCTGCAGCGTGATGACCGGGATCACCCGCGTCGTGCGGGCCTCGTACTCGAGGAAGCTGGGATTGATCGCGGCGTGCTGGTCGTAGAGGCGGCGGCGTTCGGCCCCATCGGCGACGTGAGCGATCGCCGTGAACCGCTCGCCATCGATCTCGACGGTGACCCGCGGCTGGGCGACGAGGTTGTGGTACCAGGACGGGTGCTTCGGCGCCCCGCCCATCGAGGCGATGATGACGATCCGGTCGCCGTCGCGCGAGTAGACGAGCGGGATCTCGCGGGTCGCGCCCGACTTCGCCCCGACGGTCGTGAGGATGACCATCGGCCGTCCGACGAACGGTCCGCTCGTGGCGTGTCCGTCGTTGGCCCGCAGGTCGGCGATGAGGTCGTGATTGAAGTCGGACATGGGTGGGGCTCTCCTGGTCGCGGGGCTGGCTGACGTGATCGAGAGCCTAGCAGGATTTCTGTTGCGCGGTCAACTACTTGCGTGGTATCGTCGGACGAGACCAAAGGAGTCGAACCACATGCCCGCCGTCGTCGTCGAAGACATCACCATCCTGCCGCGCATCCCGGAACCGGATCCGGCGATCGCCCGATCGCGGCCGGTCCGCAGCGTCACCAGTGCCCCACGCGGCTTCGAAGGCGAGGGCTTTCCGGTCCGGCGCGCGTTCGCAGGCGTCGACCTGGCCGACCTCGATCCGTTCATCCACCTCGACCAGATGGGCGAGGTGGAATACGCGCCCGGCGAACCGAAGGGCACGCCCTGGCATCCCCACCGAGGGTTCGAGACCGTCACCTACATGATCGACGGCGTCTTCGAGCACGCGGATTCGAACGGCGGCGGCGGGGTCATCACCAACGGCGACACCCAATGGATGACCGCCGGGGCCGGGATCCTCCATATCGAGAAGCCGCCGGAGTGGCTGGTCGTGAGCGGCGGCCTGTTCCACGGCCTGCAGCTGTGGGTCAACCTGCCGGCCGACCAGAAGCTGACCGCACCGCGCTACCAGGACCTGCGTGCGAGCGAGGTGGCCCTGGTCTCCTCGCCGGACGGTGGCGCGCTGATCCGGGTGATCGCGGGCGACGTGGCCGGTCACGCGGGTCCGGGGTCCACCTATTCACCGATGACCATGGTCCACGCGACCCTCAGCGCGGGTGCGCGCGTGTCCCTGCCCTGGCGTTCGGACTACAACGCGCTCGTCTACGTCCTGGCGGGGCAGGGGAGCATCGGGCCCGAGGCCCGGCAGATCGGCACCGGCCAGCTCGCCGTTCTGGGCGAGGGCTCGGCCATCACCGTGGCGGCGTCGGCCGCCCAGGACGAGCGGACGCCGAACCTCGACGTCATCGTGCTCGGCGGCCGGCCGATCCGCGAGCCGGTCGCCTGGATGGGCCCGTTCGTGATGAACACGCGCGACGAGGTCCTGCAGGCCGTCCGCGACTACCAGGCCGGGCGGCTGGGCTCGATCCCGGCCGTCCACAACGCCCCGACGACCCTCATCGAGACGCGGCGGCCGGCCGACCCCGCGTGACGGAGCGCCGGCTCAGCCCGAGTCGCCCGAGAGCTCCAGCAGCCGGCTGACCGTCCGCCAGTTCCGCGTGGTCGCGGTCACGCCGAGCCGGCGTTCGGTCAGAAGCCCGGGCAGCTTGCTGTTGCCGAGGCCGTCAGGGCAGTCGAGGTGGATCTCCCTGCCGATCAGCCGGGATTCGTCCGGCCCGAGCGTGACGTGCTCGATCTCGCGGGCGATCTCGGTCCCCGGCGCCGCGGAGAGGAACATCACGAACCGCCGGCTCGGGTCGGCGCCCGGGAACGGGTCGGCCTCGACGATCGCCGGCCATGTCGCCATGGGAGCGGTCGAGCACGCGCACCTCGATGCCGAGCTCGCGCTTGATCGCCCGCTCGACGCCTTTGCCCACACCGGCCGGATCACGGTCGCGGCGGAACACGACGTTGCCGCTCTGGAGGTACGTGGCCACCTCCTCGCACCCGAGCGCCTCGTAGAGGGCGCGGAGCCGGGCCATCGACACGAGGTTGTGGCCACCGACGTTGATCCCGCGCAGCAACGACACATGGCGAACGGTCATGGATGGACTCTAGCCTGACCGCGGGTGGAGGCGGCAGCCCCTCTGCCGCGCGTTGCATACTGCGCAGCGATGCGCCTCCAGCCCAACCCGCCGCGCCTGGTCACCGTCGGGGTCGCGCTCGTCCTCGGCGCGATCGGCCTGGTCTACGCGTGGCCGATCGACGCGCTGGTCCCGATCCTGGCCCCGGTCACCGATCTGCTGGCCAACGTCGGGCTGACGATGGACCGCGAGCTCGGGAACCTGTGCCTCTTCGCCTGCCCGAGCCTCCTGGTCGTCGGCTCATTGCTCCCCGGGATCTGACGTGAACCGCACGAACTTCGCCCCGACGGCACGGACCATCATCGTGGCCCTGGTCCTGATCATCGTCGGCTTGCTCGGGACGTACGGCACGCTCGTCCCGGAGAGGGTCGGCATCATCGCGTTCGTCGCCGCGACCGCGATCCTGCTGATCGGGATGGTGTTCCGCCGGATCTGAAGGGTGGCCGGCGGTCAGACGCCTCGGGCCACGCCGTCGGCGGACGTCGTGCCGCGCGCCGGGCTGCGCCGCGAGACGAACCACGCGACGAGGCCACCGAGCAGCGCCCCCGCCAGCACGCTCACGAGGATGAGCGCGCCCGTCGGGCGGGCCGGCCGGCTCCGGAGCGTTCGCGGTCGCCGCGCTGCCGGTCGTGCCCGAGCCTGCGACCGGAGGCAGCCGCCGCCGTGGCATCGCCGACGAGGATCACGCCGGACATCCCGCGATGCAGCGCACAGGCATACGGATACGTGCCGGCCGTGTCGAACCGGTAGCTCGGCGGTCTCGCCCGGCACGAGCTCGACGTCACGGGAGCCCCATGCCTGGTTCGCGCCGGTGACGAGGTGGGTGAAGTCCGTGCCGTTGGTGAACGTCACCGTCTCGCCGACGTCGACCTGCGTGACGGTCGGGCTGAAGGCGCACGGCAGGAGACTGACCTGCGGCGGTCGAGCGCGGTCGTCTGCGACGGCATCGCGTAGTCGTGGTAGCACGGGTCGCCGGCCGACACGATCGGCACGGCGGCCAGCCAGAGGACCAGGCCGGACGCCAGGACGAGGAGCGACAGGGGAGCGGCCAGGCGACGCATGGTGGCAACCTCCAGCGGGATACGCGGTCATCCTCCATACACCGCCGAGCCGGCCGTGGTTCCCGGCTGTCACCATGGACGGCATGACCCGTCATGCCGGCGGCGACCGGATCGGCCTGCGTGCGCTCAATCGAGCGACGCTGGCGCGGCAGCTCCTGCTCGAACGCTCGACGCTGTCGATCCCGGACGCCATCGAGCATCTCGTCGGGCTCCAGGCGCAGACCCCGCACACGTGGTACACGGCCCTGTGGTCCCGGCTCCACGATTTCCGGCCGGAAGACGTGTCGGACCTCATCGTCGACCGACGCGTGGTCCGGCTCGCACTCATGCGCGGGACCATCCACCTGGTCACGGCACGCGACGCCTGGGGCCTCCGACCGCTCGTCCAGCCGGTCATGGACCGGGTCCAGAAGGGCCAGTTCGGCAAGCGCCTGGTCGGCGTCGATCCCGACGAGGTCGTGGCGATGGGCCGCGCCTACGTGGATGCCGAGCCGCGCACGTTCAAGGCGCTGGGCGACCATCTGCTGACGCGCTGGCCGGACCGCGACCGTTTCGCGCTCGAGCAGCAGGTCCGGACGACCGTGCCCCTGATCCAGGTCCCGCCCCGCGGCCTGTGGGGCCGAAGCGGGCCGATCGCGCACACCTCGATCGAGGCGTGGCTCGGGGCGCCGCCGGCCGACCGGCCGGACCTCGACACGCTCGTCCTCCGCTACCTGCGCGCGTTCGGGCCGGCGGGCGTCATGGACATCCAGGCGTGGTGCGGCCTGACCCGGCTGTCCGAGGTCGTCGACCGCCTCCGGCCGGGCCTCGTGACGTTCCGCGATGACGCAGGGCGGGAGCTGTTCGACCTGCCGGAGGCGCCGCGCCCGGATCCCGACACGCCCGCTCCACCGCGCTTCCTGTACGACTTCGAGAACATGCTGCTGTCGTACGCGGATCGCACCCGCGCGATCTCGGCCGAGGTCGCCCGCGCGGCCGCGCCGGTCACCCAGGAGTCGATCAGCAGCTACACGATCGACGGGTTCGTGGCCGGGACGTGGCGCGTGGAGCGCGAGCGCGGCCGGGACGTGGCCGATCTCGTGCTCCGGCCGATCGTGCCGCTCGAGGCCCGTGATGCGGCGGCCCTGGCCGACGAGGGCGCGGCGCTCCTGGCGTTCCTCGCGCCGGCGTCGGTCACACGGGACGTCCGGTTCGAGCCGCGGTAGCCGCTCGCCACCGAGTTGCAACCGAGCGCCGTCTTGCCAGCTGAGAGTCCCTCGTGCCACAATCCGGAAACGATGACTCGCGTCACGCTCGCCTGCGCCTGTTCGTGTCGCCCCTCTGCCAAGCAGGGCAGGTGGTGTATCTAGGCGTGCGAACAACCTGACCCGCACGCCGGACCGCATCCCTCCCCCTGCTGGCCAGGGGTTTTTTGTTGCCCCGAGGCCACCGCACCCTTCACACACGAGGACGCATCCATGACCACCATCTCCACGAGCGAGCTCCGGGACCGACTCGACGACCCGAACCTGACGATCGTCGACGTCCGGCCCCTCGTCGCCTACAACGGCTGGCGACGAGGCACGGCCGTTCGCGGCGGCCACGTGCCCGGCGCCGTCGCCTTCCCGATCGCCTGGCTCTATTCGGTCGACGAAGTCGAGATCGAGCGCCTGCTCGACTCGAAGGGCATCACCGCCGGGCGCGACATCGTCGTCTACGGCGACAGCGCCACCGAGGCCGCCACGTTCGTCACCAAGCTCGACACGCTCGGCATCGAGGGCGCCCGGATCTACGAGGGCGGCGCCGGGGAGTGGACCGCCGACGAGTCGCTGCCGCTCGACCGTCTCCAGAACTACGACAAGCTGGTCGACATCGAGTGGCTCCGCGAGGTCCTCGACGGCGGCCGGCCGGAGGCGGCACCGACGGGCAGGTTCCTGCTCTTCCACGTCAACTTCGGGGTGCCCGAGGAGTACGCCGAGGCGCACATCCCGGGCGCGCTCTTCCTCGACACCAACTGGCTGGAGGACCCGGTCGACTGGAACCGCCGATCGCCGGCGGCGATCACCGCGGCGCTGGAGGGCCTCGGCATCACCAGACGACACGACGATCGTCGTGTACGGCCGCGACACCGAAGGTGAGGCCAACGAGAAGTGGCCCGGCCGGCGCGCCGGCCAGATCGCCGCGACGCGGGCGCTGATGATCCTGCGCTACGCCGGCGTCGACGACGTCCGGCTGCTGGACGGCGGCTACGACTGGTGGGTCCGGGCCGGCAATCCGGTCGAGACCGAGCTGCGCAGCCCGACCCCGGTCGAGGCGTTCGGGGTCCAGGTGCCGTTGCGTCCGGAGGTCATCGTCGACATCGAGGAGGCCAAGGAGATCATCGCCGATCCGGCCGGCGCGGCGCTGGTGAGCGTCCGGACCTGGCGCGAGCACATCGGCAACGTCAGCGGCTACAACTACATCGGCCCGGCGGGTCGGATCAAGGGCGACGTCTGGGGCAACTGCGGCACCGACGCGTACCACATGCAGCACTACCGGAACATCGACAACACGATGCGCGCCTACCCGGAGATCGCGGCCAACTGGGACGAGGCCGGGATCACGCCCGACAAGTGGGTCGCCTTCTACTGCGGCACCGGCTGGCGGGCAAGCGAGACCTGGTTCTACGCGTACCTCCAGGGATGGGAGCGCATCGCGGTCTACGACGGCGGCTGGTTCGAGTGGAGCCAGGACCCGATCAACAATCCGATCGAGGTCGGCGAGCCGGAGACGGCCGAGGAGGGGACCGCCGCCTGAGCTCTCGCGGCTCGCCGGCCACTGCGATGCGCCTGCGATGCCGGCGGGTCGTTCTGTGAGCCGGTGAGCCGCCGGCCGCTCGATAGATTGAACGTGCTCGAAGGAGCCGCGAACATCTAGTGATCCGGCCCGTTGTTTACATCGGTTTGGAACAGCTAGTGATCAAGGTTCCTTCGAGTTTTTCGTGGGAGCCGGCCGGGAGGGTACCCTCGTCACGTGACCCTGAGCGACGCCCTGGCCGAGGTGGACGCCGTCTTCGAGCGGTTCGCCGCGCGCGATCTCGTCCCGGGCTTCGTCTACGGGGTCGTCGTCGACGGCGGTCTGGCGCACGCGACGGGCCACGGCACGCTCCGCGCCGGGACCGACGCGCCACCCGACCGGGACAGCCGATTCCGGATCGCCTCGATGACCAAGAGCTTCACGGCGGCCGCCGTCCTCCTGCTGCGCGACGAAGGACGCCTGCGGCTCGACGATCCGGTCACGACGTGGGTCCCGGAGCTGGCCGCGACGCAGGCCGCCCAGACGGCCGATTCGCCGTCGATCACGATCGGCAGCCTCCTGACGATGTCGGCCGGGCTGCCGACCGACGATCCGTGGGGCGACCGCCAGCAGGGACTGGCGTTCGGGCCGTTCTTCGACCTCCTGCGCGAGCCGCTGCCGACGGCGTGGCCGCCCGACACGCGGTTCGAGTATTCCAACCTGGGCTACGGGATCCTCGGCCGGGTCATCACGAACAGCTCCGGCATCGAATACAGGGATCTCGTGCGGACCCGGTTCCTCGAGCCGCTGGGGATGACCGCGACGACCTACGCGATGGAGGAGATCCCGGCCGACCAGCTCGCCCACGGGTACGTGCGGCGCGACGACGCCTGGCTCGAGGAACCGATCGACGGCTACGGCGCCCTGGCCTCGATGGGCGGCGTGTTCACGTCGGTCGCCGATCTCGCCCGATGGGTCGCCGGCTTCACCGATGCGTTCCCGCCGCGCGACGCGCCGGACGACGGTCACCCGCTCCGTCGCGCGACCCGCCGGGAGATGCAGCAGGCCAGGCGCTCGGTCGATCCCGAGCTCACGTGGGCCTCGACCGAGGCTGCGCCGATCCTGCTCGGCGGCGGCTACGGCTACGGCCTGTTCATCGCCGACGACCTGCGGCTCGGCCGGGTCGTCGGGCCACGGCGGCGGATATCCCGGGTTCGGCTCGAACATGATGTGGCACCCGGCCTCCGGGATCGGTGTCGTCGCGGTCGCCAACGCCCGCTACGCGCCGATGTTCCGACCGGTCATGGAGGCGCTCGCGGGGCTGGTCGGCGGATCGCCGGAGCGTGTGCGTCGTGCCGTTCCGTGGCCGGGCACGATCGAGGCGCGGGCCGCCGTGGAGCGCCTGCTCGGGCGCTGGGACGACGCCGAGGCGGCCGCGCTGTTCTCGATGAACGTCGACCTCGACGAGCCCGTCGCCCGTCGCCGCGCGGCGATCGAGGGCCTCCAGCCGACCCACGGGACGCTGACGCCCGACGCATCCGTGGAGCCGGAGAGCCACGGGCCGTCCCACCTGGCCTGGTGGCTGCGGGGCGAACGAGGCCGTGTCCGGGTCGAGATCCTGATGAGCCCGGAGCGGCCGCCGCGGGTCCAGGGGCTCACGCATCACCTCTGTCCCGGAGCCACCGCCGCAGCTCGCGGACATCGCCCGTCGGCTGGCCGCGTCACTCGGCACGCCCGGTCCCGCGTGGCCGGCCGACCTTCGCCTCGCGGCTGCCCTCGATCACGATGCGATCGCTCGAGCCCTGCGGGCGGCAGAGGCACGGTTCGGGCCGGTCATGCTCGGCGACGCGATCGCGTCCGATGGCGCGACGCGGGCCACGTGGCGGCTGACGGGTGACCGTGGCGACGTGGACCTCACGCTCGCGCTGGACGCCGCCACCGCGGAGCTGACCGAGGTCGCCTTCGTGCCGCGGCCGATGGAGCCGCCGGTGCAGGCGGTCTGAGGCGGGTTAGGGGATCCGGACGTTGGTGAAGTTGGTCCCGTTGTAGCGGTTGAGATCGACCCGACCGGAGATCCCGGGCACCGACCCGTCCGACGTGTACTGCCAGAAGGTCCAGTTGTTGCCGCCCCAGGCCGCGGCCGGGACGATCGGTTGCGTGGCGGTCGTCCAGTGGGCGACCCACAGGATCTTGTAGCCGTTGGCCGCGAACCACGTCGTGTCGCCGAGATAGTTCTTCCAGAAGCTCGGTGAGCAGTAGATGACGGCACGGACGCCGGTGCGCTCGTAGATCCGCTGGAGGTACGCGCGGACCCACGCCGTGAGGTTCGTCTGGGTCAGGCCGCCGCTCCGCTCGAGGTCGAGCACCGGCAGCAGATCACCCGAGGCGGGCGTCGCCGTGTCGACGTAGTGGTTGGCCTCCGCGATCGCGTCCCCGGCCTCCGTGCTGGGCTGCGCGAAGTGGTACGCACCGACCAGCAGGCCGGCGGCCTTGGCACGGGTCCGGTTCGTCGTGTACAGCGGATCGACGTAGTCGATGTCCTCGGACGCCTTGATGTAGGTGAACTTCTTGCCGGCCGCCCAGACGGCGTTCCAGTCGATCGTGTTCTGCCAGTGGCTGACGTCGATCCCCTCGGTCCGGTTCATGCCCGGTGACGTCGGCGCTGGCGTCGGCTTCGGCGTCGTGGCCGGCGTCGGGGTGGGCTTCGGGACGGATGATGTCGTCACGGCGGCCTTGAACAGGCCCGAGGCCCCATAGAGGTAGGGCATGTTGAACAGCGCCTGGACGCTCTGGCCGTTGATGCTGGTGATCCGGTACCAGTACGGCCCGGCGACGGCGTTGCCGGCGCATGTCGTCTTCCAGCTGCTGCCGGTCACCGTGGCGCTCACGGTGACCTTCGTGTCGGTCTTGATCAGCGTCTTCTTCGCGGACGACGTCGAGGCGCTGGTCCGAAGATACGTGCCGCAGGCGGCATACCGGATGACGGGCGGCGCGACGTATGCCTTGAACAGTCCCGTGGCCGCGTAGAGGTACGTCACGCCGTACAGCGCCTTGACCGACTTGCCGTTGACCGTCGCGATCCGGAACCAGGAGGTGCCGGAGACGACCTTGCCCGCGCAGGTCGCGCGCCAGGCCGAACCCTTGACCCGCACCACCGCGCCGACCTTCGCTCCGGTGTGGATGGAGGTCCTGACCCGCGCGGTGGTCGAGGGCGACGTGCGGAGGTTCGCCGGGCAGAGCGCGACCTTCGGGTAGGTGGCTCCGAGGACGGGGCCGGGCGTGGAGACCGCGGTCATCCCGAAGAGGAACAGCGCAGACAGGATCGCCGTGGCGATGAGTGTCGGGCGTGACGGGCGCGTGGACGGATGGGCGACGGCCGGAGGCAAATTGGGGTACCTCGTGATCGGGCCCCGAGCATGGCCGATGGCTCGGGGGCCGGACAATCACCCCTTCGGGCCAAACGGGACAGGTCCCGACGGGTCAGTCCGGGACGGTTCGGGGGAGGACTTTCGGGCCATGACCCACCACCGTCCGGGTCAGCCTACCCCTCGCGGCAACCCACCGTCCAGTCGGCCGGTGGGTCGTGCCGCCGCCGTCGTCAGGGCACGATCTCGACCGTGTCACCGTCGCGCACCTCATGATCGCGGCCCACCCGCTGACCATCGAACCGTGCCGACGGGCCCCACACCCGCGCGCCGCTGAAGGTCGCCCCGAGGTCGTGGTGGACCCAGTCGGCGACCTCCGCGACCGTGGCGCCGGGGTCCAGCGCCAGCGGGTCGGGGTCGATCGAGCCGTCCTTCCGCAGCCTGACCCGGATGAGCCCGGTCAGCGCCCAGACCGCCGCCCGGAACGCATCGAGCGACGCCTCGTCGAGGACCGACACCTCGACGACGTCGAGATCCGGGAAGGCACCGGTCAGACGGTCGACGGCGCCATCGGCGGCCTCGTCGGCACGCGTCGCGGCCAGGATCGCCGGCTTGTCGATGCCGGCGGCTGCGACCTCGGCGAGGACGGTCCGCAGCTCGCCCGGGTCGGCGCCGGCGCGACAGCAGTAGACGATCGCGTCGACCGTGCGCAGGACGCCGAGGAGGGCGCGGCCGCCACCGCGGTCCTCGCCGGCCCCGCCGATGAGACCCGGGATCTCGACCAGCTGGACGGGCACGCCCCCGATCCGGGTCAGCGCCGGCACCGGCCGGAGCGTCGTGAACGGGTAGTCGCCGGTCTTGATCTGGATCTCGGACAGCGCCTGGAGCAGCGACGACTTGCCCACGTTGGGCGGCCCGACGAGCGCGATCTGGGCGGCGCCCTCGCGTCGCACCGCGATCGAATCACGGTGGACCGCGCTCGCCCGGACCCGCGTGTCCGCGATCTCGGACAGCAGCCACTTGCGCAGGTCGGCGTACGGCCCGTTCCTGTAGTCGGGCAGCTCGCCCAGCAAGGCGTTCACCTCGCGGATCCGTTCCCGGCCTTCCTTGCCGGTCAGTCGTCGCTTCGCCACCTGGGCGAAGGTGCGATGCGGCATCGGCATCGTCATCTCCCTCGATCGATCACGCGGGACGACGCGGCGCAGCACGGACCTCTCGGTCGCGCGGCAGCTCGCGTCCGTCCCGCCCCTTCCTCCGACGCTTGTTCCGGAAGGGGCGGATCAGCCGTTCCTGTTGGAGATGGTGGCGAACCACGCGTGCAGACGCCGCGTGGCCGTGAAGAGGTTCATGTCGTCGGCAGCGTACCCGAGTCGCGCGGCCGGGTCACGCGCGTCAGGAGCTAGATCCGACCCTCGCGCAGGGACGCCACGGACTTCTCGATCCGGCGCCCTCGCGTCTCCGGGCTCTTCGCGTCGTCGATCGGCATCACGATCCGCCGCTTGTTGCTGTACGACAGGGTCTCGAAGAACCGGCGCGCCTCGGGCTCGGCGTCGAGCGCCGCCGCGAGGTCGGGCGGCACCGCCACGACCCGTGGCTCGGTGTCCAGCTCGATGTCGACGTCGACGACCTGGCCGGCGGCGACACCCGCGGCGGTGCGCACGTCGTTGCTGACGCCGACCATGTACATCCCGTTGACCGTCGCGACGGTGCTCCGGTACGTGTAGCCATTCAGGCTGACCGAGACCGCCGGCTTGCGACTCGTGCCGAGCGCGTCGAGCACGTCCAGGGGGATCTCGATGCCGGCCGCGGTCTTCCCGTTGGACAGGATCTCCGTCCGAAATCGCATGCTCCGAGTATGCATCCTTGACACGGTCGTCGGGCCATGTCGATTTCGGCCATCGCTCTTTCGACGTGTGTGTAGAGGGCCGGATCCACGGCCCGAGGACCTGAAGGAGCAACCGCCATGAAGTACCTCGCCCTGTCGCTCGACGACCCCGAGAAGCTGCGCATCCCGCCGACCCCGGAGCAGATGGGCGCCATCGGCGCGTTCATGGTCGAAGCCGCCCAGTCCGGCCACATCTTCCTGACCGGGGGCGTCCGGCCGCGTGAGGCCGCCACCCGGATCACGATCGACGGCGGCAAGCCGACCGTCACCGACGGCCCGTACGCCGAGGCCAAGGAGCTGGTCGCCGGCTTCGCCATCCTCGAGGTGGCGTCCAAGGACGAGGCCATCCACTGGGTGACCCGCTTCGCCGAGGTCGCCGGCGTCGCCGACATGGAGATCCGCGAGCTGTTCCTCCAGGAGGAGCTGGCCGGCTAGGGTGCACGGCGACCTCGAGGAGACGACCATGCGCTTCATGGTGCTCGTCAAGGGCGACCCGGGAGTCCGGCCGCCGTCGCGTGAAGCGGCGGCGGCCATGGGCCGTTACCTGGACGACCTCAACCGGGCCGGCGTCCTGCTCGCCGCCGAGGCCCTCCACCCGAGCGCCGCCGGCTCGCGGCTCCGGGTGACCGCGCGCGAGCGCACCCGCATCGACGGCCCGTTCGACGATCCGAGCGAGCTCGTCGTCGGCAGCGTCCTCCTGATCCAGGCAGGTTCGCGCGCGGAGGCGCTCGAATGGGCGTCGCGCTGTCCGGTCGACGTCGCGCTCGGTCAGGACGAGGCGGTCGATCTGGAGATCCGCCAGGTCGTCGAGGCCACCGATCGCGGATGATCGAGACCCGCGACGCGATCGAGGCCGTCTGGCGGATCGAATCCGCGAAGCTGATCGCGGGGCTGGCGCGCATCGTCCGCGACGTCGGGCTGGCCGAGGAGCTGGCGCAGGACGCCCTCGTCGAGGCCCTCGAGCAGTGGCCGACGACCGGCATCCCGCGGAACCCCGGTGCGTGGCTGATGACGACGGCCAAGCGCCGGGGGATCGACCAGCTGCGACGCAGGGCCACGCTCGAACGCAAGCACGGCGAGATCGGTCGTGAGCTCCGGGTCGAGCAGTCGATGGCGCTCGCCGCGTTCGAGGCCACGGGCGACGATGACGTCGGCGACGATCTCCTGAGCCTCATCTTCACCGCCTGCCACCCGGTCCTGAGCCGCGAGGCGCGCGTGGCTCTCACGCTGCGGCTTCTCGGTGGCCTGACGACCGACGAGATCGCCCGCGCGTTCCTCGTCCCGGAGACGACCATCGCCCAGCGCATCGTCCGGGCGAAGCGGACGTTGTCCGAAGCCCGCGTGCCGTTCGAGGTCCCGCGCGCGGACGAGCTGGCGAGCCGGCTCGCGTCCGTGCTCGAGGTCGTCTACCTCATCTTCAACGAGGGCTATTCCGCGACCGCCGGCGACGACTGGATGCGCCCCGGCCTGTGCGACGAGGCGCTGCGTCTCGGCCGGATGCTGGCCGAGCTCGAGCCCGCCGAGCCCGAGGTGCACGGGCTCGTCGCGCTGATGGAGATCCAGGCCTCGCGCTCGGGCGCCCGGACCAACCCGGCGGGGGAGCCGATCCTGCTCCTCGACCAGGACCGGGCTCGCTGGGACCAGCTCCTGATCCGGCGGGGGCTCGCCGCCCTGGAGCGTGCCGAACGGCTCGGCGGCGGTCTCGGACCCTATGGGCTCCAGGCCGCCATCGCGGCCTGCCACGCGAGGGCCGCGACCCCGGAGGCGACCGACTGGGTCCGTCTGGCCGCCCTGTACGACGCGCTCGCCGAGCTGGCCCCCTCACCGATCGTCGAGGTGAACCGGGCCGTCGCCGTCGGGATGGCCTTCGGGCCGGCGGCCGGGCTGGCCGTCATCGATCCGCTCGTCGGCGACCCGGCGCTCAAGGGCTACCACCTGCTGCCGGCCGTCCGCGGCGACCTCCTCGCCAAGCTCGGCCGGGGCGAGGAGGCGGCCGCGGAGTTCCGCCGGGCGGCCGGGCTGACACGCAACGAACGCGAGCGGCGGCTCCTGCTGGAACGGGCCGGTGACGTCGCGCTCGGCTGACGGCGTGGCCTGGATGAACGGAAGCGCGATCACGGCTCCCGTCGAACGATTCTGCGATGATCGGACGATGAGCACGCGCGACGTCGCCTGAGGTGGCCACCCCGGAGGATGTGCGTCGGATCGCTCTCGGGCTGCCGGAGACGACCGAGGGCCCCGACTTCGGCTTCGTCGTCGACGGCAAGGCGTTCGTCTGGCTCTGGCGCGAACGGATCGATCCGAAGCGCGCCCGCGTCCCGAACCCGGACGTCCTCGCGGTCCGGATCGCCCACGAGTCGGAGAAGGAGACGCTGATCGAGATGGATCCGGCGGTCTTCTTCACGGAGCCGCACTACAACGGCTACCCGGCCATCCTCGTGCGCTTGCCGGCCATCGAGACCGATCTGCTGGCGGTGCTCCTGACGGACGCGTGGCGGACGAGGGCGCCCAAGCGCCTGCGCGAGGCGGTGTCGAAGGGAACGCCGGCTGAGGGTCCGGGCTAGAAGGCCCGCCGGAGCATCATCAGGCCGACGAAGATCAGGACGATGCCCGCCACGAGGGCCGCCGGCGGCAACGTCGAGATCGTGTGCGCGGAGTCCGTCACGAGCTGGCTCAGCTGGGCGCCGACGTCCATCGACTGGCCGCCGGTCCCGCCGCCACCGGACCTGCCCGCCACCTGGCCCACACCGTTGCCGTATTCGAGCATGCGCGGATCATCTCACCCGATGCAATAGGCTTCGGCGATGGCGAGTCGGTCGTGAGGGTGCTGTTCACCTGCGTGGTCGGGTTCGGGCACTTCAATCCGATGGTCCCGCTGGCGCGGGCGTTCGTGGCGGCGGGCCATGACGTCGCCGTCGCCACCGATCCGGCGTTCTGTCCGACGGTCGAAGCGATGGGATTCACGGCCCACCCGGCCGGTCTCGATCATGAGGTCGCACGTGCGCGGTTTCGGGAGGCGATGCCGGACTGGGAAGCCGTCCCCCCGGCCGACCTGATGCGGTACCTCAACCCGGACATGTTCGGTCGGATCCGCGTCCCGCCGATGCTCGCCGACCTGGGACCGATCCTCGCGCGGTGGCGGCCCGGGCTGTTGATCCACGACAGCGCCGAGATGGCCGGCGCGGTCGCGGCCGAGGTGGCCGGGATCGCACACGTCGAACACAGCGTCGGCCTGCTGCGGCCGGCCGCGATCCGGCAGGCAGCCTCCGACGCCGTCGCGCCGGTCAGCGCGGCTGCCGGGGTCCGCAACCCGGGCGTCGGCGGGCTCGGCGGAGAGACGTATCTCGACATCTGCCCGCCCCGGCTCCAGTTCGCGGAGATCTCGTCCGTCCCGAGCGTCCTCCGTCTTCGACTCCTGGAGATCGAGGAGCCGCCGGATCCCGCGTTCGAGGCGTGGCTCGCCGGCCGGGACGGTCGACCGCTGGTGTACCTCACGTTGGGCACCGTGTTCAACGACGTGGACCGCCTGCGGTCGATCGTCGACGCCATCGACGAACTCGACGTCGACATCGTGGTCACGCTCGGGCCGGGCACCGACCCGTCGATCGTCGGCGCCCGGTCGGAGCACGTCCACGTGGCGTCGTTCATCCCGCAGCCGCAGGTCCTCCGGCGGAGCCGGGTCATGATCAGCCACTGCGGCTCGGGGGCGATGCTGGGCGCGATCGCGGCCGGCGTCCCGATCCTCGCCGTCCCGCAAGGCGCCGACCAGTTCATGAACGCCGGGCGGATCGTCGAAGCCGGGCTGGGTCTCCGCATCCTGCCGGACGAGCTCGACCCGGACGTCGTCCGGACGCGGCTCTCGACCCTGCTGGACGATCGCACGGTTCGCGGCGACCGCCCGTGACTACCGGGCGGATCGTCGAGTCGATGCCGCCACCGGGCGACGCGGTCGACGCCCTGGTCCGGATGGCCGGCTGAGCGCCGACACGAGTCATGCCCGGCTCGGTAGCATCGCCCGATGCGAACGACGGACCGCGCTCCCGACGGAGATCGGCGGGATCGCCGTGCCACAGGACGATGTCTCCGCCGCGACCTGGCGGTGGGCCGGACGGTCGCTGCCGGGCTACCTCCTGACCCACTCGGTCCGCTCGTACTGCTGGGGCGCGGCGATCGCGGCCGGTGAGGGCTGGGAGTTCGACCGCCGGCTGCTGTGGACGGCGGCCCTGATCCACGACGTCGGCCTGACCCGGCTGCCCCGGAATACCGACTGCTTCGAGATGGAGGGTGGCGAGATCGCGCGGCGGCTCCTCGAGCGCGCCGGGATGCCGGCCGGGGACGCCGCGCGGGTGGCCCGGGCGATCGTCCTGCACATGGCGCCGGACGTGACGCTCGACGATGGGGTCGAAGCCGTCCTGCTCGACCGGGCGACCGGGCTGGATGTCCGCGGTGCCGGGTACGACCTCGTGGACGCCGTCCGGCCGGCCGTCGTCGACGCGTTCCCCCGCGGCGCGTTCGATCGGCACTTCCTGGCGGCGATGTCCCGCGAGGCGGCGAGCCGGCCCGGCTGTCAGAGCGCCCGGCTGGTCAACGAGGTCGGGCTGGCTCGCTGGATGGCGTCGTCACCCTGGCGACGGGCAGGAACGGGCGGCATCGACCGCGCCGCGGTGGGATCCGGGTAGACCGCGCCGCCGGCGTTGCGATACGCCTGCGATGACCGGCGTCTCCGCACGCGTCCGAGCGCAACCGGACGCGCCCCATGCTCGGCCAGCGACCGCCGGACGCGCGGTCACGAGCGGGAGTCCCAGTGCTTTCCACGACCCCACCCGACGACGGGGCCGGCCTCCCGCCGGCCGGCGCGAACCAGCCCGCCACGCCGCCGACCCAGAGCAGGGCCGCGGCCGACACGGCCAAGGCGCAGGCCGACGCCGCGGTCGTCGTCGACGACGTCACGATGCGGTTCGACGACCAGCTCGCCGTGGACGGTATCTCGCTGGTCGTGCCGGCGGGGACGATCCTCGGCCTGATCGGACCGTCGGGGTCGGGCAAGACGACGACGATCCGGCTTCTCACGGGTGCCCTGACCCCGACATCGGGCACGGTCCGGGTGCTGGGCGAGGAGCCGCGCAGGTTCCGGCGCCAGACCCGCGAGCGGCTCGGCTACATGCCCCAGTCGTTCACGCTCTACCCGGATCTGACGGTCCGCGAGAACGTCGACTTCGTGGGGTCGCTGTTCGGGATGATGTTCCCGCGCCGCCGACGCCGGACCCGCGAGGTCCTCCAGCTGCTCGACCTGTGGGACGTCCGCAGCCGGCGAGCCGGGCGCCTGTCCGGCGGCATGCAGCGCCGGCTCGAGCTCGCGTGCGCGCTCGTCCACGATCCCGCCCTGCTGTTCCTCGACGAGCCGACCGCCGGGCATCGACCCGCTGCTGCGGGCCAGCGTCTGGGAGGAGCTCCACCGATTGCGCGCGACCGGTCGGACGATGCTGGTCACGACCCAGTACATCAACGAGGCCGAGTCGTGCGACCTCGTGGCGCTGATCGCGGGTGGCCGCCTCCTCGCCCTGGCGACCCCGGACGACCTGCGGCGCGAGGCGTCGGGCGGCGACGTCATCGGGATCGAGACCGCGCGCGCTGTTCGACGGCGGGCTCCTCGAGGACCTGCCGTTCGTCCGCGGCGTCCGCCAGACCGGCCCCCGGCATCTCACGGTCATCGTCGACGATGCCGGGCCGGCCACGCCCGACGTGGTCGACGCGATCCAGGCGCGCGGCGGCGAGGTCGCGAGCGCCCGCGAGGAGCGACTCTCGTTCGACGACGTCTTCACGGCGCTCGTCGAACGGGACCAGGCCGCGCGCGACCGGGCTGCTGCCGACGCCGACGCCGCGCCGGCCGATCACCAGCCCGAGCCCGAAGCCGAGCCCGAGCCCCAGCCCGGCCCGGATCCGGCGGGCCCTGAGTCATGAGGGCGCTCACGACCACCGTCCTTCGGCTCCTGGCCCTCGTCGGCAAGGAGCTCGTCGAGGTCGTGCGGCGCCCGGGCGCCCTGCTCAGCCTCGTCCTCGGACCGTTCCTGATCATGGCCGTCTTCGGACTCGGCTACAACGGCGTGCATCGGGCGCTCGAGACGGTCGTGGTCGTGCCACCGGAAGCCGGCCTGCCGACCGACGTGAAGACCTATCAGGACCTGGCCGGCGGCGGGCTCCACATCGCCGCCGTCGTCGACGACGCGTCCAAGGCGGAGGCCGGCCTGCAGGACGGCAGCATCGACGTCGTCGTCGTGGCCCCGGCCGACGCGGAGGCGCAGTTCAAGGCCGGCAAGCGCTCGGTCATCGAGGTCGTCGTCAACACGGTCGACCCGTTGCGGGCCGACTACGCGGGCTTCCTCGCGTCGAACGTCTCGAACGCGGTCAACCAGACGATCATCCGCAAGGCGGTCGAGGAGAGCGAGGGCTACGCGACCGCCGCCTCGGGCGGGAGCGCCGCGGTCATCCCGCCGGAGGTCGTGGCCGCACCGACGGAGGCGAGGGTCACCAACGTCGCGCCGTCGGAGCCGCGCGTCCTGTCGTACTTCGGGCCGGCCGTCCTCGCACTGATCCTCCAGCACCTCGCGGTGACGCTGGTCGCGCTGTCGCTCGTCCGCGAGCGCACGTCGGGCGTCATCGAGCTGTTCCGCGTCGCCCCGGTCAACGCCTGGGAGGTCATGGCGGGCAAGGTGCTGGCCTACCTGCTGATCGGCGCCGGGATCGCGGCCATCACGGTCTGGCTGCTGGTGGGCGTGTTCCAGGTCCCGATGCTGGGCGATCCGGCGGCGCTCGCGGTGACGATCGGGCTCGTGTTGCTGGCCTCGCTCGGGATCGGGCTGGTCATCGCGGTCGTCTCCGATTCCGAGCGCCAGGCCGTGCAGCTCTCGCTGCTGCTCCTGCTCGCGTCGGTCTTCTTCAGCGGGTTCGTGCTGGCGATCTCGGAGTTCAGCGAGCCGGTCCGCGCCCTGGCATTCACGCTGCCCGTGACCCACGGCATCCGGCTCATGCAGGACATCATGCTGCGCGGCGGGACCACCCAGACCTGGGAATACGCGGCGCTCGGCCTGATCGCATTTGTCACGTTCGCGGCCAGCTGGCTCGGCCTTCGCCGGAACATGGCCAAGGCCTGACCGCTAGCCGCCGATCAGCGTCAGGACCTCGCCGACCAGGGCGATCTGCTCCGGCGTCCGGTAGATCGAGTTGTTGAACGTGAAGCCCGTGAAGCCGGCATCGAGGTACGGCTGGAGGGCCGCGGCGGCCTGCTCCGGCGTCCCGGCGTCGACGAACGGGCGCCGCTCCGGCGGGATCCGGTCGAGATGGGAGCGCGCCTCCGCCTCCGTGGCGGCGACGATGACCGGCGCGCCCATCGTCCGTTCGATGGTCGCGGGGTCGCGCCCGATCGCGGCACAGTAGCCCTCGAGGACCTCGGACTTGTGCCGGAGCGTCTCGAGCCCGATCGCGAACCAGTGGGTCATGTCCGCGAACCGGGCGGCGATCCTGAGGGTCCGCTGCTCACCGCCGCCGCCGACGAGGATGGCCGGCCCGCCCGACTGGATGGGTCGCGGGATGTTGCGCGCCGCCTCGATCCGGTAGTGGGTCCCCGCGAAGCTCGGCTGATCCTCGGTGAACATCGCCTTGATGATCGTCAGGGCCTCCTCGAGGCGGTCCATCCGCTCGCGGATGGGCGGGAACTCGAAGCCGTAGCCGCGATGCTCGTCCTCGTTCCAGGCTGCCCCGATGCCCAGGATCGCGCGGCCACCGGACAGGACATCGAGCGTCGTCGCGGTCTTGGCCAGCAGCGCAGGATTGCGGTACGTGACGCCGGTCACCACCGTGCCGAGCCGGACGCGCTTCGTCTCCCGGGCGAGCGCGGCCAGGGTCGACCAGCCCTCGAGCATCGGGTCGGTGACCGGCCCGACCCCCGGGATCTGGTAGAGATGGTCCATCACCGAGACCAGGCTGAAGCCGGCCGTCTCGGCGGCCCGCGCCTGCTCGACGACGCGCTCGAACAGGCGCTCGGGCGGCGTGTCCGCGAACGTGTAGTTGGGCAGATGCAGGCCGAACCAGGGTGTCATGACGCCTCCGAGCACATGGGTCGAGGAAAGTCTAGGACCGATCGGGCCGCGCGGCCGGCAGCACGATCGACGTCCCCTCGCCGGGCCGCAGCACGCGCACGTCCACATCCGGCGCCAGGCGTGCGGCGTGGCCCGCGAAGCGCTCGCCGGGCTCGGCCAGCGGGCCCGGCCACAGCCGGTGCAGGCGCCGCGGATAGAGCGTGCCCCAGTGGATCGGCACGGCGGCCGACGGCCCGACCTCGCGCAGCACCTCGGCGGCCGACCGCGGGCCGAGATGGCCCGGGCCGAGGTGGGGTCCCCACGTCCAGACGGGCAGCAGGGCGAGGTCGACCCGACCGGCGAGGGCCCGCATCTCGTCGAAGCGGCCGGTGTCGCCGGCGAACCACACGCGCCCCGACCCCTCGATGAGGTAGCCGAGCGGCTGCGCCCGCGGGGCGCCGGGCGAGACCCAATGGCGAGCCGGCAGCGCCGTGATCGAGAGCGGGCCGACAACGAGCCGATCGCCCTCGACGACCTCGGCGACATCGCCACCCGTCGCCTTGCGGACCGTCCGGCCGAGACCGCGCGGCACGACGACCAGCGGATGCCCCGGGATGGCCGCGAGGGAGGCCGGATCGAGATGATCCGGATGCCCGTGGGAGATGACGACGATGTCGATGCGTTCGAGGTCGGCCGGGTGGGGGAGCGGACCGTGGCGCTCGAGCGGGCCGAGACCCGGCCGGAGGAACGGGTCGGTCAGCACCCGGACGCCGGCCATCTCCAGCAGCACGGTGGCGTGGCCGAGGAACCGCACGTCCAGCGGCGGCGGTCGCGTCCCGGGCGGTCGATCAGCCGACGCCGCGCGATCCCTCCCCGATGATCCGGTCGCCGCGCGGCCGGGCACCCGCCGGAGGCGAGCCGGGTGGCGGAGGAGCGTCACGAGACCGCCCAGCACCGCCCCGGCGCTGGTCTCGATCAGGTCGGCCATGGTGTCGTCGTAGCTCAGGTTCATGCCACGTGCCCCGAGCTTCGACGCGGTCCACTCGAAGATCTCCCAGCCGGCAGCCGCGGCGACCCCGACCGCCGCCGCGGACCCGGCCGCCTCCCAGGACGTCCGCGTCCGGGGGGTCGCCAGCGCTCCGACGACCGAGCTCAGGAGCGCCCCGTTGGCGAAGTGGATCGCGTCGTCGACGTGGGCACGGTCGTAGATCCCCACGGCGTTGCCGGCCGCATCGGCCAGGAGCGGCAGGGCGACCAGGAGGTCCAGCTCCCGCGGATACGGCTCGTCGCGACCGCGGACCCGCCAGGCGACCGGGACCACCAGCAGGGCGCCCGTGTAGCCGATGGCCCGGACACGCATGGCCTTGCCGCGGAAGCGCGGCGAGGTCGAGTTGACGAAGGCGTCGATCGCCAGGGCCACGATGGTCGCCTTGACCACGGAGATCGCGGCGATCCAGCCCACATCGGCCATGGTCGGCGGGCTCGGTGGCGCGGCGGGGGTCTCCGCCGGCTGGTCGGAGGAAGGCTCGGGCGAGGCGGGCGGCGTCACCAGCCTATTGTCGTCGCGATACCGACGATCCGCGGATCGCCGACGGCCAGGAGCGCGACGACGGCATCGCATCGAGCTCCGCTGGTGCATCGGGGCGACTGGGCCATTCGCCGCCGCGTGGCTGGGACCACCCGGTGGGTGTGCGGACGCGGCTCGGTGCCCGAGGATCGAACGGACCGTCGCCACCGCCTGGGAGTCACCGAATCGTGCGTCGATCCGTCGCCCGTCCCCTCGTCTCGCTCGCGCTCAGCGCGATGCTGCTCGCGGGCATGTCCGGTTCCGTCTTCGCGTGGGCCAATGGGGGCGACGGCGGCAATGGCTTCGGGACCCACGACTGGATCATCACCTCGGCCATGAAGGTCTTCGGGGCCAGCCCGCCGGCGTGGTTCGAGGTCGAGACCGCCCTCCTCGCGAGCGACGACCCGGACAAGGTCTTCTTCGCGACCAATGAGCACGTCTTCAACGAGAAGGGCTATGGCCGCGGCGCCGTCGACCGGATCAGCGAGTTCTACCACCAGGCCCTCGTCGCCCACCAGGCCGGCGACGATCACACGGCGTCGATGGCGTTCGGCTGGATGGCGCACTACTTCGGCGACATCACCCAGCCGTATCACACCAACTACGCGGCGGTCGACCGGGGCACGTCGCACCGTCGCTACGAGCTCCTCGTCGACCTCCTGGCGAAGAACGCCGACATGTCGCCCGCCTGGATGACGCCGGACCGTTCGCCCCACGCCGTGACGGATGTGCGGACGACGGCGATCGCCGCAGCCGCCTTCTCGCGCCGGTGGTACCCGGAGCTCTACCGCGAGTTCCATGCCAACGAGACGATCCTCACCACGCATGTCAAGGCGATCACCGGCACCCTGCTGAAGCGGGCATCGTCGGATCTCGCCAACCTGCTCTATTCGATCGACCACGGCGTCGGCGACGCCGCCCCGGCGGCATCGGTGAGCGTCCGCCTCAGGTACACCTACGTCGCCCAGAGCACGACCGAGACCGTCTACGTCGCCGTCAAGGACGCCGCCGGCCACCCGCTCGAGGGCGTCCGGGTCGACATCGCGTTCCCGAAGGCGACCGGTGGCACGACGCTGCTCCGGCGCTACACGACCGCCGACGGACACGTGACGGCCTACGGCAGCGTCGGAGCCAGCCCGATCGGTCGCTGGCGGGACGTCAAGGTCACCGTGAAGACCGGCGCGGTCACGTTGACGCCGATCCGGCGGTTCATGGCGACCCGCCGGCTGGCCGCCGGCTCGGCCGGCTTCAAGTCGTGGGTGAACGACACCACCGTGCACCCCGGCCAGACCGTCCGCGTCGCCTCGCTGGCGCGCAGCTCGACGGGCCGGGGGGTGGCCAACCTCAAGGTCACCTGGACCTGGACGTACGCCAACGGCAGGAAGTTCACGACGACCGGCGTGACGGACGCGAATGGCAAGGCTGTGACGACCCTGCCGATCACGGCGACGACGCCGAAGGGCACGGTCTCGGTGAGGGCCACGACGCAGTCGGGCAGCGTCAACCGGTCGTCGACGACGTCCTTCAAGCGCTACTGATCCCGCGGCCCTAACGGGGCCGTGCGGACCCTAACGGGGCCCGTGCGGAGCCTAACGGCGTCCGACCCGCAAATGACGGCCGGGACGGCCGCGAGATGGTGGACCTTCCCGATGGCAGCGCGGCCGGTGAGCGACATGCTCATGTCCTCGGCTCGAACCTCGAGCCACACGGACGGAGCCACCGCGATGAACCTCATGCTTGCCACCCTGACCGCCAAGGATCGCTTCGACGCCTTCCAGGCCGACGCGGACGCCGAACGCCTGGCCGCCCATCTCCCGGCACCCGAGGCCCGGCCCCGCGCACCGCGGCACGTCTTCGGCTGGCTGACCGGCCGGCTGCACCTGACCGGTCGCGGCGCAGGTGCCTGACGGCCGCCGCGTCGGCGAACCGTGATCCCGGCCGCGGATCGATGAGCGCCCCGACCAGCCCGTATCATCGGGCGATGTCGCGCCGCCTCGTCAGTCCGACGCTCGTGGGACGCGCGACCGAGCAGGCAGCGATGGGCCGCGCGCTCGATCGCGCCGTCGCCGGGTCACCGATCCACCAGCTCATCGCCGGCGAGGCCGGCGTCGGCAAGTCGCGGCTGGTCGCCGAGGTCGCGTCGATGGCGTCGGCGCGCGGGATGCGCGTCCTCATCGGGGGTTGCGCGAACGTCGGCGACGGGAGCGTCCCGTACGCGCCGTTCGTCGAGGCCCTGCGGAGCCTCGCCCAGGAGCTGGATCCGGACGAGCTCGAGACGGTCGTCGGCTCGGCGCGGACCGACCTCGCCCATCTCGTGCCGGCGCTCGGCCCGGCCATCGCCATCGACCGGATGACCCAGAGCGAATCGCTCCAGGCGCGCCTGCTCGACGCCGTCCTGAGCCTGCTCCAGCGGCTGTCGGCGATCTCCCCGGTCGTCCTCGTCGTCGAGGACCTCCACTGGGCCGATCCGGCGACGAGGGAGACCGTCGCGTTCCTGGTCCGCCACGTCCGGTCGGATCGGATCCTCCTGGTCATGACCTTCCGGGCGGACGAGCTGCACCGCCGGCATCCGCTCCTGCCGTGGCTCGCCGAGCTCGATCGCAGCGGCCGGGTCGAACGGATCGACCTGGAGCGCCTCGACCCGGCCGACACGCGCGAGCTGCTCGAGGCGATCCTGGGCGCGCCCCCGTCCGGCGACCTGACCGATCGGATCCACCGTCGATCGGACGGCAACCCCTTCTTCATCGAGGAGCTGCTCATGGCCGGCGTCGACGGCGCCGGCGGCCCGTTGCCACCGACGTTGCGGGAGGTCCTCCTCGCGCGCATCTCGGCCATGCCCGATCGCGCCCAGACGGTCATCGGCGTGGCGGCCGTCGCCGGCCGGCGGGTGGATCACGGTCTGCTCGCCAAGGTGGCCGACATGGACGAGCACGACCTCCTCGACGCCCTCCGCACGGCCGTCGCCAGCCAGGTCCTCGTCACGAGCACCAACGACGACGGCCTCGACGGCGACTACGCGTTCCGGCACGCCCTTCTCCAGGAGGCCGCCTACGACGACCTTCTGCCGGGGGAACGCCTCGCGCTCCATCTGGCCTTCGCCGCAGGCCCTCGCCGAACGGGGTCCGGGGAGCGGTGCCATGGCTGCCGGTCACTGGGCGGAGCTGGCCTACCACTGGTCGGCTGCGCGAGATGACCGCCAGGCCTTCGACGCATCGATCCGGGCCGGTGACGCCGCCGCCCGTGCGTTCGCGTTCGCGGATGCCCGGCGACACGACGAACGGGCGCTCGAGCTGTGGACCCGCGTCGAGGGGCCCGAGGATCTGGCCGGGTTCGACCGGGTCGAGCTGCTCGATCGAGCGGCCCTGGCGGCCTGGCTGGCCGGTGACTCCCGGCGATCCGTGGCCCTCCGCAGAGAGGCGATCGCAGCTCTTGGGCCGGATGCCGATCCGATCCGCGTCGGCACGATGCTGGAGCGTCTCGGGCGCGCGCTCTGGGTGAATGCCGAGACGGAGGCGGCCCTCGAGGCACACGAGGCGGCCGTCCGGATCATGCCGGTCGAGCCGCCGACCGCCGAGCTGGCCCGCGTCCTGTCCGGGTACGGCCAGATCCTGATGCTGCTGGATCGCTGGTCGGAATCGACGGTCCTCTGCAAGCGGGCCGTGGACATCGCGCGTGACGTGGGTGCGCGCCAGGTCGAGGGCCACGCCCTCAACACGTACGGCCTGGACCTGGCGGTCGGGGGTCGATGCGAGGAGGGCTTCGCCGAGCTGGAGGCCTCGCTCGCCATCGCTCGGGAGGTGGCCAACGCCGATGACATCGGTCGGGCATACAACAACCTGGGCGAGGCGCGACGTGTCTGCGGCGACGTCCGTGGCGCCCTCGAGGTCACCCGCGCAGGGGTGGCTGCGGCCGAGGAGATCGGCCTGAGCCGGACATACGGGACGTTCATCGGTGCGAATGGGGTCTCGTACGGATTCGACCTGGGTCTCTGGGAGGAGGCCGACCGCACTGCCGAGGCCTACGTCGCGACCCATCAGATGAGCCGGCCGCAGCGACGTTACGGGCTCACCCGCTGGCTGCCACTGCTGGTCGCCGAGGGCGACGACCGGGTCGACGCGTCCCTGGACGAGCTGCGGATGCTGCTCGAAGGCGTCCCCGTCGAGGCCCAGTTCCACTCGCCGTATCGCCTGTCCATCGCCGAATCAGCCCTGTGGCGTGGCGAGCCGGACAAGGCCCTCGGGTCCATCCGGCAGGGGCTCGACGAGATCCGGCTGTCGGAGTGGCCGCGCTACCACCTGCGGCTCTACCGGGTCGGCATGCGGGCGGTCGCGGACATGGCCGAGGTCGAGCGCGCGCGCCGGAACCCCGATGGCGAGCGGCAGGCCATCGAGGCCGGGGCGGACCTGTGGGGCTCGCTGCAGCTGATCCTGGGCGAGCGCCGACCGTCACGCCGGCGAGATCGTGAGCGAGACGGCAGCCGAGGTCGCGACGGTCGAGGCCGAACGGGCACGTCTTGAGCGGCGTCCGGCAGTCGAGCTCTGGCGTGCGGCGGCCGATCGGTGGCGGAGCCGCGAGAACCCGTACCTCGTGGCCTATTGCCGGTGGCGCGAGGCCGAGGCGCTGCTCGGCGACGGCGACCGGGGCGGGGCCGGGATCGCCGCGCGCGAGGCGCACGCCATCGCCGAGGGGCTCGGGGCGACGCCACTGCGCGAGTCGATCGAGGCGTTGGCCGCCAGGTCCCGACTCGATCTGGCCGAGGCGGGCGTCGCGGATCCGGCACCTGCGGCGGTCGAGCCGGATGGCAACCCGTTCGGGCTGACCCGTCGTGAACGCGACGTGCTGCCGCTGCTGGTCCGTGGCCGGACCAACCGGCAGATCGCCGACGAGCTGTTCATCAGCGAGAACACGGCCGGCGTCCACGTCTCGAACATCCTGGGCAAGATGGGGGCGTCGACACGCACGGAGGCCGCCGGCATCGCGGCGCGGCTTGGGCTCGGGATCGACCCGTAGTCGATTCGTCGTATCCTCCGGCCATGCCGAGGGAACGGATGCCACGCCGTCCACGGGTCGCCCGTCGATCCGCCGGGCTGGGAATGGCAGGCTTGCTCGCGATGGCGCTCAGCGCCGTCCCGGCGGTTGCTGCCCAGCGCCCGTTCACACTCGACCTAGGGGTTCGCACCGATTTCGTGGCCCAGACCAACAACGTCCAGTGCGTCGGCGCGAGCATGCAGATGATGCTCAACATGGTGGCACCTGGAGCCGACCGCACGGCCAAGACCCAGCGGCGACTCCAGGGGCTGGCCAGAGCCTGGAGTCCACCGCGTCCCGACGGTCGCGTGCGTCGCGGCGCGAACGTCATCGGTTGGGCGCTCGGCCTGACCTTGGCGGGCGCCGGGCCATATCGGGTCGTCGGCCTGCCCACGCTCGACGAGGCGCTGCTCGAGGCTGCGCGCGCGATGCGGACGACCGGCCGACCGGTCGGTTTGCTCGTGTGGCGCGGCCGGCACGCCTGGGTCATGAGTGGTTTCCGGTCGACTTCGGATCCGTCCGTGAAGGGTGCGAAAGTGACCGCGGCGATCGTCGAGGATCCGCTCTATCCGCACGGATCGAAAGTGTGGGGACCGAGCCCTGCCCCCGGAGAAGCACTCTCGGTCAAGGAGGTCGGGCGTCAGTTCGTCCGGCGTGGAAACAACTCGTGGGGGACGAGGGAGACGGCGGGGATGTACGTCCTGGTCCTGCCATACGAGCTCGACGCTCCGACGCTGGACCGGCCGGTCGGCAGCCCTCGATCAGGCCGCCCAGCGGACGTGCACGGCCCCCGGCTGTCGAAGGATCACTCCCCGCGGTCCCGTCGGCCCGGGCTCCAACTCCAGCTTGGACCAGTTGTCGAGGACAGCATCAACGGCTGAGTGCGTCTAGAGCCTCGCCACATGGACGCCGAGGCACGCATCGGGACCCTGTGTGAACGCGAGAGATCCGTGTCGACCGTCGCATAGCGGTCGACACGTGCGGCGGCTGGCTCCAGGCGGAGTCATCCCTCGATGGCGTTGGCCGCCAGGGACCGATCGGGGCGCAGAACGTCGAGTACCTTCCCGACAGCGGCATGCCGCTTGGTCGCATCGACCGGGGGTCAGGACGACCCGCCGGGGAGCGTCCAGGCTGAGGTGTTGGGGGATCGCGCTCAGACCGAAGGCGACGACGGTCGCGAAGGACGCGCCGACCGGCACCAGGCCGACGAAGCTCTCGGGTGTCGACGAGGCGAGCCCGATGCGGCCGCTTCGGCGGCTCACCCGGACGAGCTCGCCGGCTGCCTGGGCCAGATCCGGGGCGAGCCTCGCCCAGTGGTCGCCGGCGTCGGCCCGGGTGCGGTGTCGGGACGGACGCTGGTGTGTCGCAAGGTCGGTCATCGGTGGTTCCTGTTCGTCGCATGTCGAAGGCGTGACGGGGTAGGGCATAGCCTCGGGCTAAAGGCGCCCGCTGCCATCGGGAGCGTTCGGTATCCGGTCGATCGGACATCCGTTATTTCCGTAGGAGGCCGGCACACGGCCAGGGGGTTGACACGGGTGTCAGGCGCTCGTCTACAGTACCGATAGGTTATATAGCCAATCAGTGATGGACATGCAGCGACCCGACCCACTCAGCCTCACCTTCGCCGCCCTCGCCGACCCGACTCGACGCGCGATCCTCGCGCGCCTGGCCGGTGGGGAGGCGACGGTCAAGGAGCTGGCCGAGCCGTTCGACATGACCCAGCCCGCGATCTCGAAGCACCTGCGGGTGTTGGAGCGGGCCGGGCTGATCGAGCAGGGGCGCCAGGCGCAGTGGCGGCCACGCCGGCTGCGCGCCGGCCCGCTGCGGGATGTCGCGGATTGGGTGGGGCAATACCGGCGGCACTGGGAGGCGAGCTTCGATCGCCTCGACGACTACCTCCGGGAGCTGCAAGAGGAAGGGGAGCACGGCGATGACGGTGACGATCGATAGTTCGAATGGACTGGAAGGAGCAGACGGCATGGCGATCCAGCAGCTCGGCAACGAGCGGACCACGGCCTACGCGGACGGCGCGGATCTGGTGATGGAGCGGATCTTCGACGCCCCGCGGGATCTCGTCTGGCGGGTCATGAACGACCCCGAGCGGGTGACCCACTGGTGGGGACCCAAGGGCTACACGACGACGGTCGAGGAGATGGACGTCCGGCCGGGTGGGCGCTGGCGCTGGATCAACCACACGACCGGTGGCGAGGACGCTCCGTTCCGCGGCGAGTATCTCGAGGTCGACCCGCCGGTCCGGAGCGTCCGGACGTTCATCTTCGACGTGCCCGGTTTCGACGATCGGGCAGCCGTGGAATCGATGGTCCTCGAGGACCTCGGCGGTCGCACCAAGGTGACCGCGCGAACGCGCTTCCCGTCGGCCGAGGACCTCGAAGGGGCGCTGGCGATGGGCATGATCGGCGGCGCGCTCGACTCCTACGATCGGCTGGCCGACGAGATCGCGAAGGGCTGACCGCCGTCAGCTCCGCGCGGGTGTGCGCCGCGTCGTCGGCTTCGGCCGGAGCGACGCGGCGTACGCATAGCCGGCGCGGAACGCGTCGGCGAGCCGGTCTGTGTCGTCGAACAACGCGTCCGGCACGTCGACGTACTCCTTCTGCACGATGCCGTGCGTCTGGTGGAGGCGTGTGTCGTGTCGGTCGAGGAACGCCGCCCGCTCCTCGGCCGGCAGGCGGAGCACCAGGTGTCCGTCCTGGAGGTAGCTGAACATGTTGCCGTTGACGGAGGTGTAGGGCATCGTCGCCCCCTTGCGGACGACGTCCGGTTGCGTCGCGATGAGCCGGTCGTAGCGTTCGAGCAGGTCGGCCGGGATCGGCGAGGTCTTGCCGCTGGGTGCCACGTCCCACCTCCGTGTGCGTGCTGACTCGATCGTGCGCCGGAAGCGGTCCTCCCGTCTCGGTGCCCGGCCACCCTGACGGGCTTTGACGGTCCCGTACACTCGCGCCAAGCGCCCGTTCGGTCCGAAGCCCGAGGAGGGGACGATGCAGGAACCCGGTGCGTCGCGGTCGGCGTCGATCGCATCGGATCCGGGCTCGGGTCAGCTCCGCCGGGTTCTCGATCGGCGAGCGGAGTGGATCGAGGCCCTGGTCGTCCTCACCACGCTCGCTGCCGGGTTCGTCGTCCTCGGCTTCCTGGCGAGCTACTTCGACAACTACTCCCGGATCATCCTCATCTTCTTCTTCGCGTGGCTGCTGGCGTTCCTCATCTCGCCCGTCGCGGACTGGCTGCAGCGGCGGCTGATGCACCTTCCACGCCCGGTCGCGGTCATCGCGGTGATCGTCCCGGTCATCGTCATCGGCGCGATCGTCCTCGTGAAGGTCGTCGCGTCGCTGGCCGAGTCGTTCGTCGAGCTGGCCGGCGCGCTGCCCGACCTCGCGGCTCACCCACCGTCGTTCCTGACCGACCTCCAGCGCTGGCTCGACAGCGTCGGGATCCATGTCGACGTGATCGGATCCTTCCAGGCGATCCTGTCCGATGTGGTCCAGAACGCCGTCGACCTGATGGTCGGCCTGTTCGGCGGCCTCCTGTCGGCGGCCGGCGACGATCGTCGACTCGATCGTGGTGGTCAGCCTGGCGGTGTTCATGGCGATCGACCGCGACAAGATCATGCGGGTCGGTCTTGACCTGACGCCCCCGGACAAGCGCGAGGACGCGATGCTGTTCCGGCACAGCGTGGGCTCCGCGGCGGCCGGCTTCCTGCGCAGCCAGCTCGTGCTGGGCGGCCTCTACGGCATCTGGGCATTCTTCGTGAGCGTGATCTTCGGGCTGCCGTTCGGCCCGGCGACCGCCTTCCTGGCCGGTGTGATCATGGCGATCCCCATCTACGGGCCGTACGTGTCGTGGCTGCCGCCGGTCGTCGTGGCGCTCCTCGTGCGACCGGAGATCGCGATCGTCGTGGCGGTCGTCATGCTCGTCGGCTGGTTCATCGACGAGAACATCCTCGCGCCGATCGTCCGGGCCGGTGCCCTCGAGCTCAACCCGATCGTGGTCACCTTCGCGTTCCTGCTGGGGGCAGAGCTCGCGGGAGCGATCGGCGCGATCGTCGCCATCCCGCTCGCGGCGGTCATCCAGGCCTTCCTCGTGAAATACATCGAGCAGTACCGCGAGGCGCGTGGCTGGCCCAGCGCGGACGATCCGGTCCCGGTCGCGTCCGAGACCTGAGACCAGGCCGCGTGAGTCGATCCGCGGCCGCTAGTGCGTCACCGTCATCGTCGCGGTCGCCGGCAGGCAGGCGCCTGCGGTGGGGTTCTGCGTCGCCACCTTGAACTTGTTCTGACCGGTCGCCGGGTTGAACGCGCCTGTGAACCCGGCGTCCGTCCACGCCGTCCGGGCGGCGGAGAAGGTCTTGTCGATGAGGTCGGGCACCGTGTGGCAGGCCGGGGTCGGATCGGGGGTGGGCGTCGGGGTCGGATCGGGTGTCGGCGTCGGGGCGGGCGTCGGTCGAGGTGTCGGTCGTGGAGTCGGGGCGGCGGTCGGCTTGACCGTGGCAACGGGCGTCGAGCCGGGGGTTTGTGGCGCAGTCGGGTTCACCGTCGCATGCGGACCGACGCCTGGGACGGCCGATGCACCGGACCGCGGTCTCGGAGCATCGGTCCGGCCGGGTCGCGTCGGCCCGACCGGTCCGTCGGTGGCGCCCGGCTTCGTCGTGGTCCCTCCTGGCGTGTCGGTCGGCCCGCTCGTCACGGCGGCCGATGACGAGGCGGGCGTCCCCGATGCGCCGGCTCCCACACCAGAGACGTCGCCGTTCACCTCACCCGTCGGCCGGAAGGCCGCGCCGATGTTCAGGAGCAGCAGCGCCAGGGTCAGCACGATCGTCCCGGCCGCCAGCGGGGCGCGCAGATCGCGCGGGATGGGGCCGGCCGCGGCGGATCGCGGCTTGGTCGCGGCGACCGGCGGGAGGGGCGCGGACGCCGCCGCGACGGCCGCGGGCCCAGCGGCCTCGATCGCAACGGCTGCCGGCGCGCTCCTGCCGGTGACCGAGGGTGTGGGCGACACGGCCGTCGCAGCGGCCACGGTCGCCGCGGGGACCACAGGCGATGGATCGCAGGCGCCGGTGATGGCGCGGCCGCGGGCGGAGTGGCAGGGGACGGCGAACCGGCGGCGGCCGCCCCAGCCGAGCCCGACCGTGGCAGCAGCCGCCCCTGCAGGAGCCGCAGTCGCTGCGGCAACCTCGGGCGTTGTCTCCGCCGCGGCCGCTCCCGCGGGTGTCGATGTCGCCGGGGCCGAAGCCGCCGCTGCCGCGATGCCCGCACCCGCCACCGCCGCGGCCGCAGCTCGTCTCGGCGCCACCGCAGCAGGCCCGTAGGACACCCCGCAGATCGGACAGGCGTCCTCGGCCCCCGCCCAGCACCAGCGACAGGCGTAGACCTCGCAGACCGGGCAATGGCACAGCCCGACCCTCGGCCCGATGGTCGCCATGTCCACCCGTCGACCGCATCGCGGGCAGACTGCTGCCGGTGGTTCCCCGGAGGCAGGTATCTCGCGCCCCTCCTCGACGACCATACGCTGCAGTGTCGCACGGCTTGGCGCTTGTCGAGCACCGCATCGCGCGCAGACGCGGGCATCCCGAGCGTCCGGGCGGTAGCCTTCGGTCATGACCACCCAACGGTTCGCCTATCGCCTCGCCCCGCGATCGTGGCCGGTGCTCCGCCTGTTCGGTGTCGCGGGTCCCGAGGACGCGTGGGTCGACCTCGACGAGAGCACCCTGACGGCACGCTTCGGGTGGGCGACGGCGACGACCCCGGTCGCGAACATCGGCCGCTGGCGGATCGAGGGCCCCTGGCGCTGGATCACGGCGATCGGGATCCGACGGAGCTTCCGCCACCAGGACCTGACGTTCGGCGGGTCACCGCACGGCGGCGTTCGCCTGGACTTCCTGGCACCGATCCGCGTCTTGCGACTCCGGACGCCCGCGCTCTACCTCACGGTCGACGACCTCGACGGCCTGGCCGCCGCGCTGGCGGCTCGCGGGATCCCCGGCGAGGACGCCCGCCGCACGTCCGGAACGTGACGAAGACCCGGCCGTCATCGCGCCCCGGGATGGGCGCGATCCCGCACGAGGCGGGGACGATGTTCCGCGTCTGGGCGCCCCACGCACAGGCCGTCTTCGTGACCGGCACCTTCGACGACTGGGCGACCGATCGGACGGCGCTGGCTCGGGATGGGGACGGCACGAGCGGGACGTGGTCCGCCGACGTCGCCGGCGTCCGTCCGGGGGACGAGTACCGATTCACGATCCGCACGAAGGACGGGGACCTGTCGCGGATGGATCCGTATGCCCGGCACGTCACGAGCTCGGTCGGCAACAGCATCGTGTACGACGCGGCCGACTTCGACTGGGAGGACGACCAGTTCCAGATGCCCGCCTGGAACGACCTCGTGATCTACGAGCTGCACGTCGGAACGTTCGCCGCCACGGACGATCTGCGCGGCTCGTTCGACAGCGCCCGCGGGCGGCTGACCTACCTGCAACGGCTGGGCGTGTCGGCCGTCCAGGTCATGCCGCCGTTCGAGTTCGCGGGTGACATCTCGTGGGGCTACAACCCGTCCCACCTGTTCGCCATCGAGTCCGGCTACGGCGGGCCCGACGCGTTCAAGCGGTTCATCCGCGATGCGCACGCGCACGGCATCGCGGTCATCGTCGACGTCGTCTACAACCACCTCGGACCGTCGGACCTCGACCTGTGGCGGTTCGACGGCTGGTCGGAGGGCGACGGCGGGGGCATCTACTTCTACAACGATGCGCGCGCGCTCACGCCGTGGGGCGCGACCCGCCCGGATTACGGTCGGGGCGAGGTCCGGACGATGCTGCGCGACAGCGCGATGACCTGGCTGGAGGAGTTCCGGTGCGACGGCCTCCGGTTCAATTCGACGGTCTTCATCCGGGCGGTCGACGGCGTCCCGACGCCCGAAACGGCGCTGCCCGAGGGCTGGTCGTTCATGACCTGGCTCACCGACGAGATCCGCGAGCGCCAGCCGTGGAAGATCACGATCGCCGAGGACCTCGAGGACGATCCGATCATGGTCACGCCGACCGCCGATGGGGGAGCGGGGTTCGCCGCCCAGTGGGATGTCGGCTTCATCCGGCGGGTCCGTCCGAGCCTCGAGGTCGCCGACGACGCCGCGCGGGACATGGACCGGATCGTCGACGGGATCGTCGGGACGGGACGCGGCGACCCGACGAGCCGGGTCATCTACACGGAGTCGCACGATGACGTCGCCGACGGCCTGGTCCGCCTGCCGGAGGCGATCGCACCCGGCGACGCGCGCAGCTGGTGGTCGCAGAAGCGGGCCGTGCTCGGGGCCGCGCTCGTCCTCACCTCTCCGGGGATCCCGATGCTGTTCCAGGGCCAGGAGCATCTGGAGGACGGCTGGTTCGACGACACGGTCGGGATCGACTGGGAGAAGGCGAGCGAGAACCGCGGCATCGTCCGCCTGCATCGCGACCTCATCGCGTTGCGTCGCGCGGTGGACGGCACGACCGCCGGTCTCCGCGGTCCGAATGTCACGATCCTGCGGGCGGACCAGAAGGCCAAGGTCCTCGTCATGCACCGTTGGGATGCCGGCGGTCCGCACGACGACACGGTCGTCGTCGCGAACTTCGCCGACCGCACCATCGACGATCTCCGGATCGGGTTCCCGGCACCCGGTCGCTGGAACGTGCGCTTCAACTCGGACGCGGCCGGCTATTCGCGCGAGTTCGGCAGCCACGAGTCGAACGACCTCGACGCCGATGGCGAGGCGCTCGACGGCTGCAAGCAGAGCGGGCTCGTCTCGGTCGGGCCGTACAGCGTGGTCATCCTGTCGCGCGAGGATTGATGTATTCTTAGACCGACAGTCGGTCTGAGTATTGGTAGACCACCGCATGGCCCGCACCATCAACCTCGTCGAGCACGCAGTCCGCCGGGACACCTTCATCGATGCCGCCCTCCGGCTCATCCAGTCGAAGGGCTACGAGGAGATGAGCGTCCAGGACGTCCTCGACGACGTCGGTGCGTCGCGGGGGGCCTTCTACCACTACTTCGATTCGAAGACGGATCTCCTCGAAGCCGTCCTCGAGCGGATGATCGTCCAGGCGACCGAATCGCTCGAGCCCCTCGTGGCCGATCAGGACATGACCGCGACGGACAAGCTGAGCGGGGCGTTCGCCGGGATCGCCGCCTGGAAGCTGGCCCGGCGCGACCTGCTCCTCGCGGTCATGCGCGTCTGGCTGTCGGACGAGAACGCGATCGTCCGGGAGAAGCTGCGGACCGGTTCGGCGGGGCACCTCACGCCGCTCTTCGCCGAGATCATCGGCCAGGGCGTCGCGGAAGGCTCGTTCGCGGTCGGCTCGCCGGGCGACGCCGCCCGCGTGTTCGTGTCTCTGATCCTGGGCGCCAACGAGTCGGCCACGCAGCTGGCCCTGGCGCACGAGGCCGGCACGATCTCCTTCGAGGAGCTGATGCGTGCCCTGCGGGCGTACGGCGAGGCGTTCGAGCGGATCCTGGGGGCCCGGCCCGGATCCCTGACCTTCGTCGACGAAGGCGTCCTGCGCGAATGGTTCGGTTGAGCAGAGTGTCCAAGGAGCGACCATGACCCCGATCATCGAAACCGAGAGCCTGACCAAGTCATACGGGTCCCATCGCGGGATCGCCGAGGTGGACCTCGCCGTCACGGAGGGCGAGGCCTTCGGGTTCCTCGGACCGAACGGCGCCGGCAAGACGACGACGATCCGCGTCCTGCTCGACCACCTCCGGCCCACGAGCGGGCGCGCGCGCGTGTTCGGCATCGAGACGACGGTCGATCCGGTGGCCATCCACCGTCGGACCGGCTACCTGCCCGGTGAGTTCACGCTGTACGACAAGCTGACCGGCGGGCAGACCATCGACTACTTCGCCAACCTGCGGGGCGGGGTGGACCCCGCGTACCAGGCCGACCTGGTCGCCCGGCTCGACATCGACCCGACACGCCGGTTCCGCGAGTACTCCAAGGGCAACAAGCAGAAGATCGGCCTGGTCATCGCGCTCCAGCACCGGCCGGAGCTGCTGATCCTCGACGAGCCCACGTCCGGGCTCGATCCACTCGTCCAGCAGACGTTCTACGAGATCATCCGCGAGGCCAGGACCGAGGGCCGGACGGTCTTCCTGTCCAGCCACGTCCTGAGCGAGGTCGAGCGGACCTGCGACCGGGTGGCGATCATCCGTGACGGGCGGCTGGTCCGCCTCGGCCGGATCGAGGACATGCGGGACCTCGCCCACCACCAGGTCGAGCTCCAGTTCGCCGGCACCGTGCCGTCCGCGGCCTTCGAATCCCTCGACGGCGTCAGCCAGCTGGAGGTCGACGGCCAGCACCTCAAGATGCGCGTGTCCGGGTCGATCGCGCCGGTCGTCCGGGCCGCCGCCTCGTACGACGTCCTGGACTTCGTCAGCCGCGAGCCGTCGCTGGAGGAGACGTTCCTCGCCGAGTACAGCGACGCCGCGAAGGTGGCCTGACATGGCGACCGATCTTCGACCGGCGCCGTTCGTCGCGCCCCGGCGACCCGTCTCGCTCTGGCATCGCATCTACGGCTTCGGCAGCATCTACGCCAAGTCGGTCCGCGACTCGCGCCTGACCTTCATCATCGTCGCCGGGCTCCTCGGCGGGATGATGCTCGTGGCCGGCGCGGGCGTCGGCACGGTCTACTCGACCCCCGAGTCCCGCGCGGACATCGTGCGCCTGGCGACGGAGATCCCGCCGATCCTGCAGGGGTTCAGCGGTCCGGCGATCAACGTCGGCACGGTCGGCGGCTACATCGCCTGGAAGTACGGCCCGTACATCGTGTTCATCGCCGCGATCTGGTCGATCCTGGCGCTCTCCGGCACGCTGGCCAGCGAAGCCCGGCGGGGGAGCCTTGAGTTCGTCGCCTCCGCCCCGTTCGGCCGGCGGCGGGTCGCCCTCGAGAAGCTGGCCGCGCACGTGACGGTCCTCACCGCGGCGATGGCCGTCCTGGCGCTGGCCGCATGGCTGGCCGGCACGGCCTTCGGGACGCTCCCGGGCGACGCGATCTCTCCGTCTGCCGCCATCGGGTATGCGCTGTGGGTCGGGCTGATCGCGCTCGCATCGGGCAGCGTCGCCTGGGTGCTCGCGCCGTTCATCGGGCGGGCGGGCAGCGCCGGGATCGCCGGGTTCGTGCTGATCGCCGCGTTCCTGGTGAACGGCTACTCGTCGTTCGTGCCGGTGCTCGGCGCCATCGCCAACCTGTCGTGGTTCTCCTGGACGGCGGGCCACCAGCCGCTGGCGGGCATGACCGACTGGCCATCGTTGATCCCGGTGGCCCTCGTGGCGATCGTGCTGCTGGCGCTCGGCACAGAGGCGTTCTCCCGGCGCGATCTGGGTGCGTCCAGCGCCATCGCGACACCGGGCCTGCCGCGGGCGGTCCTCGGCGTCCGTGGTCCGGTCGGCCGGTCGTTCGGGGAGCGACTGCCGACGGCCCTCGCGTGGGGCATCGGTCTGGGCGTCTTCGGGTTCGTCATCGCGGCCGCCAGCGGCTCGCTCGCGGATGCCTTCAAGGACCTGTCGCCGGACACCCTGGCGATCTTCAACAACGTCTTCCCGAACATCGACATCACGAGCGCCGGAGGCTTCCTCCAGGTCGTGTTCATCGAGCTCGGGTTCATCATCGTCGGGTTCGCGGCGGCGACGCTCGTCGCCGGCTGGGCCTCGGACGAGACGTCCGGCCGGCTGGAGATGCTCATCGCGACGCCACTCGGACGGGCGCGCTGGGCGATCCGGAGCGGGATCGGCGTCTACCTGGCCATCGCGGTCATGACGGTCGTGCTGGGCCTGGCGGTCGGCTTCGGGGCCGCCCTCGCCGGGAGCGACGCGCTCACCCCGGCGGCGGGCGCCATCGTCCTCGGCCTGTACACGGCGGCGCTGGCGGGCATCGGGTTCGCGGTCGGTGGCCTGATCCGGACCTCGATCGCGGCCGAGGTCGTGGCGGTGATCGTGGTCCTGACCTTCCTGATCGACCTGCTCGGGCCGGCGCTGCGCCTGCCGGACGGCATCCACCAACTGGCACTCAGCGCCCATCTCGGCCAGCCGATGGTCGGCATCTGGGATGGCGCGGGCATCGTGGCCTGCGTCGTCATCGCCGTGGGCGGCCTGGCGCTCGGTGGCTGGGGCATGCGGCGACGCGACCTGGCGCGCTGACTAGACTGCACGGGATGGATGCCACGCTCGATCCCGTCAGCCGGGGAACCCGGTCCCGCGGGACGCTGCTGCTCGCCGACATCTCGGGGTACACCGGGTTCCTGCAGGGCGTCGCCGACGCCCATTACGAGCTGGTCATCGAGGCGGAGACGCCGCCGCCTGCGTACGGACTCGTGGCGAGCCTCCTGGACGGGATCGTCGAGGCGATCGTGCCGCCCTTTCGTCTCGTCAAGTTCGAGGGCGACGCCGTGTTCGTGGTCGCCGGCGAGGGCGACGCCGGTGTCGGCGGGGCGGACCTGCTGACGCTCCTGCGGACCTGCCATGCCGAGTTCCGGACGCGTCTCGACATGGCCAACGAGCGGTGGACGTGCGACTGCGACTCGTGCTCGCGCGCCTACCTGCTGGACCTGAAGTTCGTGCTCCATCACGGCGACTACGTGCTCCAGCAGGTCGGTCGCCAGGACGAGCTCCTCGGCCCCGACGTCAACATCGCCCACCGGCTGCTCAAGAACCACGCGCGCGACGTCATCGGGGCGCGACCGTACGCGCTGCTGTCCGACGCCGTCATCGCCGCGCTCGGCATCCCCTCGCTCGACATGGTCCCGATGACCGAGACCTACGAGCGCGTGCCGCCGATCGCGGTGCACGTCCTGCCGCTCGCCTGACCGGGACCCTCCGTTCGGCCGGCTGGAGGATCGGCTTCGTGACGCGGACCGCGGACGTCGTGATCGCCGGTGCCGGCATCGCGGGCATCGCGGCGGCCTGGCAGATCGCCGCGCGACTCGGGTCGACGACGACCGTGCTCGTGGATCCCCGGCCGCCGTTGTCGCTCACGAGCGACCGGCCGGGCGCCAACTACCGGGACTGGTGGCCGCAGGCGGCGATGGTGGCGCTGGCCGACCGCAGCATCGCGATGACTGAGGGCCTCCTGGCCGACGGAGCGTCGTTCGCGATGGACCGTCGCGGCTACCTCTTCGTGACCGCCGATCCCGAGGTCGCCGATGGGCTGCCAGCGGGTCGTCGCGGAACGCGTCGCGATCGGCGTGGAGGCGGCGTCCGTCGATGTCCTCGACCGTGCCCAGCTCGACGCGCGATTCGCGCATCTCGCGCCGGCGCTGCGCGGGGCCATCCACGCACGGCGGGCGGGCAGCCTCGACACGGTCGGGCTCGGCCGGGCGATGCTGGGTCTCGCGATGGCCGCCGGGGTGACCGTCGTGCGGGGCGAGGTCGTGGCGGTCACGGTGGCCGGCGGCCGGATCACCGCGGTCACCATCGCCACGCCCGACGGCGTCGCGGAGATCGCCACGGAGCGGTTCGTCAACGCGGCCGGGCCGTTCGCACGCGAGGTTGCCGCGCGACTCGGGGCGGACCTCGAGCTCGAAACCGTCCTCCGCCAGAAGGTCGTCATCCGGGACCGGCTGGGCATCGTGCCGCCCGACGCACCTTTCACCATCGGGCTCGATGCCACCGGCGGCCGGCCGGCGGGCGTCCACGTGAAGCCGGATACGGGCGGGCACGCGGGTGCGATCAAGCTCGGCTGGGCGAGGGACCAGACGCCGAGTGAGCCGGTCGCCGATCCGGTCTGCCCGCCTGGGTTCCCGCGCGAGGTGGTCGCCCGGGCGGCCACGATCGTGCCGGGCCTGTCGGCGTACCTCGAGGGGCCGCTCGATCTGATCGCCCACGATGGCGGCTTCTACGCCCGGACGCCGGATGGCCTCCCGGTCATCGGGCCCCACGGCCCCGTCGGCGGCCATGTCGTCGGCGGTCTCGCCGGGTTCGGCTCGATGATGGCCGCGGCGGCCGGCGACCTCGTCGCGCGATGGGTCCTCGACGAAGCCTTGCCGGACGACGCCGCAGCGTTCGACCCGCGCCGGTTCGGGAGGCCAGATCGTGGCGCATCCAGACCCGCGGGCGAAGCTCCAGCGGGCGAGCTGTAGTCCGCCGGAAGCAGAGGCGTCAGTCGGTCGTGTGGCCGACCTCCTGGACCAGCCAGCCGTTGCCGTCGGGATCCTCGATCGACATGAACGTCTCGTAGTTGCCGCGGTCGGGATGCACGCCCGGCGTCTGGCCGTTCGGCCCGAAGTGGAAGGGCTCGCTGACCGGCGCGCCGCGTTCGACCAGCCAGGCGCGGGTCGCCTCGATGTCCGGCACCACGAGATGGAGGCCCTGGTAGGCGCCGGGGGTGGATCGCGAGACGCCAGTGCCGATGGTGATCGAGCAGGCCGAGCCGGGCGGGGTCAGCTGGACCACGCGGAACGTGTCGCCGGCACGATGGTCCACGTCGAGGGTGAAGCCCATCTGGTCCATGTAGAACGCCTTGGCCCGGTCCACGTCCGTGACCGGGAGCACGACGAGCTCGAGCTTGAGATCCATCGTTCCCTCCTGCATCAGCCTTGTCTCGCTGTCTGAAGGGTAAACGTCGCTCGGCGCCGAAAGTCATCGGTGACCGGTGCGAGCGTGACATCCGTCATGCCGCGTTCGCGATGTCCGTGACTGGGCCGGGACCCTCATCGGTCGGACACTCCAGACGTCGACCCACGGACATGAGGCTCCACATGACGCTCATCCAGACCGATCCCGCCACGGCCGGATCACCACCCACCACCGCCTTCACCCCAGGCGACGGCCGGCCGTCGAGCGCCGCCGTCGAGTTCGACGGCGTGTCGCGCCGGTTCGGCGACGTCCTGGCGCTGGACGACGTTCGCCTGTCGATCCGGCCCGGAGAGACCGTCGCCCTGCTCGGCCCGAACGGCGCCGGCAAGTCGACCGCCATCGGGCTCATGCTCGGGCTCCTCGAGCCGACGAGCGGTGCCGTGTCGGTCCTCGGGATGTCGCCGCGCCAGGCAGTCGCCAGCGGCCGGATCGGCTCCATGCTGCAGCAGACCGGTCTGCCGACCAACGTCCGCGTCGGCGAGCTTGTCGATTTCGCGCGGCGGCTCTACCCGCACCCGCTGTCGCAGGCCGCGGTCCTCGAACGGTCCGGCCTGACCGCCCTCAGCGATCGCTCGGTCGATCGGCTGTCCGGCGGCGAGAGCCAGCGCCTGCGGTTCGCGATCGGCATCGCCGGCGATCCGGACCTCGTCTTCCTCGACGAACCGACCGTGGCCATGGACGTCGAGACGCGGCGTGCGTTCTGGGCGGACATGCGCCGCTCGGCGAGCGAGGGTCGGACCATCCTGTTCGCGACGCACTACCTCGAGGAGGCCGACCAGGTCGCCGACCGCGTCGTCGTGCTCGACCACGGGCGGATCGTCGCGGACGGAACGGGTCGTGCGATCCGTGCGCGGATCGGGTCCCGGACGATCCGGTTCGACCTTGCCGGTGCCGACGCGACCACGTTGGCAACGCTTCCCGCCGTGACTGAGGTCGACGTTCGGGGCAATGCAGTCCGGCTGGTCTCGGATGACGCGGATCGCACCGTCCGCGAGATCTTCCGGATGGACCTGCCGATCCACGACCTCGAGGTGACGGGCGCCGACCTCGAGGACGCGTTCATCGCCCTCACGTCGCCCTCGACCACACGCCAGGAGGGGATCCGATGACCGCCGTGACCCACGCGACCCGCAGCATCCGTCGACCCGCTTCCGTTGGCGCCTTTGCCGCGTTCGTGCGTCTGGAGGTGCGCCGAGCCCTCCGGAACCGCCGCTACGTGATGTTCGCGGTGGCCTTCCCGGTCGTGTTCTACGCGCTCTACACCGGCGTGCTGTCGGGAACGAGCGCCGACGCGACCGCCCTGGTCGGCGGGATCCCGTGGCGGACCTACTTCATGGTGTCGATGGCGACATACGGCGCCATCGGCGCGGCGCTGGGCGGAGCGATCCTGATCGCCCAGGAGCGCGATGGCGGCTGGGCCCGCCAGCTCCGGGTGACGCCTCTGCCGTCCAGCGCGTATGTGGCGGGCAAGCTGGTCGTGGCGTATCTCGTGACGGTGCCGGCGATCGCCGCCGTGCTGGTCGCCGGACTCGTGATCGGTCACGTGGAGCTCGCGGCGCCGGCCTGGCTCGCCGTGCTGGCCGTGCTGGCGCTCGGGTCGTTGCCGTTCGCCGCGCTCGGGCTCCTGATCGGCTACACCTTCGATGCCAACAGCGCACAGGGGGCGATGATGATCAGCTTCTTCACGCTCGCCATCCTGGGCGGGCTCTGGGCGCCGCTCTCGTCCTTCCCGGACACCTTGGCTACCATCGGCAGGATGCTTCCATCGTCGCGCCTGGCTGAGCTCGGACGGGACGCCGCGGCCGGCGTCACCCCCGATCCGGCCGCGATCGCCATCCTCGCCGCGTCCGCGATCGTCATCGGTGGGTTGGCCGCCTGGCGATATCGCAGCGCAGAGCCCTCCGTGCATGCCTGACCCAGGCCCGGGCGGCTCCGGCGGCGACGCGTCCGGTTCGGGCGCGCCGTCGCTGCGGACCGCGCGGCGGGCGGGGAGCTGGCTGCCGCTGTGGCGGGTCGCCGGCGCCCTCTTCATCGTCTTCCCGGTCGTGCGGATCATCCTCGAGCCGCCGGCGACGCTGGTGGCGGTCACCGCCCTGGCGGCCACCGCGCTCTTCGCGTTCCTCATCGCCGCCGTCGCCCGCAGTGAACCGGACGACGCGCGCCGCGCCCGGATCGGATTCGCCCTTGTCGACGTCGCGATCATCGCCCTGTCCGTCGCCACGGTGGCCAACTCGCCCGACCAGGGCTGGGTCCTGCTCTTCTACTACGCGTCCAGCGCGGCGAGCATGCTGCTTCCGGAGCGCCGGGCGATCGCGCTCATCGTCGCGGCGGGCGTGGCGTGCGCGGTGAGTCTCGGGGCATCGCAGGACGCGCCGAGTGCGTTCATCCAGGGCCTCTCGGTCTCCATCATCGGGATCACGATCTTCGCGATGGTCGCGCTGCGACGGACGAACCAGGAGCTCTACGCCGCTCGAGATGAGCTGGCGATCCTGGCAGTCGCGGAGGAGCGCAACCGGATCGCCCGGGATCTCCACGACGTCCTCGGTCATAGCCTCTCGCTCATCGCGATCAAGAGCGAGCTCGCCGGCCGGTTCCTGCCCGGCGATCCCGACCGGGCGAAGGCGGAGATCGCCGATGTCGAGCGCGTCGCGCGCGAGTCACTGGCAAGCGTGCGCGACACCGTCAGCGGCTCGCGTCAGCCGACGCTGGAGCACGAGCTCGAGAGCGCCCGGATCGTGCTCGAGGCGGCCGGCATCGAATCGACCATCGAGCCGTCGGCCGGCGTGCTTCCGGCGGATGGGGACGCGGTCCTGGCATGGGCGGTCCGCGAGGCGGTCACGAACGTCGTGCGCCACAGCGACGCGCATCGGGCCACGATCCGGACGCGGCGCGACGGCGACGAAGCCACGATCGAGGTCGTCAATGACGGCACGGGGACCATACCCTCGCCGGATCCCGACACCGGCGGCACCGGCCTCGCCGGACTGCGCGAACGGCTCGAACGCGTCGGTGGGCGGCTGGACGCCGGTCCGGCTCCGGGCGGCGGCTACCGCGTGGTCGCGGCGATCCCGATCGGTCCGTCGGCGGGCGGGGCCGTGGCACCATCGGCCACCGGATGACGCGGGCGCCGATCCGGGTCCTGCTGGCCGAGGATCAGTCGCTCGTGCGCGGCGCCCTCGTCGCGCTGTTGTCCATGGAGGACGACATCGAGGTCGTCGCCCAGGTCTCGTCAGGGGACGCCGTCGTGCCGACCGCCCTGGAGCTGCGGCCGGACGTGGCGATGCTCGACATCGAGATGCCGGGGATGGACGGGATCGCCGCGGCCGCCGCCCTGCGGACCGCGGTCCCCGGGTGCCACGTGCTGATCGTGACCACGTTCGGCCGGCCCGGCTATCTGCGCCGTGCGATGGAGGCGGGAGCGACCGGGTTCGTGCTCAAGGATGCGCCGGCCAGCCAGCTCGCCGTGGCCATCCGCCAGGTGGCAGCAGGCCGGCGGGTCGTCGATCCGGCCCTCGCGCTCGATGCGTTGTCGGATGGCGCGAACCCGTTGTCCGACCGGGAGCGCGAGGTCCTCGCGGCGGCCACCGACCAGGCGACCGTCGCCGACATCGCCGCGGCCATGTCGCTCAGCGAGGGCACCGTGCGAAACCACCTGTCCGCGGCGATCCAGAAGGTCGGCGCGCGGAACCGGGCGGAGGCGGCCCGGATCGCGCGTGACAAGGGCTGGCTGGACCCCGCGACGTAGCGGGATCAGCGGAAAGCGTCGAGCGGCTCGCTGTCGTTGGGGCCGATCGCGACACCGGTCCGTCGCCATTCGGCGTACGAGGTGACGAGACCATCGTCGTCCACGGTCAGCTCCGCCTCGAACGTGCCGCTCGCGTAGCGGTAGGTGAACTCGTCGAGACGGGTGTACGTCTGGGCCGCCTTGACCACGACGAGCTCGGGGAACCGGACCCACGCGGCCTGGATCTTGTGGGACGCGCCGACGCGGAGGCGGAGCCGCCGGATCGGCAGGGTGTTGGTGGACGGGCTGCAGCCGAGATCCACGTCCGTGCAGCCCTTCAGCGTCTTGACGACAGCCCCGTCGACCCGCCAGTTGCCCTTCGGGTCGCGCTCGAGCGCGATCGTCCGGGTCTCGAACCCGCGCAGGTCGCGGACGTGGGCGGCCGTGGTCATGCCGGCGCCGTCCGCCAGCACGCGATACTCGATCCGCACCGGTGCGCCGTCCTCCGCGCCGAGCACGGTCCCGACCAGGGACAGCCCGACATCACGGAGCGTGAGCGTGCAGTGCTCGTCCGTCGCCACCTCGTCGGAACGGCGCCAGGCCACGCGTCTCGTCGTCATGCCGATCTCCTCACTCCGGTGAGGGTACCGCCACCGGCAGGCCCGCGGTCCGTCCCCTCCGGCTACGATCGACCCGTGCGATCCCTGCCGACCGTCCTGCTGGTCCTGTCCCTCCCGGTCGGCGCGCTCGCATACGCGCTCACCGTGCAGGTCCTGGAGGCGATGGGCGTCGCGGATGCCGGCCAGGGCCTCCTCGCGCTGTTCGTGCCGCTGTTCGTGGCCGGCCTGGTGATGCTGCCGTTCCTCATCCCGTTCTTCGATCGCAAGGCCAAGGCCGATCTCGCCGCGTACCGCGCGAGCCAGGCTGCCGCCGGCATCGAGACGGGCGGTGACCCGCCCGACGGCGAGGCACACGGAACCCCTGACGACGACGCGCCCGACGACGCCCCCGACGGCGATGCACCCAACGCTCACGAGATGCCGCGATGAAGGCCGCGATCCGCCGGCGGTACGGTCCGCCCGGCGACGTCGTCGAGCTGGCCGACGTCGAGCGCCCGACGCCGGGTGACGACGAGGTGCTGGTCAAGGTCCGGGCGGCGTCGGTCAATCGCGCGGATCTCGACGGCATCCAGCCGCGACCCCGCTTCGTCCGCCTGTTCATCGGCGTGCGCGCCCCGCGCGATCCGCGGCTCGGCCTGGACGTCGCGGGCGTCGTGGAGTCCGTCGGCGCGAGCGTGACCCGCTTCAAGCCCGGCGACGAGGTCTTCGCCGACCTGTACCCGTTCGGCGGAGGGGCATTCGCCGAGTACGCGTGCGCCCCCGAGCGGGCGTTCCTGCCGATCCCGGCCGGGTTGTCCTTCGCGGAGGCGGCGACGCTGCCGCATTCGGCGATCCTCGCGATCCAGGGTCTCCGGCGCCGCAACGGTCGGACCGTGCGGCCCGGTGACAGCGTCCTGATCGACGGCGCGTCGGGCAATGTCGGTCCGTTCGCGATCCAGATCGCCAAGTCGATGGGTGCCGAGGTGACCGCCGTCGCCAGCCCGGCCAAGCTGGACTTCGTCCGTTCGCTCGGAGCGGACCACGTGATCGACTACACGACGGTCGACTACACCGCGACCGGCGCCCGGTACGACTGGATCCTCGACACCGACTCCCATCATCCGATCCGGCGCGTCCGCCGGGCGCTGCGATCCGGCGGCACGTACGTGACCCTCGGTGGTGAGGCGAAGCCACTCATCGGCGCGCTGATCCTCGGACCGCTCGCCTCGCTCGCCAGCGACAAGTCGTCCGGGCTGCTCCTGTGGTGGAAGCCGTTCGCTCCGGGCGACGTCGCGACCCTGACCGACCTCGTCGCGACGCGGCGCGGTCACGCCGTCGATCGATCGCCGCTTCCCGTTGAGCGAGACGGTCGCGGCGCTCCAGTGGATGGACGACGGCCACGCCCGTGGCAAGGTCGTCATCGACGTCTAGAGCCGGGGAGAACGCGACGAACCAGCGCGCCGCCAGCCCGTCCGGCACCGCGGTCGAGCGACTCGCCCGGCACCTCCACGACCGCGGTCCGGAGGATCCGCTCGCGATCGAGCTGGCCACGTGGCTGGAGTCGTCGCCGCGGTTCCGCGCGTTCGCGGACACCTATCGCGACAAGATCCGGAAGAAGCTCCACGGGGCGGGGGACGCCGACGCGGTCCGCGACGTCCGGGCCGAGCTGCAGATCGCCCGCCTCCTCCTGGCCGAGCGTCGGTTCGAGGTCGCGTTCGAGGCGTACGGGGCCGGCCGGGCAGGTCCGGATCTCACCGTCACCTTCCGCGCCGGCCGACGTTTCAACGTCGAGGTGACCCGGCTGCGCCGCGTGCCGGATCCCACCGCCGTGGGCGCCGCCATCCTGGCCAAGCTGCACCAGCTGCCGCCGAGCGTGCCGAACGCCGTCGTGCTCGCGATCGACGGCATGACCGCCGACGCCGTGGACATCGCCGCCGCCACACAGGCGCTCCGCGCGCGGGCCGACGCGAAGGACGAGGCCTGGTTCAGCCGTCGCGGGTTCGATGGAACCCGCGGGTTCTACGAGCGATACCTGCGGCTCGGCGCCGTGTTCGCCTGGAACGAGCTGGCGGACGGCGACGGACGGGCCGCACTCTGGACCAACCGGTCCGCGCGGATCGCCCTGCCGGAGCCCGCCGCGCGCGCGTGCCTCGGCAGCCTCCAGGGACCATGATGCCGGCATGACCGAGGAGCGATCCCGCCGGCTGTCCGAGAGCAGCCGTGTCGAGGCGTTCAGCGATGGCGTCTTCTCGATCGCGATCACCCTCCTCGTTCTGGAGCTGGCCATCCCGGCCGTCAAGGACGGGTTCCTGCACGACCTCCTCGACGAGTGGGTGAGCTACATCGCCTACCTCGCGGCGTTCGGCTCGATCGGCGTGCTCTGGATGGGCCATCACACAGTCTTCTCGCGGATCCGTGCCGTCGATGCCGGGCTCCTGTGGCGGAACCTCGTGCTGCTCCTGACCGTGTCGGTCGTGCCCTTTCCGACGGCCGTGATCGCCAGCGCGTTCCGTGTCGGAAGCGAGGCGGACCAGGCGGCGGCGGTCGCTCGCCTACGCGGTCGTCGGCATGGCGTCCGGTGTCGCCTGGCTGCTCCTGTTCACGTACCTGCGCGTCCACCCGAACCTCGTCGACCCGGACACGGGGGTCCATTTCTTCCGGCTGACGGAACCCCTGGTGACCCTTGTGGGCTACGGGATCGCCGGCCTCATCGGCTGGTTCGTCAGCCCGGATATCGCGCTCGCGATCTTCCTCGTCTTCCCGCTCCTCTACGTCGTCCGCGTTCGGAGCGCCGGCGGCTGATCATTCCCGTCGTTCGGATCGTTCGGGCCCCTGTTCTCGTGCTTCTCGTTCTCGCCCTGGCCGCGCCGGTCAGTCCCAGGACCGCCCGGCCAGGCCATCGATGAGCTCGAGCAGCCGATCCACGTCGCGCGGGGTCGTCGCGATCCCGAGAGAGGCCCGGACCGCCCCGAGCGCCTTCCCGGGCAGCAGCCGCCGGAGGTCTTCGTGGTCCGGCAGGCGACCGAGCGCGAACACGGCCTCCATCTCGGCGACGGTCAGGCCGCGCGCCGTCTCGCTCGCGCCCGGGTTGCAGAAGCAGCCGGTCCGGACGGAGATCCGCCCCTCGGCGGCCAGCGCCTCGATCTTCCAGAAGTCGACGACGCGGCCGTCCGGGTCGAGCACGTTGAAGGGGATCGTGCCGCCGCGATCGACGTCGTCGGCCGGCCCGTAGAGCCGGACCAGCGGCGCCCCATTCGGATGACGCAGGGTCGACAGCCGCTCCAGCAGGTACCGGGTCAGGAACTGCACACGGTCGTGGATCACGTCGATGCCCACCGCGGCCACGTGATCGAGCCCGATCTCGAGGGCGGGCACGCCCAGGTAGTCGATCGTGCCGTCCTCGAAGCCCATCTCGCCGTCGGCCCAGGTGTTCCGCGGCACGATGACGGATGCGACCCCGATCGTCCCGCCGCCGAACCACGGCCGCCGGAGCCGGGCGAGCGCCTCACGCCGGACGATGAGCGAGCCGAGGCCGGTCGGGTAGCCGAAGACCTTGTACCAGGACACGGTCACGAAGTCCGGCCGCACGCGCGACAGGTCGAGCCGGTTGGTCGGCAGGAACGCGGCCGCGTCGAGCAGGACGTCCCAGCCGCGTGCCTGGGCGTGAGCCACCCAATCGAGCGGGTGACGGACGCCCGAGTAGTTGGACTGGGCGGGGTAGGCGAACAGGTGGCGCCGGCCGGCGGGTGCGCGGTCGAGTGCGGCCAGGACTTCGTCCGCGTCCTGTCGGAGGTCGGGAACACGCAGGGGCAGGTAGGTGACCTCGGCGCCACGCGCCTCCGCGAACAGCCGGATGCCGTTGACCGAGTTGTGGTTGTCCGTGGTCATCAGGTAGCGGCTTCCCGGCTCGAACGGGAACGCCTCGCCGACCAGCTTCAGGGCGGCGCTGGCGTTGGCCGTGAAGACGACCGTGTACTCGTCGGGCGAGGCGTTGACGAACGCCAGGATCGCCCGGCGCGCCGCGTCGGCGAGCTCGGTCGACGAGCGCGAGGCGGGACTGCTGGAATGCGGGTTCCCGAAGAGGCCGCCGGCGAGGAGCTCGCGATGCGCGTGGAGCTGCGACTCGGCGTACAGCCCGCCGCCGGTGTAGTCGAGATAGGTCTCGCCGAGGGCGTCGAGGCGACCGTACTCGCGGGCGCGCAGCGACTCCAGACCGTCCCAGTCGAGATCGATGGGGCGTGGCGAGACCTGCGACGAACTACCGACGGACGGCCCCCCGTCCGCGGCCCGGACGACCACGGTGGCGGCATCATCCGCGTCGATCCCGGGCGAGTCAAGGGGTCCGAACGTCCCGCCCGCCCGCTAGGCTCTGACGTGGACGGACGAGTCGGCGAGGGAGGGAGCGACGATGGACCTGGGCACGTTCTCGGTCAGCCTGGCGGTCAGGGATCTCGATGCGTCACGGGCGTTCTACGAGAAGCTCGGGTTCACGCCCTTCTTCGGGGAAGCCGCGCAGGGCTGGCTCATCCTCAAGAACGGCGACGTGGCGATCGGGCTCTTCCAGGGCATGTTCGAGCGCAACATCCTGACCTTCAACCCGGGCTGGGACGGGAACGCGCAGCCCCTGGACACGTTCACCGATGTGCGCCAGCTCCAGCGTGAGCTGCGAGCCAAGGGCGTCGAGTTCCAGGTCACCGCGGACGAGAGCACCACGGGTCCGGCGAGCTTCATCGCCGTCGACCCGGACGGGAACCCGGTGCTGGTCGACCAGCACGTCTGAGACGACGCCGGAGACCCTGGACGGATGTCCATGCCCGGGGTCGATGTCCGCCCATAGGCGACCCGGTCGAGCGGTGCTGTGATGCGAGTCCCGTCGCGCGTGACGGCACGATCCAGGAGCGCCCGATGTCCGACAAGCCATTCGATCCGACCGTCCGCCCCAGCCGTGGCCCGCTCGTGTGGGTCGGCGGGCTCGCCATCGTGGGCGTGATCGCACTGGCATTCGCGTTCGGATCGGGCGCGCTGGGAACTGGCGGCGCCGGGTCGCCCGGGCCGATCGCGGCCAATCCGACACCGACCGATCCACCCGCCCCGACCGCGGACCCGGTCGCGTCCGGAGACCCGGCCCCGTCGGGGAACCCGGCGGCCGGCGGCGGCATGGCCTCGTGCCTGGCCTACGATCCGGCCAACCTGCCGACCTTCGATGTCGTCTTCGACGGCACCGTCACCGCGGTCGACGACGACCAGGTCACGTTCACGGTCAACGACGGCTGGAAGGGCGCGAGCAAGACCATCACCTTGACCGTCCCGGCGACCGACCCCGCGCTTCTCGGCCCGATGCCGGAGTTCGCGGTCGGCGGTCGCTACCTGGTGACCGCGTTCGGCCCGACGATCAACGCCTGCGGGTACACCCTCGAGTACGACGCCGCGACGGCGGAGGCATGGGCGGCAGCCTTCGGCGGCTGAGCCCGACGGTCGCGGAACAAGCCGAGGCCCCGTCCTGCGACGGGGCCTCGGCACGTCCGGACGACGCGGCGTCCGATCAGCGGAGGGTCGCGAAGAAGGCGCGGAGATCGTCGACGAGGACGTCGGGTGCCTCCATGGCCGGGAAGTGGCCGCCGCGCGGGTGCTCGTTCCAGTACGGCAGCGCGTTCTCGGGATCCAGGATCCGGCGGATCAACGGCTCGTCGCCGAAGGCCACGAACCCCTGCGGCCGGTCATGGGTCTGGCCCCAGGCGGCTTCCGCGTGCATCGCCTCGTACAGGAAGTTGGCGGCACCGGCCCCGCCCTTGCCGAACCAGTACGCCGCTGCCGATACGTGCAAGGCCCGGAGACGCCGAAGTCGGTACCGTCAGCGCGGGACGCAGCACACCACGAGGACAGGAGGCATGTCATGGCACTGACCCTTGGGATCCTGGCACTGGTGGAGGCCAAGCCCGGCAAGGAGGCGGAGGTCGAGGCCTTCGTCAAGGGCGGCCGGGCGATCGTGGAGGGGGAGCCCGGGACGCGCGTCTGGTATGGCTTCAAGGTCGACGACCACACGTTCGGGATCTTCGACGCCTTCGAGGACGAAGCGGCCCGACAGGCACACCTGAACGGGCAGATCCCGGCCGCCCTGGCCTCCGCCGGTCCGCAGCTGCTCGCCAAGGACCCGGACATCCGGCTCGTGGACGTGCTCGCCGTCAAGGGCGCGTAGCCGCCCGCCGACGCGACCGGTGCGTCATGCCGTCGTGTCGGCGTGGCGCGTCCGCGTCGCCGCGAGCCGGTCGTGCGCCTCGGTCAGGAGCGGCATCACGACGTCCCGGAACGTCGCGTCGCCCGGATTGAGGATCGAGATCCAGAGCTGCCTGGCATAGACGGGGTGGGGGACGATCCGGTCGAAGGCGGCGTAGTCCGGCGCGTCCATCGAGCCGACGAGGCGCTCGAACGTCTCGCGCCCGACGCCGATGTTCAGCCGGAACACGCCCGGCCGCGACAGGTTCGACGGCGCGCCTTCGTCGTGCTCGTCGGTCGTGACGATCGTCGCGAAGTTGGGAAAGTGCTTCTCCGGGTCGAGCGAGAAGAACCTCGCACCGAGGGCCTCGACCATGTCGGTCTCGGGCCAGGTCTCGAGGATCGTGCGGGTGATCGCCTCCGGATCGGGACCGGTCGGCAGGGCGTCGGTGGTCATGTCCTGACGATACGTCCCGCATGTCAAGCCCTGGATCCGGCCTTCCGGCTAGGCTTCGGAGATGCCCGGATCGGCGATCGGATCGTGAGCGCGATGGAGCCACGCGTCGGGGTCGCGAGGCTCGACATCGAGTCGGCCGACGGCACGTTCACGATCGGCCGCGAGGACTTTCCGCAGTTCGCGATGTACGCACGGCTCGGGGTGCACGTCCAATCGGATCAGGTGCGCGTCGCCCATCCCGACCCCGCGTACGTCGAGACGGCCCTGGCCGAGCTGGCGGAGGCGTGCCGGGAGCTCGGCGTCCCGGAGGCGGACATCGCTTTCGTCGAGACGGTCGTGCCGCCGCCGTCGGTCGGTCTGCGCTTCGGCTTCAAGGGCTCGTTCACGACCGATCGTCCGACGGTGATCTGGATCTTCGCGAACTGGACGAGCCTGTCCGAGCTCAGGGGCGTCGTCCGGCATGAGGCTGCCCACCTCGCGTTCGCGCGCACGCACACGGCCGAGGAATCGGCGGGTCATTCGGGGCCGTCGGAGGATTTCGCGCTGGCATTCGAGGAGGGTCTCGATCCGTCGGCGATGTGATCGTCGACTCGGGCCACGGCGCGATGGTCGATGGCGTTGCGCCCGGGCACCACAGCCGCTCGACGCGTCTGGCGCTACCGCTCCGCCTTTGCCATGATGCGTCGACCGGAGAGGTGGCGGGAGCCACCGGGGGAGTTCCACGGCACGGCGTCCCCTGTGTGAGCGGTCGCCCGACGCGTGCCGAATGCCAATGGCGAGACCGACCTCGGCCGTAGGAGGTACTGCCGATGGCGCGCCCACGGATGGCACGATTCGGTCTCAGCATCGCGGCCGCCGCGATGGTTCTCGGGTTGACGGCGAGTGTCGCCATGGCCGGGGAAGTGACGGGGAGCGGCAAGAACCCCGACCACAACCAGGGCAAGTCGTGGTGCTCCTTCTCGGGACACAACGACGACCCGGGCGCTCCGTTGGACGGCTCCGGCCCCAATGGCCCCGGCGGTCACTCCCAGTCGTTCGGCCAGGACGTCAAGCTCGGTCTTGCCGATCCACATGCGGGCAATCCGGGTGTCGTCTGCAACCCGAACCGGACACTCCCTGCCTCCCCAGCCGAACCGAACCCACTGACCGCTCGATCGGCCCCGACGGCGACGTCGGGGCCGATCTCGTTCCGATCGGTCGCTGGTCAGCCACCCATGCCGTACGAGCCGACCAGGGTCACCTCCACGGCGACCGGCGGCTCCTCGCAACGGCTCTCGATCTCAGCGGTGAACGCCGCGAACGCCGCCACTTCGCCCAGGATGCGGCCCGGCTGATCGGTCTCGAACACGATGTGCATGAAGCTGACGCCGTCGGGCAACCTGAACGTCGCGTAGTGGAGACCGGCCGGTCGCTCCCGGCCGAGCTGCTCGTACACCGCCTCGACGAGCGCCGCGTTCTCCTCGGCCCGGCCCGGCTTGACCTTGTAACGAACCATCGAGCTGCCCATCTCGGCACTCCGATCCTGCTGTCCTCGACCTGGGATGGTCGTGACCAACGGTAACCGATTGGTTACGGATGCGGGACGCCCAGCAGCCCGTCAAGCGACGGGGTCCCGGTCCTCGATCTCCCACGCGTGGTCCATCACGTGGTGGGCGGTCCGGCGGATCAGGAACTGGATCGGCCAGGTCCTCGCCGGCTTGCCCTCCGCGTTCCAGGCGCGGATCGCGTCGAGGTACGCCGCCCGATGCGCGGCAAGCCCCTCCGGCGTCATGACGACCTCGAATGGCGTCCGGACCTCGATCTTGCGGGAGAACTGCGAGGGCTCCGTGCCGTACACGTGGCGGATGATCTCGTCCTTGCTGCGCCCGCCATTCCGGGATCCGGGGCGGAGCTCGGCTGACGCATCCGCCGCGATGTCGTCGAAGGACGCCCAGCAGGCGCGCAGCAGATCGAGCCGGCGCTCGAGGTCGGGCGCGGGCAGCACGGCGCGCTCGATCTCGGACGGCACGTGCGCGACGCCCCAGAAGTCGGTGGAGCTCGATCCCGGGAACCGTTCGACCACGTCGATGTCGCGCGTCCGTTCGAATTCGCGCGCCAGCCCGGCCCGCTTCGGAACGGCCGCGTAGCGCGGCAGGTACGACGTGAGCACCTCGATCGCGGCGTCTTCGGAGGTGCCCCAGCGGTCGAGCCCGGGCCAGTCCAACGCGCCCGCGACGACGCGCCGCTTCTTGCCGATCTCGAGGATGACGCGGAGCCGATCGGTCATGCCCGACAGCCTATCGCCGGCGCCCGGGCATGGGAACGCCCGCCCGGCGCGATGCCGAGCGGGCGTCGGGGCAGCGAAACGTCAGTCGGCGACGACCTTGCGCATCGAGTAGTCGAAGGCGAAGCCGTTGGGATCCATCTCGCCGGTGTTGGTGCTGTCGAACACGCAGACCTGGATGAAGGCCGTCCCGGCCGACAGCAGCGGCGCGTTGGCGGCGTTCCAGAAGAACGCATCGGGCTTCACCACGAACGTGGCGTTCTGCTGCCGACCGTTGCAGTCCAGGCTGAGGCCGGGTCCGTCCGAGTTCCAGTTCGTGCTGTAGAACGTGTTCGCGAACTGGCTGCTCGTGTGATCGGTCGCGTTGACCTCCGGGCCTTGCTTGACGCCGATGAACAGGTGGGTCCCCACGTTGCCGCCGGAGCACGTGTAGTGCACGTGGACCGATGCGGTCCCGTCCGAATTCGCGTGGACGGTCGGCTGGACCCACTGGACGACGGGCGGCGCGTAGGCGGACGACGGCTTCGCCGCGGCGACCGGGGCGGCGAGCACGGCGACCAATGCCGCGGCGGCGAGGAGTGAGACGGCGGGGCGGGCACGCACAGGGAACGGACCTCCTTCGACTGACCCGGCGGGCGTTCAGGATGCCATCTTCGGTGGTGTGCTGCAGGGCGGATGGCGAGGGTCTCGTCAGTCTCGGGCGTAGATCCCGGCAAGCGCGGCGAACGCCGCCTTCGGCTCCCATGTCATGTCCGGGTACGTCGTCCCGTGGCGCCCATCGAGCGCCTTGACGATGCCGTAGGACGCGATGTCCAGGTCATCGCGTGGGTCGCCATCGGGCCGGTGGACCAGCCCGCTGAGCTCGAAGGTGAAGACGAAGGCGCTGTCGACCCCTTCGGCATCGAAGATCTCGAGCAGCTCGCGCAGGTAGGTGACCTGCTCGGCTTCGTCGCGCTCGTAGACGCCGTCCAGGCGGACCGGCAGACCCGTCCCCTCGTCCCAGACGACGACCTCGCCCGCCCGCGCGCCTCGATCGCCGGCGCCGCGGTACGACGCCGTGCCGACCTCCGTGATCGCGACCGGCTTGCCCTGCGCCACGAGCGTCCGGATGCCGTCCCGGTAGCGATCGGCGACCTCGATCGAGCGATACAGGTCCAGCCCGACGAAGTCGAACGGTGTCCAGTCGATCCCCTCGAACGGGATCGCGGCGTAGGCCACCTTGCCCGCGAACCGCTCGCGCACCGCCGGGACGGCCCGCCCGAGGAAGTCGTTGATGCGCGCCGGGATCGCCCCGATCAGCTCGCGCAGGCGGGCAGGGTCGGCGAGGAGCCCGATCCGTTCCGGCAGCGTGTCGCCGGGCAGGAAGCCCCGGTTCATGAGGCTGAGCTCGCCGCCGGTCACGAGGACGACCTCGGCGCCACGGCGGCGCACGCGTTCGGCCCGCTCGGCGCAGTCGACCAGCAGCCGGAGCATCTCGTCCTCGGTCAGGTCGGAGGTGAAGGGCGAGAACCAGACCTCGAGGCCGGCGTCGGCGGCGAGATGGGCGGCCCCTTCGATCCGTTCCGGATCGCCCCCGGTGATGCGCACCGCGGTGCAGTGCAGGTCGTCGTGGATGATCCGCATCTCGCGTGCCACGACGTCGAGGTCGAACCGTTCACGCGAGCTCACGCCGGCGTGGAGGAACCCGGCGTCGTAGCAGATCCCCTTGCCCCGCATGGCCCCTCCGATGCTGCCTCAGCTCTCCGGCGTGCCGCGGTCCCGGTCGTGGAGGCGCGCGGCCCTGGTGGCAAGGTAGCGCTGCTCCGCGAGGTTCGTCGTCAGCCGGGCCGCGCCTCGATCTCGTCCGGCTTCCATTCCTCCATGGGCGTCTCGGCGACGCCGGGCTGGAAATCGGTGATCAGGAAGTACTTCATCGCGTGCTCCTCGTCGGGCCTAGCTTGGCCCTGTCACCCATGAAACGGAGCAGGATCGACGTTCTCGACATCGTATCAGTCACAGGGTTGACTTATATAAGCAGATACTTCTAGACTGGTCGGCATGCACGCGTTCGACGTCCTGGGGGACCCGGTCCGACGGAGGATCCTGGAGCTGCTCGCCGACGGGGAGCTGAGCTCCGGGGCGCTGACCGCTGTCGTCCAGGCCGAGTTCGGGATCTCGCAGCCGGCCGTCTCGCAGCATCTCCGTGTGCTGCGCGACAGCGGCTTCGCGACGGTCCGGCCGGACGGTACCCGACGGCTCTACGCGGTCGACTCGGCGCCGCTCCACGAGGTCGATGCGTGGCTCGACCCATTCCGCCACTTCTGGGAGCAACGCCTCGATTCGCTCGGGACCGAGCTGGCGCGCGGCAAGCGCGAGCGACGTCTCGCCGCACCATCAGACACACCGAAGGAGGGACCCATCGCATGATCGACATCGTCCGCGAGATCGACGCCATCCACCGCTCGGTCGGCACCGCCCCACTGGGCGACGGCGAGGGCCATGCCGTCCGGATCAGTCGCACCTACGACTCGCCGATCGAGGACGTCTGGGACGCCCTGACCACGCCGGAGCGGATCAGCCGCTGGTTCCTCCCCATCAGCGGCGACTACCGCCTCGGCGGCCGGTACCAGCTGGAGGGCAACGCCGGCGGCGAGATCGTCGACTGCGAGCGACCGCGCCGATTGAAGGTGACCTGGGAGTACGGCCCCGATGCCGGGCCCGCCTCCGAGGTCGAGCTGCGCCTGTCGCCGGCCGACGCGGGATCGACGACCGTGGAGCTCGAGCACGTCGCGATCGTGCCCGACGAGATGTGGGACCAGTTCGGCCCGGGCGCCGTGGGCGTCGGCTGGGACGGGGGCGTCCTCGGGCTGGCACTGCACCTCCGCGGCGGGTCCGTGAGCGATCCGATCGCGTGGCAGCTGTCCGATGAGGGACGGGAGTGGGCCGCTCGAAGCAGCGTCGCCTGGGGCGCCGCCTACGAGGCGTCCGGCGCGGATCCGGCCGTTGTCGCGACGGCTGTCGCGAATACCACCGCCTTCTACGCGCCGGACCCCGAGACGCCTGCCTGACGCCCTGCCTGGGTCAGCCCTCGGCGAGGACCTCGTGGAGCTTCGCGGCGAACCCGTCCGGGTCGCCGGCCTGGCCGTACTCGCCACCGAGGAAGCCACCGTGGTCGCTCGGGAAGATCACGGTGGTGGTGCCGAGCCGCTCGGCGGCCGCCACGGCGCCGCGGTGCGCCAGCTGACCGTCGGACTCGATCCCGGCTGCCAGGACGATCCGCGTCGACGCCGCGCGCAGGGCGTCGAAATCGGGCTGGTAGTGCGTGCAGGTCACGATGTTCTGGCGGAGGAGCGGATCGGTCCGGGTGCCGTCGTCCTCGGCCGGCAGCCCGAACATCGCGGGATCCGGCGCCGGCTGCGCCGCGAACTCGACGGTCATCGGCCCACGGTGGCTCACGGCCAGGATGAACTGCGCCATGGCCGGTCCGAACCCGCTGCGCTCGTAGGTGTCGCTGATCGCCTGGGTGAACGCCATCGCACCCTCGCGGTCCGGGACGATCGAGGCGAGCGGTGGCTCGTGCGCGACGAGTGTCCGCACCTGCTCCGGGTGCTTCGCGACGAGGGCCAGCGCGTTGACCGCGCCGCCGCTGCTGGCGAAGAGATCGACCGGGCCGGCGCCGACCGCCGCGATGACCCGATGGAGGTCGTCGGCGTGCTGGTCGGGGGTCGACAGGCTGGATGGATCGGCCTTCACGCTCCGCTCGACGCCGCGCGGGTCGTAGGTGACGATCGTGCGCTCGGGGAAGTGGTTCGCCAGGGTGGCGAACCCGCCGGCGCCCATCGGCGAGCCGATCAGCATCAGCACCGGGGCCGTGGAGTCCGTCTCCCGGATGTCGTAGGTGATCGTCGCGCCGGGCGCCTCGAGCGTGTGGGTGGTGGGCGCGGTGGTCGTGGTCATGGCTGGCTCCTCGTGGTGCGTCGGTCGACTATGCGCTGCGGACGGCGTCTTCGGCGAGGATCGCGTCGATCTGGCCGACGGCCTCGGTGAGGCCCTCCTCCATGCCCATCCCGAGGACCTGCTGCATGGCTTCGGTGCTCGGAAAGCGGCTCTCGATCGACATGCGGGTGCGGCCGGCCTGGATCGGCTCGATGGTCACGCGACCCTCGTTCCGCGGGAACTCGTCGTTGGGCGAGCCGTCGGTGTTGGCGAACCCGTCGACGTACACGAGCCGGTTGGGCGGCTCGGCCTCGACGATGTCCCAGAACCCGTGGGCCTCGTCGCCCGTCGGGCCGGTCATGTGGTACTCGACATGGCTGCCAGGTGCGAGGTCGTGCCTCGTGAAGGTCGCCGGCCAGGTCGGCGGGCCCCACCAGCGCTCGAGCTGGCGCGGGTCGGCCCAGAGCTGCCAGACGCGTTCGGGCGACGCCTCGAACTCGGCCGTGAGGGTCAGGGTCAGGGCGTCGGGATCCTTGTGGACGGCGGTGACTGTCATGTCTCGATCTCCTTGCTGCGGGTGATGAGGTCCGTCATGCGATCGATGCGGCCGCGCCACAGCGCCTCGTACTCGTCGAGCAGACCGCGCGCCAGGCGGAGCGCCTCCATGTTGGTGCGGACGACCTTGCGCCGGCCGCTGCGTTCCTTGGTCACCAGCCCGGCCCGCTCGAGCACGGCGACGTGCTTCTGGACCGCCGCGAAGCTCATCGGGTAGTGGCCGGCGAGCTCGGCCACGCCCTCGCGGCCGCTCAGCGCCCGGAGGACGATGTCACGCCGCGTGGCGTCGGCCAGCGCGGCGAAGACGATGTCGGCGTTGAAGGTGGCGTCCATTGGTACAACCATACGGTTGTATGTAGTGCCTGTCAAGGCGTTGGTTCATGACCCCGGGACGAACAGCTGCCAGGCCCCGACAGTCTCCGGAGAGGGCCCGCGATCAGTCGCCGATGAGCGCGAAGGCCCGCACCGGGAAGGTCGCCATCCCCCGGATGCGCGGGGGGACGGCGAAGAACCGGAAGCCATCGGGCGGGAGTCGATCGAGGCCAGTGAGGTGCTCGACCAGCGGGATGCCAGCATCGAGGATCACGGTGTGTGCCGGCCGCCGCGGGTCGGCGAGCGAGTCGACATTGAGGAAATCGATGCCGATGAGGGCCGCGCCGGCGGCGACCAGGTGGCGGGCCGCCGCCTCGGTCAGGAACGGGTTGTCGCTGAGGTACGCATCCGTGCCCCAGTGACGATCCCAGCCGGTGGCGACGAGGACCGCGCGTCCGGCGACCTGGATCCCGGCGAAGGCGTCGGGCTCGATGGCTCGAGCGTCGCGGCCGCGGACGTCGACGAGGACGGCGTCCAGGTCGACGACCGTCGCGAGGTCGAGGTCGCTCAGGTCCGCCCGACCCGCGAAACGGTGCGCCGGCGTGTCAAGGTAGGTGCCGGTATTCGCGACGAGATCGATCCGACCGATCTCGAACGTCGTCCCGGGCGCATAGCGGGCGGCGGATGCCTCGTGCGTCAGGAAGGTCGAGATCGTCGGCCCCGGGATGCCGGGGTGGGTGACCATGCCGTCGACGATCTCGTGGCTCAGGTCGATGGCTCGGCGACTGGCCGGACGGTCGCTCATCGGATGGCTCCTTTCACGCGCGTACGGACCCAGCGTACGTGACGCCTGGGGCGACATAATCTGCCGCAGACCCGGTCCGACCGGGCCACGCCCCTGTGAGGTGAACGTTCGTGGCCACCCAGCGCTTCGAGTCGTCCGTCACCGCGATCTCGTGGATCCCATCCGAGGCGATCACCGGACCGTCCAAGGTCCCGTTCGAGGCCGGGCTCACGCATTACGACGACCCGCCGCCGGACCGGATCGACGATCTCGAAGCGCTCCGGACGAGCGACCGCTTCCGCGAGGCGAACGAGCTCCGGGCGTTCATCGAGGTGGAGGACGGTCGGATCGTGAACGCCGGGCATCTCGGTCAGGGCCACATCGGGGCGACGACGGTCAAGGTCGGACCCTCCGCGCTGCGGTTTCCCGCGGTCCAGCTCCCGGACATCCAGGCCGAGCCCGTGGTGAGCGGGTCATCGGCCCGGTTCGTCCAGACGGTCGGGGGCCGGATGGGCTTGCCGACGCCCCGGCCGGTCCGGCACAAGCCGTTCGTCCAGTTCTGGCCGTCGATCGCGTGGACGACGCTCGCCCTGACCATCAATGCAGACGGGACCTCGAGCCACGAGCTCGTCGGCGCGAGTCCGTTCCCGCGCCACTGGATCTACGACGACACGGGGACGCTCGTCGAGAAGTCGGCCACGATCGACTTCGGGAAGTGGTTCAAGGATTCGTTCGGGGACCGGACGCCGTGGGGGGCGCAGGATTCGCCGGCGGTCACGGCGGCCGTGGAGTCGGCTCTGGAACGGTCGCTCTCGAGGGCGATCATGGCCGGCGGCACGAAGCCGAAGATCAGGACGGTCGCCGCCGGTGAGAACCTCGTGCGCCAGGGTGAGGCCGGCACGGACGTGTTCCTGATCCTCGATGGGATCTTCGTGGTCGAGGTCGACAACGAGGTGGTCGCCGAGATCGGGCCGGGCGCCGTCGTCGGGGAGCGGGCGGCCCTCCTGAACGGGCAGCGGACGGCCACCCTCTGGGCGCGCACGCCGGGCCGCGTCGCGAGCGTGCCGAGCGGCGCCCTGGATCCGGGCGCGCTGGGGAGCCTGGCAGCGACGCACCACCGCGGGGAGTAGGCGTCGCCGTCCGCGGTGTCATGGGGCGGGCGAAACGGTTCTGCAAGACCGTCTCCGGTGCGGAAAGGGCGCGCCCGTCCGTTCGGGCGCATGCTGGAGGACGATGGCATCCCTCCAGAGGAGGCACCGATGACGGACAAGGAACAGCGTCCACGACCCGAGGGGACCAGGCCACTTCCGACAGACGACCCGGACGCTCATCCGGACGACGCGGGCGCCTACATCGGCAGTCGTCCGGAACGCGAGGCGGAGACGATCCCGGGTGGCGTCCGGAGCGGCGATCAGCGGATCGCGGCCTACGCGACCGAGCCCGGCCCGGTCGAGGACGACACCGACGCACCGCCCGACCGGCGCGAGGCGGGCCAGTCTCGCTGACTGCGCCTCAGGAGCGACGGACGCGCACCCGATGAGCACGCGTCACGCTGACCGACTCAAGAGCTACCGAGACAAACGCGACTTTCGCCGGACGCCGGAGCCGGATGGCAAACGTGGTTCCGCGACGGCGCCGCCGCCCGGGGCCACCGGTCGGTTCGTGGTCCAGCGTCATCGGGCGTCGAGCCTGCATTACGACTTCCGGCTGGAAGTCGATGGCGCGCTCGCGTCATGGGCCGTCCCGCGTGGACCGTCACTGGATCCGGGGCTGCGGCGCCTGGCGGTGCAGGTGGAGGATCATCCCCTCGGCTACGCCGATTTCGAAGGGACCATCCCGGGCGGTCAGTACGGGGCCGGGGACGTGATCGTCTGGGATCGCGGGACCTACGAGGCTGATCCATCGACCCCGGATCCTGCTCGGGCGGTGCGCGACGGCGAGCTCAAGTTCGTCCTGCACGGGGAGAAGCTGGTCGGCGGCTTCGTGCTGATCCGAACGGCCGGATATGGCCGCTCACGCAAGACGCGCGAGAGCGATCGCACGAAATGGCTGCTCATCCATCGGCGCGACGACACGGCGATCCAGGGCTGGGACGCCGCCGATCACCCGGCCAGCGTCGTGACCGGACGGACGAATGAGCAGGTCGCGGCCGGGCGCTGATCACCCGGTCGCGCGGCGCCGCTCAGTGACGCAGGAGATCCTCGAACGGGACGGGATCCGTGAACTCGTCGCGGGGCGCAGGCGCCGGCTGCGCCGTCATCGCCGCCGCGAGCTCCGTGGCGGCCCGATCGATCCGTTCCACGAGGCTGCCGTCGACCGCCACCTCGGTCCTGCCCCAGTCCTCGGTCGCCGCGTAGACGCCGGTCGGGACCACCGCCGCCCGCAGGTACACGAACAGCGGACGGATCGCGTGCTCGATCGCGAGCGAGTGACGGGGCGTCCCGCCGGTCGCCGCGATCAGCACGGGCTTGGCGCGGAACGCGTCGCGATCGATGGCATCGAAGAACTGCTTGAAGAGGCCGTTGTAGGAGCCGCTGAAGATCGGCGAGACCGCGATCACCCCGTCCGCCGTCACGACGGCGTCAAGCGACGCCTGGAGCAACGGCGACGGGAAGCCCGTCAGCATCTGGTTGGCGAGGTCGATGGCATGCGCGCGCAGCTCGATGACCTCGAGGCGCGGGTCGAGGCCGGCTTCGCGGAGGTGGCGCTCGGTGGCAGCCGCCAGCCGGTCGCCCAGCAGCCGGCTCGACGACGGCTCCGACAGGCCGGCGGTCACGACGACGAGCGTCCGCGTCGCGGAGGCGCTCATGCGGGCACCTCCGCCGGCACGGCCGATGACGCCGAGGCAGCGGCCGCCGCCCCCGCGGCGACGACGCGAGGATGGAGCGGCGGCCCGGCCGGCACGTCAGCCGGACGGAGCGCCTCGAACTCCCGGCGCAGGACCGGCACGACCTCGGAGCCCAGGATGTCCATCTGCTCGAGGACGGTCGTGAGCGGCAGTCCGGCGTGGTCCGCCAGGAACAGCTGGCGCTGGTAGTCGCCGACGAACTCGCGGAAGCCCAGCGTCCGGTCGATGACCTGCTGCGGGCTGCCGATCGTCATCGGCGTCTGGGCCATGTAGTCCTCGAGCGACATCGCGCCGCCGTAGACCGGCGCGTGGTCGAAGTACGGCCGGAACTCGCGGATCGCGTCCTGGCTGTTCTTGCGCATGAAGACGTGCCCGCCGAGGCCGACGATGGCCTGGTTCGCCGGCCCGTGGCCGTAGTGCTCGAACTGGCGCCGGTAGAGGTCGACCATCCGCCGGACGTGGCTGCTCGGCCAGAAGATGTTGTTGTGGAAGAAGCCGTCGCCGTAGTAGGCGGCCTGCTCGGCGATCTCCGGGCTGCGGATGGAGCCGTGCCAGACGAACGGCGGCACGCCGTCGAGCGGGCGCGGCGTCGCGGTGAACCCGGTCAGCGGCGTCCGGAACCTTGCCTTCCCAGTCGACGACGTCCTCGCGCCACAGGCGGCGCAGGAGGTCGTAGTTCTCGACCGCGAGCGGGATCGCGTTGCGCAGGTCCTGGCCGAACCACGGGTAGACCGGACCCATGTTCCCGCGACCCATCATCAGGTCGACCCGGCCGTCGGCCAGGTGCTGGAGCATCGCGTAGTCCTCGGCGATCTTGACCGGGTCGTTGGTCGTGATCAGCGTCGTCGCGGTCGAGAGCAGCAGGCGCTCCGTCTTGGCCGCGATGAAGCCAAGCAGGGTGGTCGGGGACGAGGGGACGAACGGCACGTTGTGGTGCTCGCCGGTGGCGAAGACGTCGAGGCCGATCTCTTCCGCCTTGCGCGCCACGGTCACCATGATCCGGATGCGCTCTTCCTCGCTGACCGTCTGACCCGTCAGTGGGTCGGGCGTGACGTCGCCCACCGTGAAGACGCCGAATTGCATGCTGTGCCGTGTTCCTTTGACGGGGACCGTCGATGTGGCGACCACCGATCGCGGTCGCATCCCGCGCAGTATACGCGACATGTTGTTGCTACGCAACTACTTGCCACCATCAGCTGATGCGGCAGGGTAGGGCCGTATCGAAAGGAGACCTCATGGCGAACCTGGTCGTGCATTTCGAGATCCACGGGTCCGAGCCGCAGCGGCTCGTCGACTTCTACAGCGACCTCCTGGGCTGGACGTTCACCCAGTTCGGCGACACGCCGTACTGGACGATCGAGACGGGGGAGGGGAGCATCGGCAACGTCGCCGGCACGGCCGGCCACGGCATCAACGGCGGGCTGATGCAGCGACAGGGTCCGAAGCCGGAGCTGGGGCGCCCGTGATGGGCTGCAACATCGTGGTCGGCGTCGATGACGTCGACGGGCTGATGCGGCGGGGCGTCGAGCTCGGTGGCACGGAGGCCCTGCCGGCCCAGGACATGCAGGGCGTCGGCCGGGTCGGCTACCTGCTCGACCCGGACAACAACGTGTTCGGCATGATCTCGGCCGTCATGTCCGACGGCACGACCGGGATGGGCGGCGGCGCGTAAGGGGAGGGGCCGCCATGGTGCAGTCGACCACCGGTCTGACACGCGACCAGGCGGGGCGCCTTCGGGACGCGTTCGCCGGCGAGATCGTCACGCCGGGGGACACGTCCTACGACGATGCGCGCCGGCTGTGGAACGCGGTCCACGAGCGCCGGCCGGCGGTCATCGTCCGGCCCGGGACGGCTTCGGACGTCGCGGCGGCGATCCGGTTCGCGCGCGAGGAGGACCTCGAGCTGGCCGTCCGCTCCGGCGGCCACAGCGCGGCCGGGCACTCGGGCTGCAACGGCGGTCTCGTCGTGGACCTGTCGGCGATGCACGGCGTGTCGGTGGATCCGGCGACGCGCACCGCGCGGGTGAACGGCGGCACGCTGCTCGGTGAGCTCGACGTCGCGGCGCAGGCGCACGGGCTCGTCTGCCCGGTCGGCGTCATCGGTCACACGGGCGTCGCGGGGCTGACGCTCGGCGGCGGCGTCGGACGGCTCCAGCGGCGCTTCGGGCTCACGATCGACAACCTGCGCGCCGTCGAGCTCGTGACCGCCGACGGCCGGTTCGTGCGGGCCAGCGAGACCGAGGAGCCGGACCTCTTCTGGGGCATCCGCGGTGCCGGCTGGAACTTCGGGATCGTCACCGCGTTCGAGTTCGGCCTGAATCCCTTCGGCCCGGAGCTGCATCGAGGCGTCCGCGTCTACCCGGCATCCGCGGCGCGCGAGGTCTGGCAGGTCGTCGACGACTACGCCGCCACGCGCGCCCGAGACCGTCTCGATGATCTACGGGATCGCGCCCGCGTCCGCCGACGCCGATGGGGACCACGTGGCCACCGGCGGCGACCCCGTCGTCGTCGTCTCGTTCAACCACAGCGGCGACGCCGACGCGGTGGAGCGGGACACGGCCGGTCTGCGCCGCGGTCCGGAGCCGCTGTCGGTCAGCGGCGGCAGCCAGCCGTACCTGGAGGTCCAGACCGCGCACGATCTCGCCTTCGCCGGCGGCGGACGCTCGTTCATCAAGGGCCTGTACGCGAACGGGATCCGGCCGGAGGCGCTCGACGCGCTCGTCGAGCACGTCGCCGCCGGGCTCGGCCGGGGGCTCGTTCTCCGCCACGCTCCAGGGTGGCGCGATCGCCGGGGTGGATGACGACGCGACGGCGTTCACGGGCCGCACGGCGCGGTTCGACCTCAGCGCCGACACCGCCTGGGACGACACCGCGGATGACGATCGGGAGCGCGCGTGGGTCCGCGGGGCGATGGCACTGGTCGAGCCCGACGCGATCGAGGGCCGGTACGCGAACGAGAACGCCGACGCCGGACCGGACGAGACGCGGCGGATCTACGGCGATGCCACGGTCGCGCGTCTTGCCGCCCTCAAGCGGACGTGGGACCCGGACAACGTCTTCCGGCTCAACCACAACATCGAGCCGGCGGCGACCTGAGGCCCGACGGTGACCGTCATCGACTGGCTGCTCGACGCTGATCCCGCGATCCGCTGGCAGGCCATGCGCGACCTGACACACGAGCCGGCTGAGGTCGTCGCGGCCGAGCGGTCGTCCACGAAGGCGCGATGCCGATCGAGATGGAGGACGGCGAGGGTCAGCCGAGCCGGTGGATCACGCTGGGAGCGCTGCGCGTGCTCGCGTGGTCTAGACGAGCTCGTGGATCGCCCTGAGGCGTGAGAGCCCGACGGCGAACGATGCGAGGAGGATGCCGCTGACGGCGAGGGCGGCCGGCGCGCCGAACGCACTCGCCGCCGCGCCGAGTCCGACAAGGCCGATCGGACCGAACCCGATCGCGAAGAACCAGATCCCCATCGCGGACCCGCGCTCGGTGTCGTCCACGTTCCGTTGGACCAGTGTCTGACTCAGGGTGTCGACGCCTGCCATCGCCGCCCCCACCACCACGAGCACGGCGAGAGACAGCACGAACGACGTGCTCGCGGCGAAGGCCGTGAGGCCCAGCCCGAACGCGAGCAGGGCGACGATGATCATGCGACCGCCGCGGGTCTTGCCCAGGCCCAACCGGGCGAGGGCAAGCAGCCCCGCGATCGCGCCGATCTGCCTCGCCGTCGCCAGCGCGCCGAGCCCGGCCGCGTCCGAGCCGAGGACGTCGCGCGCGAACGTCGGGTAGACCGTGATGCTCGAGAAGCCGAGAACCTCCGCCAGGACGACGATCAGCGCGATCAAGGCGACCCGTCGATTGCGTGTGATCAGGGTCATCGATCGCGAGAAGCTTGGGACCAGGTGCGGTGCCGGTCGTTCGCGTCGGGCTCGAGCGCCACCGGCGACGAGACAGACCGCCGCGACGGCCGCCATGGTCGCGGACAGGATGAACGGGGCGGCGACCCCGAGCCGTTCGATCGCCACACCGCCGGCGATGGACCCGACGGCGCCGGCGAGGAACACGCCCAGGTTGCCGAGCGCGATGGCATTGGTCGCGCCGCCGGCGCCGACCAGGTCGAACGAATACGTCTGGGTGGCCGTTCCACGGAGCGTGTCCACGACCCCAAGGGCGAGGCTCAGCGCGATCAGCTGGGTCACGGCCAGGGTCCCGTTCGTGGCGACGGCGGCCGCCCAGAGCAACGGGACCGTTGCCACGAGATTGACGAGGATCAGCGTCGTCCGGCGGTCGTGCCGGTCGACGAGGCCACCCAACGGGATGCCGAGCACGAGGCCCGGGATCAGTCGCACGGCAAGGGTCGCGCCCACCGCCAGCACGGAATCGGTCGTCGTGAGCGTGATCCAGCCGATCGCCACCATGGTGGCCGACCAGCCGAGCCCCGCCGCGGTCCCGCTCAGCCACAGCGCCGGGTACCCCGCGACGCGGAAGGCGGCGAGAGTCGTGCTCGACCCGAAGGCCGCCGCGGACCTGGTGCGCAGGCCGCTCGAGGTCATGATCGGCCCACGGTCAGGTCTCCGGGGTGTCAGCCGGTTCGAGCACGACGACCGCGGTCTGCCCGGGCCGTCGGAACGCGTACTCATCGGGGTCGTCGCCGAACTCGCGGAACCGTGCCCAGAGTCGGTCGCGCTCCTCGCCCTCGGCGGCCCGCGCGTGGACGGTGCGCGTGCCGGTCTTGAGCTCCACCTCGGCGTTCGGCTGCGCCTGCAGGTTGAGCCACCACGCCGGCTCCGGCGCACCCCAGCCGTTCATCGCCATCGTGACGAGGTTCGGACCATCCTCGAAGTAGCCGAGGATCGCGCTGCGCGTCTTCCCGGTCCTGCGGCCGACCGTCGTGAGCCGCATCGTGCCCCAGCGCCCGGGCCTGGCCGGCCACAGCCCGCGCCGCCCGCCCGTGAGCCGGTGGATGGCGCGATGGACCACCCAGGCGATGCGGATGAACCAGCGCGGCGGGAGCCGTCGCGGCTTCTCGGGCGTCATCACGATCCCCAGCCTGGGTCGAGGACCTCGCGGCCGAGCGCGAGCGAGCTCGCGGTCACGAGGTCGACGTGACCGCCCTCGAACGTGACGCGCTCCTCGGCGTCGGCGAAGCTCCTGATGACGATGCCGGACATGGCCAGCAGTCTGGCACGCGCGCGGCACCCGCCGCGTCAGTTCGCGGTCTCGCCGACGGGCAGCGGCTGGAGCAGATCGGCCGCTCGGCGCAGACCGCGCGCCAGGGCAGCGCGGATGGAGCGCTCTCGACGCGGAGCTTCGACGGGGCGGCGCACCCGCCTGGTCGAGGTGTCGCTCTCGGTCGCGTCGAGTCCGATGAGGAGGGTTCCCATCGCTCCGTGGTCGAACATGTCGATTCTCCTTTCGGGTTCGCCCTGCAACAGGACGTCGTGGGGACAACGTTCTGACGCCTGCCCGCGTGCGTCCAACACCTGTCGGCGACCGATTACCATCAGGAATGCGTGAATACTCCAGGCGGGCCGATCGGCAATGAGCTCGAGATCCGCTCTCTCCGCTACTTCGTGGTCGCAGCGGAGGAGCTCAACTTCACGCGCGCGGCGGCTCGGCTGTACGTCGCCCAACAGGCGCTCAGTCGCGAGATCAAGCGACTCGAGACGCAGCTGGGCACGGCCTTGTTCGTCCGGACGACCCGTCGGGTGACCTTGACGCCGGAAGGCGAGCGGTTGCTTGTCAGGGCACGAGACCTCGTCGCGCAGCACGACGCGGTCTGGGCCGATGTTCACGTCCCCGCGGCTCAGCCGACCGTCGTCGACCTCATGAGCAGCGGACGGCTCACCGGGACCAGGATCCTGGAGCTGGCGCGCACAAGGGCGCCGAGCGTCGACTTCCGTGGTCGCTACGCCGGCGGGACCGGCGCCGCCCTGGAAAGGCTCGCGACCGGCCGCCTCGATGTCGTCCTGGGACGCGTCGACTGGCTCGATGCGCAGCCGATGCCGACGATCGATCAGGTCCTCGTCCGGCTCGAACCGCTGGCCGTGCTCCTGCCCGACGGGCACCCACTGGCCCGACTGGAGGAGGTCCCGGTCCGCCGGCTTCAGGGGCTCGAGATCGATGGCGTGCCGCCCCATTCGGACGCGCCCGAGTGGACCGACCTGATCCACCAGTTCTTCGCGCTGTCCGGGGCCCACTCGACACCGCCGCACGTGCCGGCCATCGGACTCGAGGAGCAGGGTTACCACCTCGTGCGACAGGGAGTCCCGATCCTGGCGTCCGCCGACCACGTCGATCCACCCGGAGGCGTGCTCCGGCACCTGGTGGATCCGATCCCACTCTATGCGTGGTCGATGGCGTGGCGACGCGACGCCGAGACCGAAGGGATCGCCGCGCTTCGTGACGCGGCCGGCGAGCTCGCCGCGACGGAGGATTGGCTGCAGGGATCCGTCGGGCGAGGTCGCGAGACGTGGCTGCCGGAGCCCGATGCGTCACGCCTTGCGAATGCCGACTTTGCTCTGGTGACGGTATGACCGACGAGGACCTGCCCGCGAGCGAAGCCGCCAGGGCGCGACGACGCGACCGCGACATGGAGGCGGAGCGGCGGGCATTGATGCGCCCCGGGATGGCCAAGGTCTTCCGCCAGGTGACCGATGCCGCCGCCAAACCGCCAACGCCCAAGCAACAGAAGGCAAAACGCGCCAAACAGGGATCGCCGTAACCTGAAGCGGTCGCCCAAGCCGCGGAAACCCCAGATGCGGCTCAGCGATCCGAGGTCTTGGCCTCGAACAGCTCCCACTCACCGGGGACGCCACGCAGCGTGGTGATGCCCAGTGGCTCGAATGCGAGGTCCGTGCCGGTCGCCAGGTCGCGGACCGTCCGGGTCACCACCACCCGGCCGCTGTCCGCCGCGCCGAGCAGCCGCGCCGCGATGTGGACGCCGATGCCGCCGATCCCGGTCTCGCGGCGTTCGATCTCGCCGGTGTGGATGCCTGCGCGGATCTCGACGCCCAGGTCGTGCGCCGCATCGATCAGCTCGAATGCGCAGCGGAGCGCCCGGGTCGGGGAGTCGAAGACCGCCATGACGCCGTCGCCGGCGAACTCCACGTTCTCGCCGTGCCAGCGCTGGACGACCGCGAGGACCGTGCCCTGGTGCTGATCGAGCAGCTTCTTCCAGGCCCGATCGCCGATGGCGGCCGCCCGGCCGGTCGAATCGACGATGTCGGTGAAGAGGACGCTCGCGAGCGTCCGGTCGATGTCCTCGGCTGCCTGGAGCGAGCGGACCTGCTCGCGCGTCCACTGGTATTGCTCGACGAACGGGCTCGTTCGCACCGTGCTGTCGGGTTCGTAGGTGAGGAGGACGACGCCGGATCCGAAGGTGCGCGACGCGACCAGGCGCAGCTGGTGCATGTCGATCCGATCGCGAAACAGGCGCTTGCCGCTGCCCAGGATGACCGGGTAGACGAGGAGGCGGAACTCGTCGACCAGGTCGTGGCGCAGGAGCTCGTCGACGAGATCCGGACTGCCGTAGACGAGGAGCTCGCCGCCGGGCCGGGCCTTCAGCGTCGCGATCTGGTCGGCGACGTCGCCCGAGAGGATCGTCGTGTTGTTCCAATCGGCGCGTTTCAGCGTGTTGGACACGACGTACTTCGGGACCGAGTTCATCTTTTCGGTCATCTCGATGTCGCCACCGCTGGCCGTCGGCCAGAACGCTGCCCAGATCTGCCACGTCCGCCGGCCCAGCAGGAGCGCGTCCGCGGACATCGCCTGGGCGCGGTTGTAGGCCTCGTCCTCGTCGGCCTGGATCCGAAGGGCCCACGCGTTGCGCCCGGCCCGGTGCTCGTCGAACCCGGGCGCCTCGACGATGCCGTCGAGGGTCACGAAGGCGGTCACGACGAGCTTCATGACCGAAGACTAGTGGGCGGCATCGGCCGCCGCGCAACCTCGGCGTGACACGAGGGGCCGACTCGCCGCGACCCGACACGCGCTAGGGTTGGGGAGGACGAGGGGAGGACCGTGGTGGAGGATCATCTGTCGACCCAGCAGGTGGGTTGGGTGCTTGGTCGTTCGTCCGGCACCGTCCGGGACAAGATCAAGGGCGGCGAGATCGAGGCGATCCGGATCGTCGACGGCTACCGCATCCCCAAGGCCGAGGTCCTTCGGCTCGCCCGCGAGCGCATCGAGGCGGAGGCCGGCCGCAAGCTCTCGGACCGCGACCTCGAGCACCTCATCGACGAGCTGATCAGGACCAACGAGTCGAAGCTGGCCGGCACCCCGTGACGCCGCCGGTCGATTCGAGGAGGAAACGATGACGCAGGAGCGAGCACCGGAACGCACGCAGTCGCTGATGGGGGACGAGGCGGAGACGTCGCCCTGGGAGCTGGCACGAACACGCCTCGCGAACCCCGAGCAGTCGCGGACCTGCTGGCTCGCGACGACGCGGCCGGACGGCGGGCCGCATCTGATGCCCGTGATCGGCTTCTGGATCGATGACGCCATGCACATCCTGGCGGGGGAGGGGAGCCAGAAGGCACGGAACATCGCCGCGGACGGTCGATGCGTCATCGCGACGGGCAGCACGACGCTGCCGTCCCTCGACATCGTCATCGAAGGTCATGCCGAGGCGATCATGGATCCCGACGTGGTTCGACATCTTGTCGAGGTCTACAGGGAGAAGAACTGGCCCCTCGAGGCCGATGGAGACAAGGTCGACGGTCCGAACGCCCCGACCGCCGGACCGCCGCCCTACACGTTCTTCCGGATCGTCCCGTCACGGGTGTTCGGCTTCCCGGGGATGACCGGCATGGAGCAATACGCCCCCGAAGACCTGCCGAAGCCGACCCGTTGGGACTTCGATGGGAGCTGACACCCTGAAAGTCGGATCGGGACACGTCCGTTCGTAGAAGAGGTGAGGGCCGTCCGCGATGGGCGCCGACTACAGGAGCGAAGACCATGAAGCTGATCGCATCGATGATGCTGACCCTTGACGGCGTGTACCAGGGCCCCGGAGGCCCGGACGAGGACCGGAGCGGCGGGTTCGGACGTGGCGGTTGGACCGCACCGTTCGCCGACGAGGAGGGCTGGAAGTACATCGTCTCGCTCTTCGAGCGCGCGGACGCGTTGCTGCTCGGGCGGAAGACGTGGGAGATCTTCGAGGGCTACTGGCCGCACCACGACGCGGGCGACCCGGTCTCGCACGGCATCAACGTCCTGCCCAAGTACGTGCCGTCGACCACGCTGACGGACCCGACCTGGCAGAACACCCATGTCCTCGACGGCGACGTCGAGGCGGCGGTGCGGGAGCTCAAGACGCAGCCCGGACGCGAGATCCAGGTCCACGGCAGCGGAGACCTCCTCCGGTGGCTGCTTGAGCGCGACCTTGTCGACGAGCTCAACCTGCGGATCTATCCCGTGGTGGTCGGCGAGGGGCGTCGGCTCTTCCCGGAGCGTGGCCAGACACACTCGATGGGATTGGTCGAGACGGTCACGACGCCGACTGGTGTGGTGTTCCAGACCTATCGGCTGGCCGGGCGCGCGACATTCGGGAACGCCGGCGAATGACGATCATCGCGGCGATCACGACGTCGGTGGACGGTTACATCACCGGCCCGAACGACGGCCCGGACAAGGGACTCGGTGAAGGCGGGGAGCGCCTGCACTACTGGGTCTTCGGCGGTCCGTGGAGCTACGACAAGGAGCATGCGGGGCGAGCCGACCGGCGAGGACGCCGCGTACCTCAACGAGGTGACCGCGCGGGAAGGTGCGGTCGTCATCGGCCGAAACATGTACGAGGCCGCCGGACACTGGGGCGACAAGAACCCGTTCGGCGTGCCCCTCTTCGTGGTCACCCACCGGCCGGAGGAGGAGCCAGCGACCGGCGAGTTCACCTTCGTCGGCACCTTCGAGGAGGCGATCGACCGGGCGAAGGAGGCCGCCGGGGCCAAGGACGTGAGCATCGGTGGCGGCGCCAACGTCATCCGGCAGGGGCTTGATGCCGGCATCGTCGATGAGCTCCACATCATCGTGGCGCCGGTCATCCTCGGCGGAGGCAAGCAGCCTCTTCGAGGACTTCACGAAGTCGCTCGATCTCGAGAACCTGGGCGTGCGGCAGTCACGAGTGGGCGACCTTCATGAGGTTCGCGGTCAAGCGGTAAGGCGGTCCGGATCGACGGTCGACCCAAGACGGAACCAAACGGGCGCGCGAGATGATCGTGTCTCGCAGGGGGACGAGACGTGGGCGACGAGATCGAGGTCCTGGGGACGAACCCGAACGCGGCCTTCACGCTGAAGGTGCACCGGGGCGACGGGATGGCACTGCTCGGGATGGATTGGCGCGACCCGACGCCACCCGCCGACCTCGTCGGGTTCTCGATCGAGTACCGCCCACCGAACCACGCCAACTTCCTGGCGCTCGGGAATCGGATCACGTTCGCGACGCCGCCCTCGAACGTCGGATCGAACCCGAAGTCGTCGCTCTTCGCCCCGATCCAGAAGTTCCGCTGGGTCCATTTCCCGTTCGATCCCGAGCAGCTCGGCGAGTACCGCTATCGGGTCCGGCCCGCGTTCATGTCCGCGTCGCGGGCGATCACCTGGGGTGACGAGCAGGAGGTCGGCCTGGAGCTGCGCCGCGAGACCTACCCCGGACTGCTCAACGTCGCGTATACGCGCGGCTTCGTGTCGTCGCAGGCCTTCGTCGACCGGTACGAGTCCGCCGGGCCGATCTCGACTCTCCTCCCGGACGTCGCCGACGAGGGGCTCACCTTCGTCCCGACCCACCCGAAGACGACCGACGCGCTCGCGTGGATGGGGTTCGAGGCCCGGAGTGCCATCCTCCAGGTCCTCGACGAGGCGATCGCCGACCCGACCGCAGAGGTCCGCGTCATCGCCTACGACCTGAACGAGCCCGGCATCGTCGGTCGACTGGAGCAGCTCGGCACCCGGCTGCGGATCGTGATCGACAACAGCGACGCCCACGGCAAGCCCGGACTCCGCCGAGACACAGGCCGCGACGCGGCTCACCGCCACCGCCGGGGCGACCCACGTCAAGCGCCACCACATGAGCAACCTCCAGCACAACAAGACGATCGTGGTCGAGGGCAACGCCGGGAACGTCGTCGTCTGCGGATCCACGAACTTCACCTGGCGCGGGCTGTACGTCCAGGCGAACAACGCGATCGTGCTGCGCGGCGAGACGGCGGCCCGGGTCTTCCACGAGGCGTTCGCGTCCTACTGGGCGAACGACTCCGTCGTCGGCTTCGGGACGACCGACTCGACCCGCTGGCGCGACCTCGGCCTGGCCGGGATCGACGCCCACGTGTCGTTCTCACCGCATGCGGCGGCGAACGCGCGGCTCGCTTCGGTCGGCGCCGACATCGAAAGCGCGACGTCGAGCGTCTTCTACTCGCTCGCCTTCATCAACCAGACGAACGGGGCGGTCCGCGACGCGATCACCCACGTGACGGAGAACCCGAACATCTTCGTGTACGGCATGGCGGATCGCCGGATCGGCGGGATCAACCTCCAGTCGCCGGACGGCAACGTCCAACCGGTTCGACCGGAGGCCCTGACCGAGAACGTGCCGGAACCCTTCAAGTCCGAGCCGACCGGTCTCACGAGCAAGAACGAGGGCACGCGGATGCACCACAAGTTCGTGGTGCTCGACTTCGACAAGCCGACCGCCCGCGTCTATACGGGCTCATACAACGTCTCGAAGCCGGCGGACCTCCAGAACGGCGAGAACCTGCTCCGGATCCGCGACCGGCGCATCGCACGGTCCTACATGGTCGAGGCGCTCCGGCTGTTCGACCACTACCAATTCCGGGTCAAGCAGCTGACGACCGCGGCCGCCGCGACCCCGTTCAACCTCCACGAACCGCCGGCGCCCGGCGGCGACGCGTGGTGGCACGACTCCTACGCGGTCCCGATCCGGATCCGGGATCGCAAGCTCTTCTCGTAGGCGCATGACTCGGCAGCAGCCGTTGCGCCCTGAGCCGCTACCCCTCGGGTGCCTCCATGCGCTCGAGCAGCGCCATGGTCGTCTGCCAACTGCGGATCGTCATCGACTTGTAGGCGGGTGTGCCCACGATCTTGCCGAGGCGGCTCTTCGTGCGTTGCGCGCTCACCCGCTGCGAGTAGATCACGCCCTTGCCCGGCCACACCTCGTCGACGCCGGGGCGCGGGTCGAACACCTTCATCGCCGTCGGCGCGTCGATCCCCATGAGGAAGATCGCGTCGCTGTGGTACGTGTCCGGCTGATCGCCGAACCCCTTCGGTCGGTCCCGGACGACGGCCCGGAGCTGCGCCTGCGTCAGCACCAGGACCGCGATCAGCTCGCTGTCGAGCTTGAAGGCCGTGGGGAGCGCGTCCTCGAGCTCCCGCTTGATCGTGGCCGCCGATCGATCGGAGCTCAGGATCACGTTGCCGCTGGCGATGTACGTCGAGACCTTCGTGTGGCCGTGCGACTCGAGGAGCTCGCGCAAGGCCGCCATCGGCACCTTGTTCCGGCCGCCGACGTTGATGCCGCGCAAGAGGACGAGGTATCTGGTCGCCATCAGACGTGCGGCGCGACGCCCTCGGCGAGCTGCTGCATGACCTCGAGCTGTGCGTCGTACTCGAGCATGGGCAGATGGCTGCGCGCCACGAACTCCACCGGGACCGGCACCTGACGCCGGACCTCGAGCAGGACCTCGACAAGCTCGTCGGCCGTGCCGGCGTGCGTGGTCCGGCGCGACAGGAGCCTCTCGTCCTCGCCCTCGAACGGGGGAGGGGAGGCCGCCGGGAGCGGGCGGGTCGCCGAGGCCTCCATGTCCGAGTACTTCCAGTTCAGTGCCCAGACGGCGTCGCGATAGCGGGCGAGCGCGTCGGCCCGGGATGCGCCGGGCAGCAGGATCGAGTAGTGGATGAACCGGAAGGTCGAGGGATCGCGACCGGCCCCCTCGAGCTCATCGAGCACCCAGCCGACCTGCTTGGCGAAGACGTCAGCCGGTGCGTTCGAGAAGATGCCGTCGGCGAGACGTGCGGCGCGGCGGAGGGCCGGCTCGGCGCCACCGCCGACCAGGATCGGGATCCGGGTCGATGGCGTCGGACGGACCGCGAGAGTGGGGAGCTGGTGCACCGAGCCCTCATGGGTGAACGGCTGGCCACTCCATGCCTGGGGCAGGATCCGGAGGGTCTCCTCCATCGCCACGCCGCGCCGGCGCATGTCGGCGCCCAGCCCGGCGTACTCGACCTCCGACCAGCCGAGGCCGAGCCCGAGCGCGAGTCGGCCGTGGCTCAGCAGCTGGACCGTCGCCGCGTCCTCCGCAAGGCGCAGCGGATGATGCATCGGCGCCAGGATGACTCCGGTGCCGATCTCGATCCGGGACGTCGCCTGCGCGAGGGCCGCGCTGACCACGAGAAGCGATGGCATGTAGCCGTCGTCGACGAAGTGGTGTTCCGTCGTCCAGACCGAGCTGAAGCCGAGCCGCTCGGCATCGACAGCCATGCGCACCGTCTCGTCGTAAGCGCGCGTCCAGTCCGTCTCACCGGGTCGAAGCTGCGCGCTGAGGAGTCCGAATCCGAGGGTCATGACAAGAGGCTACCCCGAACGCCCGGGCGCGCGCGAACCGAGCTGTCGGCGATCCGCCCTTCCATCCGCGGCGTACCTGCTGGGGCGTCGCACGTCACACTCCCAGCGGCCCGAGACGTCTGTGGCGTGACAAATTCGCGCGTACACGCGAAGATGAGGCGTCTCTAGGGAGGAGGCCCGGCCCAGGCCGACGGCGCATGAGCATCTGATGACTGACCTGCCCCACTCAGCAGCGGACCCCGAGCTTGCGGCGCTCGTCCGGCGCGACGAGCCGATCGACGCCGCCCCGGCGGACACGTCGCCGACCTCCGAATACGGCGTCGAAGCCGTCCAGGTGGCGCCCCTCGAGGCGGCCGTGACCGACGGCGAGCCCGCCGCACGGCCTCGGCGCCGACGGTCGCTCGCCCTCTTCTTCGGCGTCTCGGCTGTCGTGGGCTTCGTGCTCACCGCCGGCATCGGTGTCGGTGTCCTGTATGCATGGGGCCAGCAGTACGAGGGCCGCGTCCTGCCCGGCGTCCGCGTCGGCAGCACAGAGCTCGGCGGGCTTACCCGCGAGCAGGCCGAGGCACAGATCGCGAGCGCGTACGGGTCGCTTGGCACCGGGCAGATCACGCTCACCGGCCCGGACGGCCAGACGACGAACATCAGCTACGCCGACGTCGGCCGCGGGCCAGACTCATCGGTGATCGTCGACGCGGCACTCGCGGCAGGCCGCCAGGCCGACCCACTCCTGAACCTCATCGGCGCGCCCAAGGCTGCGATCAACGGCGTGAGCCTCGACTCCGCGGTCGCCTACGACCACGACAAGCTGACGGCCGCCGTCGAGACCCTCGCCACGGCGATCGACCAGACCCCCGTGGACGCCACCGTGTCGGGCGGCCAAGCGGGGACGTTCAGCACCACCCCGTCGAAGGACGGTCGCGCCGTGGACAAGGCGGCACTGCTGACCGCGCTCGGCCAGCAGCTCGCGGCACTCGACACGCCCGCGTCGATCACGATGGCCGTGCCGGTCGTGCCGTTGGCACCCGCCGTCGCCACCGCATCGGCCGAGGAGGCGAAGGCGGCCGCGGAGCGGATGGCCGCCAACGTGGTCGTCGCCCGGGGCAAGGACAAGTGGACCATCGCCGGTACGAGCCTCGCTCCGCTGATCTCGTTCTCGACCGCGGCCGACGGGAGCGTCACCCCGGTCCTTGACGAGTCGGGCCTCGACCCGATCCTCAAGACGCTGGCCAAGAAGGTCAACCGGACCGCGCAGGACGCGGGCCTCAAGCTGATCAGGGGACGCGTGGTCGCCACCGGCACCAGCCGCGAGGGCCGCACGCTCAACGCTGCCGGCATGAAGGCCGCGATCGTGAACGCGATCGGGGCCCGCCAGGCGGGCGCGCCCGCATCGCCGGTCGAGGCCGTCGTCAAGGCGATCGACCCGAAGCTGACCGCGGCGGACGCCAAGGCGTTCGCCCCGAAGATGAAAATGATCAGCTCGTACAGCGTCTACTACTTCGTCATCGTCAACAACCACTTCGGCGGGAACATCGAGGGGCCGGCCACGGTGATCAACGGCACGGTCGTGCCGGCGGGCGCCAAGTTCGACTTCTGGAAGACGGTGGGGGACCTGCACAACGCGCCCGGGACCGGGCCGGGTAACGCGATCGAGGGCGGCAAGATCACCGTCACCGGGGCGTTCGGCGGCGGCATCTGCACCACGTCCACGACGCTGTTCAACGCGGCGTTCCGGGCCGGCATGGTCCCGCTCTCCCGACAGAACCACAACGAGTTCATCAACCGGTATCCGCCAGGCCTCGATGCCACTGTCTGGATCGTCGGCAACACCAAGCAGACCATGAGCTTCCGGAACGACACCAAGTACCCGATCCTGATCTCGCGGACCATCACCGGCAACAGCAGCAAGCGCTGGATCACGTTCAAGATCTGGAGCGTCCCGAACGGCCGGAAGGCCACCGTCACCAACACGGTCATCCAGCCGGGCGAGCGCGCGATCCACAAGACCGTGAAGGATCCGACCAAGCCGGTCGGGTACCGCTTCTTCAACAACGCCGCGGTCAACGGCGCCAGGGTGTGGACCACCGTGACGATCTACGACCACGGCAAGGTCCACTGGAAGAAGCGCTACTTCTCGAACTACCCAGCCGTGGACGGCGTCACCGTGGTGGGGACCAGGAAGACCTGACGCCGGCCACGGTCCGAGCGCCGACGCGCCGGAGAGAATCGGGGCGGGGGAGGGGAGTGACCGCTGACGGCGATATCCGCTAGCCGGTTGCCGGCTTGCTCCAGTCGTCGGGCGTGCGCACGAGAGGGAGGCCGAGCAACGCCGTCGCGGCTTCGTTCCTGCGGCGACTCCCGAGTCCCGGCGTGATCGCCTTCAGAGTCGGCAGGCCGACCAGCGGCGCGAGATCCTCGGGCTGCAGGTGGCGCATGTCGATGAGCTCGATGGCTTCGAGCGCTGGCGCAGTCGCGAGCGGTCGCAGGTCGCGCAGGCCCTTCATCGTCTCGAGCCGGATGCGGCGCAGCGAGGTCGCCGCCCGCAGGTCTGGAAGCGCCTCGACCTGTCGCAACGCCTGAAGGAAGAGCACACGGAGCGACGGGATCGAGCCGACGGCCGTGATGTCCCTCAGTCCGCGGATCATCCAGAGCTCGAGATACCACAGCTCGCCGACGCGCGGCAGCAGCCCGAGGTCGTGCGTGCCGCCGAGCTTGAGGTCCAACGACCGAAGGCGCTTCAACGGCAGCAGGAGCGACAGGTCGGGCATCGTGATCGATCTCAGCGTCAGGTCGTACAGCTGCGTCAGGCCCGAGATCACCTCGAGATGCCTGGTCTGACCCTCGAGGAAGAGCCAGCGCAGCTCGGGGAAGCGAGACAGGACGGCGAGATCCAGCTTCGCTTTCGTCGCGCCGATCCCGAGCTCCTCAAGGTCTGGCGGCAGATGGCGCAGCCCGTCCAGCGTGGTCAGCGAATCCCAGAGCGCGTCGGCGGCGAACTTCCGCAGGGTCGGGAAGAAACGCAGGAATTCGAGATCGGTGATCGAGTGGTCGTACGACCCGTATGCGCGAAGGTCCATCTCGGGGTACGCGCGGAACCACTCGCCGAGCTTCCGGAAGTCGTCGTCGGTCAGCCTGCGGTCGAACTGGACCACGCCACGACCGGTGAGGGCCGGGCGCAGCATCTCTTCAGTCAGCGGGCTCTGGACCTGGCGGAAGTCCGACGTCGGCTGCGGGTCGCCGGTGAGGAGGCGTTCCACCCTGTCGACCGCGTAGCCATCGCCCCAATAGGTGTCGACGGTCGCAGGCGGCTCGATGCCGTCCGCGGCCAGCGGTCGCACGCCGAGGATGGCGCCCCCGCCGAACGAAACGAGCCGGACATGGGCGTTGCCGACGGCGAGCACGTGGCTTCCGTCGATCGCCTCCGAAGAGGGAGGGGAGTCGCCGACCCAGTCGAGGATCGCGCCGATGAAACGCGTCCGGCCACCCGAGCGTCCGCCGGTGTCGACCCGGAGCACGCGTCCACACCCGAACCGGCCGTCGGCCATCGGGATGGACCAGAACTGCCCGGGCCGCAGGTGCGCAGTGGTCTTCGGGACCAGCGGGTATGTCGCCATCGGTCGTGCAGAAGGATAGATCGCGCGCCGAGAGCCGACTGGCGTAGGTTGGTCCCTATAGTGGGTCGATGCCCCGGCATTCAGGTCGCTTCGTCGCTCTTCTGTTCGGCGCCGCGATCCTTGCGGGCTGTTCCGCCGGTGTGACCACCAGCGCGTCCTCGACCGCACAGCCATCCGGTCCGGCAGCGCCGACCCCGGCTCCGTCGCCATCGCAGGTCGTTTCACCCGTTGCCACTCAGAGCGGCGCCTACACCGCCGAGGCCGATGGACTGACGCTGTCGGTCGACCTGGATCGTGCGGTCGTGGCGCCCGGTGAGGTCGCCACGTTCACGGTCACGCTGACGAACGGAACCGCGAAACCGGTCGACTACCAGGTCCCGTGGTGTGGCAGTGGGGCGACGGTGGCGCTAACGCTCGCCCTGCCACAAGGGCCGTCGGGAAAGACATGGTCGGGGGGCGCACAGACATTCAAGGACTTCGCCTTGACGCAGGGTCTCGGTCCGGGCGGAGGTCCCTTGACGTCGCCGGTCCACATCAACGCGGTCGCCGAGCCATGCGTGAACGACGACCCCGAGGCGATCCTCGCGCCAGGGGCGTCGGTGACGAGTTCGTTGCCCTGGAAGGCTGAGATCGTTGCCGGTGTCGGGGCCCTCGAGGGTACGGTGCCTTTCACGGTGTCAGTTGGGTATGACCGCCAGGGTGACCCGCCGACCGTGCCGCCGCCGCCCGCCGTCGCTGGGATGGTCGCACCGATCTACAAGCAGCTCGTCGTCAGCGGCGCTCTCGAGGTCGTCGGGAAAGGCCCGGCGCTCGTTGGTCCGGGCGAGGCCGTCGACGCGGTGCTCGCTGACAAGAAGTTCGCGGCATGGCTCGGCGACCAACCCCGGGCGACGTGGAGCAGCGTGAATCTCTTCCTCGCGGCCGGCCGGACAGACGGCTTCCCTCCAACGGTGCCGACGTGGCAGCTGGACTTCTTTCTCGAGACCGACGTGCCACGGCATTTCGCGCTCGCCTTCGTCGACCCCTTCGATGCATCCCTGCTGCTGGCCCAGTACTGCGACGTTCCATGCGTCGAGTAGGTGGTCGGAAAAGCCAACGCGGACCTTGCGGCCGTGCGTTCCGCGATGGAGCGGTGCGGCTGATCTAGGCGATGGGTGGCTCGAGCCGGTCAGGCGCCACTGGCGGCAGGTGCGCTTGCCACGACCGGTGCACAGCCGTCTGGTCCGCACAGGAAGTCCGGATCGCCTTCGCCGCCGAGGGCCATCTCGAGCGGGTGGGCCTCGTGCCACGCCTGCTGGAGCACCGACAGGAGGTCGTCAGCGGGCTGCGCTCCGGCGATCCCGTAGCGTCGATCGATGACGAAGAACGGCACACCGTTCGCACCGAGCTGCTGCGCCTCACGGGCATCGTTGCGGACCTGCTGACGGAACGCCCCGGTATCGAGTGCCGCGCCGGCCTCGTCACGGTCCAGGCCGAGCTCCTCGGCGAAGTCGAGCAGCGGCTCGCGACCGAAGACCGAACGACGCTCGCCGAAGTACGCCTGGTAGATCCGCCGCCACGCTTCGCCATGGAGCCCTTGGCTCGAGGCATGGGCCAGCAGCTCGTGGGCCGATCCGGTGTTGCCGGTCGAGTTGTCCAGCACGTTGTACGGATGCAGGCCCTCACTCCGGGCCAGGTCCTCGACCCGGCGGGTCATCGCCTCGATCTGCTGGGCAGTCGATGCGGAGTCGCCCATGCGGAACTTGCGGGCGAGCATCTCGCGAACCGGCGTCACCTCTCCGATCGGCGTGGTCGGATCGAGCTGGAACGAGTGGTGGACGACCTCCACCTCGTCACGGTGGGCAAACCGGGCCAGCGCGGCGTCGAGCCGATGGAGCCCAAGGCCGCACCACGGGCAGATGATGTCGGACCAGACCTCGATCTTCATGGAAAGCAGCACCAGGCAGGGTAGGGAAGTTGTCGGTGCAACGATACTACGAAAAGCCGGAATCGACGCCCTGTGACTCGCACACAGCCTCGGCCCAGCGCACGAGCGGGCCACATCACCTCCGCAACCTGGTTATCAACCTCGCCAACTTGAAATGCGGTTCGTTCGAGCTCCTGTGTCGTGAACTCACAATCCGTCTTGGAGTCTCAGGGTCCAGGCGAGGCTCGGCTCTGATCCGCAGGAGGTAGGGTCGCGCCACTGGCGCAGACATAACTCACCTTATCGGAAGTACCTGAGACCGCTTTGTGGGGCCGTTGTTGACGCGACCCACCGTCTGATGGTCTTCAGCCTGGCTCCCGACCGGGACGCCGTCAGGCGAGCGGCGTGAGCCGGGCGATCGGGATGATCCGGTCGGTCTTTGACGGGTAGTCGGCGAACTGTGGGTGTTCGGCGACGTGCGCGTCCCAGAGCGCGTCGCGGTCGGCCCCTTCGGCGACCTTTGCGGTCGCCTGGAATGTCTGTCCGTCGGCTTCGACCGTCACGACCGGGTTCGCGACGAGGTTCGTGAACCACGCCGGATCGTCGGGTTCGCCGCTCTTCGAGCCGACCACGACGTAGTCCTCGCCATCCCGCGAGAAGCTCACGACGGCCGTTCTCGGTTCGCCGCTCTTGGAACCGGTCGTCGTGAGGACCATCACGGGGCGTCCTTCGAAGTACCCACTCGTGGGCCGGCCGTTGGCGCGGATGTCGGCGATCAGGTTCTTCGTCCAGTCGGCGTAGTCAGTCATCGGAGATCCTCGGGCTCGGCGTCGCGCTTCGGTTGTGTGAACAACCATGCTACAGATCGGCCGTGGCCGCTCGCGCCTGACAGACCCGAGGTCCGCCGTCTGCCGCGCGGGTCGGCGCGCGGCGAGCGCCAGGTGCGCGCCGAACGTGTCCGGCGTGAGATCCGGACGGCCCGCGGATCAGCTGGCACAGGCGAACGCGTAGTAGATCGGGATGTCGAGCCCGATGTGGATGGCCAGCGGCAGCAGGATCGAGCGCGTCCGGACGGTGATGATGCCGGCCACGAGCCCACCGACTCCGAGCGCCAGCATCAGCGGGACGCCGTTGCCCACCACGTCCGAGCCCGAATGCGCAAGGCCGAACACGACCGCCTGACCGACGACCGCGGGCCACACGCCGATGACCTTGGCCGACCAGCCGAGCAGCGCGCCGCGGTACGCCAGCTCCTCCATCGTGCCGTTGGCGACGGCGAACACGAGCGCCGGCGCGATCGCGCCGACGACAGTCACGTCGTAGCTGATCTCGCCGAAGAACGGCCGCGCCAGGATCGGCCCGAGCACGAGCGCGAGCGGCCCGACCACCACGAACCCGATGACCGACCACCGCATGACGTCGCGCGACGGGCGCCGCAGCCCGAGTGACGAGCGCGTCGCGTGAAGCGTCGATGCAAGCACGGCCAACGAGGCCAGCACGACGATCGCCTCGGCCGCGCGCCAGATCGCCGTCGGCGACGCGAGGCTCCCGCAGTCGGCGCCGTTCGCCGCGACCGCGGGGCCGGGCAGGACGCTCCACGCGAGGCTTGCCGCGACCGGGATCCCGGCTGCCCACGTCCAGCGAACGGGTGCCTTCCGGGCGATCGCCACCGACGTCCCCGCGACGAGTGCCACGAGCACGGGCAGCCGCAGCAACGGCAGGGCCGCGCCGAGCGCGAGCAGGCCGAGCGGGACGATCGAGCGGGCCATCTCGCGCCAGTCCCCCGGCACGACCCGCGCGCGTGTCACGTCAGATGTTGCTGCCGGTGACGATGACGACGGCCGGGCCGGTCGGTCGCTCGCCGGCCAGGAGCCCGGCCCAGGACGCCGCCGCGGCGCCCTCGACGGTGATCCCGAGCGCATCGGTCAGCTCGGCCTGGGTCTCGTGGAGCGCCGCCTCGCGTGACGAGCCGCATCTCGTCGATCCGTCCGGGCATCAGCTCGACTGCGCGCGGGATGGCGACCCGCGAGGCGATCCCGTCGGCGTACGTGGTGGCGGCGTCGGTGTCGATCGGCCGGCCCGCCTGGAAGCTCAGGGTCATCGCGGGGGCACCCTCGGGCTGGATCCCGACGACCCGGCAGGCCGGCAGCTCGGCCCGGAGCCACGAGCCGACGCCGTTGATGAGCGCGCCATTGCCGACGGGCACGGACACGACGACGGGCGCCGGCAGGTCGCCGGCGGCGACCGCATCGGTCAGCTCGAGCGCGAGGGTCGCGGCGCCGGTCGAGATCCAGGGGTCGTCGCCGTCGACGAGCAGCTCCACGGGGTGCTCGGCGGCGTACACCTCGGACGCGTCGCGTGCGGCGTCGACGTCCTCCCCCACCGCGACGACCTCCGCGCCGAGGTCGCGCATCCGCTGGACCTTGCCGGGGTTCGCGTTGCGCGAGGCGAACACGATCGCCGGGATGCCGAGCGCCCGGGCGGCATACGCGACGCCCTGCCCGAAGTTGCCGGCCGAACAGCACACGACCGGCCGATCGGGGCCGATCCTCCCCTCCCCCGCCAGCGCGGCGACGCCGATCCACGTGCCGCGGCCCTTGAACGAGCGGATCGGGTTGGTCGTCTCGACCTTGACGATGACCGGCACGCCGAGCCGCTTCGACAGGCCCTCGTGGACGTACTGGGGCGAGTCGCGGAAGACGCGCGGCGATGCGGCCGTGGGCGGCGCGGATCGCCGCGGCGTCGAGCTCTGGGATCGCTGATCATCGCGGGCGCGGCTCCCGGGATCGCGCCGGACAAACAGAAACGCCCGAAGGAACCACCGGTCCGTAGTCAACGCCGCTGATTTGCATCCGCGACACTGCTTTCGGTCTGGGGCCCCTTCGAGCAAGGCCAACGATAGCCGGTCGCCTCGGGGCGCGATACGGGCTTATCCACGAGTTCGCGACGAACATCGGCGCTGTCGCGGCACGTTGTCCACACCCTGTCCACGAACGGCCTCATCCGACCTCCAGATCCGAGCCGCCGCCAGCCTCGAGGACCGGCGCACCGTCCTCGTCGACCTCGAACGGGTCGCCTGGCACGAACCGCCAGCCACGCGGCCGAGACGCGCTCGAGACGGATGGCCGGGTCCGCCGTCAGCCGCCCGTCGCGGCCGAGCACGACGCCTGCCCGGCGACGCCCTCCTTCGGCGGGACCACGGCCGCCTCGTGCCAGGCGATCGCGGCCGCGGCGATCGGCGAGCCGGCGATGACGACCCAGTCGTCCGGCCCGAAGAGCCAGCCCGTGACGTGCCGGACCGTCGCGCCGCGCGGATCGACGTGGTTCCCGTGCAGCGTGCCGTCGCCCTCGGGATGGAGGGTCCAGAGCCCGGCCGCCGCGGCCAGCTCGAGGTGGCTGAACCGGCCGGACGGATCGGTCTCGAGCAGGAGCGCGTGCCGGACCGCGTCGCCGTCGGCGACGACCTCGCGCCAGCGTCGGCCCTTGCGCCCCTCGGAGATCGTCCAGGTCACCGACGCCCCGTCGGCCAGCGCCCCCAGCCGGCCAGCCGGGTCGGGCCGGTCATCGATCGGCGGCGATCGCCGCCTCGACGCTCGTCGGCAGGCGTCCTCGACGGTCGCCGCGGCCCAGCGCGCGGCCACGGCCGTGCAGCTCGCCGGCGAGCGGCGGCGAGACGCGCCCGACGACCCGGACCTCGCGCTCGCCGTAGTCGAGCTCGACCGTGCCGCGCTCGCGGACCCGGGCCAGCAGCTCGCCGGCCGCGTACGGCAGGCAGACGTCGACGTCGACCCACATCGAGGCGAGGAGGGCCGCGATCTCGGCACGGAGCGTCTCCATGCCGTAGCCGGTCAGCGCCGAGACGAACACCGAGCCCGCGATCGCCGGCGCCGGGGTGGCCGCGTCGCGCGCCGCCGCATCGAGGAGGTCGGCCTTGTTGAACGCGAGGAGACGCGGCTTGTCGCCGGCCCCGAGCTCGTCGAGGACGGTCTGGACGGTCGCGCGGTGCTCCTCGAAGTGGCCGTCCGAGGCGTCGACGACCTCGACCAGCACGTCGGCCCGGTTGACCTCCTCGAGCGTCGCCCGGAAGGCGTCGACCAGCTGGTGCGGCAGCTTGTGGATGAAGCCCACGGTGTCGGTGACGATCGCCGTCTGGCCGTCGCCGAGCTTGACCTGGCGGCTGGTCGGGTCGAGCGTCGCGAACAGCTTGTCCTCGGCCCGCGCGACCTCGGAGCCGACGAGCGCTGTTGAGCAGCGTCGACTTGCCGGCGTTCGTGTAGCCGACGATGCCGACCGTCGGCCACAGCCGCCGATCGCGACCACGGGCGGCCGTCTCGCGCTGCTGGCGGACCTGCTCGACCCGCTCCTTCATCTTCGAGATCCGGGTCCGGATGATCCGCCGGTCCGTCTCGAGCTGGCTCTCGCCGGGACCGCGCGAGCCGATGCCGCCCTGGGTGCGCGAGAGGTGGGTCCACAGCCGGGTCAGGCGCGGCAGCTGGTACTCGAGCTGGGCGAGCTCGACCTGGAGCCGGCCCTCGTGGGTCTGGGCGTGGAGCGCGAAGATGTCGAGGATCAGCCGGCTGCGGTCGATGACCTTGACGTTGAGCAGCTCCTCGAGCGCGCGCTGCTGGGCGGGCGACAGCTCGTCGTCGGCGACGAGCAGGTCGAAGCCGGTCTCGCGCTTGGCCGCGACGAGCTCCTCCGCCTTGCCCTTGCCGACGTACCAGTTCGGGTCGACGTGGCGGCGGTTCTGCCACTCGGCGCCGACGACGTCGGCACCGGCCGTCGTGGCCAGGTTGGCGAGCTCGGCGAGCGAATCCTCGGCGCTCCAGCCGTCGTCGGAGCCGACGTCGACGGCGACGAGGAACGCCTTTTCGACGGGCGTGGACAGATCGATCAGGTCGGTGGGCATGGCTCGGGAAGGATAGCCCTTGTTCCGCCCGACCGGCCCCTGGTCGAGATTCACCTATTTTCGACGCTCCGCAGGCAGTATCCTGTGCGCATCGAGACCATCCGACCAGAAGGCTCGAAACGTGAGGAGGGTATCCAACGATGAATCGACCCATCGGGGTCACACTGCTCGCCATCGGCGCCGGCATCGCCGCGCTCTTCGAGATCTGGCGCACCCTGGTCTTCCTGGGCATCGCCAACTGGACGTTCATCGGCAAGGAAGTCACGTTCAAGGATCCGCAGTGGGGCCAGGCGTTCTTCGCGATCGTCCTGGCTGCGATCTGGTTCTGGGTCGCGGCCGGGTTCTGGAACCTCCGGGCCTACGCCTGGTCGTTCGGGACCTTCATCAGCCTGTTCACGCTGATCTTCGGGTTCTTCGCGGCCATCGGCTCGTCCACGCTGGAGGCCGAGTTCGTCCCGATGTTCATCGCGCTGCTGATCTTCTTCTACCTGAACTACCCGGGCGTCCAGCAGCAGTTCATCGACCAGGAGATGTCGCTCCTGAACCCCGAGCAGCGGGCCGCGATCGAGCAGATGCAGGCGGCCGCCGCCGCATTTGCCGCCGCGTCCGCGCCGAAGCCGCCGACCGCGCCGCCCCCGGCAGCGCCGCCACCGGCAGCCCGCCGTCCGCCTAGGCGTCTCCACCCGCCGGCCCCGCAGCCGGCCACGCAACGATCGACGAGACCGATCCGCGTCGCGGGTCGGTCTCTTCGTGTCAGCCGCCGAGCACGCGGGCCAGGCGGCCGGAACCGATCACCGTCGCCGCGTCCGTGCCGGCCGGCAGCCAGTCGATGTCCGGCTCGGAACGGAACCACGTCCGCTGGCGCTTGGCGAACGCGACGTCGCGCCGCGCGTCGAGCTCGATCGCTTCGTCGCGCGTCGAGCGTCGCCGTCGAGGACCGCCCAGGCCTCGCGGTAGCCGATCGCCGAGAAGGCCGGCAGGCCCGGGTCGAACCGCTCCCGCAGGTCGCGGGCCTCGTCGAGCAGGCCGGCATCGAACTGGGCGCGGGCGCGCGCCGGACGATCCGCTCGCGTGCGCGACGGGTTCGACGTCGAGCCCGAGCCAGACGACCGGCCCGGCATAGCCGCGGGCCGGCGGTCGCGGGGCGTCGCCCCTGCAGCTCGGCGATCTCGAGCGCCCGGACGACGCGGCGCGGGTTGCGCAGGTCGACGGTCGCGGCGAGGTCGCGGCGCGAGTCGCCGTCGAGGCGCGCGACGAGTGGCGTCCAGACCGTCCGTCGTCCAGCTCGGCCTCGAGGCGGGCGCGGACGTCGCGGTCGCTCGGCAGCGCGTCGGTGTCGAGGCCGCGGGCGATCGCGCGGAGGTAGAGGCCGGTGCCACCGGCCAGGATCGCGATGCCGTCGCGCTGCCGGAGGTCGGTCAGGACCGCGCCGGCGTGGGCGACGAAGTCGGCGACGCTGAACGGCTCGTCCGGGTCGACGAGGTCGAGGCCGTGGTGCGGGCACCCGGGCGCGGTCCGCGGCGGTCACCTTGGCCGTGCCGATGTCGAGGCCGCGGAAGACCTGGCGGGAATCGGCCGAGATGATCTCCGCGTGGCGGCCGCTCGCGCGGAGCGCCTCGGCGAGGTCGATCGCGAGCGCGGTCTTGCCGGTCGCGGTCGCGCCCGCGACGACGATGAGCGGCGGGGCGGTCGTCACGCCCCGACGAGCACGCCCCGGAGCGCGTACGGGCCGGCGTGGTCGATCCGGACCGTGACCTCGTGGCCGACCAGCGTCGGTCGGGCCGGCGAGGTGGACCAGCTTGTTGCCGCGGGTCCGGCCCGACAGCGAGGGCACGGTCGGCGCGGCGATGCCGTCCGGGGCGTCGTCGTGGTCGTGGCCGCGCGGCGGGACGATCGCGTCGACGAGGACGGCCGACCTCGCGGCCGAGCCACGCCTCGGTTGCGCTCGAGGCCGATCCCCTCCTGGCAGCGCGAGCAGCTCGTTGAGCCGGCGCCGCTTGACGTCGGCCGGGACGTCGTCGGCGAGGTGCGTCGCCGGGCGTGCCCGGGCCGCGGCGAGTAGGCGGCCGCGAAGACCTGGTCGTAGCGGACGGTCTCGAGCAGCGCCAGCGTCGCCTCGAACTGGGCCTCGGTCTCGCCGCAGAACCCGACGATGATGTCGGTCGAGACGGTGATGCCCGGGACGGCCTCGCGGATCCGGGCGAGGCGCTCGGCGTAGTGCTCGATCGTGTACTGGCGGCCCATCCGACGCAGGACCGCATCGGAGCCGGACTGGACCGGCAGGTGGAGGTGCTCGCAGACGAGTCGCAGTCGGCCAGCGCGGCGATGAGCCGATCGGACAGGTCCCACGGGTGCGACGTCACGAAGCGGAGGCGCCCGATCGCCGGCTTGCCGTCGCTCGTGCGCAGGCCGTCGATGGCGCGGATGAGCTCGGCGAGGTCCGGCCGTCCGGCGAGATCCAGCCGGCGGCCCGCCCAGCGCTCCGCGTCGACGTGACCGAAGCGCGGCTCCGGGCGCGAGGTCGTGGCCGTAGGAGTTGACGTTCTGGCCGAGGAGCGTGACCTCGCGGTAGCCGGCCGCGGCGAGCGCCCGGGCCTCGTCGACGATGTCGTCGAACGGGCGGCTTCGCTCCGGCCCGCGGCTGAACGGCACGATGCAGTAGGTGCAGGTCTTGTCGCAGCCGTAGATGATCGGCAGCCAGGCGGCGATCGCCGACCCGCGCGCGACGGTCCCCTCCCCGACCGCGCGGGCGCGGGTGCCGGCGAGGTGGTCCGCGACGCCGACCGTCGTGTGACCGACCGACCGTCGTCGCGCCGACCGCGCCGATCGCCCCGACGGCGCCGACGGGCGCCTGGGCCGACGCGAGCCCCAGCCGGTCGACGAGCTCGGGCTCCTCGTCGGGGCGCAGGAAGAGGTCCACCGCCGGGTAGCGGCGGCGCAGGCCGGCCCGGTCGGGCTCGCGCACGGAGCAGCCGGTCAGGACGACCCGCAGGCCCGGGTTGGCCGTCTTGAGCCGCGCCAGCTGGCCCATCCGGCCGATGACCTTCTGCTCGGCGCCCTCGCGGATCGCGCAGGTGTTGATGACGATGAGGTCGGCGCTCTCGAGCGTCTCCGCCTCTTCGCAGCCGGCCGCCAGCAGGCGGCCGGCCATCTCCTCGGAGTCGCTCCGGTTCATCTGGCAGCCGAGCGTCCAGACGATGGAAGCGCGGCAGCGTCCGCGCCTCGGGCAGGTACTCGGCGAGGCGGTCGTCGCCGGGTGCGGCCGGCTGCCGCGGCGCGGCGGCCGGCGGCGGGACGAGCTCGAGCATCGGCAGCGCGCGGGTCAGGGTCGATCGGTCGGTCATGGCTGTGCCGGCGAGCCTACACCGAGGACCGCCGCCGCGACCTCCGGCGGGACCCACAGCTCGGCGTGCGCCTCGGCGTACGTGCCGGTGTCGCCGTGGTAGTCGGAGCCGCCGGTCGCGACGAGGCCGAGCGCCGTGGCGACCGCGCCGACGGACGCGACGGTCGCCATGTCGAACGAGCGGTAGTAGACCTCGAGCCCGCCGAGGCCGGCCTCGACCAGCTCGCGGACGACCTCGACGCGGGCCGGCGGCCTCGCCGAAATGGGCCAGCACCGGGAGGCCGCCCGCGGCGCGGATCGCCGCGATCGCCTCGAGCGGACCGAGCCCGGTCCGCGGCACGTACGCCGGGCTTGCCCCAGGCGAGCAGGCGCATGAACGCGTCGTCGACGCTCGCCGCGTGACCCGGCCGCGACGAGCGCGCGGGCGACCGTCGGGCGGCCGAGCGCGTCGTCGCCGGCCGCCGCGATGTGGCCGATCTGGTCGTCGATCGAGCAGATCGAGCTCGCGCAGCAGCGCGACCGTCCGCTCGAACCGCTCGCGGCGACGGTCGCGCTGGGCGGCGAGGACCGCCTCGAAGGCGTCGTCGGCCGGGTCCATCCCGAAGCCGAGGATGTGCAGCTCGCCCTCCCACAGGCCGAGGTCGCGGGTGACGATCGCGTTGATCTCGACGCCCGGGCAGGAGCGTCAGGCCGTCCGGCACGGCGCCGGCGGCGACGACGTCGCGGTAGCCGGCCAGCGTGTCGTGGTCGGTCAGGGCCAGCAGGCGGACGCCGACCGCCGCGGCCTGCCGCACGAGCTCGGCCGGGCGCGACGACGCCGTCGGAGCGGGTCGTGTGGGTGTGCAGGTCGATCGTCGACGGTCCGGGTGGCTCGACCCGGCCGGCGCCGGCGCGGCGGCAGCGGATCGTGACGACGCCGGCGCGGTGCCGCCGTCACGTCAGGCCTCGACGAGGCGCTGGATGCGCTCGATCGCGAGGGCCCGGCCGGTCGCCGGGTCGATGTCGACCTGGACGGCGTTGAAGACGACGGTCCCCTCGCCCACCTCGAACCGGGTCGGCAGGGCGTTGATGAAGCGCGGGATGACCGTCCGCGGCTCGAACCCGATGACGCTCCAGACCGGCCCGGTCATGCCCGAGGTCGGTCTGGTAGGCCGTGCCGTTGGGCAGGATCCGCTCGTCGCCGGTCACGACGTGGGTGTGGGTCCCGACGACGACGCTGACCCGCCCGTCGAGGTACAGCCCGAGCGCGTTCTTCTCCGACGTCAGCTCGCAGTGGAAGTCGACCAGCCGGACCGGCGGCAGCGGCTCGGACGACTCGTCGAGCAGCCGGTCCGCGTCGGTGAACGGGTTCTCGATCGGCTGCATGTAGGTCCGGCCCTGGAGGTTGATGACCGCGAGGTCGGTGCCGTCGAGCGCCTGGTAGGTGCCCCAGCCGCGGCCCGGGACCTCGTGCGTGCCGTAGTTGAGCGGCCGCAGGACGCGGTCGTTCGCCTCGAGATACGGGTAGATCTCGCGCTTGTCCCAGATGTGGTTGCCGCGACGTGATGACGTCCACGCCGGCGGCCAGGATCGCGTCCGCGGTCGAGGGCGTCAGGCCCATGCCGCCCGCGACGTTCTCGCCGTTGGCGGTCACGAAGTCGATGCCGCGCTCATCGCGCAGCTCGCCGCAGGAGGCCCTCGACCGCGACCCGGCCGGGCTTGCCGATCAGGTCGCCGATCATCAGGACGCGGCAGGCACCCGGGCGGCCGCGGCGCGTTGCCGTTGGTCGGGTTGCCGAGGCGGGTGCGGCCGGTCGAGCCGCGGTCAGGTCCGTCGTTCACGCTCGCATCGTAGCCGGGCGGCGGCCGACCCGGTCCGCGGCCGACCCGGGCGGACTAGGCCGACGTGAAGACGAGCGTGCCCCTCGTCCTTGAGCGTGATCGTCAGGTCGCTGCTCGGCGATCGCGTAGCTCGCCGCGTTGCCGAGTCCGGTCACGTACTGCGGCGCAAGCGATTCCGGAGGGCAGGCCGCCATCGTGGACGGGCCGAGCACGATCGTCAGGCCACCGGTCGGCGTCGTCGTGTACGTGCCCGACACCTGGTTGCAGTCCGCCTTCGCGGCGAAGGTGCCATCCGCCTTGAACTCGATCGTGTAGTTCGCCTGGTCGGCCGCGGGCACGACGCCCTGGAACGCCGGGACCTTCTCGGTGATCGCGGTCAGCTTCCAGGTCTTGCCGGTGAGGTCGGTCCCACCGCCGGCAGCGGCGCTGCTCGCGGCGCTCGCGCTGGGGCTGGAGCCGCTGCTCGAGCAGGCGGCCACGATCGCGGCGATGCCGACCGCGACGAAAAGCATCGTGAGCTTGCGCATGCGTCCCCCTTCGATGTGAGCGGTCACCCCGGAGCAGCTACTTGGCGTACTCGACGGCGCGCGTCTCGCGGATGACCGTGACCTTGATCTGACCCGGGTAGGTCAGCTGCTCCTCGATCTTCTTGACGATGTCGCGCGCCAGCCGGCTGGCGGTCAGGTCGTCGATCTCCTCGGGCCGGACGAGGATGCGCACCTCGCGACCGGCCTGGACGGCGAACGAGCGCTCGACGCCGGTGAAGCTCTCGGCGATCGCCTGGAGGTCCTCGAGCCGCTTGACGTACGTGTCCATCGACTCGCCGCGGGCGCCCGGCCGGGACGCGCTGATGGCGTCGGCGATCTGGACGATCGGCGCCTCCAGGCAGGTGTACTCGACCTCCTGGTGGTGGGCGGCGATCGCGTTGATGACCTTGGGCGAGAGGTTGTGGCGCTGGGCGATCGGGGCGCCGATGGCGGCGTGCGGTCCCTCGACCTCGTGGTCGACGGCCTTGCCGATGTCGTGCAGCAGGCCGCCCATCTTGGCGACCTGGACGTCCGCGCCGATCTCGGCCGCGATGACCGCGGCGAGGTGGCTCGTCTCGACGACGTGGTTGAGCACGTTCTGGCCGTAGCTCGTCCGGAACTTGAGCCGGCCGAGGGTCTTGATGATGTCGGCCGGGAGGCCCGGGACGCCGGCGTCGTAGGCGGCCTGCTCGCCGGCCTGGCGCATGATCGTGTCGACCTCGGCGCGGGCCTTGGCGACGACCTCCTCGATGCGGCCGGGGTGGATCCGGCCGTCGGCGATGAGCTTGGTGATGGCGATCCGGGCGATCTCGCGGCGGACCGGGTCGAAGCCCGACAGGATGACCGTCTCGGGCGTGTCGTCGATGATCAGGTCGATGCCGGTGGCCTGCTCGAGGGCCCGGATGTTGCGACCCTCGCGGCCGATGATCCGGCCCTTCATCTCGTCCGACGGCAGGTGGACGATCGAGACCGTGTGCTCGGCGGTGTGGTCCGCGGCGACGCGCTGGATGGCGGTCACGACGATGTCGCGGGCCTTGTCCTGGGCGTCCTCGCGGGCGCTCCGCTCGATCGCGCGGGCGATCTTGACGGCGTCGTGCTCGGCCTCCTCGCGGACGGCCTCGATGAGGATGCCCTTGGCGTCCTCGGCGGACATGTTGGCGACGCGCTCGAGCGCGGCCACCTGCTCGCCGTGGGCGCGGGCCAGCTCCTCGCGGGTCTTGTCGAGCTCGCGCTCGCGGTCGAGGAGCTTGCGGTCGCGCTGCTCGAGCATGTCGGTGCGCTGATCGAGCTGCTCGTCGCGGGCGAGGAGGCGGCTCTCGAGGCTGGCCAGCTCGGCGCGCCGGGCGCGGGCCTCTTCCTCGGCCTCGCGCTGCATGCGCAGCTTCTCGTCCTTGGCCTCGAGGATCAGTTCCTTCTGGCGGGCGCGCGCCTCGGCCTCGATCCGGCGCGCTTCGGCCGTCGCGGCCTTCATCGTCTGGGATGCCCAGAGGCTGCGCAGCAGCATGCCGACGATGGCTCCGCCGACGGCGGCCACGACAGCCACCGTCAGGATGAGCAGGGGATCCATTATTCGGTTCCTCCCATCCGGCCGATTGCGGGCCGGACGTGCGTGAAAGCGGTGGGTCGCCCCGCTCGCTCGATCGGTGATGGGCGCGACCGGGCCACTGCTGGGATGCGTGCCGTGGGGGGCACGTAGTTGATCTGCTGCGTAGCCTACGGCCGGTACCCCCGAGGGTCAACCGACGTGGCACCCGTCCGCAACCCTGCGCCGGCGTCCGGGACGACGGTTCCGGCCACCGCGCTCTGCCCTACTCGTCCTCGACGCGATCGTCCTCGGGTGCCTCGGCCAGCGACGCCGCGACCGCCCGGCAGACGTCCGGGTCGAAGCCGTTGCGCGCGAGCAACGCGTAGGCGCGCTGCCGGCGCTGGCGCGGGTCGGCGACACGGGCGAGGGCGCGGGCGTGGCGCGCCAGCAGGCGTTCCGCCGCGACACGATCCGGTGACGGCGGTCTCACCGCCCTCGTCCGCCGGCAACTCCGGCGACGGCCTCGCGACGCTCCTCGAGGACGAGGTCGATCGTGCTCCGGTCGACGCCCTTCAGGCCGAGCTCCCGCCGGATCGCACGCTCGCCGCGCGGCCGGGCGCGGTCGCGCGACTCGACCCAGGCTCGCGCGAACGCCTCGTCGTCGAGCATCCCGAGCTCGAGCAGGCGCTCGATGACGCCGTCGACGAGGTCGGCCCGATAGCCGGCCCCGGTCAGCCGTCGCCGGACCTCCGCGACGGAGCGCGCGCGGGGCTCGAGGAACCGCGCCGCCGCCTCGAGGACGACGGCCGGGTCGTCGACGGCGGCGCGCCGTTCGCGGCGCTCGGCGAGCGACGGCCGGCGTGCGCCCGCCGCTGGCGTCACCTCGGGCCCGGTCAGGCCTCTTCGATCCCCTCGACCGGGATCGGCACGTCGGCGATCTTGGCCCGGATCAGGCCGTCGATCTCCTCGGCGATGGCCGGGTTGGCCTTGAGGAACTCCTTGGACGCCTCGCGACCCTGGCCGAGCCGCGTCTCGCCGAAGGTGAACCAGGCACCGGTCTTGGTGACCGTGTCCATCGCCACGCCGACGTCGAGCAGGCCGCCCTCCTTGGACACGCCCTCGCCGTACATGATGTCGAACTCGGCGACCCGGAACGGGGCGGCGACCTTGTTCTTGACGACCTTGACCCGGACCCGGTTGCCGACCGACTCGGTGCCCGTCTTGATCGTCTCGATGCGCCGGATGTCGAGCCGGACCGACGCGTAGAACTTCATCGCCCGGCCGCCCGGCGTCGTCTCCGGGTTGCCGAACATGACCCCGATCTTCTCGCGCAGCTGGTTGGTGAAGATCGAGCGCGGTGTTCGAGCGGGACACGGCGCCGGTCAGCTTGCGCAGGGCCTGGCTCATCAGCCGGGCCTGGACGCCCATGAAGCTGTCGCCCATCTCGCCCTCGATCTCGGCGCGCGGCACGAGGGCCGCCACGGAGTCGACGACGACGCAGTCGATGCCGCCCGAGCGGATGAGCGTCTCGGTGATCTCGAGGGCCTGCTCGCCGGTGTCCGGCTGGCTGACGAGGAGCTCGTCGACGTTGACGCCGCAGGCGCGGGCGTAGCCGGGATCGAGCGCGTGCTCGACGTCGATGAAGGCGACGACGCCGCCGCGCGCCTGGGCCTCCGCCAGGACGTGCTGGCAGACGGTCGTCTTGCCCGACGACTCCGGGCCGAAGATCTCGGTGATCCGGCCGCGCGGGATGCCGCCGACGCCCGAGCGCCAGGTCGAGCGCGATCGAGCCGGTCGGGATCGTGTCGAGCACGAGCTTCTCGCGCGACCCGAGCTTCATGATCGCGCCGCGCCCGAACTGCTTCTCGATCGACGCGAGGGCGGCGTCGACCGCCTTGCCTCGTTCGGCCGTGTTCCGCTCGGCTGCTCGTTCTTCGGTCATCGCCATCTGTCCGTCACGCTCCTCATCCGATCCAGTCGGACCGCTCGCCGGAGCGGACGTCGCAGGCGTCCGTCGTCGATCAGCCTTCCTCCGCGTCGTCCTCGACGACGGTCCGTTCCTTGCGAGGCTTGCGAATCACCTCGACGTTCTGCGGTGGCTCCGACAGCGGCGACAGGCTCGGCTGGCTGGTCTTCGCCTTCGGCTTCTTCTTCTCTTTGCTTGGTCGATCCCGGGAGCCCATCTGCTCGCCTCCGCGTCGTTCTGCAGCCTACCGATCGATCCTTCACGCCGACTTCTCGGCGACTTCACCGCCACTTACCCGACCCGCGCGAAGGCGCAGCTCCGGACATCGTCGCGGGGAAGGTTCCGGCCTGGATCGAGGCTCGGACCCTGACCATGAAGTCTAGGGTGAAGGTCAGGTTGTGACAAGTCGCGAGCCGGTACGCGAGCAGCTCCTTGGCCCGGAAGAGATGGGCCAGATAGGCCCGCGAGAACCGGCGGCAGAGGAGGCACGGACAGTCGTCCTGGACCGGCGCCGGATCGTCGAGGAAGCGCTGGTTGCGCATGTTGAGCCGGCCGCCCGGGACCCACAGCTGGCCGTTGCGGGCGACCCGCGCCGGCAGCACCGAATCGAACAGGTCGACCCCGCGATGGACGGCTTCGAGCAGGTCCGCCGGCGAGCCGAGACCCATCAGGTAGCGCGGCCGCGGGTCGTCGGCCAGGAGCGGGATCGCGACGTCGAGCGCGGCGTCGCGCTGGGCCGGCGTCTCGTCGCCGGCCAGGCCGCCGATGCAGATGCCGTCGAACGGCAGGCTCGCGATGAACTCGCGTCGAGGCGGCCCGCAGGTCCGGTTCCAGGCCGCCCTGGACGATCCCGAAGATCGCCTGGTCCGTCGCGGGTGTGCGCGGCGAGCGACCGGTCCGCCCAGCGGTGGGTCCGCTCGGTCGCCTCGGCCACGACGGCGCGCGGCGAGCTCGGGAAGACCGGCTGGTCGAGGGCGACCGCGATGTCCGAGCCGAGCGCCTCCTGGACGCCGATCGCGAGCTCCGGGCGTGAACCGGTGGAGCGAGCCGTCGAGGTGGCTCCGGAACGTGACCCCGTCGTCGTCCACGACCCGCAGGTCGCCGAGCGAGACGACCTGGAAGCCGCCGGAGTCGGTCAGGATCGGGCCGTCCCAGTCCATGAACCGATGCAGGCCGCCGAGCCGCGCGATCCGCTCGTGCCCGGGCCGCAGGTACAGGTGGTAGGTGTTGGCGAGGATGATCGAGGCGCCCGTCTCGCGGATGTCGTCCGGGGTGAGCGCCTTGACCGTCGCGTTCGTGCCGACCGGCATGAACTGCGGCGTCTCGACGACGCCGTGGGTCAGCGTCAGGCGCCCGGTCCGTGCCCGCGTCGAGCCGTCCGCCGGCGGCGGGACGTCGACCTCGTAGCGCGACGCGCGTCCCTGGTAGGCGGCCGTCACGCGTCCTCGGTCGTGCGGGTCCGCGAGGTCCGCGATCGACGGCGGGTCGCCGACCGCCGGCAGGTCCCACAGGCCGGGCATGGCCGGGGTCCGAGCCGCGCGGCGGCGGGATCTCGTAGCCGAGCCCGGACAGGTGCGCCCGCGCGAGGTCCGTGGCGATCCGGCCCTGCGGCGTGCGGTCGATGAAGCCGAGCCGGAGCAGGAACGGCTCGTAGACGTCCTCGATGGTCTCGATCTCCTCGGACAGGACCGCGGCCAGCGCGGCCACGCCGACCGGTCCGGACGCGAACTTCTGGACGATCGCGGCCAGCAGCTTGCGATCGGTCGAGTCGAGGCCCTCGTCGTCGATCTCCATCGCGCGCATCGCCGCCGTGGCGGTCGCCTCGTCGACGTGGCCGTCGCCGTGGACCTGGGCGTGGTCGCGGACGCGCTTGAGGAGCCGGTTGACGATGCGCGGCGTGCCGCGACCGCGCCGGGCGATGGCCTTGGTGGCCGGCCGGCTCGATGCCGACGCCGAGGATCGCCGCCGAGCGGTCGACGATCGCGGCCAGCTCGGGCTCCGTGTAGAAGTCGAGCCGGTAGGTCGCCCCGAACCGGTCGCGCAGCGGGCTGCTGATCCGTCCGGCGCGGGTGGTGGCGCCGACGACCGTGAACGGCTTGAGGCTGAGGCGCAGCGACCGCGCCGACGGGCCCTTGCCGATCATCACGTCCAGCGCGTAGTCCTCCATCGCCGGATAGAGGATCTCCTCGACCGCCCGGTTGAGGCGGTGGATCTCGTCGATGAACAGGACGTCGCGCTCCTCGAGCGAGGTCAGGATCGCGGCGAGGTCGCCGGCGCGCTCGATGGCCGGCCCCGAGGCGTACTTGACGTTGACCCCGAGCTCGCGCGCGATGATCGTCGCGAGGGTCGTCTTGCCGAGGCCCGGCGGGCCGTACAGGAGGACGTGGTCGGCCGCCTCTCCCCTGCCCTGCGCCGCCGTCAGCAGCACCGACAGGTTGGCCTTGACCTCGCGCTGGCCGATGTATTCGTCGAGCGTGCGCGGCCGCAGGGTGCCTTCGACGACGAGGTCGCCCTCGTCCTCGAGGTCCGCCGAGAGGATGCGCGAGAGGTCGTCCGCCATGCCGCGGCAGTCTAGCACGCGAAGCGCCAAACCGCACGGATGTTCGCATCGTGCAGCCGATGCCCGCGAGGGCGCCGGGCCGTCCACCGCGAATGCCCACTCCCCGACTAGGCATTCGGGACTAGGATACGGCGATGCGGCTCTCCCGCCGATCCGAATACGGCCTGCGCGCCCTCGTCGACCTCGTCCGCCACCGCGATGACGGTCCCGATCGCGCTGGCCACGCTGGCCGAGCGGAACCGGCTGCCGACCAAGTTCCTCGAGCAGATCATGGCGACGCTCAAGCACGCCGGCGTCGTCCGGACGACGCTCGGGGCACACGGCGGCTACGCGCTGGCGGCCGACCCGTCGAGCGTGTCGATCGGCCGGGTCATCCGGCTGCTCGACGGCGCGCTCGCGCCGCTCGGCTGCGTCTCGCTCCGGTACTACGAACCCTGCTCGTGCGTCGACGAGGCGACCTGCCCGCTCCGCGACGTGATGATCGACGTGCGCGACGCGATGCTCGAGATCCTCGACACGGAGACGCTCGCCGAGCTGGCGGCCCGGCCCGGTCGCGCCGTCGATCGATCCGCGCGGCCGCCACGCCGACGCCCTGGCGGGCCGCCGGCCCTAAAGGTCGGGACGGCGCCGCCGGCCCTAAAGGTTCGGCGCCGCGAAATGAAGAACGAGGCACGACCCCCATCGGTCACACGGCCGATGTGGAGGCCACTGCCCGGCGCCTAGGGTGGACACATCGACGACATCCACTCCACTCCGAGCGCGCCGGGAGTCACCGATGCCTTCTCACCCGATCACGTTCCTGTGGGTCCAGCAGGAGGAGTACGAGCGCGGGATGACCTCGCAGGAGGTCGAGCGCGCCGCCCGGCTCGCCGCCCGCGCCCGCATCGTCCCGATCGATCGCAAGCCCGTCCTCGAGCCGGTGATGACCCGCGGTGGGTCCAGCGGCCTCGGTGGCTGGGTCCAGAAGCTCTCCGTCGCCCTCTCCGATCTCGGCCATCGCTGGCCTCGACCCGCCTCCACCCAGACCGGCTCAACTGGGGCTTGACGCCGGTCTCAGCGCCCCACCCCGTCCTCCTTCGGGGAGGGGCGCCAAACGCGCAGGGCATATCATCCGGGGCATGGCTCGCCGGCTGTCCAGCCCCGTGTTCGTCGGCAGAACCAAAGAGCTTGACGCACTCTTGTCCACGGCCGATTCGGCCGCCTCCGGCCGTGCCTCCATCACCCTCGTCGGCGGCGAGGCAGGCGTCGGCAAGACCCGGTTCGTCGGCGAGCTGGCGACGCGTCTCCGCGAGCGCGACTGGCTCGTCCTCGAGGGCGGCTCGGTGGCCCTCGGCGACGACAGCCTGCCGTTCGGGCCGATCGTCGAGGCGCTGCGCGCCCTCGTCCGTGAGGTGGACTCGGAACGCATCGCGACAGCGGCCGGGGCCAGCCTGCCCGAGCTCGCCCGGCTCGTGCCGGAGCTGTCCGGTGTCGTCGGGTCCGCCCGGACCGCCGAGCCCCAGGCGGAGTGGCTCCAGGTCCGGATCTTCGAAGGCGTGCTCCGGCTGCTCGGCCGGTTGAGCGAGGAGGCGCCGATCCTCCTCGTCGTCGAGGACCTCCACTGGGCGGACCGGTCGACCCGGGACCTGCTCGCGTTCCTCGCCCGCAACGCCCGCCAGGAGCGGCTGTCTCGTCGTGGCCACGTTCCGGACCGACGAGCTGCACCGGCGTCATCCGCTGACGGCCTGGCTGGCCGAGGCCGACCGGCAGCCACGGGTCGAGCGGTCCGACCTGGCACGCTTCCGGCACGACGACCTCGTCGAGCTGCTCGGCCAGCTGACCGGGGTCGGCAGCGAGCCGTTCGCCGCCGACCCTGATCGATTCGGTCGCCCGGCGGTCGGACGGCAACGCCTTCTTCGCCGAGGAGCTGGTGGCCAGCATCGACGAGACCGGTGGCTGGGGCGACCGCCTGCCCGAGACGCTCCGCGGCGTGCTCCTGGTCCGGCTCGCCAGCCGCTCGGACGCCGCCGCCCATCTCGTCGAGATCGCCGCCGTCGGCGGGCGCGAGGTCGCCCACGACGTGCTCGACGACGTGTGCGGGCTGGACGAGCCTGACCTCGCCGCGGCGCTGCACGAGGCGGTCGACGCCCAGCTCCTGCTCGTCGGCCGGGATGCGTCCGTCGACCGCTACCGCTTCCGCCACGCGCTCGTCCAGGAGGCCGCCTACGACCAGCTGCTGCCGTCGGAACGCCGCCGCCTCCACGAGGCCTACGCCGTCGCGCTCGAGGCCCGGCCGGCCGCCAGCGGAGCGGCCGAGGCCAGCCGGCTCGTCGAGCTCGCCCATCACTGGCGGTCGGCCCACGAAGCGACCCGCGCGCTGCCCGCCGCCATCGCGGCCGGCGACGCCTCGCGGGCCGTCTACGCCTACGCCGAGGCCGGGCGCCAGTACGAGCGGGCGATCGAGCTGTGGGACGCCGTGGCGCCCGACGACCGTCCGGACGATCGTGACCTGGGCGACCTGTACGACGACGCGAGCGCGACGGCCACCCTCGTCGGCGACGGATCCCGCGCGGTCAGCCTCGCCCAGCGGGCCATCGAGCTGGTCGACGCCGCGCCCGGCGCGCGACCTGGATCGCGAGCGCCGCGCCCGGGCCCGCGAGCGGCTCGGCTTCGCGGCCTGGCTGGCCGGCGACACCGCGACCTCGATCCAGCTCCTCGAGGAGGCGGTCGCGCTCCTCGACGGACGCCCCGCCGTCGACGGCCCAGTCGCGCGTCCTGGCCGGTCTGGCCGCCAACCTGATGCTCGCCGGGCGCTCAAGCGACTCGATCCCGGTCGCCGAACGCGCCATCGAACATGCCCAGACGACCGGCGACCGCGGCGATCGAATCGCGCGCGACGGGCGTGCTCGGAGTGGACCGCGCGTACCTCGGCGACATCGCCGGCGGGATCGAGCTGCTGCGACGGTCGCTGGCCATGGCCAGTCCGGCTGACGACCCGACTGGCCGTCCCGCGGGCGTACGTCAACCTCGGCTCCGTGCTCGAGATGGGCGGCTTCGTCGAGGAGGCGCTGGAGGTGTCGTTGGCCGGCGCGCAGAGCATCCAGGACTACGGCAACGAGCTCAGCTTCCGCACATTCCTCGAGGTCAACGTGGCGACCTACCTCATCGAGCTCGGACGCTACCCGGAGGCGGCCGAGCTGCTCGAGGTCAACGTCGCCCGGGCGCTCCCCGGCATCGGCCGGATCCACCTGACCGTGACCCAGGCCCACCTGGCCATCCGGACCGGTGACCTGCCGGCCGCCCGCGGCTACCTCGGCGTCGCGCGGAGCGAGATGGGCGGCGTCATCGATGCCCAGTTCGTGACGGACCTGCACACGTTCGGGACCGAGATCGCGCTGTGGGACAACGACCCGGCCGGGGCCCTCGACATCGCCCGCGAGGGATTCGACCGGCTGTCGGAGATGGACGACGCGATCATCGTCGGCCAGCTGGCGATCCCCGCCGTCCACGCCGCTGCTGACCTCGCCGTTCGTGCCCGGGCCGGACGCGACAAGGCGGCCGCCGAGCGCGCGGTCGCGGAGGCCGTCGACGTGATCGAGGGCTACCGTGCCGCGACGCGAGCGCCTGAGCACCCCCGACGCGATCGCCCAGCACGAGATCGGCTGGCGCATGGCCCTCTGCCACGCGGAGCTGGCCCGGGCGCGGGGCGAGGACGCCGCGGCCGACTGGCTCGCCGTCCGGCCCGCGCTCGTCGCACGACCCGCGCCCTTCCTCGAGGCGTACGTCCTGTGGCGGGCCGCCGAAGCGCTGGCCGGATCCGGCAGCACCGCGGCGGCCGCCGAGCCCCTGCGCGAGGGCTATGCCGTCGCGGCGCGGATCGGGGCACGCCTGCTCGTCGCGGGCATGGCCGGCCTCGGGCGGCGGCTCCGGCTCGATCTCGAGCCGACGTCCAAGGCGGCGTCACCGAGCGGCGACGGTCGCCGGTCGATGTCGTCGCGACGCCGGCCGACCCATTCGGGCTCACCGCCCGCGAGCGCGAGGTCCTCGCCCTCGTCGCCGAGGGCTACACGAACCGCCGCATCGCCGACGAGCTGTTCATCAGCGACAGCACGGCCGGCGTCCACGTCTCGAACATCCTGGGCAAGCTCGGCGTCGAGTCGCGGACCGAGGCGGCGACCATCGCGGTGCGGCTCGGCCTCGACAGCCGCCGAGCGCGCGCTAAAGAGCCCGTTCAGCCCGGCCGCGCGCCCGAATTGAAGGGTCGCGGCGCCGCCCTCTACCCCGACTGCTCGATGGCAGCGGCCTCAGCCGAGCCATAGGTTGTGAGCATCGACCTCGGTGCGAGGTCGGAGCAGAGGAGAAACGACCATGGGCAGCTACCTCAGCAGTGCCACGACCGGCCCGCGGCAGCCTCGACGGCTCGCGACGTCCGCGATCGGGCGTCGTCGCGGTGATCGGCCTGGTCACGGCCTGCACCGCGTCCTCGGTCGGCGCGGCCAAGCGCGCGCCCGACCGCTATCCGGCCGGGGCCTGCAGGCGCCACGGCGCAGGCGCCGGCGACAGACCTGGGGCGACACGCCGGAGTCGCTTCGCCTCGAGAAGGCAACGCGGCGTGCCGTCAGCGTCACCGGATCCGGGGCGCAGCGATCCGGATCGCTATCCGGCAGGCGCCACCGGCCAGGTCACGACGACACCCGTGGCCGAACACCGAGGTGACGCTTCGCCTCGAGAAGGCCGCGCGTCGCGCGCTCAACGCCACGGTCGAACCGATCCAAGGCGTCGAACGCGACCGAGCTCATGCGCAGCGAGAACCAGCACGGCAAGTGACCGCTCGGGATCACGGCGCATCGGAGCCTGCTCTCACTCGCGGAGCAGGCTCCGGAGCGCCGCCTTGACCCGTTCCTCGAGGCTGGAGTCGACGCCGACGTCGAGCAGCGCCGCCCGCGACGCCTCGCGCGCCTCGGCCAGCGAGTAGCCGAGCGCCTGGAGCGCGGCGACGATCTCGCCCTCGCTCGCGACGCCGCGCGACGTCCGACGGGCCCGAGACGAGCACCCCGGCCGCGGTGACCTTCTCGCGGAGCTCGAAGATGATCCGCTCGGCGAGCTTCTTGCCGATCCCCGGGATCGACGACGAGGACGGCCTGGTCCTGGGCCATGATCGCGAGCTGGAGGTCCGGCGTCGGGCGCGAGCCGACGATCGCGAGGGCGACCTTCGGACCGACGCCGTTGACCGTCAGCAGCAGCGTGAAGAAGCCGAGCTCCTCGGCCGAGCGGAAGCCGTACAGCGCCTGCTGGTCCTCGCGGACGAGGTGGTAGGTGTGGAGCTTGAGGACCCGGCCGGGCTGCGCCGCGGCGAGGATCGCCGGCGCCGCGAACACCCGGTAGCCGATCCCGCCGACCTCGATGACCAGCGAATCGGCGGCGACCGCTCCGACCATGCCCTCGACCGACGCGATCACCGGGCGGTCACTACGAGGCGCTGCGCTTCTGGATCCGTCGCTCCGCTCGTTCGGCGGCGAGCGCCTCGCGGACCGCCCGTTCGTAGCTCGTCTCGCCGCGGGTGATCGGCGCGATGGCCGCCCGGTCCGCGCACCGCCGGCCGAGGCCACGCGCGCCGCCACGGTCCGTGTTGGCGACCCAGGTCGCGATGGCCAGCGCGTCGGCGGCGTCGTCCGGGCGCGGCAGCTCGCTCATCCCGAGGACGAGCTGGACCATCCGCTGGACCTGCTCCTTGTCGGCCGCGCCGTAGCCCGCGATCGCGCTCTTGACCTCGCTCGGGGTCGCCTCGCGGACGGGCGTGCCGTGCTGGGCCGCCGCGAGCAGCACGACGCCGCGCGCCTGGCCGACGCCGAGGGCCGTCTGGACGTTGCGCGAGAAGAACAGCCGCTCGACGCCCATCAGGTCCGGCTCGTGGAGCGCGAGCAGCTCGTCGACCAGGGCGTGGATCGCGAGCAGGCGCTCCGGCAGCGACAGGTCGGGGCTCGTCGTCAGGCAGCCGTGGTCGATCTCGCGCAGGCGTCCACCGGATCGTTCGACGATCCCGTAGCCCAGCGCCGCCGTCCCCGGGTCGATCCCAGGACCTTCACCCGGCGACCTCGGCGAAGACGTCTTCGGGGATGTCGAAGTTGGCCGTCACCCGCTGGCACGTCGTCGAGGTCCTCGAGCAGCTCGACGAGCCGGAGCGCCTGGCGCGCCTTGGACGAGTCGAGCTCGACGGTCTGCTTGGCGATCATCGTCGACTCGGCCGAGTCGACCGCGACGCCGGCGATCTCGAGCGCCTGGCGGACGGCTTCGAGATCGCCCGGCGAGGTGTAGATCTCGATGGTCTCGTCGCCGTCGGTGTCGACGTCCTCGGCCCCGGCGTCGATCGCGGTCAGCGCGACCTCGTCGGCGTCGACCCCGGCGCGCGGGACGGAGATCAGGCCGCGCGGCTCGAACTGCCAGGCGACCGCGCCGGAGCCGGCCAGCTGGCCGCCGGACTTGGCGAACATCGAGCGGACCTCGGCCGCCGTGCGGTTGCGATTGTCGGTCTGGGCCTCGACGAGGACCGCCACGCCGCCCGGGCCGTAGCCCTCGTAGACGATCTCCTCGAACTGCTCGGCGTCACCGCCGCCGGTCGCCTTGTCGATCGTCCGCTTGATGTTGTCGGCGGGCATGTTGACCGAGCGCGCCTTCTCGATCGCGAGGCGCAACCGGTAGTTGGCGTCGGGGTCGCCGCCGCCCTGCCGCGCCGCCACGCTGATCTCCCGGGCGACCTTGGTGAACAGGGCTCCGCGCTTGGCGTCGGTGATGCCTTTGGCGCGCTTGATCGTGGACCATTTGGAATGACCTGACATCGCGGGCCGGAGTATAGCCGACTATGATGGCCGGACCCCGCCCGCACCTTCGCTCCACCCGGACGTCCCGTTCCCCTCGCAGCAGGAAGGACCGACGAAGCCGATGACGATGAAGAGCGTCGACCTCCCCCACCTTCGGAGCGTCGTCCTGGCCGGCCACGCCGGCGCCGGCAAGACGACGCTCGCCGAGCAGCTCCTGTTCAAGGCCGGGGCGATCCCCAGGCTCGGCCGCGTCGACGACGGGACGGCCCATCTCGACTTCGAGCCCGAGGAGCAGAAGCGCAAGGAGTCGCTGAGCCTCGCGGTCGGGACGTTCGAGTCGGACGGGACGCGGATCTCGCTGGTCGACACGCCCGGCTACCCGGACTTCATCGCCGACGTCATCGAGGGCTTCGCGGCCAGCCGACGGGGCGATCATCGTCATGGACGCGTCGGGCGGCGTGGAGGCCGGCCTCGAGAACGGCGGTCGCGCTCGGGCGCGGGACGAACACCGCGGCCTGCTTCTTCATCAACAAGAGCGACCGCGAGAACGCGGACCCGACGGCCGCGCTCGACGCGCTCCGGGCGAGCTTCGGCGACAAGATCGCGCCGCTCCAGATCGCGATCGGCGCGGCCGAGATCGTTCGAGGGCTACGTCGACCTCGTCCATCGCAAGGCCTGGCGCTGGAACGGCACGACCGAGGAGGAGATCCCGATCCCGGACGAGCTCGCCGGCGAGGTCAGCCGGCGGCGCGACCAGCTGCTGGAGGCCGCGGCCGAGGCCGACGACGACGTGCTGACCAAGTACCTCGAGGGCGAGGAGATCTCGGACCCCGAGCTCGAGGCGTGCCTGCGCAAGGGCGTCAAGGAATCGATCCTCGCGCCGGTCCTGGTCGGCAGCGCGGCCAAGGGCATCGGGCTGCGCGCGCTGCTCGACGCGATCGTGCGCTACCTGCCCTCGCCCGGCCGACGAGCCGCCGGCGCGCCCGACGGACAAGTCCGGCGCGACGGTCGAGGTCGCAGGCCGACGAGAACGGCCCGCTGCTCGTCCGCGTGTTCAAGACGACCGCCGACCCGTTCGTCGGCCGGCTGACCTACCTGCGCGTGCTGTCCGGGACGCTCCAGTCGCAGGCGCACGTCTGGAACAGCACCCGGAGCGAGGACGAGCGGATCGGCCAGCTGCTGCTGCTCCACGGCAAGGAGCAGGAGCCGATCGGCGAGCTGAAGGCGGGCGAGATCGGCGCGGTCGCGAAGCTGGCCGTGACCGAGACCGGCGACACGCTGTCGCCGCGCGAGAAGCCGCTCGTCCTGCCGCCCCTGGCGTTCCCCGAGCCGTCGCTGATGGTCGCGATCGAGCCGCAGAGCAAGGGCGACCTCGACAAGATGGGCCCGGCCCTGGCCCGGATGCTCGAGGAGGAGCCGACCGTCCGGCTGGAGCGCAGCGCGACCGGCGAGCAGGTCCTGCGGACGATGGGCGAGGCCCACAACGCGGTCATCATCGAGCGGCTCAAGCGCAAGTTCGGGGCGGCGATCGTGACCCACACGCCCAAGGTCCCGTACAAGGAGACGATCCGCGGCAAGACCCAGGTCCACGGCCGCTACAAGAAGCAGACCGGCGGGCACGGCATGTTCGGGGACGTCTGGCTGGAGCTCGAGCCGAACCCGGACGGCGGCGTCGAGTTCGCCGAGCGGGTCGTCGGCGGGTCGGTGCCGAAGGGCTTCTTCGCCGGCGTCGAGAAGGGCATCCGGGAGGCGGCCGAGGGCGGCGTCATCGCCGGCTATCCCCTGTCCGACTTCCGGGCGACGCTCTACGACGGGTCGTTCCACCCGGTCGACTCGAACGAGCTGTCGTTCAAGATCGCGGCGTCGATGGCGCTCAAGGACGGCGTCCACCACGCCAAGCCGGCGCTGCTCGAGCCGATCATGACGGTCGAGATCCGGATCCCCGAGGTCTACATGGGCGAGGTCAACCGCGACCTCAACGGCCGCCGCGGCCGGGTCCTCGGGATGGACAGCGACGGCGAGGTGCAGGTGATCATCGCCCACGTCCCGCAGGCCGAGCTGTTCAACTACGCGACGGAGCTGCGCTCACTGGCCCAGGGACGCGGGTCGTTCTCGGCGACGCTCGACCACTACGAGGACGTGCCCGGGCCACATCGCCGAGAAGGTCATCGAGGCGCACCGCGCGAGCTCGAGGCGGCGGGCGGCCACAGCGGCGGCCACTGAGCTCGCGCCGAGCTCGTCACGGATGACGCGATAGTCGGCGAGCTGACGCGGGCCGATGTCGTCGGTCATCGCCGAGCCGCCCGATCGCGTCACGGAGCGACAGGCGGCCTTCGTAGAGCGCTCGACCGATGATCGCGCCGCCACAGCCCGCGTCGCGAACCGCCACGAGGTCGTCCACGCTCGTGATGCCGCCCGAGGCGATGATCGTGCCGCGGTCGAGGGCGACGAGGCGTTCGTAGAGCTCGAGGTCCGGGCCGCCCAGCAGGCCGTCGCGGTCGATCGCGGTCACCTCGAAGGTCTGGACGCCCTGGTCGGCGAGGCGGCGGATGGCGTCGACGGCGTCCACGCCCTGGTCCGTCTCGGACCAGCCGTGACCGACGGCTCGGCCGTCGCGGACGTCGATGGCGACGGCGATCCGTGCGGCCCCGTGCGCCGTCGACCAGCTCGCCGGCGAACGCGGGGACGCCAGGGCCGCGGTCCCGATGACCGCCCGGGCCGCCCCGCCCTCGAGGACCGTCGGCCACGGCCCGCGGCGTCCGCAGGCCGCCCGCGACCTCGACCCGAACGCCCTCCCCCACTGCCGCGAGCGATCGCCGCGATGATCGCGCGATGTGCCGGGACGCCGGTCCGCGCGGCGTCGAGGTCGACGACGTGCAGCCACGCGCGCGCCCGCCGTCGCGAACTCGAGCGCGGTCGCGACCGGATCCTCGTCGTACGCGGTCTCGCGGTCGAAGTCGCCCTGGTCGAGCCGGACGACGCGTCCGCCGCGCAGGTCGATCGCCGGCAGGATGTCGAAGGGCCTTGCGTTCTGCATGGTGACATCGTATCGTAGTAGCACGCTAATACGCTACAACGATGCGAAACCGGCGGCACGACGCAGCGAGGAGACGGCGACGATGGCCGACGACTGGAAGACCGACGACGTCGAGGCGCTGTTCGAGGCGGTCCTCCGGCTCGAGACGGTCGACGAGACCGAACGCTTCTTCCGCGACCTCTGCACGCTCAACGAGCTCCGCGACATGGCCCAGCGCTGGGCGGTCGTCCGGATGCTCGACGGCGGCCTCCACTACGCCGAGATCTCGCGGACGACCGGCGCGAGCACGGCGACCATCACCCGGATCGCCTCGTGGCTCAACCACGGCGAGGGCGGCTACCGGGCGATGCTCGACAAGCTCGACGCAGCGTCGCGCGCCGGCACGACGCCCTACCCCGTCGCGGGCGACCGATGAGCCGGCGCCTCCGGCTCGCGGTCCCGAACAAGGGCCGGATGGTCGAGCCGACCCTGCGCCTGCTCCACGACGCCGGCCTCGTGTTCGAGGAGCACGACCGCAGCCTCGTCGCGCTCGTCCAGAACTACGAGCTCGACATCCTGTTCGTCCGGACGAACGACGTCATCGAGTTCGTCGGCGACGGCGTCGCCGACCTCGGCATCACCGGAGTCGACCTCCTCAGCGAGACCGGCGCCGACCTGCCGCAGTTCCGCGACGCTCGGCTACGGCCGCTGCCGGCTCGCCGCCGCGGTCGCCGAACGACACGCCGTACCGTGCGGTCGACGACCTCGCCGGCGCTGCGCGTCGCGACCGCCCACCCGAACACCGCCCGCCGGTTCTTCGACGATCGAGGGATCGAGGTCGAGATCATCCCGATCTCGGGCGCGGTCGAGGTCGCCCCACGGCTCGGGCTCGCCGAGGCGATCGTCGACCTCGTCTCGACCGGCTCCACGCTCGCCATGAACGGCCTCCGCCAGATCGGCGACGTCCTGGCATCCGAGGCGGTCCTCGTCGCCAACCCCGCCGCGCAGATCGAGCGCGCCGCCGAGCTCGCCGCGGTCGACACGATGCTGAGCGCGGTCATCGCCGCGCGCGGGCGCAAGTACCTGATGATGAACGCACCGGCGTCGTGCCTCGACGATCTCCAGGCCCTCCTGCCGGCCCTCGAATCGCCGACGGTCATCCCGCTCGCCCACGCGGGGATGATCGCGATCCACTCGGTCGTGGGCGCGGACGACGTCTGGGGCCTCCTGCCGCGCCTCAAGGCGGCCGGCGCGTCGGGCATCCTCGTCCTGCCGATCGAGAAGATCGTCCCGTGACGACCGTGACACCCGCGACCACGCTCCGCCTCCGCCGGCTCGACCTGCGCGACGTGGCTGCCGGCGACCCGGCCGCGACGGCGCGACCACGACGCGCTCATCCGGCGCGGCGCCGTGCCCGATCCGCGGGTCCGCGACGGCGCCCGCGCCACGCTCGCCGACGTCCGCGCCCGTGGCGACGACGCCGTCCGCGACGCGAACGCAGGCGGTCGGTGGCGGACGACCGGACGGCCGCCTCGTCCTCGATCCCGACGACCTCGCGGCAGCGCGTCGACGCCTCGAGCCGCCGGTCCGCCGTGCCCTCGACCAGGCGATCGACCACGTCCGCCGCTTCGCCGAGACCCAGCGCCCGAGCTCGACGCGGACGACGATCGCCCCCGGCATCGAGATCGAACGCCGCTGGACACCCGCTGGCCAGCGTCGGCGCCTACGTCCCCGGCGGCTCCGCGCCGTACCCGTCGTCGCTGGTCATGACCGTCGTCCCGGCCCGGGTCGCCGGCGTCGAGCGGATCGTCGTCGCCTCCCCGGCCGACGCGACGGCGACCACGACCCGGTCCTGCTCGGCGCCGCCGGCCTCCTCGAGGTCGATGCCTTCATCGTCGCCGGCGGCGCGCAGGCGATCGGTGCCCTCGCGTACGGACTCCCGGACGCCGGCATCGAACCCGTCGATCGGATCGTCGGTCCGGGCAACGCCTGGGTGACCGCGGCCAAGATCGAGGTCTGCGGCGAGGTCGGCATCGACCTGCCGGCCGGCCCGTCGGAGGGCATGGTCCTCGCCGCGCCGCCGGCCGACGCCCGCCGTGTCGCCGCCGACCTCATCACCCAGGCCGAGCACGGCCCGGACTCCCCGGCCATCCTCGTCACGACGGACGCGGCCTTCGCGGACGCGGTCGAGGCAGCCGTCACGACCCAGCTCGCGCGCGCCGCCCGCCACGACATCCTCGCCGCCGCGCTCCGCGACCACGGCCGGATCGTCCTCGCGCCGGACCTCGACGCGGCGATCGACTTCGTCAACGCCTACGCGCCGGAGCACCTGTCGGTCGACGTCGAGCCGCTCGAGCCGACGGTCGCGCGCCTCCGCAACGCCGGCTCCGCTGTTCGTCGGGCCGTGGGCGCCGGAATCCGCCGGCGACTACGCGACGGGCGCCAACCACGTCCTGCCGACCGGCGGCCTGGCCCGCGCGTCCGGCGCGCTGTCGGTCGAGACGTACGGCAAGTTCAGCCAGGTCCAGCGCATCGACCGCGACGGCCTCGCCTCGATCCGGGAGACCATCGCGACGCTCGCCGACGCCGAGGGCCTGCTCGCCCATCGCGACGCCGTCGAGATCCGATTCGAGGAGGAGCCCGGCACATGAGCCCGACGCCGGTCACGTTCACCTCGCCGACCGCGCCGGCGTCGTACTCCTGGGAGGCGACCGACGAGCAGGTCGCGGCCCGCTACGGCGTCGACCCGGCCACGATCGTCCGGTTCGACCTGAACACCTCCCCCACCCCGCCGGCGATCGTGAACGAGCTGCTGGCCGCCGGGCGGTTCGAGGCGTCGCTGTCCGAATACCCGCCGACCGACTACCGCCGCCTGATCGAGGCGGCCGCCGCCCGCTACGGCGTCGACCCGACCGAGCTCATCGTCGGTGCCGGCGCGGACGAGATCCTCGACATCGTCGCCAAGGTCTTCATCACGGGCGGCGGCAGCGCCGTCGTCCCGATCCCGACCTACGCGATGTACCGGGTCGTGACCGAGCAGCGTGGCGGGACCGTCGTCGCGGTGCCGCGCCTGGCCGAAGCGGCCGGGTTCGCGCTCGACGCGCCGGCCATCCGGGCGGCCGTCGCCGACACCGGCGCCACCGTCGTCTGGCTGTGCAGCCCGAACAACCCGACCGCCCTGGCCGAGCCGGACGGCACGATCGCGGCGCTCCTCGCGGCACTGACCGACGACGCCGCCGCGGCCGGTCGCGAGCCACCGGTCGTCGTCCTCGACGAGGCCTACGCCGAGTTCGTCGGGACCTCGCTGGTCGGCCTCCGCGACGACTACCCGAACCTCATCATGGTCCGGACCGCGAGCAAGGCCTACGCCCTCGCCGGCCTGCGGATCGGGTTCGGCGTCGCCCGGCCCGAGATGATCGCCCGGCTCAACCCGTACCGGCCGCCCGGCTCCATCTCGACCGTCTCGGTCACCGTCGTCACCGAGGCGCTGCTCGATCCGACGGTCCTCGACGGCGAACCTCGCGCGCGTCGTGCGCGAACGGACGCGCCTGAGCGAGGCGCTGCGCGCGATCGGCTGGAACGGTCGGGCCGTCGGTGACGAACTTCATCCTGGTCGACTTCGGGTCGCCGGAACGGGCCGCCGAGGTCGCCGATGGGCTCCTGCGGCGCGCGCCTCGTCCCGCGGACGTTCGGGGCCGGCCACCCGATCGCCGACCACCTGCGCCTGACCGTCCGCGACCCGGACGAGAACGACCGACTCATCGCCGCCGCGACGGAGCTGGAGGCAACGCGATGACGACGCCGCTCGGCGAGATCGAGATCGGTCCGCGCGAGGGCCGCCGGGTGACCGTGGCCCGGACCACGAACGAGACCGAGGTGACCGTCACGCTCGGGCTCGACGGCGCGGGCCACACCGGCATCGACACCGGCATCGGGTTCTACGACCACCTCCTCGGCTCACTCGCCCACCACGGCCTGTTCGACCTGGCGATCCACGCCGACGGCGACCTCCAGGTCGACGAGCACCACACGGTCGAGGACGTCGCGCTCGTCCTCGGCGCGGCGTTCGCCGAGGCGCTCGGCGACCGGGCCGGGATCGCCCGGTTCGGCCAGAGCTCCGTGCCGATGGACGAATCGATCGCGACCGCCGTCATCGACGTCGGCGGCCGGCCGTACGCGGTCATCGACCTGCCGTTCCGCGGCGAGCGCGCCGGCGGCCTGCCGCTCCAGCTGGTCGAGCACGCGCTCGAGGCCTTCGCGCGGACCGCCGGGGCCACGCTCCACCTGAGCGGCACCGGCCGCAACGACCATCACCTCGCCGAGGCCGCCTTCAAGGCCCTCGGCCGCGCGCTCCGCGTCGCCTGCGAGATCGACCCGCGACGCGACGGCGTGGCGTCGACCAAGGGCACGCTCGGATGACGCAGGCGGCCCCGGATCGCCGTCATCGATTACGGCGCCGGGAACCTCGTCAGCATCGACCAGGCGCTGACGACCGTCGGCGCCGAGGTCACGATCGCCCGCGATGCGGACGGGCTGGTCGGCGCGGATGCCCTGATCGTCCCGGGCGTCGGCGCCGCCGAGCCCGCCATGGGTCGGCTCCGTGCGCGCGGCCTGACCCGGCCGATCGACGCCTGGATCGCCGGCGGCCGCCCGTTCCTCGGCATCTGTCTCGGCCTGCAGCTGCTGTTCGACGGCAGCGACGAGGACGGCGCGACGACGCTCGGGGTCGTGCCCGGGCGGACGGTCCGGATCGAGGACGCGCCGACCCTCCCGCACATCGGCTGGAACCAGGTCGAGCGAACGCGCCCGCATCCGCTCTTCGACGGCATCGCCGACGGGACCGACTTCTACTTCGTCCACTCGTACGTCGGGCGTGCCCGACGCAGAGGCACGTGGCGTGATCCTGGCCACGACCGACCACGGCGGCACGTTCGTGTCGGCGGTCGCGCGTGACGCGCTGCTCGGCGTCCAGTTCCACCCC